>DATBGH010000039.1:0-108466 GCA_036558085.1 Hyphomicrobiaceae bacterium
ACTCCGATCGATAGGACAGAGGCAGCGGCTCGTGACAGGGGTTCCTTATGCGGCCTGGCTGGCTGCCCAGTCTCCCGGGTCTCAGCCCGGCCGGGAGGCGCCTGGTGACCATTGCTGTCTCATCCGCCGCGCTCGCCGCGATTCAGCCCGCGTTCGCCGGCGCTGAACTGCTCGCGCTCGCCGGGTTCCTGGCCGGTTCCGGGGTGTTACACGCCGCCTGGCCGCATGTCCTGGTCTGCCCGCTCACGCTGGCGCAGCACGAACTTCTGGGTCTTGCCGGTCGATGTCTTCGGCAGCGGTCCGAACTCGATCGAATCCGGGCACTTGTAGTGCGCGAGGCGCTCCCGGCAGAACGCGATGATCTCCTCCGCGGTCGCCGCGGCGCCCTCGTTGAGCGTGACGAATGCCTTCGGCCGCTCCCCCCAGTGCGGGTGCGGGATCCCGATGACCGCGCATTCGAGCACAGCCGGGTGGGCGGCGATCGCCTGCTCGACTTCGATGCTGGAGATGTTCTCGCCACCGGAGATGATGATGTCCTTGGAGCGATCCTTCACTTCGATGCTGCCATCGTCATGCCATGTCGCAAGATCGCCCGAGTGATAGGCGCCGCCGGCGAAGGCCGCATCGGTTGCAGCTTCGTTTTTCAGATAACCCTTCATCAGCGTATTGCCCGATACCATGACCTCGCCCAGCGTAACGCCGTCTCGCGGCACCGGATCGAGCGTCGCGGGATTGGCCACCATCAAGTGCTCGATGACGGGATTGGCAATCCCCTGCCGCGCCATCCGCGCATACCGTTCCGGTGCCGGCAGGTCTGCCCATTCCGGCATCGGCGGACAGTAGGTGGAGGGCCCATAGCTCTCTGTGGTGCCATAGAGGTGCATCACCTCAAAGCCCAGAGCCTCCATCCGCTCAATGACAATAGCCGGGGGTGCCGCTCCGCCGGTCGCCACTTTGGTGCGCACCGGCAGTGAGCGCTTGGCGTCGGCGGGAGCGTGCACCAGCATGTTGAGCACGATCGGTGCGCCGCACATGTGCGTGATGCCGTGCTCCACGATGGCATCGAAGATACGCTTGGCTTCCACCTTGCGGAGGCAAACGTGGGTGCCCGCAGCAGCCGTGACGGCCCACGTGAACGTCCATCCCGAGCAGTGGAACATCGGCAGCGTCCACAGATAGCGGCTCTCATGATCGAGCTTGAACGTGAGGGCGTTGGCGAGCGCCCCCAGGTAGGCGCCGCGATGGCTATAGACGGCTCCCTTGGGATTGCCCGTGGTGCCCGAGGTGTAGAGCAGGCAGATATCATCCCATTCGTCGGCAACGCCGGGGTAGGCGAACGCGGCATCGCCCGAGGCGATGAAGCTCTCGTACTCGACCTCCCCGAAGTTGGCTGCTCCTTGCATCTCGGCGTCGGCAATGTCGATGACGATGGGACGCTTGCGCCCCAGCCGCTCGAGGGCTGGTGCCACGGTGGCATGAAACTCCCGGTCGGCCAGCAGCACCTTGGCCCCACCGTGCTCGAGGCAGAAGGCGATGAGCGGTCCATCGAGGCGGGTGTTGATCGGGTTCAGCACCGCGCCGATCATTGGTGCCGCGAAGTGTGCCTCCAGCATCGCCGGGGTGTTGGCGGCAAGGATCGCCACCGTGTCGGCGTGCTTAACACCTGCCTTGCTTAGCGCGTGTGCCAGCTGCCGGGCCCGTGCGTAGAATTGGCGGTTGGTGAAGCGGCGCTCGCCATGGATCACCCCCACGCGATCGCCGAAGAACGCCGCAGCCCGCGCGAGAAAGCTCGCCGGGTTCAGTTGCACGAAATTGGCGGGGCGCTTGCGCAGCTCCGGTCTGTCGCTGATCATTGGCTATGCCCTTGCTCGCAATCCTCGGTCATACAAAGCCTTGCCCCCGATATCCAGGGCTGGCGACGCCGGGTTGGATCGGCCGCGGCAAGGAGGGTCTCGGTCGGGCTCAACCCATGACCAACAGATGCCCGCCATCCACGGTCAGAACGCTCCCGGTCATGAAGGCGCTCGCATCGCCAGCAAGCAGGAGCAAGGGGCCGTCGAGCTCATTGACGGCGCCGGCCCGACCCATCGGCACGCGCGCCATCATGCGCTTGCCCGCGTCGCTCGCCAGATAAGCCTCGTTGAATTCCGTGGCGAAATAGCCCGGCGCTAGCGCGTTGACCCGCACGCGGTCGCGCGCCAGCTCCAACGCCATGGACTGCGTCAGGCTGACAATGGCCGCTTTGGAGGCCGAGTAGGCCGAAAGCGTCTTGATGGCGCCAAACGCCAGGATCGAGGCGATGTTGATGATCGACCCACCCTGGCCGGCTGCTACCATCCGTCGCGCCGCTTCCTGCCCGACGCGGAACACGCCGTCGAGATTGACCGCCATCACCGCGCGCCATTCCGCCTCGCTCATCCGCGTGAAGTAGGAGCTTGAGGGGATGCCGGCGTTGTTGACGAGAATCGACAGCGGCCCCAACGCCGCCTCGGCCTCCTCGACGGCAAGCGCAACCGATGCGCGGTCGGTGACGTCCATGGCGACGGCGGCAGCTTCGCCGCCGTCCGCTTTGATCTCGGCCGCCAGCCGCTGCAACGCTTCCATGCGCCTGGCGGCCAATGCGACCTTCGCGCCGGCGCTGGCCAAGACGCGCGCAAAATGCCGCCCAAAACCCGACGAGGCACCGGTCACCAGTGCGACCTTGCCCGCTAGCGAGAGCAGGTCCTTGCCACCCATTGTCGCCGCTTTGCTCTTGGCCGGGGCGCAACCGTCCGCACCGCGCCCACGCCATCAAGATGCGCGTTGTCTCAAGGGCGCAGCATGACCTAGCCAATGGCCGCGTGAAAGCAAAAAAATTTGGCGCACCCGGCTGCGGAAGAAGAGACACGCTCGCAGTGCACCGTCGCGGTGAATGTTAGGTGCGCAACGCGTCAGGGGGCAACCGCCCTCATGGCAGCGAACATCAGCCCATGCAGCACCGCCGATACGCCAGAGCGCTCGCGCGGGGAACAAACGAACTTGCCCGGGCGCTGAGTTGGGGTCGCGGAAGGGCCCCGTGCGCTCGACGGGGTGGGCCTCGTTACGGCAGGCCTTGCCCGCTCAGCTGGCGGTGTGGCTCTTCTGCGGCTTGACGCTCACGGGCATTGCCCGCGTTCCGTAGCGATCCTTGAACGCGGCGGTCTCGATTTCCTCAAGCTCGATCTCGCGGTTCATGACCTTGGCTTTCCAGGCCTCGTGCGCGCGGTGATGACCCTGGAATTCCGGCATCACCTCCTTGGCGAACAACTCAAGCGACTCGCAGATGTGCTCGTGGGAGTTCTTGCCGGCCTGGTTCAGCAAGATGACCTGATCGATGTGGGACGTCTCGAACTTGGCAAGCTTGCGGCGCAGCGTCTGCGGCGAACCGATGAGGCCGCCGCGCAGGGCCGCTTCCTGGGCATCCGGATTGGCGCGTTTCCAGGCGTTGTACTCATCCCACATGTTGACCGTTCCCGGCGCTGGTCGCTTGCGGTCGCTCGAGGCGCCGTAAAAGCGCAGCGCGAACTGGAAGAACGTTGCTCCGTCAGCACGCTTGCGCGCCTCTTCATCGGTCTTGGCGCACATGAAGAAGCTGACGAGTGCAATGTTGGGATTGATCGTGTAGTGGGCAAGCTTCGTCAGACGCTTGGTGATCGCATTGTAATAGGCATGCACCCAGGCGTGCGCCGCGTCGGCGCTGACGAACTGGAACCCGAGGGCGCCCATGCCGCAGCGCCCAGCCCGTTCGATGGTATCGAGCTGTGAACACGCCATCCAGATCGGGGGATGCGGCTTCTGCACGGGCTTGGGCAGCACACGCCGCAGCGGATATTGAAAGTATTTGCCGTGGTGCTCGCTGGCGCCGTCCGCAAACATCGGGAAGATCGCTTGCACGGCCTCGTCGAACACGGCGCGCTTGTTCTCCATGGTGCGCTCGAACGGCTCAAGCTCGGTGATGGAGGCGCTCTCACCCATGCCGAACTCGACACGCCCGTTGCTCAAGAGGTCGAGCACGGCCACGCGCTCGGCGACGCGGATGGGATGATTGGTGGTGAGCTGGAAAATGCCGTGACCCAGGCGAATGTGCTTGGTGCGCTGACTGGCGGCGGCCAGGAACGACTCTGGCGATGGGCAGTGGGAGTATTCTTCCAGGAAGTGGTGCTCAACCATCCACGCGTAGTCGTAGCCGGTGCGATCGGCGAGCTCCACCTGCGCCAGCGCGTTTTGATAGAGCTTGAGCTCGCTGTCCTGCTGCCAGGGCCGCGGCATTTGCAGCTCGTAGAAAATGCCGAACTTCATCGACGTGCCTCCACCCACTCTCGCCTGCCGTGGGCAGCATAACCGCACTCGCGGGCTCGTGCATATGCTTCCTCCGCACGACGGCTAGGCTCAATGTGAGGGCCCGGCTGACAGCCTGAGATTTGCGACGCCTTGCGCTAGCGCTGGACGGCGCCGAGCTTGTTGCTCTCAGGTCACTCCGCGGCAGCCATCATCTCCGCCTGTTCCACCTTGCAAGCGCAGAACTTGAACTCCGGGATCTTGCCCATCGGATCGAGCTGCGGGTTGGTGAGCAGGTTGGCGGCAGCCTCGGCGAAGCAGAACGGGATGAACACCATACCCTCTGCCACGTCGCGATCGGCGCGTGCATTCAGCACCACCTCGCCGCGCCGGGTCGACACGCGAATGACAGCGCCGGCTTCGAGGCCGAGCCGTTCCATGTCGCGCGGGTTGAGGCCGGCGATGGCCTCCGGCTCCAGCGTATCGAGATTGGAGGCACGCCGCGTCATCGAGCCCGTATGCCAGTGCTCCAAGAGCCGCCCGGTGGTCAGTACCAGCGGATACTCCGCATCCGGCAGCTCGTCGGGGGGCAAGAGGTCGGCGGGTACGATCTTGGCTCGGCCCGACGCGGTGGGGAACGAATTCGCAAAGATGATCTCGTTACCGGGTTTGTCAGGGGCATCGCACGGATAGGTAACGGCGTCCTCGCGCACCAGCCGCTCCCAGGTGATGTTGTTGAGGGAGGGCATCACCTGGGTCATCTCGCCGAAGACCTCCGCCACGTCCCGGTAGGCCCAAGTTAGACCGATGCGCTGCGCGATCTCCTGGATCAGCTCCCAATCCTGCCGCGCCTCGCCGGGCGGATTGATCACGGGCCTGGAGATCTGCACCTGACGGTTGGTGTTGGTGAACGTGCCCGATTTCTCCGCATGCGCGGATGCCGGCAGGATGACGTCGGCGTGCCAAGCCGTCTCGGTAAGGAAAAGGTCCTGCACCACGAGGTGTTCCAACTTGGCCAGCGCCTCGCGTGCATGACTGACGTCGGGATCGGACATCGCGGGGTTCTCGCCCATGATGTACATGCCCTTGATAATGTCGTCCTTGACGGCGTGCATGATCTCGACCACCGTCAGACCCTTGTTGGGTGGCAGCTCGACGCCCCAGAACGTTTCGTAGCTCGCGCGTACCGCAGGGTCCTCGACCGATTTGTAATCGGGAAACACCATCGGGATGAGCCCCGCGTCGGAGGCGCCCTGCACATTGTTTTGACCGCGCAACGGGTGCAGGCCCGTGCCCGGCCGCCCGAGCTGGCCCGTGACAAGCGCCAAGGCGATCAGGCAGCGTGCGTTGTCGGTGCCGTGCGTGTGTTGCGAAATGCCCATGCCCCAGAAGACGATGGAGCGCTCCGAGCGGGCATAGAGGCGCGCCACCTCGCGAATGGTTGAGGCGGCAATCCCGCAGACCGGCTCCATCTTCTCGGGCGTAAAATCCGCCACCTTGGCCTTGAGGCTCGCGAAGCCTTCCGTGTGCGCCTGGACGTATTGAATGTCGACCATGCCTTCGGCGATGATGACGTTGAGCATGGCGTTGAGCAGCGCCACGTCGCGCCCAGGCTTGAATTGCAGAATGTGGCTGGCATAGCGCGCCAAGCCTTGGGAATGGCCGCGCGGATCCATAACGATGAGTTTGGCGCCCCGCGCAGCGGCATTCTTAAGGAAGGTCGCGGCCACTGGATGGTTCTCGGTCGGCCGCGCCCCGATCACGATGATGCAGTCCGCGTCCTTGGCGGCCGTGAACGGCGCGGTCACCGCGCCGGAGTTGAGGCCCTCCATCAGCGCCGCGACGGACGAGGCATGGCACAGCCGGGTGCAGTGATCGACGTTGTTGGTGCCGAAGCCTTGGCGGATCAGCTTCTGAAAGAGATAGGCCTCCTCGTTGGAGCCCTTGGCCGAGCCGAAGCCAGCGATCGCCTTGCCGCCGTCGCGACTGTGGATGGCCTTCAGGCCAAGCGCCGCCTTGGTGAGGGCCTCCTCCCAGCTCGCCTCGCGGAAGTATTGCAGCATGTCCTCGCGCCGGATCTGCAAAGTGGCGTCTTTGCCGACGCCATCGCGGCGGATGAGCGGCCGCCGCAGTCGATCGGGATGGTGCACATAGTCGAACCCGAACCGGCCCTTGACGCAAAGGCGGTTGGCGTTGGCTGGTCCATCGCGACCATCGACGTAGAGGATCTTCTCATCCTTGACGTGTACCTTGGTCTGGCAGCCAACGCCGCAGTAGGGGCAGAGCGTGTCGACCGAGCGCGTCTCGTAATTGACGCGCCTGCCGGCACCGTCGAGCAGGCCCTTCTCCATCAGCGCGCCGGTCGGGCACACTTGCACGCACTCGCCGCAGGCCACGCAGGTCGAGCGGCCCATGCCCTCATCGAAGTCGAACACCACCTTGGCACCGTGGCCGCGATAGGCCATGCCGATGACGTCGTTGGCCTGCACCTCGCGGCAAGCGCGCACGCACAGGCCGCAGTTGATGCACGCATCGAGATTGACGGCGATGGCGGAATGCGTGGGATCGGCCGGCGGGCGTTGATCCTTCGGGAACCGGCTCACCGGCGTCACGTTCATGGCGTCGACCCAGCCCCAGAACTTGGACGCGGGGTCGTGGCTTTCCTTTCGTTGCGGCTGATCGGCCAGGAGGAGCTCGAACACCATCTGGCGCGACTTGCGGGCCCGCTCGCTTGCGGTCTTGACCTTCATTCCGGGTGCGGCCTTGCGCTGGCAGGAGGCCGCCAGCACGCGTTCCCCCTCCACTTCCACCATGCACGCGCGACAATTGCCGTCGGCGCGATACCCGGGCGCTGGATGCCAGCACAGATGGGGGATGTTCGTCCCATACCGCTGCGCGACTTGCCAGAGGGTCTCGTCAGGCTCCGCCTCGACCTCGCGACCGTCAAGCGTGAACGTGATCTTTTCAGGCATGGCTCTCGTTCTTCAGTTCGATCTCGATGAAAGCGAATTCGAAGGTGTTGGCGTTGATGACGTTGTGGTGCACACCGGCCTTGCGCGCGTAGGAGACGCCGTGCCGCAATTGGGCAAAGCTCTCCTCGCCCGTGGGCGACACAAGTTTGAGCCGCCCGTCGGCCAGCGGCACCACGACATAATCCATCTGGTGCACGTGTTCGCCGGTCTCGGCGCCCGGCGCGAAGCGCCACTCGGTGACGCGCACGCGCTCGTTGTCGACCTGCACGGTGGCGACCGCCTGCGGGAGCTTGCTCATTTCTCCTCCGTCCACGGATTTCGTCGCACAGAATTAGCGGGCGGGCCTCATCGCAAGTCCTCCGGGAAATACTTGAACACGCACTTGATCGGGTTGGGAGCAGCTTGACCCAAGCCGCAGATGGACGCATCGGCCATCACCTGCGACAGATCGGCGAATAGTCCCTCATTCCAGCTAGTTGCGCTCATGAGCGTTACCGCCTTCTCCGTGCCGTTGCGGCAGGGCGTGCATTGACCGCAGCTTTCGTCGGCGAAGAAGCGCATGAGGTTGAGCGCCACCGCCTTCATGTCATCCTTGTGCGATAAGATCACGACGGCGTGGCTGCCGACGAAACAGCCGTGCTTTTCCAGCTGTCCGAAGTCGAGCGGGATGTCGGCCATGTACGCGGGCAGGATGCCTCCCGAAGCGCCGCCCGGCAGATAGCCCTTGAAGTGGTGACCCTCGGCCATGCCGCCGCACGAGGCGATGAGATCGCGACACGTGGAGCCTGCCGCCGCCAGCACGACACCGGGCGTCTTAACGCGCCCTGAGACGGAGTAGGAGCGCAGACCCTTGGCGCCGTTCTTGCCTTGGCCGGCAAACCACGCCGCACCCTTCTCCAGGATCGCCGGCACCCAGTAGAGCGTCTCGATGTTGTTGACGAGCGTTGGCCTGCCGAACAGGCCCACTTGCGCAACATAGGGCGGACGGTGGCGCGGATAGCCGCGCTTGCCCTCGATCGATTCGATCATCGCGCTTTCTTCACCGCAGATGTAGGCACCCGCCCCGCGCCGCACGTGCACCTTGGTGTGCGCGAGCAGGCCTGCCGCTTGCAGCTTTGGCAGCTCGGCCTTGAGGATCTTGAGCACCGCGGGATATTCATCGCGGATATAGACAAACACCTCGCCGGCCTCCACCGCCCACGCCGCGATCGCCATGCCCTCCAAAAACTTGTGCGGCTCCCTCTCCAGATAGACGCGGTCCTTGAAGGTGCCGGGCTCGCCCTCGTCACCGTTGACGGCCATCAGCCGCGGTGCCCGTTCGCTCCGCACCAGCGCCCACTTGCGCCCGGTCGGAAATCCTGCACCGCCAAGGCCACGCAGGCCGCCATCCGACAGCGCCGCGATCACGTCTTCGACCTTGCGCGCCCCCGACAGGCAGGCGCGCAGCACGCTATAGCCTCCAGCCTGGGCATAGGCCTCGTAGGTTTGGTAGGCTGGAACCTGCGCATGCACCTCGCCCAGCTGGGCCAGCTCCGTGACCTTGGTGGCGGTCGCATGATCGACGTGCCGGTGCCCCACTTCGGCCGCCGGCGCCGTATGGCAGGACCCGATGCAAGGGGCGCGCAGCACACGTACGCCCGGCAGCTTGGCCGCTTGTAGCGCGCCGATGAGCGCATCACCGCCGGCCAGCGCACAGCTCAGGCTGTCGCACACGCGCACCGTCACCTTCGGCGGGCGCTCTTCTCCCGCGCCCACCACGTCGAAGTGGGCATAGAAAGTCGCAACCTCAAAGACCTGCGCCATCGGCATGCGCAGTTCCTCCGCCAGCGCTTGCAAGTGGCCTTCCCACAGGCAGCCCTCACGGTCCTGAATGAGGTGCAGATATTCGATGAGCAGCGCTTTCTCGCGCGGCGCGTCCCCCAACAGCGCCTTGACCGCAGCCGCCTCCTCCTGGCGCAGCACCCGACCGCGCGGAAACGGCGCCGCCTTGCGCCGGCCTGAGCCCGGATGGATCGAGCGTCGGCGCATCGGTGAGCCGCCGCCCTTGGAGGTGTCATTCATGCTCGCGAGCCTGGCGTGTTTTCCTGCTCAAGGCCAGGCTGTTTGGTCAGCCGGCCTGCGGCGAGCCAACACTGGCGAATTGGCATACCATATGCCATATGGCGCGTGACTGTCGAGCGCGCAACCCTTGCACACCAACCTCGCAGGAGGTGGAGATCAGGGGCGGGCGCAGCGGTCCGGCTTGGGTTCTGGTCGATCCCATGCGACTTCTCTGTGCGACCATCTTGCAACAATACAGCCTTGTCGAGTTGCCACTATAAGCGCGCAGGCCTGACCGATAGGGTCGATGGCGCGCTGGGGGAGTGAGGGAGGATCGGGTGATGCTGGTCGCATGGTCCGAGTTGGCTGACCAGGCCTTGGCCGTCGTCAGCTCCCACCTCGGCGACTATGGTCCGATCGGCCTCCAGATCCTCAAGATCATCTGGATCAACATTCTGCTCTCCGGCGACAACGCCGTCGTCATCGCGCTCGCCTGCCGCGCGCTGCCGCGGCGGCAGCGCGCCTGGGGCATCATTCTCGGCGCCGCCGCGGCGGTGGTCCTGCGCGTCATCTTCACGATTGGTCTGCAGTTCGTCCTGGAACTGCCCTATCTGCGCTTCGTCGGCGGCGTGCTGCTCCTCTACATTGCCATCAAGCTGTTGGTGCAGGAGGAGGCCAGCGAGGACAGCGTGGCAAGCTCCGAAACGCTTTGGGGGGCGGTGCGCACGGTGGCCATTGCCGACATCGTCATGAGCCTCGACAACGTGCTTGCCATCGCTGCCGCTGCCAGGGGCCAGCCGATGCTCATCGCCTTCGGCCTGTTGGTGTCCATTCCCCTGATCGTCGCCGGTGCCACGCTGATTATGGCCATCCTGGGACAGTTTCCGATCCTGGTCTGGGCCGGTGCGGCCCTGCTCGGCTGGATCGCCGGGCAGCTCATTGTCGAGGACCCCGTCACATACCCCTACTTCCAGCAGTTTGCCGATCTTTATATCTTTGGCCCGCTCGGGCGACACGTCACCAGCTACAAGATCGCCGAGCATTTCGTACAGGTGGCCGCAACGGCTTTCGTCGTGCTGGTGGGCTGGCTGGTCATGAAGTGGCAGGGCCGCGCTGGCAGACAGGGCGCCGCGCAAAAGAGCGCTGCCAAGTCGCCTTAGCGCCTCCCGAGCGGCATTAGGGCGCGCGGCGGACTGCCGGCTCACTTGACGCAATTCGTTCGGCGTAGGTCTCTCGCATACGTGCTCATTTGCAGAAATGACGGCGATGCGCGGGCAAATAAGCCGGCGCGTTGGCTGATAACGGCTCGTCAGGAGAGCATCCGCATGAGGATTGAGCGTACCTTGCGCGAACTCTATCTGAGCGATCCCGAACGCGCCGAGGCCGTCGTATTCGGTCGCCGGACGGGGCCCTCGCGGCGCGGCTTTCTGCGAGGGATTGGTCTCACTGCCATGGGGGCGGCGGTCGGCGGACCGATCGTCTTCGCTGCAACCATGCCGGCCGGACTGCTCCCGGCCGCGCTTGCACAGGAGGGAAAGCGCGCCCGACGACTGCAATGGCCCGGCAAGGACCCCAACCTCATCCTGTTGAGCGAGAGCCCGCTGGTGGCAGAGACCCCCGAAGCGCTGCTCGATGACGACACCACGCCCACGTCCCGGTTCTTCGTCCGCAATAACGGTAATCCTCCCGAGGCGACTGGGCAGCCCGACGCATGGAAGATCACCGTCGATGGAGAGGTCAACAAGCCACTCGAGCTGACGCTGGGTGAGCTAAAGGCCAAGGCGCGCGCGGTGACGCGTCGGCTGCTGCTTGAATGCGCTGGCAACGGTCGCTCGTATTTCGTCCCAAGCACCGAGGGCGAACCGTGGGCCAATGGCGGCGCGGGGTGTGCGGAGTGGACGGGCGCCCGCCTGACCGACGTCATCCGCGCCGCTGGCCTCAAGCCGTCGGCCAGCTTTAGCGCCCATTATGGAGCCGACGTCGATCCATCGGGCGATCCGACCAAGGTCGTTCTGTCGCGCGGCGTGCCGATCCGAAAGCTGATGGACGAAAACAACCTGATCGCGTGGGGAATGAACGGCAAGCCGCTGGAGCCAGTGCACGGCTTTCCCGTTCGCCTCATCGTCCCAGGCTGGCCCGGCTCGCTTTCCGCCAAGTGGCTGACGCGCATCTGGCTGCGCGACAAGGCGCACGACGGGGTGGGCATGGGCGGCACCTCTTATCGCGTCCCCATCAGGCCGATGTTGCCGGGAAGCGCCGCCAACGAGAACAATTTCACCGATCTGGAATCGATGCCCGTGCGGGCGATCATCACCAACCCCGCCGACGGCACCAGGCTCGGCGCCAACACGCGCGAGATCAAGCTGCGGGGTGCCGCCTGGGCTGGCGACTACGCCGTAAGGGCGGTGGACCTGTCGATGGATTTCGGTGCCAGCTGGCAGCGCACCAATTTGAGCCCGCCCAAGAACCGCTACGATTGGCAGCGCTGGACGGCCGCCTTGAAGCTGCCGAGCGACGGCTATTTCGAGATCTGGAGCCGCGCTACCGACCAGCGGGGCATCATGCAGCCGCACGTGGCCGGCAACTGGAACCCGGGGGGATATGGTGCCAACCCGATGCATCGCATTGCCATCCTGGTCGGATAGCAGCGCGTCTGGCCGCCCGCCCCGGCGCTAGCCTAGTCCCCCGCGCCTGGCTCGGAGGAGAAGTACTTCTTGAACTTGTCCTTTTCGTCGCGGAAATCGTCCGCGTTCGGCGGTGCTTCCTTCTTGGCCGTGATGTTGGGCCAGGTCTCGGCGTATTGCCGATTGAGCCCCAGCCACTGCTCAAGCCCCGGCTCGGTGTCGGGCTTGATCGCATCCACGGGGCACTCCGGCTCGCAGACCCCGCAGTCGATGCATTCGTCGGGGTGGATGACGAGCATGTTCTCGCCTTCGTAGAAGCAGTCGACCGGACAAACTTCCACGCAGTCCGTGAACTTGCACTTGATGCAGTTCTCGTTGACGACGTAGGTCATGCGCGTTCGAAGTCTGCCGGCCCATCCCGATCGACGCCCAAGCGGCGAACGACCTTCCCCGATCGATCTGGTGCCACAGGTAGGCAGCTTGGCGCAAGCCTCAAGCGCGTGCGGATGCCCGGCTGCGACGTCGGCGTCACTCATAATCGCCGAACCGGCCGCGCCGGGCTCGTTGGCGCGATAGCGCACGAGGCGAACCGGCGAGCGGCTCGGCCCGTCCTTCCCGTCCTGCCCCGATGGGCGGCGACAGCGGCTCATAGAGCAGGCGTGCCTCCGCCGGTGGGCCTCGGCGCGCTCCCGGCGCGACAACCCGCAGCACCTGCACGTTGCCGCGGATGACGATGGTGAGCACGTCGTTGGGCCGCACGGCCTGGGCAGGCTTGGCGACCCTGGCGCGATTGATGCGCACCTTGCCGTCCTGCACCAGCTGGGCGGCGAGAGTGCGCGACTTGACGATGCGCGCAAACCACAGCCACTTGTCGAGTCGCTGCACGGCGGCCGTCGCGGAATGTTCCCGTGCGCTCGTCAATGGTCTCGTCAGTCCTGGCTGCGCTTCTCCATTTGCGCCTTGAGCGAGCTCAGCGCGGCAAACGGCGAGTCGGGATCGAACGTCGCCTTGGAGGGCGGCGGGGAGGCGTGCAGATGCGGACGCGACCGCTCCCGATCGCCGCCGCGGCGGCGATCGGGCCGCTTCCCGCGCGGCTTGCCCCCCGGTGAGCCGGGCTTGGGGTGAACCTCGTGCGCCGGTGCCTTGTCGGGCTGACGGGCGCGCTGCTGGCCATGCCGCTCGGAGGCAGTTTCAAATGTGCGACCTTTGCGCCTCGGTCGCCACACCTCCTCCCAGTGCTCCTCGGGCGTCTTGAGGGCGCCACCGGGGCGATCCTGGCTGGCCGCCGGCTCAGCCGGCGCGACGCCAGGTGCTGCGTCGGCGGGGGCGGCCACGCCGTCCGGCTCCGCGCCAGCATCGCTCGCGGGCTCGGAAGCTTGCCCCTCTCTCGCGGCCTCTGCGGGGGAGGCCGGCGCCGGTGCGGCGCCCGAGCCGTTGGCGCCCGTCGCCGGCGTGGCGGCCTGCGGCGCGATGGCATCGGCCGGCGCCGGCAACAGCTTTCGCCGCTCGGCCCAGAAGCCCAGGGCCTTCAGCACGTTGCCGAGCTCGCCCGCCGAGCAGCCCAGGATCGACATCATGTCTGGCGTGGCGCGGAAACCGCCATCGCCGGTGGCACCCTTGGGCGGGTTTGCTCCCTTGGCGGGATCGGCCCGCCAGGTCAGGAGCACGCGGATAAGGTCGGCCAGACGCTCCAGCATGTCGATGCGAACGGCGCGCGGCCCGCACACGTGAAATCCCGTCACGCCGTAGAAGACGTCGGGCATTGCAGCATTGACGGGAAGGGAGGTGAGCCCGGGGCGCGGCAGCTCCGGCATCGCTCTTATGTCGAGCCCCCGTCCCGCACCGTACTTGAGCACCCACAGCACGGCCGCCAGTTCCGACGAGGCCGGCTTCAGCATGGCCGGGAAATAGATGTTGAAGGCGCCGAAGCGCACGCCGTATTTGCGCAGCTGGGCCCGTGCAGGTTGGTCGAGCGAGCGAATTTCCTCTGCGACCTTCTCGCGCCGCAGCACGCCGAAGTTCTCCCTGAGGCGAAAGGCGATGCCACGGGCGAGCCCGGCGATATCCTCAGCGGCGTCGATCTCCGCCAGCGGCTTCAAGCGCTCACGCACGAGTTCGGCGAGCCAGGCAACGAGGCGTTCACGCACCTTCTCCTTTTCCGTCGCTGGCAGGTGCTCATCGGCATCGATGACGACCACGGGCTTGAGTGGATCCTCGCCGGGCTCCAGCCGAGCAATCTCCATCTCCCGCCACAGGATCGCAGCGTTGCGCGCGAGCCTGAAGGCATCGGCCTTGGCCGCGACCACACGGCGCACGCGCATGGTGAGCTCTCTGGCGAGCACGTGCGCCGCCGCATTGCGCGCGGCCTTGCCGTGAATGCCCTCGGCCTGCGCGTCGGGGAAAAAGCGAAACCCTTGAAGGCGGCCGACGTAATGCTTCTCCACGTGCACGGCGCCGTCCTCAGAGATCTCCGCGTAGAGCTCGTCCTTCTCCTTAAGGCCACGCATCAGCGCGCTGGTGCGCCGGTCCACGAAACGCTGGGTCAGCTGCTCGTGCAGCGCATCCGACAGGCTATCCTCGATGGCACGCGTGCGCTCCTGCCAGTGCTCATGGTCGGCCAGCCAATCGACCCGATTGGACACGAAGGTCCAGGTACGAATGTGGGCGATGCGATTGGCGAGCGTGTCGATGTCTCCGTCCGTGCGATCGGCCAGCGCCACCTGCTGGGCAAACCAGTCCTCGGGAATGCGTTCCTGCGGGGCCATCAGGAATTTGTAGAGCGTGGCCACGAGGTCGGCGTGGTTCTGCGCCGAGATCTTGCGGTAGTCGGGGATCTGGCACACGTCCCACAGCCGGCTCACCGTCTGACGGGACTGGGCAAAGCCCGCCACCTCGTGGTCGTGGCCGACAGTCTCGAGCGCCGTCACGTCATCGGCGGTGCGCGCGCGGGTTAACCGACCCTCGCGTGGCGCTGCGCGCAAGCTGTCGCGCAGGCGGTCAAGCGAGGCGAAATCGAGATCGCGGCTGCGCCACTGCAGCGATTTGACGGGTTCAAAGGTGTGGGTCTCGAGCCGGTCGATCAGATCGGAGGAGAGCGCCTCCACCGCGCCGGTCACGCCGAACGTCCCATCGTTCATATGGCGGCCGGCGCGGCCGGCGATCTGGCCGAGCTCACCCGCGGTCAGTTCGCGATGCACTTGCCCGTCGAACTTGCGCACGCCGGCGAACGCCACATGATCCACATCCAGATTGAGCCCCATGCCGATGGCATCGGTGGCAACGAGGAAATCCACGTCGCCCGATTGATAGAGCGCAACTTGCGCGTTGCGCGTGCGCGGGCTCAAGGCCCCGAGCACCACTGCGGCGCCGCCGCGCTGGCGACGGATGAGCTCGGCGATGGCGTAGACCTCCGATGCGGAAAACGCCACCAGGGCGCTGCGTGGCGGCAGCCGCGTGAACTTCTTCTCGCCAGCGTAGGTGAGCTTTGATAGGCGCGGCCGCGAGATGAAATTGGCGCCCGGAATGAGATCGCTGATCGCCTCCCGCATGGTCTGAGCACCGAGCAGCAGCGTCTCGTGCTTGCCCCGCACGTGCAGCAGGCGGTCGGTGAACACGTGACCGCGCTCCGGATCGGCCGCCAGCTGCACCTCGTCGATGGCTAGGAAATCGACGTCGGCGTGACGCGGCATGGCCTCGACCGTGCACACCCAATAGCGCGCCCGCTCCGGCTTGATTTTTTCCTCGCCGGTGATGAGGGCGACGCGATCCGTTCCGGCGCGAGCCGCGATCTTGTCGTAGACCTCCCGCGCGAGCAGGCGCAGCGGCAGTCCGATGAGCCCGGTCTCGTGACCCAGCATGCGCTCGATCGCCAAGTGCGTCTTGCCCGTATTGGTGGGCCCAAGCACGGCCGTGACGTTGCGGATGCGGGCAGCGAGGTCGAGGCTCATTCGCAAATGCCCTCAAAGTGCGACCTGGAAGTGCCGGCAGGCATTGCAGAGTGGTGTGACAAGATCAAGGGGCGGGAGCAAAAAAACCGCGCCCGCGAACCAGGTAGCATACCCGCTCGCCAAAGCTAACATTCGCCGTCGACACCGGTTTCCGCCTCGCCGCCGTTGCCGGTGCCGTCCTCCGGCACGCGCTCGACGGACACGACCTTTTCGCCTTCCTCTGTCTTGAATATGCGCACCCCTTGGGTGTTGCGTCCGGCGATGCGCACATCGTCCACCGGTACGCGGATGAGCTTGCCGGCGTCGGTAACCAGCATGATTTGGTCGCTTTCTTCCACGGCAAACGAGGCCACGAGCGGGCCGTTGCGCTCATTGACGATCATGGCGACGATGCCTTTACCCCCGCGGCCGGAGATGCGGTAGTCATAAGATGAAGACCGTTTACCGAATCCGCGATTGGACACCGTGAGCACAAACTGCTCGCGCGCGGAGAGCTCGGCGTATCGCTGCGGCGAGAGATCGACGGCTTCGGCGCCCTCTTCCGCTTCCGCCTCCACCTCAGCCGCAGCTTCAGCCACCTCGGCGACCTGCGAGCGGCGCACGGCCAAGGCTTGTTTGAGGTAGGCGGTACGCTCCCCGGGGGAGGCCTCGGCATGGCGCAGGATCGCCATGGAGATCACTTCGTCAGCCTCTTCGAGGCGAATGCCGCGCACGCCGGTGGAATCGCGACCCTTGAAAAGGCGCACGTCGCTCACCGGAAAGCGGATGCAGCGGCCCTGGGCCGTGGTCAGCAACACGTTCTCGTCCGGCCCGCAGACCGCCACCCGCACGATGCGATCACCCTCGTCGAGTTTCATGGCGATCTTGCCATTGCGGTTGATGCTTTCGAAATCGGCGAGGCTATTGCGCCGCACGCTGCCGGCCATGGTGGCGAACATGAGCTCGAGTGCACCCCAGGTCTTCTCGTCCTCGGGCAGCGGCAAAATCGATGTGATGCTCTCGCCCTCCACGAGCGGCAGCAAGTTGACCAGCGCCTTGCCGGGCGATTGCGGCGTCGCCGCCGGCAGCCGCCACACCTTCATGCGGTAGACCATACCGCGCGAGGAAAAGAACAATACCGGCGTGTGCGTGGAGGCGATGAAGATCTGCGTCACCACATCTTCTTCGCGCGTTGCCATGCCGGCACGACCCTTGCCGCCCCGGCGCTGGGCGCGATAGGTGGAGAGCGGCACCCGCTTGATGTAGCCGCGATGACTGACGGTGACGACCACATCCTCGCGCTGGATCAAGTCCTCGTCTTCGACTTCACCTTCCATTTCGACGATCTCGGTGAGCCGCGGCGTGGCGAACTCGGCCTTGATGTCGGCGAGCTCTCGCTTGATGATGTCGACGATGCGGGCCCGCGAAGAGAGAATGCTCAAGTAGTCCTTGATCTCCTCGCCGAGCTTTTTGAGCTCCTCGCCGATCTCGTCGCGCCCGAGCGCGGTCAACCGCTGCAGGCGCAGATCGAGGATGGCACGGGCCTGCTCGTCGGACAGCCGGATGGTCCCTGAGGCGGCAATGCGGTGACGCGGATCGGCGATGAGCTCCACCAGTGGGCCAATGTCCTTGGCCGGCCAGTCGCGTGCCATCATCTCTTCGCGCGCTTCGGCCGGGCTCGGCGCGGCGCGAATGAGCCGGATCATCTCATCGATGTTGGCCACCGCGACGGCAAGACCCACCAATACGTGGGCGCGCTCGCGCGACTTTGCCAGCAAATGCTTGCTGCGCCGGCTCACGACTTCCTCGCGGAAGCCGGTGAAGGCGACGATCATGTCGCGCAGATTGAGCTGTTCGGGGCGACCGCCGTTGATCGCCAGCATATTGGCGCCAAATGTCGTCTGCAGGTCGGTGAAGCGCCAGAGCTGGTTCAAAACCACATCGGCAATGGCGTCCCGCTTCAACTCGACCACGATGCGCATGCCCTCGCGGTTGCTTTCGTCCCACACGCCGGATATGCCCTCAAGCTTCTTCTCGCGCGCCAGCTCGGCGATCTTCTCGATCAAGACGCGCTTGTTCACCTGATACGGGATCGCCGTGATGATTAGGGCCTCGCGATCCTTGCGGATTTCCTCAGTGTGCACCTTGGCCCGCAGCAGGATGGAGCCGCGCCCACGATGATAGGCGGCAGCGATGCCCGCGCGCCCCAGGATCATGGCCCCCGTCGGGAAATCCGGCCCCGGCACGAGCTGGACCAGTTCATCCAGGGAAATTTCGGGGTTATCGAGCTGGGCGATGCAGGCGTCGATGATCTCGCCCAGGTTGTGCGGTGGGATGTTGGTGGCCATGCCCACGGCGATGCCGCCCGAACCGTTCACCAACAGGTTCGGAAACTTGGCCGGCAGAACGATCGGCTCCAGCAAGCGGTCGTCATAGTTGGCGCGGAAGTCGACCGTCGACTTGTCGAGGTCGTCCAGCATGTACTGGGCGATCTTCGAAAGGCGCACCTCCGTGTAGCGCTCGGCCGCCGGCGGATCGCCGTCCACCGAGCCGAAGTTGCCTTGGCCGTCGACCAAGGGGACGCGCATGGAGAAGTCCTGCGCCATGCGCACGAGCGCATCGTAGATCGCAAGGTTCCCGTGCGGATGAAAGTCGCCCATGGTGTCGCCGACCACCTTCGACGACTTCATGTGCTTCTTGTTCCAGTCGAGCCCCAACCGGTGCATGGCATAGAGGATGCGCCGGTGCACCGGCTTGAGGCCGTCGCGAACATCGGGCAAAGCGCGCGATACGATCACGCTCATGGCGTAATCGAGATAGCTGCGCTTCATCTCCTCGGTGATCGACACCGGCCGAATGTCGCTGCCGCCCTTGCCAGAGGGCGCGCCGGCGCGCACGGAATTGTTGTCGTCTGCCACTAAGTACCCGCCTATGGTTGCATGGCTTGAGCTTACATTGGTCTAGGATTGAGCCGCGCGGCACACTTCAAGCCGTGGGTCCCTCTCACGTGCCCCCGGTATGTAGGAAGCCGATCCACGGGGCGCGCATTTGCCTCTAATGCATCCGTCGAGGGGCACACCCCCTCAAGCCCGTGACGAAAGCCGCTGGAACCCGCCATCACTTCCTTGCGCAAGCCGCCAAGCCCCCAAGATCAATCGCCAAGATCAATCGCCAAGATCAATCTCCAGGATCAACCCCCAAAATCAACCCCAAATCAATCCCCGGGATCAACCCTGGCACGCTCCCCACCTGGCCCGCGTTGATACAGCAGCCCACCCCGAGGGGCAATCCCATGCCATTGGGCGCGCACGCCCAATACATAAGGCGCCTTGCGGGAACTTATCCCCATGCTGGCAACTTTCGGGGCGTGGGGCCGCCGGTGCGGTGCCGCACAAACCGCTCCCCAGTTGGCGCCGACCTCGTCCTCGCGATGACCCTTGCCTCGCCCATCACCCCCCGCTATCGCAGGGATCGACCGATGCTTCAGGAAAGGACCTCTCATGTCCAGATGGCTCCCCGCTCTGCTTCTGACGGCGGCGCTGGCGCTGCCCGCACCTGCCCAGACGCAGGACCCGCCAAAGAAGGACACCGACAAGGTGGCCGTCCCGCCGAACACGTTTTTCAGGGGCCAGACGTCGAGCCAGTACCTGGCATCGGAGCGGCTGCTCGGCGCCAAGGTCACCAACAAAGACGGCCAGACCATCGGCACCATCAGCGATCTGATCGTTGGTTCCGGTGACAAGATCGACGGGGTCATCTTGAGCGTGGGCGAGGCGTTGGGCGTCGGCGACAAGAAGATCGGTGTGCGTTTCGGCGCCCTCAAGCTATCGCGGGCCGACGGCAAGCTCGCCGTCTCCCTGCCGAGCGCCAGCAAAGAAATTCTGGGCGCCGTGCCGGCGTACGAGAAGGCCACCACAACCCTCAAGAAATGACGGCCTGAGCCGGTGCTAAATCCTGCCCTCCCGCCAGCCATTTGCCGGAGCAATCCAGCACGCGTCGGTGCCGATGGCGAGACACGCTGCGCCGCGAGCGGGCGGGCTAACCCTGCGAGCCGCCTCGTCCCCTCGCCACGGCCTGGTGCAGCAGCAGCACCGGCAAGAGGCCGACGAGGACGATGGTGAGCGCGCCGAGCGCCGCGCTCTCGAACTGCTCCAGCGCCGCGTAACTCTAGACGTGGGTCGCAAGCGTCTCGAAGTTGAAGGGGCGCAGCAGAAGAGTGGCGGGAAGCTCTTTCATGCCGTCCACGAACACCAGCAACCCAGCCGCTCCCAGTGCCGGCACCAAGAGCGGCATGTGCACGCGCTATAACGCCGACAAGGCCGTCTCACCCAGCGTGCGGGCCACCGCATCGAGGTTGGGCGAAAGCCGCTCAAACCCGGCTTCGAGCGCGCCCAGCGCCACGGCCAAAACGCGGATCGCGTACGCGAGCACGATTACGAATAGGCTGCCCGACAGCAGCAATCCGCTGGAGCTACCGATGAGCGCGCGCAAGACCGCATCGATGCGATTGTCCAGGGCAGCCAGCGGGATCGCGAGACCGAGCGCCAACACCGTTCCCGGCATGGCGTAGCCCAACCCGGCGCCGCGCACGACCGCGTGCACGAACGGCGCTGGTGCAAGCCGGGCAGCGTAAGTAAGGGCAAGCCCCAGCCCCACGGTGACTGCCGCTGCCGAGGCCGAAACACCGACGCTGTTGCGCACGGCGCGCCAGAAGCCGGCGGCCAGCGAGCGGCAGCACCAGCATCCGATCGAGCGCGGCGCGGCCGGGAAAGCGGTACATGGTGACAAGCCAAGCCGCGCCGGTGCCGACCAGGAGCGATAGGGTGCCCACGCCGACGACGAGAAGACCGGTGTCGATGAGGGCACCGGGAAGCACCGTGCGGATGAGATGGGGCCACACGCTTTCCCGTGCAGAGAGGCCAAGCGCGGCGATGGCCGCCACGGCAGGGCCATCACGGCGACGACAGCGCCGACGAAGAGCGCCCATCCCGGTGACACGGGCAAGAGACGGTACACCCGCGCAGCGCGCGAGGGCTTGCCGATTTTGTACGCGCGCTCGCTCATGCCAACCCTTGGGAGCGCCCAACGCCTCGAGCGTCAACGCCCAAGAATGCAAGTTCATGAGTGCAAAATCCATGCGCACAAATGTTGCGGGCGTGGCGCACGGTTTGGCCGCCATAGAAACTCTGCGCTCAACGCTCGCCTGCGGCGCGCAACAGACAGGCGAGCGGTACGGCAGCCGCCGCGGTAAAGGCCATCATGTAGAAGGCGTTGACATAGCCGATCATCGCTGCCTGGCGTTCAATCTCGTTCGACAATCTGGTGAGACCAACCACCGTCTCCGGGTCCCACAGCTGCGGCAGACCCTGCAGCATGAAGATCTTCTGGAAGGGTGAAATGTACTCCGTCAGCCGCGCGTAGTTGGTGCTGGTTGAGCGAACCAGCACCAGGATCGACAGCGAGATGAACAAGCTCGACCCGAAATTGCGCATCATCGTGAAGACGGCGGCCCCTTCAGTGATCTGGTGCGACGGCAGCGTGGCGAAGGCGAGCATGGTCATGGGCGTGAAGGCGACACTCTGGCCAAGACCCATCAGGAAGTTGCTCCAAAACACCTCGGAATCCGTAAGGTTGATGTCGAACTGTGCCATCCAGTATCCGCCGATCGCCTGGATCGCCATACCCGCGCCGATGGCAAATCGCGGCGCAACGCGCGTCAGCTTGACGATGAAGAAGAAGGCGGTCCAGTTGCCGATCCCGCGCGCGGCAATCAGCGTGCCGATCACGTTGTCTGGATAGCCCCTCAGATCATGCAGCAGGGTCGGAAACAGGGTCAGGCTCGTGAAGTTCATCGTGCCCATCACGAAAGCGATGAGGGTGCCCACCGCGAAATTGCGATCGAGCAGCAGGCGCGGGTTGAGGAAGGGTTTGTCCGCGGTCAGGCAGTGCACGGCGAAGATCCAAAACGCCAGCGCACCGATGACAGCGCACAGGACGATCTCGCGAGATTCGAACCAATCGAGGCGCTGGCCGCGATCGAAGATCAGCTGCGCCGCAAGGATGGCAACGGAGAGGGCAAGAAAGCCGATCCAGTCGAAGTGCAGTGGCTTGCGCTGCGTGTGGTCGGCTAGAGCAAACCAGATGCACACCAGCGTGCACATCCCAGGGGGCACGATCATGAAGAAGGCGGCGCGCCAATTGTAGGCTTCCGTGGCGATGCTGCCGAGGATCGGTCCGAGCACGGGGCCAAACACGGCCCCCACACCCCACATCACCAGCGCCAGAGGCTGCAGATGTCGCGGAAAGGTGCCAAGCAAGATGGCTTGACCCATTGGCATGATCGGCGCGCCGCACAGGCCCTGAGCGATGCGCGCCAGGACGAGCGTCTCGAGGCTGTTGGCGATGCCGCACAGGAAGGAGGCGGTGGTGAAGCCCAGCACCGTGAAGAACATGGTGTTGCGCCACCCGAGGCGGTTGGCAAGCCACCCGGTCATGGGCGTGGCGATGGCGGTGGCCACCAGGTTCAGCGTGACCACCCAGGCGATCTCGTCTTGCGTGGCCGAAAAGGTGCCGCGCATCTGCGGCAACACCAGATTGGCCAGCGTCACCGTCATGCCAAAGAGCATGTTGGAGAGCTGCACCATCAGCAGCACGAGCCATTGCCGGCCGCTCAGGCTGAAGAGGCCGCCGTGCGCGGCTGTAGCGGTCACCGGTGGCGTTTCCTCGCTCGTCCGTGCGGATCTTCTGGGATCCTCTCGCGTGCCTCTTATAGCAGATCCGCGCGCGACACCGATGGAAAGGGGACGAGGGACAAGGGCAAACCCTAGCAATGCCGCAGCGGCGCCGAACGGCTCTGGAACTCTCTTGAACTGCTTGGGGCGCTCAATCCCACCGCTCAGGCGTCAACGATGCGGTCCTGGCCGAAGGCGATAGTGGCACGCGTGCCTTCCCCGGGCGCACTTTGAATGCTGAGGGCGGCGCCGTTGGCCGCAGCCAGCGCCCGCGTCAGCGGCAGGCCGAGCCCGAGGCCCGCGCCATCGCCGGGAAACCGGCCTGCGGGGCTCGGGGTGGCCCACGACGCAAGGGCACCAGGCGCAGTCATGCCGGGACCGGTATCGGCGACGCAGATGTCCACACCTGTGCCGACGCGGGCGACGGCAATGGTCACGCGGTCGCCCGCCCGCGCAAATTTGATGGCGTTGGCGAGCAGGTTGAGCAGCATCTGCTTGAGGCTCAACTCGTCGGCAACCACGCGCGGCAGGTCGGGCGCGAACTCGGCCAAAAGCACAAGACCCGCCCGCTCGGCAAGCGGACGCACCACCGTGAGGCAGCTCTCGACCACGCGCGCGGGCTCAAGCTCGGCCACGGCGAGCGGCGGCACGAGCGAGCGGGTGGGGTCACCGCGCAGCAGGCTGTCGACCACACCGAGCCCATGGCGTGCGCTCTCGTAGATATCGCGCGCGTAGCCCTTGTAGCGCGCGCTCGCGAGCGGACCGAAGTGTTCATCCTTGAGGATCTCGGCGTAGGCGATGACGGCGCTGAGCGGCGTGCGCAGCTCGTGCGCCAGCCAGGCATCGAGCGCCACCGGCAGCGGCTCGCCGCTGGCGCGCGGTTCTGCGTGCGCTAGATCCATCGCGACGCGTTGGGCGCCCCTCAGCCGGGGCGGCGCCTCGAGCGCCTTGACGCGAACCATGGCGCCCTCGGCGGTATCGACCTCGGCCGCACACCGCAGCACCAACAGGCCGCGCGCCGTCCAGAACGTCAGCGCCTCGGCGTTGGGCCCAACATCAACACCGCCGCGCAAACGCTCGCGCAGACGCTTGAGGGCCGGCATGGCCGCGTCAAGGACGACGGACGATGGTGGGTTCCGGGGGTCGCAACCCCACGCCCGCCAACCCGCGGCGTTGGCCGCAACAAGACTGCCAGCGCCCACGTCGATCGTAAATTGCGGCACATCCAAGCCAGCGCACGCTGTCCGCTCCTCAGCAAAGAGGCCGCGGTTTGGGCGATCGGTGTCCGGGCACATGGGCCTGGCTGGCCTAGCTGGGAGAGAATCACCAAGTGCATCCTGCTTAACGTGAAGGGCCACCCGGCGCCATTGGAGAGGCGCGCGCATGAGGCACTCTCCTGTTCGCAACCCCTGGAAGTTGTGGGGGAAACGCTCGGCAAGGCGTGCTCGGCGGGCGCTGCGCAGGCAGATGCGGACTTGCCGCCGGGGACAATCGGTCCCATCGCTTGCCCGGCGCCTTGGCAGGCTCTAGCAATCGGCCCGCAACACCGGACCGCTACGGGGCCGGCGCCGGACCAATGTGCCAGAGGCGTGCAAAGACCGGAACCGGGCCAGAATTGGTCCAGAATCGAGCCAGAATCGAGCCAGAATCGAACTGGTGCTGAGCGCGTACTGGGGGCAAGCCCCTCGATCCCCAACCTGTAGTGCCGGGGACCGCATCTCAAGTTGGAGGGACCACATGCTCGACCTGTTGAGTGGCCTGCGCGTGGTGAGCTTCAACCACTTCCTGCTCGGGCCCATGGGCATCCAGATGCTTGGCGATCTCGGCGCGGATGTGATCGCAGTGGAGGGATTGGAGGGAGCCTGGCAGCGGCATTGGGCCGGCGGCGACATCTGGCACGACGGACAAAGCGTCTTGCATCTGTGCGCCAACCGCAACAAACGCAGCGCGGCGATCGATTTGAAGTCGGCGAGGGGCCGCGAGCTGGCGCTCCGGCTTGTCGATACCGCCGACGTGGTGGCGGAGAACTTCCGCCCTGGCGTGATGGATAAGCTCGGCTTCGGTTACGCCGCCCTCAGCGCGCGCAAGCCCTCGCTCATCTACGCTTCGGCCTCGGGCTACGGGCCCGATGGGCCTTATGCTGACAAACCCGGCCAGGACCTGCTCGCACAGGCGCTGTTTGGCATGATGGCGATCACCGGCGAGGCTGCTACCGGACCGCGTCCCGCGGGTGCCTCGATCATCGACCATCATGGTGCGGCGCTGTTCGCCCTCGGCATCATCGCCGCCATCGTGCGCCGCCAGCGCACGGGGCAGGGCTGCCGCGTCGATGCGAGCTTGCTGCAGTCGGCTCTCGACTTGCAGGCAGAATCGCTCGTCGCCTGGACCAATGCCGCCGTCAAGCCACAGGGACCGCGGGCATTTCGCCACGTTGCCGGTTGGTATTTCGCGGCACCCTACGGCGTCTACGCCACCAAGGACGGCTATCTGGCGATCTCGCTCACGGGGCTTGCCGTGCTCGCCGAGGCGCTGGGCGAACCGCGGCTAGCCATCTACTCCGACCGGGAGACATGGACCAAGCAGGACGAGATCGGCGCCTTGGTCGGGGAGCGACTGGCCACTGCCGATACCGCGCACTGGGTCGCACGCATGGAACCCAGAAAGGTCTGGCATGCTCCGGTGCAGGGCTATGCCGAAATCATCGCCGACCCGCAGGTGAGGCACATGCAGTCGCTGATGACCGTCAAGGGCGCGGGTGCGAGCGGTGCACCGGTGACGCTGGTAAACCATCCGGTTCGCTATGACGGGAGGACGGCCGCCGTGCGCTTGGCCCCTCAGCCGCTCGGAGCTCAGACGGCGGAGGTCCTGAGCGAGCTGGGGCTCGCTGAGGCCGAGATCGACGATCTTGCCGAAGCTGGCGTCGTGAAGCTGGGTTGAGGGCCGCCCGCTCAGGGCTTTATGGCGAGCGCCGAAGGCGCTAACATTCGCTTTTGCCGCGGGCTTTCCAGTCGGCAAGCAGCCCAACAACCGCTCCGATTTAACGCTCGCCAAGCCGTCACGCAGGAGGAACGCTCATGCAAGGTCATTCGCGTGTGTGGGGCTTAACCCCGCTGCGGGGCGTGGCAGCCGCCCTGCTCGCCGTCGGGCTGACGCTGGGCGCCGTTGCGCCCACTCTCGCCCAGGAGCACGAGATCAAGGTCGGATACATGAAAAATCCGATCCAGGACGCGTCCCTCGACATCATGGAGAAGTGGGCCAAGGCCAACAACGTAAAGCTCACCCGCATCCCCATGGCCTACAGCGTCTTCATGGAGAAGGTCACGGCCACGCTGACCTCGGGCGCCGATCAGTTCGACATGATCTGGCATAACGACGACTGGGGACAGCTATGGCAGAAGTGGCTTGAGACCACCGACGACGTCAAAGGCATCGAGAATGCCGACCCGTGGCCGCTGTTGGCCTTCTGGAACGACGATCATAAGCTCACCACGGTGCCCATGGCGCACACCGTTGGCACCTTCTTCTACCGTACCGACCTGGTGAAGCCCGAGGAGGTCCCCAAAACCTTCGATGAACTCGTGAGCGTCAGCCAACGCCTGCAGAAGGACGGCAAGGTGAAATGGGGCTATGTCGGCGGCATGTCGATGAACAACACCTGGTTCAGCTTTCTGTGGACCTTGTGGGCCAACAATTGCGACATCCTGAAACCCATGCTCGAACGCGACAATGCGAAGCTCAAGGCTGCCGGGTTCGAGCCTGCCATCACCGAGCCCTGCCATCGCGAGATCGTCGAATACTGGTGGGACGCCATCAACACCCACAAGATCAGTCCGCCGGGGATGACCGCCTACGGGCGCAATGAGGCCAACGCCATCTTCATGGCCGGCGACGCCGCCTTCACGCTCGTGGATTCCACGCACTTTGGCGAGTTTAACGACCCCAAGCGCTCCAAGATCGTCGGCAAGGTTGGAATGGCGCCCTTCCCAGTTGGCCCGCGCGCCAAGGCGCCGACCTCGTGGAACGAGATTTGGGGCTGGGCCATTCCCGTCGGCGTGCCAGCGCAGAAGAAGAAGCTCGTCAAGGAGATGCTCTCTGCCATGATGAGCGACGAGACCGGCCAGATCGAGATGTGGAAGAAGACTGGCGGACCGCCGCCCAACGTCAAGCTGTGGCCCAAGCTCGCCGCCGAGGACCGGGATTTCGCGGCGCTCAAGCACGCCGTGTTCGACCAGACACCGATCACGCATGCCGCCTACTATTTTGCCGAATGGCCGGCGGTGCACAAAGCCTACTCGGATGCGGTGATCGCCGCGGTATCCGGCAAGCGCGAGGACATTGCCAAGGTGCTTGAGGAGAACGTCGAGAAGGTACGCCGCGCCGGACTTGGCACCAACTAGGCGCGCATGCGAGCAAACCCGAGGGTCAAAGGCCGACGCCCCGTCCCGCCCCAACCGATCGTGTCGCCGATCGTGTTGCCCTTGGGTATTGCCCGCGGTCGGGGGCAGCCGCGCGAGGCCATCGGTTGCCAAGCCCATCGGGCGCGAGCAAATCCAATGCAGCAAATCCGATGGTAGGGTTCAGGCTATTCGCGAGCGATGAGAAGAAGCGGTTCATGCTGGCATTGATCACGCCGGCGGCGCTGGTACTCTTCCTGTTCCAGATCCTGCCCATTCTCACCGGCGCCAACGCCAGCTTCCGCGATTGGCACCTCAACGATCCCAAGAAGACCTGGATCGGCCTCACCAACTACGCCTACGTGGTGCGTGATCGGGAATTCCTCAACGTCGTTTTGCCCAACACGTTCGGCTTCATGGCGGCCAGCGTTGCCTGCTCCCTCATCGCAGGCCTGTTGATCGCGCTGTTGCTCAATCGCCAGTTCTCCGGCCGCTGGCTGGTGCAGACCACAATCCTCTTGCCGTTGATGGTCGCCCCGGTCATCGCCGCGATCATGATCCGATGGATGTTCAACGACCAGTTCGGCATCGTGAACGTCATCTTGGAGGTTTTCGGCATTGCACCAGTCGCGTGGCTGACGCAGAAGTGGACGGCCTTCCTTGTCATCCTGCTGACCGACGTGTGGCTGTGGACCCCATGGTTCGCGCTTTTGCTCCTTGCCGGCCTGCAGAGCCTGCCGCCCGAGCCGTTCGAGGCGGCCCAGATCGACGCCGCCAGCGCCTGGCGCACATTCCGCTACATCACTCTGCCGATGTTGCGCCCGGTGATCGTGGTGTGCGTCGTCATCCGTGCCATCGACGCGTTCCGCACCTTCGATATCGTTTGGACCATCTCCGGCGGCGGACCGGCGCGCGCCACCGAGGTGTTCAGCATCTATGCCTACGTCGAGGCCTTTCAGTTCCTGAATTTTGGGCGCGGCTCGGCGGCGGCCGTGCTTGGCGCCCTCATCATCGTCGTCTTTGCCATGGCGCTCTACCGCCTCCTCAATCGTTGGGTGGAGGTCTCCAAGTGAGCCCAACCCAAGCAGGCCCGGCGCCACGCTGGCAGGTCTTCTTCGAAGCGCTGGCGCCCGGGGGCCGGCGCGCGTTTTTCTTGCTCGGCACGATTGCAATCTGCCTGCTGTTCGCCTTCCCGGTGTTTTGGCTGGTGCTGACGTCGCTGAGACCCGGCTATGCCGTCTATTACGTGCACCGTGGCAGCGATTTCACGCTCGACAACTTTCAGGAGGTGTTGGGCCAGGAAATCGTGCTCAAGGCGCTGTGGAATAGCTTGGCCATCTCGACGCTGGCGACCGTGCTCTCGCTCGGCGTCACGGTGACGTCGGGCTACATGCTCTCGCGCTTTCGGGGAACCATTCCCACCGTCTGGTTTGGTGCCATCTACGTGTTTCGCTGCGTGCCCTACGTGTCCTGGGTTCTGCCGCTCTACTTCGTCACCCGGTCCATCGGCATCTTCGACACCTATTGGGGCCTGCTGTTGCCGCACGTTGCGGTGCACATCTGCTTCTTCTCGTGGATCATGAAGGGCTTCTTCGACGGCATCGATCCGTCGATGGAATATGCCGCCATGATCGACGGCTGCTCGCGTTGGGGAGCATTCCTGCGCGTGGCGCTGCCCGCCGCCGTACCGGGCCTCACCGCGCTGGCGATCCTGTGCTGGCTCTACACCTGGAACGAGTTCCTGTTCGCGCTGATCCTCACCGCTCAGAACACGCCCATTCTCACGGTTGTCATGGCGCAGTTCGTGCATGAGCTCGGCATGGAGTGGCACCTCATGAGCGCGACCGCGGTCCTGGCGCTGGGGCCGGCGTTGATCGTCACGATCTTCGGGCAAAAATACGTCATCCGGGGACTGAAGATCTAAGCATGGCCGCGGTCGTCCTCACCAACGTGCGCAAGACTTACGGTGCCGTCGTGGCTGTCGACGACTTGAGCCTCTGCATCGCCGATCACGAGTTTGTCGTGTTCGTGGGCCCGTCGGGGTGCGGTAAATCGACGACGCTGCGCATGATTGCGGGGCTGGAGGATACCACCCGCGGAACCATCTCGATTGGCAGCCGGGTGGTGAACGGCCTGCAGCCAAAGGACCGCGACATTGCCATGGTATTCCAGAACTACGCGCTCTATCAGCACATGAGCGTGTACGACAATTTGGCCTTCGGTCTGCGCAACCGCCGTGTGGCGGCGGCCCAGATTGACGCTGCGGTGCGCAATGCCGCACGCATCCTCTCCATCGAGCCGCTGCTGGAGCGCCGCCCGCGCCAGCTGTCGGGCGGACAACAGCAGCGCGTCGCGCTCGGGCGCTGCATCGTGCGCAACCCGAAAGTGTTCCTGTTCGACGAGCCGCTGTCCAACCTCGACGCACAGTTGCGCGCGCAAATGCGCCTCGAGATCAAGGAGCTGCGCCAGCGCGTGGCGACCACCTCGGTGTTGGTGACCCACGACCAGGTGGAGGCCATGACGCTCGGCGATCGCATCGTGGTCATGAAGGATGGCCTGATGCAGCAGGTGGGCCGTCCCCTCGAGCTCTACCGGCACCCTGTCAATCGGTTCGTGGCGAGCTTCATTGGCTCGCCGGCCATGAACTTCATCAACGTCAATGTCATGGTCACGCCAGCGGGCTTCCGGCTGAGCGCCGATGGGATCGACCTGGAGCTGCCGCAACGGCGCTTTGCCGGGCTTGGTGCCCACGCCGGACGCGCGGTGACGATTGGCGTACGCCCGCAGCACCTGCGGTTGGGCAGCGCCGCGCAGGCCGAACACGTGGGACTGAGCGGCAAGGCAATGGTGACGGAGCAGCTGGGCGACGAGCAGGTTCTGCTGGTGCGTGTCGGAGCGGGCGATATTCGCGTCGCCGGCATCGATCCCGAGCTGTCGTTGGCAACCGGCACGCGCATCGACGTTGCGGTACCGATGGCCAATTTGCACCTTTTCGACACCGCCTCCGGAGCGGCTATCCGCTGACCGTCCGATGCGGTGCCTCGCAGTCCCCGCATCGTCCGAGCGGCGCGCTAACCCGCACCAGGCCCCAGCAACGCCATCAACGGCTACTGCTGCGCTGTCTGCTGCTGCTCGACCGTCACGGCCACCTCGAGCAGCTCGGATGCGCCGCCGCGGCGCGAGCCGACGATCGGGGCTGCATATCCAGCATCCAGGCCACAAGCCAGTCGCACGTAAGCCTCGGTGGGACAAATGCCATTGGCGACGTCGAATCCGAGCCAGCCAAGGCCCGCGACCCAGGCTTCCGCCCAGGCATGGTGGGCCGACGCCGTCTTGGCACCGTTGAGCACCAGATACCCCGTGACGTAGCGGGCCGGGATCCCCAGCGTGCGTGCGGCGGCGATGTAGATGTGCGCGTGGTCCTGGCAAACGCCCTTGCCATCGGCGAAGGCCTCCGCGGCGCTCGTGTGCCTGTTGGTCGCCCCAGGCACATAGGCAACACGCTCGCGCACGGCCCCGGCCAAGGCATGAAGCTTGTCCAGCACATCCTTGCCCTCGATGGCCTCGGCGAGGCCGCGGATGGCCGCGTCGGGCCTGGTTTGCGTCGTCTCTTTGAGGAAGACGCGTGCGGGCGCGCCCTTGGCGAGCCCTCGCACGACGCCATTGCAGTCTCGCGTCTCCACCGTGCCGGCCGCCTCGATCACGAGCTCCTGGTGCCGGGCGTGGATGGTGAGAAGGTGCACGATGTTGCCGGCCCCATCCACGAACTGCAGCGCCGGCCTTGCTCCCCCTGCCAGCACTCGCCAATCGAGGACGCGCTGGCCCTGGAACGATTGAGGCATGAGCCGCAGGCTTTGGATGGTGTAGCTGACGGGCTCGGCGTAGCGATAGCGCGTGACGTGACGAACCGAGATCAGCATCGGCGGATCAATCAGCAAAGTGGTAGGTGGCAGAGATTTCCGAGCCCAGATGGTTGTTGCGGGCGATGAACTCGACCAGGAACTCGTGCAGGCCCGACTGGAAGATGGTGTTCATGTCGCTCTCCTCAAGCAGCCTCAAGGTCTCGTGCGCGAGCGATTGGCAGCCGTTGCTACCCCCATAGAAGCGCCCGAGTTCGACGAGAGCAGCCACGATCTCCTCATAGCAAGACCTGAGCGAGCGCGGCATCTGGCGGTTGAGGATCACGTACTCGGCGATGCGCCAGGGCTTGTAGCTGTCGCGATAGACCCATCGATAGCTGCGGTGCGCCGACACGGAGCGCAGGATGGCTGCCCATTGCGCACTGTCGATCTCTCCGCCAACGAGCTCATTGTGCGGCAGCAGCACGTAATATTTGACGTCCAGGATGCGCGCCGTGTTGTCGGCCCGCTCCAGGAACGTGCCAAGCTGGTTGAAATAGAAGGTATCGTTTCTGAGGATCGTATTGAGCAGTGCGCCCCGAAACAGCGCCGAGCGCTCCTTGATCCAGTCAAACAGCGGCGGCAGTGCGTTGGAGCTGAGCGCGTCCATGTCCCTGTTGGCGTATTGGATCCAGGCGGAGTTGAGGCTTTCCCACATCTCGCGGGTCAGCGCCGTGCGTTGGGCGCGGGCGTTGCGCCGTGCGGTTGCCAGGCTCGAATAGACGCTGGAGGGATTGTCGGGGTCGAACAGCATAAAGTTGACGACATCGCGCGTGTTGTAGGCGCCGTACTTGGCAAGATAGCCCTCCTCACAACCGGCGCTGCGAAGCGTCGAGCGCCACTCGTCGTCTTGACCGGCGCCCTCACGGGGCAACAGCGCAATGCGGTAGCCGACCTCGAGCAGGCGCGCGATGTTCTCGGCGCGCTCGATGTAGCGCGACATCCAGAAGAGATCGTTGGCGGTCCGGCCCAGCATGTCACGCCAATGCCGACGGCATCCTCCTAGGCCCCGGGGGGACGGTTGCCGCAGGGGATGATCGCCAAGGTCTAGAGCGCGGCGGGTGCGCCTTCTCCCCTACGGGCTTGCCTCCACGCCTTGCACGGCTCTGCTTGCAGGTGCTGCCCCGGTCGCGGCGCTTCACGCGCAAAAGCATGCTGGCCGCGGGCAGCACCGGAGGCTGGCACGCAATAGATGACAAAGCTCGGAGCGCTCGCGCCAACATGGCCATCGCTTTCAATCCTGCAGCACCCAGGTGTCCTTGGTTCCGCCACCCTGACTGGAGTTCACCACCAGAGAGCCTTCGCGCAGGGCCACGCGGGTGAGGCCCCCCGGCGTGAGGCGGACACGGTCGCCCACGAGCACGAACGGTCGCAGGTCGAGGTGGCGCTCGGCAATGCCGGCGTCCACCAGCGTAGGGCAGGTTGAAAGCGCCAGCGTCGGTTGGGCGATGTAGTGCTCGGGGCGAGCCTTCAGGAGCCTGCGAAACATGTCGATCTCGTCGCGGGTGGCGGCGGGGCCCACCAACATGCCATAGCCGCCCGAGCCGTGAACCTGTTTCACCACCAGCTCGGCCAGATGCTCAAGCACGTATTTGAGGTCGTCTGACTTTCGGCATACATAGGTTGGTACGTTCTTCAGGATCGGCGGCCGGCCCGTATAAAACTCGACGATGTCGGGCATGTAGGTGTAAATGGATTTGTCATCGGCGATGCCCGCGCCCGGCGCGTTGACGATGGTTAGTCGGCCGGCGGCATAGACGCCGAAGAGGCCGGGCACTCCCAGGACTGAATCGTTCCTGAAGACCAAGGGATCGAGAAACGCGTCATCGATACGCCGGTAGACGACGTCGACTTGGCGAAGGCCCTGGGTTGTCTTCATCATCAACCGATCGTCGACCACCACCAGATCCTGTCCTTCGACCAGCTCGACGCCCATTTGATCGGCTAGAAACGAGTGCTCGAAATAGGCGCTGTTGAAGATGCCGGGAGTGAGCACGACGACCGTCGGCTCACGGTCCAGGCCATCGGGCGCGACGCTTTCGAGCGTCAGGCGCAGGTTGTCGGGATAGTCCTCGACGGCACGCACGCGGTTGCGCGCGAAGAGCTCGGGAAACATGTGCATCATCGCCTCGCGGTTCTCCAGCATGTAGGAGACCCCTGAGGGCGTGCGGGTGTTGTCCTCGAGCACGAAGAACTCGTTTTCAGACGTCCGCACCAGATCAATGCCGATGATGTGCGAATAGATGCCGCGCGCCGGCTCGACGCACATCATCTCCGGCAGGAAGGCCGCGTTCTGGATGATGAGGTCCTCGGGAACGCGCCCAGCCCGGACGATTTCCTGTCGGTGGTAGACATCGTACATGAACGCGTTGAGCGCGCGCACGCGCTGCTCGATCCCGGCGGCGAGCCGGCGCCACTCAGCGGCGCTCAGGATGCGCGGGATGATATCGAAGGGAATGAGCCGCTCAGTGGCCGCCTCATCGCCGTAGACGGCGAACGTGATGCCGGTGCGGCGGAACAGCGCCTCCGCGTCCTCGCGCTTGCGCTTGAGATCTTCGATCTTCTGCATCTGCAGCCACTGGTGCACGCAGACGTAAGGTTCGCGCACGCCGCCGCCGGTCCCGTTCATCTCGTCGAATGCGGCTGTCAACAACGTCCCCCAACGCTCTGCCACCCACCAGGGCAGTCCCGGACAAGGGTGCCCCTCCACAGTAAAGGCGGGATGATCGGCTGACTATGGCAACGGAGCGCAAATTTCTGCGCAACAACTGGGCAGATCGCCGGGCGGCCAAGCCCAGCGCGATGCTTGCGACGTGTCGCCTTGAGGTGTCGGCTAACGGTCGGGGTGTCAGACGCGGCGCATCGGTGGTCTACCATCGCAAATCACCGGAAGTTGACTGGCACACCGGCTCAATCGCCCTAAATACACTTGGCGGATTCGACCGGCGTTACGGCCGCCGAGCGGTGGCGCATCAAAAGCTGCGAAAGGAAGCGAGCATCCTTAACTCCCTTACGCATTGGGCAGGCGGACCCGGCAAGAACGCGCACCTCGCTCGATGCGCCCGCCGCAGGTGCAAAACCCAAGACGCAGAACCGAAAACCCAGAACCTGAAAACCCAGAACCTGAAAACGCAAAACCTCACGCCGCAAAGCGAACTCAAGACGCAAATACTCACCCGCCGCAAAGGCCCGCACATCCTCCGGCGGGGCGGGTCCGACGGGCAACCTCAAGCCCGGAAAAACTCCGGGGAATAAAGGACCCCATCAAGAGATCGACGCACGCCATCCGTGGCGAAGACCCACGAATTTTAAAGAAGATCTGACACAAGATCTCATGGAGCGATGATCATGCGACGACGCGTAACCAAGCACGTCTTGTAGGCTGTATCCGCCTTCGCGATTGGTCGCCGGGCGGCGCAGAGCGGGCCGCTCGAGCCGCGGTCCTTCAGCAACATCAATCATCAATCATGGAAAGCATCTTGGCGCGCGCAACAAGCGCCGCCGCAAGGAGCAATCATGTTCAAGCTCATCAACGCAAAGGGCGGCGCCGCCCTATCGCCGCTCGCGGGACGGTCGCGGTTAGGCGCCCCGCAGCCCCACTCTTTGGCTGGCAGTCTACTCACCGGGGCGCGATGGCTTGCGGCTGGGCTGGCCAAGGAACTGGCCGCCCGCCGCGCCATGCGGTCCTTGGCCAGTCTCGACGACCGCATGCTGCGCGATATCGGCCTTGAACGCGGCCAAATCGACCACGCCGTGCGGGAGGGCCGTCAAGCGGCAAGACGGGTGGACGACGCCAGGGCCGACCTCATCCGTTGGGGATAGGCCGACCCGGAACTGCCGAGGCCGTCTGGGGGCAAACGCCAAAGACAAATTCGGCGGGCCCCCGCACAAAAAGCGCTCGGCGCAATGCGCTTTGCTTGACGCGGATGCCATAAGACCCCCGGCGTCGCCGCGGGAGGGCATGCGCGTCCCGGGACGAGCGCGAGCCGCTGCGCTCGGCTCGGAGCAACGCGCTCAACCCTTCTCATTCTTGTCTACCCTCACTGCCGGGCTTGCGCTGCTGCTCGACGAACGCTAGCTTCGTAGTGAACGAACGTTCATTTATCACCGGAGCCGGCCCCGTGCCGAAGGCGGCGCTGCGGCATCGCAAAGAGGATCACACCCGCCAGCGCATCCTGGCGGTCGCCGCGCACTGTTTTGCCGATGGCGGCTACGCGGCCACCTCCATTCGCGATATCGCCCGCGATGTCGGGGTCACCGTCGGGGCAATTTACGTGCATTTCCCCTCCAAGGATCGGTTGCTCGTTGCCGTCTACGAGATGGGCGTTCGCCGCATCGGCGATGCGGTGGATGCAGCGCTGCGCGAGCCGGTCGACAGCTGGGGACGCCTTGAGGCCGCTGCACGGGCTCACCTTGAGGCGCTCAGCTCCAACTGCGGGTTTGCGCGCGTCATCGTGCGCGTGACGCCGTCCGATGTCGGCGATGTGGCGGCCGACCTAAGCCGGCTGCGCGAGGGCTACGAGGAGCGTTTCCGTACCCTCATCGATGCGCTCCGACTGGCGCCTGGCGCGGATCGCACCCTGCTGCGCCTCATGCTGCTTGGAGCGCTCAACCATTCTCAGACCTGGTTCAAGCGCGGCACCGGCAGAGCCGATGCGGCCGCGATTGCGCGGCAGTTCGTCGGGGCGCTACGCCAGGGGGTCGCGGCATGAACGAGCGCGTGATGAGGAAGGCGGGCGAGCCACCTGCCAAAGTACTGATCACCAAGATCGGCCTTGACGGGCACGACCGCGGCAGCCGCGTGGTGGCCGCGTTCCTGCGCGACGCCGGCATGGAGGTACTCTACACGCCACCCTGGCAGGAAATCGGCCAGGTGGTGCGGCTGGCGGAGGAAGAGGATGTGGATGTGATCGGCATATCCTCGCTCGCCACAGACCATCTTCTGGTACCCAAGCTCATAAAGGCATTGAAGAAGGCGCGGCTCGAAGACGTGCCAGTGATCGTGGGTGGCATCGTTCCCGATGCCGATGAGCGCAAGCTCAAGAAAGCCGGCGTGCGCGAGATCTTCCATCCGGGTGCCTCCCGCGAGGAGATCGTGTGCAAGGTGGCCGCGCTCGCGCGCGAGGCGAGGGCGGCCAAGGACAAGGAGCTCTTGGCGTGAGCCCCAGACCACCGGCCGGTCCCCTGACGCCCTGGCAGATGTGGCCTGTGGTAGCGGTTGCGCTCGCAAGCGCGGCGGGCCTGCTGTTCGCGGCCGGTTATAACCTCGCGGGAGCCGCAGCCTTCGTGCTCTGCGCCGGTGGATATGCTGTGCGCAGGCGCGCGATGCGAAGGTAGAGCAAGGGCTCGAGGAGCCACACCCCGACAAGGACCCGCAACTTCGGAGGAGATCGATGGGCAGGCGAGCAAAGAGCGCAGGTGCCGCAAGCGCGATGCCGCTTCCGCTGTCGAAGTTGGATGAGGCCCGTGGCCGCTGGCGTTCGCAGCTCAAGGCCGACCTCGGCGATGTCAAGAACCCCATCAATCGCTCGGGGGTAGCGATGAAGCCGCTCTATACGCCCCACGATTGGGACGGCGCACGCTATCTTGAGGCGCTGGGCTTCCCTGGCCAGCCGCCGATGACGCGGGGCATCTATGCCACCATGCACCGCGGGCGTACTTGGACGCAGCGTCAATTGATCGGCCTTGGCGTGCCGCAAGACTACAATCTACGGCTCAAAGCCATCTTGGCGCACGGTGGCACGGCGGTATCGCTCATCCCCTGCAACTCGGTCTACCGGGGCTACGACATCGACGCAGTACCACCCGAGATTCTCGGCACCTGCGGCGTAACCGTGAATTCGGTGGAAGATATGGAGGCCTGCCTCGATGGCATCCCTATCGGGGACATCTCGACGTCGCTCAACGATCCCTCGCCGTTCACCTTATTGGCTCTCGAGCTGGCGGTGGCGCGCAGGCGAGGCATCGCCTGGGAGCGCGTCGGTGGCACCTCAAACCAGTCCGACTATCTCTCCCATTTCGTCGCCAACCACATGTTCTTCCGCCTCGCGCTGCCGGGGGCACGGCGCGTGCTGCTCGACCACATCGCCTTCGCGCGCCGGCATCTGCCGCGCTGGAACCCGCTGTCGGTCGTTGGCCAGCATATGCAGCAGGCCGGCGCCACACCGGCCGAGGCCATGGGCCTTACGCTCGCCTCCGCCATTCAGTATGCCCAGGACTGCATCGCGCGCGGTTGGGACCCGGACGAGGTGCTCCCCCGCTTCACTTTCTTCTTCGATATCTCCATGAGCTTCTTTGAGGAGGTGGCGAAGTTTCGGGCGGGACGGCGGATCTGGGCCGAGCTGACGGCGAAGCGCTTCGGCGCCAAGCACCCGCACTCACGACGCTTCAAGTTTCATGCGCAAACCTCGGGCGTGGACCTGACGCGCGAGCAGCCACTCAATAACATTGCCCGCGTGACCGTCCAGGCCATGGCGGGCATTTTCGGCGGACTGCAGTCGCTGCACACCGATGCCTATGATGAAGTGCTCTCCGTTCCAACCGAAAAGGCGGCGCGCGTCGCCATTGCCACACAGAATATCCTCAAGGAAGAGGCACACCTGACCGACGTCATCGATCCGTTGGGCGGCTCCTACTACGTGGAGGCGCTGACAGACGAGATGGAAGATAAGATTCGCGCGGTGATCGCCCGCATCGATGCGGCCGGCGGCATGTATGCGGCGGTCGAAGCCGGCATTCCCCAGCAGATCTGCGGCGACTCCGCACTAGCCTTTCAGCAGAAGGTTGACGCTGGTGTCGAAACGGTCGTCGGCGTCAACAAGTACCGCGTGCCGGCGCAAGACGCACAGGAACGCCAGACGCTCCGTCCCCCTTCGCGCAAAACGATCGAGGCACAGCTCAAACGGCTTGCACGCTTTAAAGCCGCGCGAAGCCAAGGGTGTGTGCACCGTGCGCTCGATGCGCTCGCCCGCTCGGCCGAGCTCCCAGATGCAAACGTGTTCGAGAAGGTGGTCGAAGCCGCCGGGGCCGAAGCCACGCATGGGGAGATTTGCGCATGTCTGCGCAAGGTCTATGGCTTTGGCCAACCGTTGATCGTCGCCTGAGGTCGGGCTCGCGACCGTCTTGGATATGACGCGCGAGAGCGCACCTCAGCGCAGATAACCGGCGTGATCGGTCGTCTTGCCGGCGGCACCGGCTTCCAGCGCCGCGCGCATCTCGGGTGCGATCGTGCGCTTCTTCCAGCTGTGGGCATCGACATGGACGTAGACCGTTTCAATCTTGGCCAACACCTCCTCAATGCCCGCCCGGCGTAGCTCGCAGCACAGCGTTATGGAGGTGTTACCGAGGCGGCTCGCCCAGATGGAAATCTCGATCACATCGTCGAAACGTGCCGACGCCTTCCATTCCACCACCTGCCGCACGGTCTGCATTTCGAACGTGCCGTCGAAGGCATCCTGAGGACGCGGCAAGGCGGCGCGCATGAATTCGAAGCAGGCGAGGTCGGCATAGTCTCCGTAGCGCGCGTTGAATACCACATGCTGGGGGTCGCATTCCTGATAGCGCACGCGCAAATAATAGCGGAACGGCATTGTCATCGTTGACCCTCACATTTTCGCTCAACCACCACAAGCCCCGGCTGTCATACCGGGATTACACCCGTGCGGCCTAGCCTGCGCGCAGGCGACGCGCAGGGCCGATCGGATTTCCCCCCAGCTTGGTCACACTTGGATCGCTCACACCTGAACCAATCGCACTTGGGCTGATCGCGCTCGGGCCGATCGCACTCGGGCCGATCGCACTTGGGCCGATCGCACTGGGCCGATCGCACTTGGGCCAATCGCACTTGGGTCGATGATCCCTGATACGTGCCACTTGCTCCATGGTGATGCTTGCATGGGCACGGCTTTGGAGCAGCGTCAATGTTCCGCTAGCAGGCGGCCGAAGCCCTCGATCCGGTCGCGGATCCCATTGGCGCGCAGGGCGTGCCAATAGGTGGCCGTGTTCACGGCGATGACGGGCTTGCCGAGCCACAGCTCGGCGGCCGCAGCAAGCCGCACCATCGAGAGATTGGTCCCAACCTGCACGATGGCATCGACGTCGTCGCCGTCGAGCCGTCTCAGCGCATCGCGACACTGCGCCGGTGTGACCTCGGCGATCGCCGTCCATGACTTGCACTCGAGTGCAAGGTCGCGCACCACACCAAATCCCACATCGGTGAAGTAGCCGATCACAGCCTGGTTCATGACCGGCCAATAGGGCGACAGTATCGCGATCCGGTTTATGCCGCCGTAGCTGTGCAAGGCGGCCGCCAGGGAATGGCTACCGATGCTGACGCCAACACCGGCGCAATCCTCGATCCTGCGCACGAAAGCGTCGGCGCCATTGGCTCCGCCAAAGAAACTGAGCGAGGAGATCGCCATCAGCATGTAGTCTGGCCCACAGGTCAGCGCGCTCTTCACAGCGTCCATGACATTGTCGTCGATTACCGCGATGTTTGCCGTAAACGTCTGGTTGTTGGGCGCAGCATTGGGCGTGAAGATGCGGCTGTAGTGGTTGGTAACGCCCGCCGGTCGCATGAGATCGTAATCGGGCTCAACCACGGTGTTGGTGGAGGGCCCGATCACTCCGAACTTGCCTCGCCAACCAAGAACATCCGGCATGCGTGGTAACCCGTTTGCTGTCCACGATAGGGATATCACGCCCGCTTGCTCACTTCCCAGAAGATGGGGAAGCTCGATTGCAGCAGACCATCGAGCGATGCACGATACGCTGCGGGGATGGTGAATTGTCCCCAGCTTACGGCCGGCGTCAAATCGTAGGCGACCTTCTGGATTTCCTCGGCGATCCCGCGCCGCTCCGCCTGCCCCGGTGCCCTGGCGAAGGCGGCAAGCAGGGGTGGGATCGCCTTGTCACAGCTCCATCCAGGATAGTCGGCGCAGGTGTTGGCGACGTAGAAGTGCGTGAGCGGCGAGATCATGTCGATGCCATTGGAATAGACCGCAAACAGCCCCCATCCATCCTTCTTGGCCCGGCGCGCCAGCACCGTCCCCCAATCCATCACCTGCTCATCGACGACGAAACCTGCCTGCCGCATGGCTTGCGCCAGGACCTTGGCCGCGGTCTGCGAGATGCTGCCCGACACCTGCAACATGACCACGGGCTGACCGGCATAGCTGGTGGCTTTGAGCTCATCGCGTGCCGCATCCACGGAATAGCGGAAGGCTTCCGAGCCAACCTTGCTCTCCAGCGGTGAACCACACATCCAAAACGATGTGCAATCGCTCACCGCATAGCGCGCGGGCACGCCGATCGCCTGCAGGACGGATGCCTGGTCGACCAGCTTCCACAGCACGCGTCGCACGGCCGGATCATCGAAGGGAGGCGCTGCATGATTGAGCCGGAAATTGCCCTGGAACATGTGCAAGCCGCCCAATCCCAAGAGGTTTACGCCGCGTGCCTTCTCCAGGCGGCCGATCATGTCAAAGGGCACGTATTGCTGGTAGTCGATCTCCCCGGTGATTAGCGCCGAGGCGGCCGTCACCTGATCGGGCAATGTCAGCAGGTTGAGCCCATCGATCCGCACAGTCTTGCCGCCGGCCAGGAAGTTTGGCGGCTCTTGGCGCGGCACGTAGTGTGGGTTCTTGTCAAGCTGCATGCGGTCACCCGCCTTCCACAGGTCGGGCCGGAACAGGAACGGGCCGCTGCCGACCACCTCGGTCAACCGCTGGTCTCCCGGCACGCGCGCGAGCCGTTCCGGCAGCATGAAGGGCACGGGGGCGTTGGGCTTGCCGAGAACTTCCAATACCAGCGGGAAGGGTTCGCTCAACGCCAACTCGAACGTGCGCGCATCCTTGACGTCGAGCGATTGCAGGGAGGCCATCAGCAAGCGCCCCATGGCGTCACGCGGCGCCCAGCGCCTGAGCGAGGCCACACAATCGCTTGCAGTCACAGGACCACCATCGTGCCAACGCAGGCCATCACGCAGCTGGAACGTCCACGTCAGGTGGTCCGCCGAACTTGCATACTGAGCGACCATCTGCGGTCTGATCTGGCCGCTATCGTCCATCGCAAACAGGGTGTCGTAGACGTGGTAGCCGAAGGTGCGGGTGATGGCCGCCGTGGTAAAATACGGATCTAGAATGACGACCTCGGATTCGAGCACCGCCTTCAAGATGCTGGATGGACCCGACGCTCTGGCAACATGGTGGGCAAGATAGGGGCTGGCGAGGGTCGCCGCCCCGGTGGCTGCCGCCTTGAAGAGCCCGCGCCTGCTCAAATGCCGCGTTGTCATCAAGCTCTCCAGAGTGTTCGAGTGGCCGCCGTTGGCGGTGCGGCGCTTTGCGGTCCGGCTTTGCCACCATAAACTGGCCCGAGCAAAACTGTCATTTGCGCCGTGGCAGCGGAGACATTGGACGATGGCGGAAGCTGATCTTCTTTATCTGTCGGCGCAGCAGGCGGCCGCCATGATCCGCCAACGCAAGCTGTCCCCGGTGGAGCTCACAGAGGCTGTGCTCAACCAAACCGAGCGGATTGAGCCGCTCAATGCCTTCGTTACCGTGCTCTACGATCAGGCCCGTCGCGCGGCCCGCGCGGCCGAAGCGGCCGTGATGCGCAAAGACGCGCTGGCGCCGCTCCATGGTGTGCCGGTGCACGTGAAGGACCAGGTGGACACCGCCGGCATCCGCACCACGTACGGATCGGCGATCTTCGCCGACAACGTTCCCGATCGCGATGATGTGCTGATCTCCAGGTTGCGCACGGCCGGAACCATTCTGATCGGCAAAACGCGCCTACCGGAGTTCGGCAACAAAGGGCTGACCGATGGCCCCAGCTTTGGCACGACGCGCAATCCCTGGGACCGCTCGCGCACCTGCGGGGGGTCGTCGGGCGGTGCCGCGGCCGCCATCGCGGCCGGGGTCGGACCGCTGGCCCTTGGGACCGACGGCGCCGGCTCAATCCGCATTCCCGCCGCCTGCTGCGGCGTGGTCGGTCTCAAGCCGACGCTCGGTGCGGTGGCGTGGGAAGCCGCGATCGATGCCTTCAGCAATTACACCTACGCCGGGCCGATCACGCGCAGCGTCTCTGACGCCGCCCTGATGCTTAGCGTGCTCATGGGGCCGAGCCCGCGTGATCCGTGGAGCCTCAATGGGCCCAAGGCGCTTACCCTCTCTGCCGGTCTAATCGGCAAGGACCTCTCGGGCATCCGCGTCGGTTGGATTGGCAAAGCCGCCAACCCCCAGCTCGACCCGGACATGGAGGCCAACGCCCGCGCCTCGCTTGAGGCTCTTGCCGCCTTGGGTGCCGATGTGGAGGACGTCGCCGAGCCCATCGATTGGATCGAATTTCCGGGCCGCATCCTCTACCAGGGCAATTTCCACGTGGCGATGCAGAAGCATCTTGCCCAGTGGCGCGACAAGATGGATCCAACTCTCTTGGCCTTCGTGGAGCGCGGTGGCAAGTTCAGCATGGTCGACTTTCGCACCGCCCAGTACGCGCGCACCGACCTATTTCGCAAGATCCAGGCGCTGCTGGCGCGCTTTGATGTGCTGATCACGCCCACGCTGACCCGGACGGCGCTGGCGGCCGATTTCGACGCCGCCAACGACGAGGTGGTCGTCAACGGCGTGAAGTGTGGGATCACGCGGCTCGGCTGGACGGCGTATGTGTATCCCTTCAACCTGACTGGGCACCCGGCCCTGACGGTGCCGTCCGGATTTGCCGCCGATGGCCTGCCGACGTCGGTGCAGATCGTCGGGCGGTGGGGTGCCGACATGGACGTGCTGCGGCTCGGGGCGCTCTTGGAGGAAGCGCGTCCCTGGTCGGGCAAGCGACCAATGATCCCGCGTTGAAAAGCCCAAACCATGCCGCCGCCCAAACTCCTTTCCCTTGCCGAGGCCGTCCGCCGCTACAGCTGGGACGGCATGCAGTACGCGAGCGGCGCGGCCCTGCCGATCGGTTCGGACGCGGTGGTGTTCGGGCGCGAGCTGTTGCGCCAAAAGCGCAAGAACCTCCACGCCATCTTCCACTGCAACAGCCAGCAGCTCAATCTGCTCGCCGGCGCCGGCGCGGCAACAAGGGCCGAATGTGGGTTCACAGGACTTGAGGTGTTCGGCTTCGCTAATGGCTTGCGCCGAGCGGTTGAGAGCGGTGAACTGGTGCTGGAGGACTATTCCAACCTCGCCATGCCACTACGCCTGTTGGGCGGGGCACTCAATTGGCCGTTCGTGCCGGCCACGGTCAATATCGGCTCGGACCTGCAGGACCGCAGCGCCTTCGCGCCTGCGGAATTTCCCGCCCGAAGCAAAATTGCAACGGTCACCGATCCGTTCACTGGCCGGCAGATCGGGGCCTTCCGCCCACTCAAGCCTGACCTTGCAGCCATTCACGTGACGCTGGCCGATCCGCTTGGCAACTCGATCATGCTCGGCACCGAGTGGAGCCGATTTGAGCTGTCGCGTGCCGCCAAGCGGGTCGTCATCGTCGCCGATGCCATCGTCGATCAAGCCTGCATCCGACAGTTTCCAAACCTCGTGCGCATCCCGGAAATCGTGGTTGAGGCGGTGGTCTATTGGCCGTTTGCAGCCTGGCCGCAAAGCTCACCCGGCATGTACGACGTGGACGAGGAGCACATGCGCACCATGAATGGGGCGCTCGCCACGTCCGAAGGAACGCGCGAGTATGTGCGCACCTTCGTCGAGAGCTATCGCGATGTCGACAGCTATCTCGACATGATCGGAGGTGAGCGGCTCGCTCTGCTCGGCAAGACTAGAACCGCCTTCCTGCTCGACCCCTATCGCAAGTGGCTCCTGCCGGCGGCGGAAGTAGCCCGCAGGCAGCAGGACGCGGAGACGAGATGAGCCCGACAGCAACGTCCGCCTACACCCGCCAGGAGATGATGGCCATTGCCACCGGGCGCGAGATCCACGACGGCGAGCTCGCCATCTTCGGCGTTGGGTTGTCCATGCTGGCGGGGTTCTTTGCCCAGGCCAACCATGCACCCAATCTGCGGGCCATGACCGAAGGCGGGGTCTACGGCTCGACCCCGGTGGGTGGCTTGCCATGGGGCATCGAATGCAATCGCATCTCGACCAATGCCACGAGCTTCACCTCTGGGCTGGATGCGCTCGGTTGCCTCGTCGGTTCGGGGCGCTGCGATGTCGGCATCATCGGTGCCGCGCAGGTGGACAAGTACGGCAACGTCAACACCACCGGCATATGGGACGGCGATATTGGAGACGCCTATCGGGCGCCCAAGACACGGCTGACGGGCGCCGGCGGGGCCAACGATATCGCCTGCGGTGCCAAGCGCTTTCTCATCATGGTGGCGCACGAGCGCAAGCGCTTCGTCGAAAAGGTGACCTACATCAGTTCGCCGGGTTATCTCGAGGGTGGCAATGCCCGGGCCCGCTACGGCTTCGCCGGCGGCGGCCCGTCGGCCATCGTCACCACCTTGGGTGTCCTGCGCCCAGCTCCCGAGACCAACGAGTTCCAGCTCGATGCCTGGTTCGCCTTCTCCAGCATCGAGGAGATCCTGGCCAACACCGGCTGGCCGCTCAAAGTCTCCGCCCACGCCCACGTGGTCCCCGAGCCGACGGCCGCGGAGCTTGCCCACCTGCGCAAGGTCGATGAGACCGGCGCTTTGCGCCGGCAGTAGTCCGAAGCGGCACCTAGACGTGGTCGTAATCGACGACGATGCGGTCGGAGCGCGGGCGCGCCTGGCAGGTGAGCACATAACCCGCCGCCTCCTCCCACGCCTCCAGTGAGTAGTTCACTTGCATGACTGCTTCACCTTCGACCACCTTGGCGCGGCACGTGCAGCACATGCCGCCCCTGCAGGCGTATGGCAAATCCAAACCGGCGCGCAGTGCGGCGTCGAGAATCGCTTCGCCTTCGGCGACCGGCACATCGCGTCGCTTGCCGTCATAGATGAGCGTGGCCATCCGGCTCGGCGCATCGACCGCGGGCGCGCGCGGTTTCGCTCCGGGTCGGCCGCCGAGCGCGGAGACGAACCGCTCCACATGAATGCGTTCGGGACCTAGCCCAAAACTCTCAAGCACCGGCCCGACCTCTTCGGCCATGCCCTCCGGACCGCAGATGAGGACGTGATCAATCATCGCCGCCGGCACCAGCGAGCGCACGATGAGGCGCACCTTGTCGCCGTCGACGCGGCCGTTGAGGATAGGCACGTCCTGCTCTTCACGCGATAAGACGTGGAAGATGGAGAGGCGGTCCATGTAGCGGTCCTTGAGCTCGGCCAGCGCTTCGCGAAAGAGCGTGTCCGCGGTCGAGCGGTTGCCGTAGACCAGGAAGAAGCGGCTCTTGGCCTCGCGCGCCAAGACGCCTTTCGCGATCGACAAGATCGGCGTTATTCCCGACCCGGCGGCGATCCCAAGGTAAGTGCGGGCCGTCTCAGATTGATGCCGCACGCCGAAGCGGCCGGTGGGCGTCATCACATCGAGCCGGTCCCCCCGTTTGAGGCCCGAGTTGATCCAGGCCGAAAAAAGTCCGCCCTCCACGCGCTTCACCGCGATGCGCAACTCACCATCGTCCGGGCCGGAGCAGATCGAATAGGATCGGCGCAGGTCCTCGCCGTCGATGCTGGCGCGCAGCGTCAGATATTGGCCCGGCGCGAACGCGTATGCCGAGGCAAGGTCAGGCGGCACCTCGAACGCGACCGATACGGCATCGGGCGTTTCGCGTCTCACGTCCTTGACCTGCAGTCGGTGGAAGCGAGGTGCGATCGCCATGACCCTGCCGTGCTTTGCCGATCGCGTCAGTGGCACTTGAAGTAGTCGAACGGTTCCTGGCAAGCGGCACAGCGCCAGAGCGCCTTGCACGCAGTCGACCCGAACTCGGACAGCAGATGGGTGTCGTCGCAGCCGCAGCGCGGGCAGGCGATCGTCTCATGCCCGAACAGCGACCGACGCCCACCGCCTCTTTTGGGTGGCGCGATGCCATAGGCGCGCAGCTTGCTGCGGCCCTCCTCGGTCAGCCACTCGGTTGTCCAGGCAGGCGACAGCACCGTACGGATTGCAGCCAGGGCAATACCGGCCCTGCCCAAAGCGAGCTCGATTTCCAGGGCGATCATGTTCATGGCCGGACAGCCGGAGTACGTGGGCGTTATCGTCACCTCGACACGGCCATCCTTGACATCGATGCCGCGCAGCACCCCAAGGTCGGCAATGGTGAGGACCGGGATCTCCGGATCGACCACTTGCGCGACGACGCGCCAGGCGAGCTGGCGCAGGTCCTCACGCTGGTCTTCTGGCCGGTCTTCTGGCCGGTCTTCTGGCCGGTTGTCTGGGCTCGGTGCGGGGCCGGTCACCACCTGGCTCCTGGATAGGTTCGCTGGAGGTGTTGCATCTCGCTCAACAGGTGGCCGAGGTGCTCGCTGTGGCGGCCGCCCCGGCCCCCGGATTGCATCCACGCGGCGGCGGGCGGCTGCAACGTCGCCTCGTGGATCACACCTCCCATCGTCTCCGACCAGGCAGTGCGAAGGCTTGCAGGATCGATGGCGACGCCCTGCCTGATCAGCTCCCGCTCGGTTGCGTCCGCCTCGAACAGCTCGCCCGTGAACGACCACAGCTCGTCCACCGCGGTCTGCGCCCGGACGTGGCTCTCCGGCGTGCCGTCGCCGAGGCGGATGACCCACTCCGAGGTGTGACGCAGATGATAGGCGCTCTCTTTCTCCGACTTGGCAGCGATGGCGGCGAGTGTGGCGTTCTTCGACGCCGTCATGGCGCGCCAGTAGGGGTCCGCGAAGGCGGAGTAGAAGAACTGGCGCACGATGGTTTTGGCAAAGTCGCCGTTGGGCTGTTCGACGAGCAGCAGGTTTCGGTATTGGGGGGCATCGCGCAGATAGGCGTAACTGTCCTCGTCCCTGCCGGCGCCTTCGAGCTCGGCGACATAGGTATAGAGCAGGCGCGCCTGACCGATGAGGTCGAGCCCAATGTTGGTGAGCGCCATGTCCTCTTCGAGCATCGGCGCATGGCCGCACCACTGCGATAGACGGTGGCCGAGGATGAGCGCATCGTCCGCCCGCCGCAGCGCATAGAGCACGATCGGCGTCTCCGCTACCGTGATGCTGGTTGTGGTCAGCGACGCCTCCTTGTCCGCCTGGGGCCGTCTCATCCTCGCCCACGCGCGACGCGCGGGGATCGAGCGCCCTGGAGCGGACGTGCCCGGCACCCTTTCGGCCTACATATGTCCGACCTCATCGGGCACATCATAAAAGGTCGGATGCCGATAGATCTTGGAGTTGGCCGGCTCAAACAACAGGTCGCGGTCGGCCGGATCGGAAGCGGTGATGGCGCTGGAGGGTACCACCCAGATCGAGATGGCTTCGCCGCGACGGGTATAGATGTCGCGCGCGGCCTCGAGCGCAAGCGTCGCCTCGGTCGCGTGCAGCGAGCCCACGTGCTTATGCGAGAGGCCATTGCGGCTGCGGATGAAGACCTCCCACAATGGCGAACGGGCCTCGGACATGACTGCTCCTTGATCTGCGGTCTAGGCGCAGCGCCGGCGCATCAACGGCTGCAGATTGGGCAGGCTCTCCCAGCCGAACGCATAGTCGCTGGGTCCCTGCTCCGTCAGATGCGCAAGCCGCGCCAGTGCGTCCTCAGGTGTGGGAAGGTGGCCGATGGCAATCCACCACATGACGAAATGGGGGTGCTGCATCGGCGCGAACCAGTTAGCCTTCTTGTGGTAGAAACGCTTGTGCACCGTTTGCCAGACGAAGTGCTCAAGCCCTTGAGCCGACTTCCACACGCTCATGTTGATGAGAAACATCGGGTCAGCAGTGACCTTGATATCCGTAGCGTTGCCGCTGTCGGACTTGAGCCGCCACACGAACTCAGGGCTGCGTTCGGCAAGCGCATTGATGCTGTCGAGAGCGCCCATGAACTCCGCCATACGCGGATCGTCGACGGGGTAGCGGATCCGGCCGACGTTGAGCTGAGCCAGATGCGTTCCCGCGGGCTGCCGTGCCATGCCAGTCTACTCCGCTGCCATCTGCTCGGCTCGGTGCTTAGCCTGCTTGGCCCGTTTTTTGGCATGGGCCAGCGCAGCCGCACGCACCCAGGCGCCTTCCTCATGGACCTTGCGGCGCGCGGCTAAGCGCTCGCGGTTGCACGGGCCGTCTCCAGCCAGCACCCGTTTGAACTCAGACCAATCGATTGCGCCGCAGCGCCAGTGACCGCTCTGCGCGTCGAACTCAAGCTCAGGATCGGGAAAGCTCAGTCCCAGGTAGTGCCCCTGCGGCACCGTTGCGTCGACGAATTTCTGGCGCAAGTCGTCATTGGAGAAGCGCTTGATCTTCCACTTCATGGTGTCGGCCGAATGCAGGCTTTCCTTGTCTGAAGGCCCAAACATCATGAGACATGGCCACCACCAGCGGTTCAGCGCGTCTTGCGCCATCTCCTTTTGCTCAGGCGTGCCCCGGCACAGCGTGAGCATGATCTCGTAGCCCTGACGCTGGTGGAACGATTCCTCCTTGCAGATACGGATCATGGCGCGCGCATAGGGGCCATAGGAGCAGCGGCAAAGCGGGATCTGGTTCATGATGGCGGCGCCGTCCACGAGCCAGCCGATGGCGCCGATGTCGGCCCACGTCAGGGTCGGATAGTTAAAGATCGAGGAATATTTGGCCTTGCCCGTGAGCAACTGCTCCACCAGGTCCTCGCGCGCGCACCCGAGCGTTTCGGCAGCAGCATAGAGATAAAGGCCGTGGCCGCATTCGTCCTGGATCTTGGCAAGCAACGCTGCTTTGCGGCGCAAGCTCGGAGCGCGCGTGATCCAGTTACCCTCCGGCAGCATGCCAACAATTTCGGAGTGGGCGTGCTGCGAGATCTGTCGGATCAAGGTCTTGCGGTAGCCCGCCGGCATCCAATCGTTGGGCTCGATGCGCTGTTCGGCATCGACGCGGGCCAAAAACCGCCGACTGCGCTCGGCGTCCTCAGGGCCAGGGGCGCCTTGCGCAGCTGCGTCGAGGGCTTGGGCGTACATGACGAACCTCCCGATCAGCCTCCCACCCTACCAGCGGGACCTTCCCTGCGCGGTCCGAACGCTATAAACATGTAACAAAAATTCGGTGATGTCAAGATAATCTGTAACGTGTTAGCCGGATCCAACCTCGGCTCGAAAGCGGCGGGCAAGTTCGGGACCTGCCGGCGGGAGCTTGCCGGCGGCACTCTGAGCGTGCCTGTCGAGCCAACCCTCGGAGGCCGGCAGGAGGCGGTGATAAAGCGTGCCGCAGAGCTCGCGCGCGGCCGCTCCCGGCCAGCCCGGGGGTAAGAGCTCGGGCGGCAGCGTGGGATCGCGCAGGATGATGCGACGATATTCGTGGATGAGCAGGATCCGCGCCACGAGAGCATCGATCTCCGCGATCGGCATGGCCGCATCCAACGCTGTTTCGAGCGGTGTGAATAAGGCGAGAAAGCGTGCGTAGGCGGCGGCTGTCCGCTCGAGCGGCCAACACGCTTTTGCGAGCTTGCGCGCGGTCGCAAGGTCGCAGCCGGCCTCGAGGTGGAGGACCCCGCGCGTCAGGCGCGGCACGGCCGCGCCGGCGGGAGCGACCCAAACTCCCGGCGCGGCGGCGCCGAACCCGGCCGTCTGCAACAGCGAACGCACGCTGTCGCGCTCTGGCGCATTGCCGATCAGCAGCATCTCGAAGCGACCGTTCCAGCGCCGCGCGTGGGCGCCATAGATGTGCTCGGTCGCCTGTCTGAAGGTGACGCGCCCCTTCTCGGTGAGGTGATAAAAACTGTTACGCCCGACGCGGCTGCGCTCCAGCCAACCGTCGGCAGCCAGCCGCGACATGGCCGTGCGCACGACGCCGTCATTGCTGCCAAGGGCCGCAAAGAAGCGCACGAGCGTGCCGAGCCATACCGACCCGCCGCGCGGCACGATCGCATCACCGAAGACGGTGATGATGACCGACCAGGTGCGCGATGGCTCGGCACGAAGGTGGCGCAGGATCTCGCCCAGGGGCGCGTGCGCGATCATGGCGGTCCTCTGGAGGGGAAGCCAACAAGAACGGTTTTGGCAGTCGCCAGTCTCGGCATAGAGTGAGCAAGCTGCTAGGTTAGGGCAAAGAACCGCCGCATGAATGCACCGATCCTTTCCGCGCTCAAGATCAACCTGCCAACGCAGGCTGGCGCGCTCGAAACCTTCGTGCTGTCCGAACCGCGGGCTCACCCGGAAACGGCGAGCGGCGCCTTCAACCGGATTGCTTTTTCGGCCGCCCACGTGGTGGCAGATGCGCGCGCTGCCAACGATCCCTGGATCGACTGCTCGCTCGATTGGGACCGCACGATCGCCTATCGCGAATACCTGTGGGGGCTCGGCCTGGGGGTGGCCGAGGCGATGGATACGGCGCAGCGCGGCATGGGACTTGATTGGCCCACCTCGCTCGAATTGATCAAGCGCGCCGTCGCGGCGTCGAAGACATGGTCGGCACGCCAAGGCCGGCCGGCGCTGATCGCATCGGGCTGCGGCACCGATCAGTTGGACTTGGGGCAAGTGGACGCGGGCAAGGCCCATTCCATCGACGACGTGATCCGCGCCTACGAGGAGCAGATGGCGGCCATCGAGAAGGCCGGTGGTCGTCTCATCATCATGGCAAGCCGCGCGCTCGCCCGCGTCGCTCGCTCGCCTGACGACTACGAGCGCGTCTATGACCGCCTGCTGGCGCAGGCGCGCGAGCCCGTGATCATCCATTGGCTTGGTGAGATGTTCGACCCGATGCTTGCGGGTTACTGGGGCAGTGTCGACCACCATGCGGCGATGCACGTTGCGCTCAGTGTCATCAACGCGCACGCTGCCAAAGTCGACGGCGTCAAGATCTCCTTGCTCGATAAGGAAAAGGAGATCGTCATGCGACGTCAGCTCGCCAAGGGCGTGCGCATGTACACCGGCGATGATTTCAACTACGCCCTCCTCATTGCCGGCGATGAGGCGGGCTACAGCGATGCGCTGCTCGGCATCTTTGACGCCATTGCACCTGCGGCATCGGCGGCGCTGGCGGCATTGGCGGCCGGCGACAACTCGACCTTCGAAGCGAGCCTGGCGCCCACGGTACCGCTGTCACGCCACATCTTCCAGGCGCCTACACGCTTCTACAAAACTGGCGTGGTGTTCATGGCCTACCTCAACGGCCACCAGGACCATTTCGTCATGGTGGGCGGCCAGCAGAGCGCGCGCTCAATCGTGCACCTCGCTCAGCTCTTCCGTCTCGCCGACCGCGCCGGGCTGCTGCGCGATCCCGATATGGCCAGGCGACGGATGGTACGCGTGCTGGCCCTGCATGGAATCGCCTGATGCGCGAGCTCTCCGTTGACCTCAGGCATTTGTCGATCAACTCGGCAACCGCGCGCAACCAGCTCTCCCTGCCGGCCTTCATCGAGGCGTGCGCTCAACGCGGCATTCCCGCCATCGATCCCTGGCGCGACCAAGTCCACGCCGTGGGCCTCACGCACGTCGCCAGACACGTGAAGGATGCGGGCCTGATGCTCACCGGTTACTGTCGCGGCGGGTTCTTTCCGGCCATCGATGCGGCCGGCCTTCGGGCCGCGCTCGAGGACAACCGGCGCGCCGTCGACGAGGCCAAGACGCTCGGCGCGTCCTGTCTCGTGCTGGTGGCAGGGGCGCTGCCGGGCGCGCTTGCCGGCACGCCGGCCAACAGGGACATCGGCCTCGCGCGCGACCAGGTGATGGACGGCATCGCCGCCACACTGGAGTACGCGCGCAGCCTGAGCGTGCCGCTCGCCATCGAGCCACTGCATCCCATGCAAGCGGCCGACCGTGCGTGCATCAATACACTTGAGCAGGCCCTCGACATTTGCGACGCGCTCGATTCCAACCGCAGCGGCGCACTTGGCGTCGCGGTTGACGTCTACCACACATGGTGGGACCCAAAACTCGCCGCCCAGATCGCTCGCGCCGGCCGCGAGCGGCTGCTTGCCTATCACGTGTGCGACTGGCTGGTGCCGACACGGGATCTCGTCAACGACCGGGGGATGATGGGCGACGGCATCATCGAGCTGAAAAAGTTCCGCAGGCTTCTCGAGGGTGCGGGCTATTCGGGCCATGTGGAGGTCGAGATCTTCTCGCAAGCCTGGTGGGCGAGACCCGCCGATGAGCTGCTCGACACCTGCATCGAGCGCTATCGGACGGTGGTATGAGCCGCTTCACCCAATCGTGAGCGCCTTTGACTTGTGCTTGCCAAGCGCCCTTTCCAACATCGGCCCCGTGCTCATTCAGCCAGATCCCCGAGCTTGCGCCGCGCCGCTGCGGGTGGTGCAGTTGGCTCCAGCCCCCGATGCGGTGCCTCCGCCACGGACCGGCACCCGGACGCCCGCGTGGCCATCAGCGAGCCGATTGCGCTGGCGGCTGCCACGGTCCTTGCTGCCCTCCCCATTTGCCCGAACCGGCCAAACCACGCGCCAGCGTGCCAATCACAGCCAAGGAGTAGCTCCATGCAGCTTGTTGCGCGACGCAGGGTACTCACCATCGGCCTCGGTGGGGCAGCCGCTTTCGCCCTGCGCGGTGTTCCAAGTTCCACCCTCGCGCATGCGGCCCCACAAGCCCGCATCGGCGAACCGGCGCCGGCCTTCTCGCTCGCCGACAGCAACGGTAAGGCCGTGTCGCTCGCCGACTTTAAGGGCAAGACCGTCGTGCTCGAGTGGACCAATCACGAGTGCCCCTATGTGCGCAAGCATTACGGCGCCAACAACATGCAAATGCTGCAAAAGAAGTGGACGACGCAGGGCGTGGTGTGGCTGACGCTCATCTCATCGGCACCCGGCACCCCGGGATACGTCACCGGCGAGGAGGCCAACAAGCTCACCGCCCAGCGCGCCGCGGCGCCGAGCCACGTCCTGCTCGATCCCAAGGGTGACGTAGGACGCGCCTATGGCGCGCAGACCACCCCGCACATGTTTGTCATCAAGGGCGACGGCACATTGGCCTACATGGGCGGGATCGACGACAGGCCGACGACACGGCTGGAGGACCTCAAGACCGCCAAGAACTTCGTCGATGCGGCGCTCACCGAACTGGCTGACGGCAAACCCGTATCGGCCACCACGGCGCGCCCCTACGGCTGCAGCGTCAAGTATTCGTCTTAAGAGGCGGCGATCTCGGCAACGAAGCGGTGGCAGCTCACCGATGGCATCACACCGCCTCGGCGAGTGCGGCTTTGCATTCGCTGAAGGCCCAGTCGAGCCAGTGTGTGAGCGCGGCGAGATCTGCAGCTTCGACGGTGGAGCCGCACCAGATGCGCAGGCAGGGTGGTGCGTCGCGGTGCCCGGCTATATCAAGGGCGGCCTTCTCCTTTTCGAGCAGCGCCTCCAGCTTTTTGACGAAGGCGCGCTGCGCCTCGAGCGGTAGGCGCACGACGGCCGGATCGACGATCCTCAGGCACACCGAGGTATTGGAGCGCGTCGCCGGATCGACGGCGAGGTTCGCAAGCCAGGGTGTGCGCTCCACCCAATCGAAGAGCACACGCGCATTAGCATTGGTGCGCGCATAGAGCGCCTCGAGGCCGCCGATGCGCTCTGCCCAGTCGAGCGCATCGAGGTAGTCCTCCACGCACAGCATCGATGGGGTGTTGATGGTCTCGCCCTCGAACACGCCTTGGATGAGCGCGCCGCCCTTGGTCAGCCGGAAAATCTTGGGCAACGGCCAGGGCGGCGTATACGTCTTGAGGCGCTCGACCGCGCGCGGGCTGACAACGAGCATGCCGTGCGCGGCCTCCCCGCCCAGCACCTTCTGCCAGGAGAAGGTGGCGACGTCGACCTTCGTCCAGTCGATCGGTTGAGCGAAGACGGCGGACGTGGCATCGGCGAAGGTGAGCCCGCCGCGCTGCGACGCAATCCAGTCGGCGTTGGGCACGCGCACGCCCGACGTGGTGCCGTTCCAGGTGAACAGCACATCGCGCTCGAAATCGACGCGGCTGAGATCGGGCAGCTTGCCGTAATCGGCCTCGATGACGCGCAGGTCCTTGAGCTTCAACTGCTTGGCGGTGTCGGTGACCCAGCCCTTGCCGAAGCTTTCCCACGCCAGCGCATCAACACCGCGCTGGCCCAACATCGACCACATGGCGAGCTCGAAGGCGCCCGTGTCGGAGGCCGGTACGATGGCGCAACGGTGGCCGGCGGGCAGGCCAAGCACGGCCACGGTCTTATCGATGGCGAGCTTGAGGCGCGCTTTGCCTTCCTTGGCGCGATGCGAGCGGCCGAGGAACGCGTTGTTGAGATTGGCGAGGGACCAGCCGGGGCGCTTGGCGCAGGGGCCCGAGGAAAAATCGATCCGTTCCGGCCGTTTGGCCGGCTTCGCCGCCGTCGCCATGAGCCTATCCTGCCAGCTAGCTGCTCCTCGGTGGGGAGGAGTGTCCCGGCGCGGGATCTAATGGCGGGGCTTTGGGATGTCAATGCGAGCGCCTGACCGCATCCGATGCACCGTGGAGGGCCGGTTGGCTACTGCGCGGCTTCGAGCGGCGCCGACTTTGGCGCCGCGTTCCCCGTCCTGGTAAGCTCTTTGAGGCGGGCCTGGGTTTCGGGATTGACCATGCCCGCCGAGATGATGATCTTGGCGGCATCCTCAACGCTCATGTGCACGGGTGTCACGCTGGAGCGCGGCACGAAGCACACAAAACCCGACGGCGGCAGCATGCCGGTCGGCATGAAGACGCTGACGAGCTCCTCGCCCGGCACCTCGGCGGCGATCTGCTCGGCCGCCTCGCCGGTGACAAACACGATGGACCAGATGCCCTTGGAGGGAAACTCCATCAGCGCCACCTTCTGGAAGCCCTTGCTCGGCGCCGAAGCCGTCACCACCGATTGAAAGATCTGCTTCAGCCCCTGATAGACGTTGCGCACGATGGGCATGCGACCGAGCATCAATTCGCCGGCGCTGATCAGCGAACGGCCGATCAGGTTGGCAGCCAGCGCGCCGATGAGCGTCAGTCCGATGATGGCGAACACCAGGCCCACGCCGGGGACGTGGAAGGACAGATAGGATTCGGGATTGTAGATGCGGGGGATATAGGGCTTCACCCACGCGTCCACCATGTTGATGAAGTACCACGCCGTGTAAAGCGTAATGGTCACCGGACCAACGACCACCAGGCCCGTAAGGAAATAGTTGCGCAGCCGCGCGCCCAGATGCGATGGCTCGGGGGCCGCCTCGAGGGCAAGCTTGGCGAGCCCGGCCTTGAGGTCATCTCTTGGATCTTGCGCGAGCTTGGCAAGATCGGCCTTGAGATCGTGGGATTCGCCCTCGCCTTGGCGTGACCCCGACGGGCTTGGTTGCTGTTGCATCCGGACGGCTCACGATTGATCGGTCTGGCCGCGAGCGCAGCGTTGACGTGCGACAGCTGCATCAAAGCGCACCGCCAGACTCAGGCTTTGCGTTCCATTGTCATGAGAGATGGTGTCGAGGCAAGATCGGCAAAAGCCAAGGGCGATCCGATTGCGCCGGCTGCGGCGCCTCGCCAATGCGCTGCGATCCGGCCAGCGCTTGCAGGTCTTCGGTTCTGGGGGGGGTGGCGGCGGGTTTTTGCGGAGGGTTCTGCCGGCCTTGCAGCCCCTAGGGGGTCACGAGGAGGCAGTCGATGCCGGCGCCCTTGAGCTTGGCGCATGCAGCCTGGCCCTCCTGAGCGCTGGCAAACGGGCCAACGCGCACGCGGTAGAACGATCCCATATTGCCGACCACGGTCTCATCGATCTCGGCCTCGCGCCGCCCCAACGCCTCGGGGTGATCGCGCTTGACGCGCGCCGAAAGGTCCTGCGCCTCGGCCTCGGTCCGCAGCATGCCGAGCTGAATGCGGAAGCGGCCTTCGGGCTTGGCAGCCGCCGCACTCTCCCCGGCCGGAGGGCTGCCGCGCACGTTGGTCTCGCTTGTCCATGAGCTCGTTTTGGCGCCGGACTGCGAGGTGGATCGGGGTGTGGGGTGCGCCTGCGGCGGGGTCTCAATCGACGCCGTGGTCGACGGTTCCGGCTGCGGTTGCGGCGGCCTCGACGGAGGGGGTGAAGCCCCGCCAAACCAGCCGGCAAAGGGGTTTGGCCAGCCGCTGCTCGGCGGCGCAGAGGGAGCCGCCTCCGGCGGAGCCCCGCCGGCGGATGCCGTTCGTGCCCCACGCGTGGCGTTTGGCACCGCCGGCACCGTGGATGCTCCGCTGTCGGCCAATCCCGCCTCTTGATAGGCGGCCGTGCGCTGCCTTAACGCATCGGCACGGTCCGCCTCGCCAAGGCCGCCCTTCAGCCACAGGGCGCTCGTCAGGTCGGCGATGGCCTGTGCCGGCTTTTTCTGCTGCCGATAGGCAATACCGCGATAGAGCAGTGCCTTGGCCATCATGGCGGGCGGCAGGCCGCCCCCATTGAGGACCCGGGTCAGGGCCTGCGCGGCCTCCGCCGACTTGCCGGCCTCAAGCTGCTGCAGGGCAGTGGCGATGGCGTGCTCGGCTTCGATGGGGTCTTGGCGCTTGGGCTTGGCCGGCCCACCTTCGGCCTCGCCATCGGCGTCCTTCGCTGGGGCCTTCTTGCCGCCGGCCTTGCCCGGAGTTTGGGCCGGGGTTTGGGCCGGGGTTTGGGCCGAGGTCTGTGCCGCCCCGTGCGGCGCGCCGATCGCGGCAAGGGCAATCGCAGCGGTAGCCGCCAAAGCCAGCTTGCGCCAGTCGCCGGTCATGACGCGTTTTTTCCCCCGGTTGACGTTCCGTCGAACGCGGAGCACCCCCTGGCGCAAGCTACGCCATTTCACGCGCGCTAGGCAAATGCGCCGCCGGCCCTTGCGCCTATTCCACAGTGACGGACTTGGCAAGATTGCGTGGCTGATCCACGTCGGTCCCCATGAACACCGCGGTGTGATAGGCGATGAGTTGCACCGGAACTGCATACAACAGCGGGTTGGCAAAGGAGTGCACGGTCGGCACCTGAATATGGGCCTCCAGAGCACAACCGGCACGCTCGGGCGGGGCGTCCGAGAGCAGGATGATCTTGCCGCCGCGCGCCACGACCTCCTGCATGTTCGATACCGTCTTATCGAAGAGCTCGTCGGCCGGCGCCACAACGATCACTGGCACCTGCTCGTCAATGAGGGCAATGGGACCGTGCTTGAGCTCGCCGGCGGCGTAGCCCTCGGCGTGGATGTAGGAGATCTCCTTGAGTTTAAGGGCGCCCTCAAGCGCCAATGGGAAGTTGATGCCGCGGCCGAGATAGAGCACATCGCGCGCCCTGGAAAGCTCGTGGGCGAGACGCTCGTAGCGGGCCTCGTTGTGGAGAAGCGTCGCGACGTGGCGCGGCACCTCGGCCAACGCGTGGGCGAGCACCTTCTCCTGAGCCTCGCTGATGGTGCCGCGCGCCCGGCCGAGCGCAATGGCAAGGCAGGCGAGCGCGCTGAGCTGGCAGGTAAACGCCTTGGTCGAGGCGACGCCGATCTCAGGTCCGGCCAGCGTCGGCAGGACGACGTGTGATTCGCGGGCAATGGTGGAGGTGCGCACGTTGACGATGGAGGCGATGCGCTGACCCATTGCCTTGCAGTGGCGCAGCGTCGCCAATGTGTCTGCCGTCTCGCCCGACTGGGTGATGAAGAGCGCAAGCCCGCCCTTCTCCAGCGGCGGCTCGCGATAGCGGAACTCGGAGGCCACGTCGATCTCAACAGGGATGCGCGCATATCGCTCCAGCCAGTACTTGCCGACCATGCCGGCAAAGTAGGCGGTGCCACAGGCCGAGATCGACACCTTGCTGATGTGCGCGGGATTGATGCCGAGATCGGGCAGATGCACTTGGGCGGCGGCGAAGTCGACAAAGCTGCCTAGCGTGTGGCTGATCACCTCGGGCTGCTCGTGGATCTCCTTGGCCATGAAGTGACGGAAATTGCCCTTGTCCACCAGGAGCGAGCTCGCCACCGATTTGATGGCCGGACGCTCGACCTTGCGGTCGTCGGCGGCAAAGATCTCCGCCGTCTCGCGCGTGAGGACTGCGCAATCGCCGTCTTCGAGGTAGGTGATGGTGTCGGTGAAGGGGGCGAGCGCAATGGCATCCGACCCCAGGTACATCTCGCCTCGACCATGCCCGACCGCAAGCGGCGGACCCTGCCGTGCGCCGATCATGAGATTGTCCTCGCCAGCAAAAATGATGGCGAGCGCAAATGCGCCCTTGAGCCGCCGCAGCGCCGCCTTGGCCGCCGCAACCGGCACCAGGCCCTGATCGAGGCAATCCGTGATCAGATGCAGCACCGTTTCCGTGTCGGTCTCGGTCTGGAAGGCGTGGCCCCTGGCGGTGAGCTCCGCGCGCAGTTCCTGGAAGTTCTCGATGATGCCGTTGTGCACGACGGCGACGCGATCATTCATGTGCGGGTGCGCGTTGCGCTCGACCGGCTTGCCGTGCGTTGCCCAGCGGGTATGGCCAAGTCCGGTGCGCCCCTGCAGCGGCTGATTCGAAAGCCGCAGCTCCAAGTTCTTGAGTTTACCCTCGGCCCGACGCCGGTCGAGATGGCCGTTCTCGACGGTAGCGACGCCCGCCGAATCATAGCCGCGATATTCGAGTCGGCGCAGCGCATCCACCAGTGCGCCGGCCACCGCGTCCGTTCCTAGTATGCCGACGATGCCGCACATGGCTCTCTCCTCCGCCTGCAACCGGGCTGCATCCGCCAACGGCAAAGTGCCGGCTCGATTGCGCCGACGCCCCGCGACGGGACGCCGATCGGACAGATCCCGCCGTCACCGCAAGCGCAGCGATGACGCTGCCGTTGGTACGCTGATCCGGCGGCGGTCGACAATTCAAACTGCATTACTTCTTCTTTCTGGGTTAACCTTGCCGGGACGCCTTGCGCCGTCCCATCATGGTGCGGAATTTTGCGGCCCAGCCCGACCGTTGCTGTTGCGGCGCGCGCTCGAGCGCCAGAGCATCGGGCTCCACGTGGGTGGTGATGACGCTGCCAGAGCCGATATAGGCGCCCTCACCGATTTTCACAGGCGCCACAAGCGAGGCGTTGGAGCCCACGAAGGCGCCCTTGCCGACGTCGGTGAAGTGCTTGTTGAAGCCATCGTAATTGCAGAAGATCGTGCCCGCACCGATGTTGGCGCCTTCACCCACCCGCCCATCGCCGATGTAGGCCAAGTGGTTGGCCTTGGCACCCGCCTCCACGCTGGCGTTCTTGACCTCCACGAAGTTGCCGATGTGCGCGCTGGCACCGATGTCAGCGCCCGGGCGCAGGCGAGCGAAGGGGCCAACCCGTGCACCCCTGCCGATGCGGGCGCCGACGAGATGGCAATTGGCGAGGATGCGGGCGCCGTCCTCGACCACCACGCCAGGTCCGAAGAACACATTGGGCTCGATCGTCACATCGCGGCCGATGACCGTGTCGAAGGCGAGCCAGACCGTCTCCGGCGCCACCAGCGTGGCTCCCGCCTCCATCACCCTGCGCCGGGCGCGGCGCTGCCACGCGGCCTCAGCGTCGGCAAGTTGCTCGCGCGAATTGACGCCTAGTGCCTCCTGGGGTGTGCAGCGAACCGGCAACGTGACAAGCCCGTCGCCTGCCCCGATCGCGACCGCATCGGTGAGATAGTATTCGCGCTTGGCGTTGTCGTTGCCGATGCGCGCGAGAAGCGCGGCCACATCGCCAACGCGGAAGGCCATCGCGCCGGCGTTGCATAGGCCAATGCGGCGCTGCTCCTCGCTGGCGTCGGCGTGCTCACGGATGGCCGTCACCCGTCCCGTCGCATCGACGAGCAGCCGGCCATAGCCGGTGGCGTCGGGTGCCTCGAAGCCCAGCGCCGCGATCTGCGCCCCAGCATCAAGTGCGGCGCGCAGATCCTGCAAGCTGGAGGCCTCGAGCAGCGGCGCGTCGGCAAACAACACGATCACGTCGCCGCGGTGGCGCTCCAGCGCCGGCCGCGCCGAGAGAGCAGCATTCGCCGTGCCCGAAGGGGCGGTCTGCTCGAAGATCTCAATATCCGGCGCGATGCGCTGCGCCTCGGCGCGCACCGCTTCCATGCCCGGTGCCACTACAACTGCCAGCCTTACGGCCCCTGCCGCGCGTGCGTTGGCAAGCGCATGCGCCAACATCGAGCGGCCAGCGATCGGGTGCAGGACTTTGGGCAGGTCCGAGCGCATGCGCACGCCTTTACCGGCGGCCAGCACGATGATGAGGATGGGATGGGATGCCATGTCGGTTGTCCAGGCAAGAGTGCCATTGCAGCCGTTTCAACTGCCTAGTCCTCGCAACTTGCGTGCCGGACGGACCACGACTGGGCGCGCGCTTGCGGCACGCTTGCAAACGAGAGGTGACGCCAAATGAGCTGGCGATAAACCAGTGCGCACGGCGCCGTCAATGTTCTGTAGTGCAGCCATTCCAGGCGCCCCCTGCCGCTTCGCGGAGCGCGATCCTCGAGGCCAGAAGCGAGGCCTGGCTTGCCGCAGCCCATCTTAAGACCCGTCGGCGGCAATCTCAGTACGGGCGGAGTGGCCGCCGCAACCGAGACGCCATCCGCGCCAGATCTTAAGGAAAATCATTGAATATCAAAACATTATATCAAATCCGTGGCGGCAAGCCGCTATGGCATCATGAACACATGTCCACAACCAGGCTGGCTGCTACAAGGCGTGTGCGTTGACCGCGCCCCTCCCGCTTTGAGACCGTTAGGCACGATTCGAGTCCCGCCCAGTCGAGCGTCCGCGGAGCGACCGGTTCCACCACAGCCCGGTCGAACTCACAACGAGGATGGTCCTGGTCATGTCCGCTCAGGCTGGTCAGCACACGCACTCCGGACGCTTCTTGCGGGTCTACCTGCTGACCTGGGGACTGCTTGCGGCCGGTGGGCTCACCTACCTTGGGTCCCTGGCGTTACCGCTCGACATCGGCTTGGCGCGCCAGGCGCAAGTTGCCGAACCCCCCGTCGATCCCGCCCAGGGGATTGAGCTTGCGACAAAAGCCTTGGCGCAAATCGACACCGTCGAGCACACCGTCAACGAGATCGCCAAGGATGTCGACCGGATCAAAGAGACAGTCGACCAGCACGATCTGCACGAGCGAGAGGCCCAATCACGCCTCGCCGCCCTCGAAGAGCGGGTCACAAATCTTGCCACGCCGCCGCCACCACCGGTCGCCGCTACGGTGCCGTCGGCAAAACAAAAGGCCGCCGACAAGGCCAAGGCTGCTGCCGACAAACAGCGCGAGGCGGCTGCCCGTATCGTATCGGCCATGGAACAGGGCAAGGTTGGGGCCGCATCTGCCGCTGCTCAACCCAAGCTAGAGACGGGCAGCATTCCCCCCTCCCCCTCCAACATTACCTTCGGTGAGCCGCAGGTGACGCCGGCACAGCCCTACGCCGTGCAGCTGGCGTCCGGTGCCTCGCTCGATGCCCTGCGCATGAGCTGGCTTGCGCTGCGCGATCAGCACGGCAACGCGCTGGGATCGCTGCAACCGCGCTATGTGGCACCGCGCGGCGGCACCGGCATCTACCGGCTGGTCGTCGGTCCCCTCGCCAGCAAGGCCGCCGCGGACAAGATGTGCGCCGACCTCGGCCTAACCCACAACGACTGCTTTGCCACCACCATGCTCGGCAAGCCGCTTTAGCCCGCTACCTTCTGAGGCAGCGGCTCAACGCGGCTGGGCTTTCGTCGCCGGCGGCTCCCGGCGGGCCTTGCTCCCGCCCCTTCCTTCGCCCTAGGTAAGGCGGAGAAAGGCAACTTTGGTGCAGCTCTCTGAACTCACCGGCGCGACCGCGGACGCCCTCAGAAACGCAGGCACAGCCCTCCTCGATTTCATGACACCGACGGTGCGGTTGGGCGTCACCGGGCTCGCGCGCTCAGGCAAGACCGTGTTCATCACGGCGCTGGTGCGCAACCTCGTGGCAGGCGGGCGGTTGCCGTTCTTTGCGGCGATGGCCGAGGGCCGCATCACGCGCGCCTATCTCGAACCGCAGCCCGACGACCGCGTGCCGCGCTTTGCCTATGAGGAGCACCTGGCCGAGTTCGCCAAGGACCCGCCGCAATGGCCGCAGAGCACGCGCCGCATCAGCCAGCTGCGTCTCACCATTGCCTACATACCGGCCACGACGCTGCGCCGCACCCTGGGCCCCGGCCGATTGCACGTCGACATCGTCGACTACCCAGGCGAGTGGTTGATCGACCTACCGCTTATGGAGCTCACGTTCGCCGAGTGGTCGCTCCGCGCCGTCACGGAGGCGCGCCTGCCGCATCGGGTGGCCACCGCCAAGGACTGGCTCGCCTTCATCGCCACCCTTAACGCCGACGCCGCCGCAGACGAGCCATTGGCACTGACGGGCACCGACCTCTTCACACGCTATCTGAAAGCCGCCCGCGCCCCGGACGGGGAATTCACCGCGCCGGGACCCGGGCGCTTCCTGCTGCCCGGAGACCTCGCCGGCACACCGCTCATCACATTCTTTCCTCTGCCGCCCGTCGTCGGCGACGGCTATCGTCGCGGCAGCCTGGGCGCGATGCTGGCGCGCCGGTTCGAAAGCTATAAGACACACGTGGTCGAACCGTTCTTCCGCGACCATTTTGCTCGCCTCGATCGCCAGATCGTGCTCATCGACGCGCTATCGGCGCTCAACGGCGGTGCAAGTGCCGTGGCCGGCCTGCAAACGAGCCTCGAAGCCATCCTCAAGTGCTTCCGCCCGGGCGCCAACACATGGCTCTCGCGCATCCTCTCCCGCCGCATCGACCGGCTGCTGTTTGCCGCCACCAAGGCCGATCACCTGCATCATTCAAGCCACGACCGACTGGAAGCCCTTCTGCGGACGATCGCCGACCAGGCCATGGCGCGGGCAGCCGTCGCCGGTGCCGACGTCAAGGTCATGGCATTGGCCGCGCTGCGGGCCACACGCGAGGCCGAGGCGCGCCAGGGCCGGGAGCGATTGCCCTGCATCGTCGGCGTGCCGCTGCCCGGCGAGCGGCTGGGGGCGAAGACCTACGACGGGCAAACCGAGGCTGCACTATTCCCCGGCGACCTGCCGAGTGACCCGACGAATGTCGGGCCAGGTGGAGGGCGCGCCAACGCCGTCCACTTCCTGCGCTTTCGCCCTCCGCGGATCACGCTGGAGATGCCCTCTGGCGAGGAGCCGGCGCTGCCGCACATTCGCCTGGACCGGGCGATCGAGTTCCTGCTCGGGGATCGCCTCCTATGAACAGCCCCGCCGAGCCACGCCAGCCGCGCGCATTCGATCCAAACGATGTGAGCCTCATCGAGGAACCGCTCGCCGATCACGAGGCTGAGGCCGCGACCAAGGAACGCACGCAACCGACAGCGGATGCGCAAGGCCTTGCCAGACCGACCCTCACCGATCTCACGGAGCGAGGACTGCGCTGGGGCGCGGTCCTCATTTGCGCGCTCGCAGGCACGGCGGTGCTCGGCGTCTGCGCCTCCTTCGCTCGCCTCGTCGCGGCGGCGCTCTTGCGCGAGGACTGGATCGGTTGGACGACGCTCGCCCTATTGCTAGTGGCAAGCCTCGCTGGCCTCATGATCCTCCTGCGCGAGCTTATCGGCTTCGCGCAGCTCGCCCGGCTCAACCGCATCCGGACGGAAGTCGCCAAGGCCCTTGCCGAGGGCGATGCCGCCCGCGAGAAGAGGGCGGCGCTGCGGCTGGCCGGCCTCTACGCGCGCCGGCCCCAGCAGGTCTGGAGCGTGCGCCGCTTTCGCGAACACGCGCGCGACGTGCACGATGCCGGCGAGCTTCTCGCACTGGCCGAGCGCGAGATGGTGGCTCCACTCGATCACGTGGCCCGCCGCTCGATCACGCGCTCGGCCAAACGCGTCGCCACCGTCACCGCCATGAGCCCGATGGCGCTCATTGCGGTGAGCTATGTTCTGATCGAGAACCTGCGGCTCATGCGCACGCTCGCCGCCCTTTACGGAGGCAGGCCCGGCTTCTTCGGCCTGATGCGCCTCTCGCACCTGGTGCTGGCGCATCTTCTTGCCACCGGCGGTGTGGCGCTGACCGACGACCTGTTGGGCCAATTCCTGGGCCAGGACATCCTGCGCCGGCTCTCGCGCCGCCTGGGCGAGGGCGCCTTCAATGGTGCCCTGACGGCCCGGGTCGGCATCGCGGCAATCGCGGTGACCCGCCCGCTCCCGTTCCGTGCCGTCAAGCCGCCGCGCGTGCGCGACGTGCTGGGAGAGGTGCTGAAACCCATCTTCTCCACCAGCAAATCCGGAGGTTGACGTGGGCAGCGACCTCCGCCAACGTCGCGAATTGAAGGTGCGCACCCGCGCAAGCCCTGCGCGGGCAGCGCCTCAAGGCAGCTCCTGAGGACAGCTCTTCACGTTAAGGCAGCTCATCACGTTAAGGCAGCTCATCAAGGGGCGCACCGGGGCCCGCAATGTTCGCCACGTTCTTTCACGAGCTCAAAGCTGCCAAGGTGCCCGTCACCTTGAAGGAGTACCTCACCCTGTTGGAGGCGCTGGAGGCGGATCTCGCCCAGCGCAACGTGGAGCACTTTTATTACCTTTCCCGCGCGGCGCTGGTGAAAGACGAGCGCCATCTCGACAAGTTTGACCAGGTGTTTGGCCACGTCTTCAAGGGGCTTGAGCTCATTGGCGAGGCCATCGATGTCGCCATCCCCGAGGAGTGGCTGCGCTCACTGGCTCAGCTCTATCTGAGCGAGGAGGAGAAGGCCAAGATCGAGGCGCTGGGCGGCTGGGAAAAGATCATGGAGGAACTCAAAAAGCGCCTGGCGGAGCAACAGGGACGCCACCAAGGCGGCAAGAAGTGGATTGGCACCGGTGGGACATCCCCCTTCGGGGCCGACGGCTATAATCCCGCCGGCGTGCGCATCGGTCAGAAGAAGAACCGCCAGGGCCGCGCCATCAAGGTGTGGGACAAGCGCGAGTACAAGGACCTCGATGACAAGGTCGAACTCGGCACCCGCAACATCAAGATCGCACTGCGGCGGCTGCGCAAGTTTGCGCGCGAAGGGGCGGCCGAAGAGTTGGACCTCGACAACACCATCAAGGGCACGGCTCACAAGGGCTACCTCGACATCCATCTGCGCCCCGAGCGACGCAACACCGTGAAGGTGCTGATGTTCTTCGATGTCGGTGGCTCTATGGATTGGCACATCAAGACGGCCGAGGAGCTGTTCTCGGCGGCGCGCAGCGAGTTCAAGCACCTAGAATATTTCTACTTCCATAACTGTCTCTACGAGTTCGTCTGGAAGGACAACGCACGGCGCTGGACCGAGCGCACGCCCACCTGGAACGTGCTCCATAAATACCCCGCCGATTACAAGGTGGTATTCGTCGGCGACGCTTCCATGAGCCCCTACGAGATCTCGGTGCCGGGCGGTTCGGTAGAACACATGAACGAGGAACCCGGAGCCGTGTGGCTGAAGCGCGTCAGCGACATCTACGAGCACTGCGTTTGGCTGAACCCCGTCCCCGAGAGCCATTGGGGCTGGACACCGTCGATCAAGATCCTGCGCGATGCCATGTCCCAGCGCATGTATCCGCTAACCCTGGGCGGCCTCGATCAGGCCATGAAGGAATTGATGCGCTAACCGCCGAGGGGCCTACCCGCGGCCGGTCTTGCGCTGGCCCGGCACGTGCATGGTCTGATGGCCAAGACGCTCAGGGCCAAGACGTTCATGGCCGAGAAGTTCGTGGCCACGAAGTTCATGGCCGAGAAGCAGATGGCCAAGAAAGTAGATGGGTTGTCGCGCCCTGGCGGCAGCCTGTACAAACGGGCAGCATGCAAATCTATCTTCCCGTCGCCGAGCTGTCGCTCAACGTCCTTTTGCTGGCCGGCATCGGTCTGGCGATCGGTTTCCTGTCGGGCATGTTCGGCGTTGGCGGCGGCTTCATCATGACCCCGCTCTTGATCTTCCTGGGCGTTCCCTCGGCCGTGGCCGTCGGCACCGGGGCAAGTCAGATCGTTGCCGCCTCGGTCTCCAGCGCCGTTGGCCACTGGCGGCGTGGCAATATCGACATGCTGATGGGCTACTTCCTGATCGGCGGTGGCTTCTTCGGCGCCATCACCGGCGTCAAGATCGTCTTTGTCCTGAAGCAGCTGGGCCAGCTCGACCTGTTCGTCTCGCTCACTTACGTCATCCTCTTGGGCGTGATCGGCGCGCTGATGCTAATCGAGAGCGTGCGCACCCTGCGCGCCGGGCCGACGCGGCCCGGCGGCTCGGCACGGCGGGCTGGGCAGCACACCTGGATCCAGCGCTTGCCGCTCAAGCAGCGCTTTCCTCACTCCAAGCTCTACATCAGCGCCATTCCCCCGATTGCCATTGGCGCCTTCGTCGGCTGGCTGACCGCGATCATGGGGGTCGGCGGCGGCTTCGTCATGGTTCCGGCCATGATCTATCTCCTGCGCATGCCGACCCGCACCGTGATCGGCACCTCAACCTTCCAGATCGTGTGCGTGACAGCCTTTACCACCGTGTTGCAGGCCATGCAGAACCAGAGCGTCGACGTGCTGTTGTCGCTGCCGCTCATCGTCGGGGGCGTGGTGGGGGCGCAGTATGGCGTGGGCTTTGCCGAACGGCTCAAGGCCGAACAGCTGCGCGCCGGTCTCGCCCTATTGGTGCTGGCGGTGGCGGTGCGCATGGCGCTAAGCCTGGTGGTGCATCCCACCGACCTCTACAGCATCGAAACGCCGCCGACGGAATAGTAAGACGAGCAGGAGCCTCAGCTCCGCACCGTAATGCGCGCGTTCATCCAGTGGGCCGTCGTGGCAACCCCGCCAAAACTGTAGAGGTGCACGCCGACGACATTGTTGGCGGAGCCAGCGAGCACGTGGCGCGCCAGCACGGTGAGCTGGTCGGCGGGGTCGACGTGAGTGAAGAGCCGCACTGCGCCCATGCCCTGCGCCTGCAAGGCGCGTAGGGAGGCGCTCACCCCGCAGCGCTGGGCGTAGCCCAACAGCGTCCGTGGACTGGTCGGGCCCGGCAGGCCGACGTATAGGGGCACGTCGGGCGCGCGGCGCGCGAGGTCGGCGCAGTGTTCGACGATGCGGTTGGGCGCAAACGAGAACTGTGTGACGAGGTGCACGCCGAGCCCCTGGGCCCTGGCAAGGGCCAACTTGTCGGCAAGAGCGGCGGCGATTTTGCCCGAGGCCACCCGCGGATGCCCCTCGGGATAACTGGCAAGGCCGACCTGCTGCACGCCGCATTCCGGCAACAAATGGTCGGCCAAGAACGCTGCGGCATCGCCATAGGGCCCAAGGGGCTCGCCAACATCGCCGCCAATCAGGAGCACCTTGCGCACGCTGGCAAGGCGCACAGCTTGCTTGAGAAAGCTCTGGGCTTCAGCGCGCGAGCCGATGCGGCGCGCGGCCACGTGCGGCACAGGCTCAAGCCCGGCCTCGCTGATCGCCACCAAGGCGGGCAGCGTGTGGGCAAGCTCGCGGCGAGGTAGGTGGTTGACGTAAACCGGCGTGCCGGCCGGAAGCAGCGAGGCAATGCGCTGTGCGTCTTCCGGCGCATCGGCGCCCATCTCGAGCGAGCCGCAGGCGACGAGCTCGGCAGCGACCGCGGCGATGTCGGGCGCATCCGCCGCAGGCCGCGATTGCACGATATCGGCGGGAAAGGAAGGCATCCTCAACCTCTTTTGCGCGAGATGACGTAGGATTCGTCGAGGAACCAGAGACTGCTGTGCGCCTGGAGCACCTCGCGTGTGGCATCGATGTAGCGCCGCGCCCCCAGTTCGGCGGCGAGCCGCTCGTCGTCGATCTGCGCCACATAGACGGCGGCATTCCAGGCCGCGAGCAGGGTCGACGTGCCGATGCCCGCGGCGATCTCCGTCGGCAGCGTGTGCATGGAATAGCGAAACTCCGCGCGCTGATCGGCGTAGGCGTTGAAATTGTAATGGCGCGCGTCACGCCCGAGCTCGACGCGCGCCGCACGCAGGATGTCGTGACGCGAGGTCTTGAACGGGTCCTCCCCCGGCCAGATCTTGCGGATGATTTCCATCCCCGGGTCGCGGCCGCAGGAGTGAATGCCGAGCAGCCGGCCGCCGGGGCGCAGGGAACGCACCAGCGGGGCGATGATCTTGGCGGCCTTGAATTCGACCGGCACGCGCGCCCGGTAGGGCTGCGAGGCGATGACCAGATCGTAATCGGCTCGCGCCTGGCCTTGTCGCGGGATGATGTCATCGAGCAAGAAGCGATAGTCGTCGCGATAGATGACGAGGGCAGCGGGCCGCTCGTAGACAGGGTTGCCGGTCTTCGGCGAATGTCGTGCCTGCCACACCTTGGCCAGCAACGGTTCCAAAGCCTCGATTTGCTCACTGAACTCGGCGGCTGTGCGGCCCGTCAGCGCTGCCTCGTGCCAGACGAGGGAGGTGGCGCCGGAGAGCGACCTGGGAGCCAGCCACGGCGCCTCGGTGTAATACATGTTGGTGACGACGAGCACGGTGGCGGGGTGCTCGTGGAACCGGTCGGCCATCTTGTCGAGGCAAAGCCGAGTGTCCTCGAGGCTGATCTCCTTGCCCACGACGTAGAAGGGCAGCGTCGGCAGGCGCCGGTGCATCTCACGCATGACGCGGGTGAGGACGGTGCCATCGCCCATGCCGGCGTCGAACAGACGCACGGCCGGCGGCTCTGGATGCAAGTGGGCAAGCTCCAGACCGACGCGTCGCGCCACCATCTCCTTTTCGCTGCAGGTGTTGACAAAGAGCAGATACTTTTGCCGGTTGTCGAAGAACCGAAAATTGCGCGACGGCGCGCCCTCGACATGGGCCTGACCAACGTCCATGCGAGGAAGGCCACTGACGCGCAACAGTGGCATGAGCTCGCGCGGTGCCGTCGGCGCCTCCACGCCCTGGGTGGTGAGAAACGCGCTGACGCGCTCGAGCGTCTCGGGCGTAATGCGTGCCCCATCGCGCAGGCGCGAGACAAACTTGCCGTCGTTGACAGCGCGCCGCCCAAAAGTCGATTCGGCCATGCCGGCACGCCGGCAGAACTCCGAGATGCTGTCCAGCAAACCCACAGCAGCATGGGCCATTGCCCGGCTCCGTCACCGGCATTCCTGCGCGAGCGCCTGCTCGCGGGGCACCCGATAGAGGGCCCGTCACGCGTCCAGCGCCCGGTCCCTTGCCGCGAAGACTAAGAAAAGCTTCATTGGGACGGCAACCACAAACGAGATGACAAGGTTATTGGGATGCTTCCCACGGGGTGCGCCCCTTGCAGAAAAGGGGGCCCCTGCCGGAGAGCCGGTCGGTGGGTGAGAGGCCCTCCTGCGCCCCTGCCGAGCGCAAGCGCGCTTCGCAAGGGCTGCCCGATCAAGTCCAAGTCGCTGCTCGCGCGCGCCCCACGGCTCAAACGCAGGGGCCGGGCCACCGCGGAGAGCACGGGCGGCAAGCCCCCGCTCGGCGGCGGTCCATCACCCTCGTCGTCACGGTCAGGGGTCAACACGGTGAGCGGCGCTCACGCCCATCGCTTGCGCTTTGTAGACGGGCAGCCTTCAATGCGCGCGTCTTGCAAGCGGGGATGCATCGCCCAGAGGGAGGATCGCCATGATCGGCCGACCGATCGCCCACGTTGTGTTGCTCATCTTCTTGGCGTCGCCCGCGACCGCCGATGAGCCCAAAGCCTTCAATTGCACCTTCACCGAAGGCGTCACCCACTCCTACAACAACGGCGCGTTCGTGGCCGAAAAGGCATCGCCGCTGACGTTCGGCATCTCCGCCATCGACGCCACGGCGCAGAAGGCCGAGCTCAAGATGAGAGGCGGGACGGGGCAGCTGCGCGTCGTCCAGGCGGTCAACGCCATACATTTTCTGGAAGTGGTGACGGAGGGCTTCCTGCACCTCACGACGGTCTACGACAAGGACGAGGCCAAGGGCGCCTATCCGGCCGTGCACTCGCGCCACTTCGGCCTCTTTGGTCAGCCGCTGGTCACCCAGTACCGGGGCTTCTGCGAGGCGGTGGGATAGCCCCGCCCGTCACGACCGCGCCGGTGGGTTAAGTCTGATCCCGGAAATAGGGCTCAACCTCGCCCACCAGTTTGATGGTGAGGGGCCGGCCCTTGCGATCGCGCGTGGCACCGACCGAGAGGCGCACCCACCGCTCGCTGACGCAGTATTCCTCAACGTTGGTTCTTTCTACGCCCTTGAAACGCACCCCAACGCCACGCTCAAGCAAGGCGGCATCGTAATAGGGACTTGTCGGATCGGCGGACAGTCGGTCGGGCGGGCTGTCGGTCATGGTGGGCTCGGCTCACGAGGCAGGCGGCGCGTCCCTCGCCTGAGGCGCGCCCAGCTCGGGCATATCCCGCAAAATCGCTTCTCGCAAATTTTCTCTCGCGCGCCTGCTCTCCCTTTGGGTGGCCTTCTACTCCCGGGGCCAATCCACCGCTCCCGCGTGGGTCACCGCGCCTTGGCGCGCTGGCCCCACCAGTCGCGCGTACTTTTCGAGCACCCCTGCCAGGCGTTCGGGCGGCCGCGGCCGGTATTCGGCGCGGCGCCGCGCAAGCTCGGCTTCGCCGACCATCAAGTCGATGCTGCGCTCGCTGCAATCGATGCGCACGCGATCGCCATCGAGCGCCAGCGCGATGGGGCCGCCGACCGCCGCCTCAGGACCGACATAGCCCACCATCATGCCACGGGTGGCGCCGGAGAAGCGCCCGTCCGTGACGAGCGCCACCTTCTCGCCCATGCCCTGCCCATAGATGAGGGCCGTGACCCCCAGCATCTCGCGCATGCCAGGTCCCCCCTTGGGGCCCTCGTGGCGAATGATCAGCACATCGCCTTCCTTATAGCGCCGGTCCGAGACGGCGGCGAAGCAGGCCTCTTCACCTTCGAAGACTCGCGCCCGGCCCTCGAATCGCAAGGCTTTCAGTCCGGCGACCTTGATCAGCGCACCATCGGGCGCGAGATTGCCGCGCAGCACGACGAGCCCGCCGCTCGCCTGCAAGGGCTGCACAGCCGCTCGGACGATGTCTCCATCGGGAGCGGCATGTCCCGCCAGATGCTGAGCCAAGGTCTGCCCAGACAGCGTCGGCGCGTCACCATGCAGAAAGCCGCCGTCGAGCAGCGCCTTCAACACCGCGTCGGTACCGCCGGCCCGAAAGAGGTCGACCGCAAGGTAGCGCCCACCAGGCTGCAAATCGGCGAGCAATGGCGTGCGTTGGAACACCTCCGCCACGTCGTCGAGCGTGAAGGCGATGCCAGCCTCGTGGGCGATCGCCGGCAGGTGTAGGCCAGCATTGGTTGAGCCGCCCGTTGCCGCCACCGCCGCGGCCGCATTCTCCAGCGATTTGCGGGTCACGAGGTCGCGCGGCAGCGGCCCGCCACTGGCCAAAATCTCCGTCACTCGACGGCCAGCGTGGCGGGCGAGCGCTAGGCGCTGGGAATAGACCGCTGGCAGCATTGCCGATCCTGGCGGCGCCAGACCAAGCGCCTCCGACACCATCGCCATGGTGTTGGCGGTGAACTGCCCGGGGCAGGAGCCAACCGTTGGCGCGCACGCACGCTCTAACTCGGCAAGCTCCGCCTCTGACATGGTGCCTGCGAGCACTGAGCCCACCGCCTCGTAGGCCGTGAGCACGGTGGCATCGCGCCCGCGCCAGCGGCCGGGCAGCATTGCCCCGCCATAGACGAAGACGCTCGGGCAGTTGAGCCGCACCATCGCCATCATGATGCCGGGAAGCGTCTTGTCGCAGCCGGCAAAGCCCACGAGGGCATCGTAGGCGTGGCCGCGAACCACGGCCTCGATGGAGTCGGCGATGATCTCGCGCGACACGAGGCTCAGCCGCATGCCCTTGTGGTTCATCGATACGCCGTCGGAGACCGAGATGGTGCTAAAGGCGACCGGCACGGCCCCTCCGGCCGCCACACCCAATCGCGCCGCGTCTGCTTGGGGCGCGAGCGACATGGAACAAGGCGTATTGTCGCCATGCGTGCTGACGATGCCGACCTGGGCCTTGCCAAGGTCCTCCTCGTCGAGGCCACAGGCGCGCAGGAACGCGCGATGCGGCGTGCGGTCGAGCCCGTCGATGGCGATACGCGAGCGGTAGCGGTCCTTGCCCATGCTACAAAACCCGCTAGCCAAGTGCCTTGCGCACGCCCTCAGTCCACTCCCGCGCAGCCGTGGTGAGCAGCGCAATGTCGGTTTGCGTGGTCACGAACTGTGCACCGCGGCGGATGGCGGCGGCCTGGCGGGCGACATCGCGATTGCCACCGATACCGGCAAACTTGCCCCTTGCCTTGGCTGCCTTGATCACCCTGTCCTGCGCCGCGATGATGGCAGGATCGTCGAACTTGCCGGGCTTTCCCATGTTGACGAGCAGGTCGTTGCTGCCGACGTGCAGCACATCCACCCCATCCACCGCCGCGATCTCCTCCACATTGTCGAGACCTTCCGTGGTCTCGATCATGCATACGAGCAGACAGGCGTCGTTGAGCTGCCGCACGCTGTCGCTGAGCGGCAGAGCGCGGTAGTCGAAATGCGGATAACCCCCGACCACCGAACGTCTGCCAATTGGTGCGAACTTGCAAGTATCGACCGCCTGCCTTGCTGCCTCGGCACTGGCAACGTCCGGATAAACGATGCCGGTCACCCCGTTGTCGAGCAAGAGTGACACGTCGGGATCTGCAATGGCGCGCACGCGCACAAGGGGAGCAACGCCGATGGCAAGCGCCGTGTGCGCCATTGCGGCGATGGTTTCAAGGTCGTAGATCGAATGCTGCGTGTCGATGAAGATGAATTCGTGACCGGAGGCTTTGGCGATGCGCGCGATGTCGGGGGAGCGTCCAAGGCGCACGGTCATGCCGAGGGAAACGCCGCCAGCTTTGAGCGTCTCCTTGACGGGATTGGTGAGCCTGGCGATGTCGGGTTGGGCCATCTGCTAGTCTCCTGAGATCGTGTGAGCCACGTGGCCACGAGCGAACGGCCCAGGCGCTGCGCGCGCCCCGAGAAACGGCCATTCGGTCGAGCCATGCCGGTGCGCGGATCAAACGGTAGCCTTGCGAGGTTTGGCCGGCAACTGGTTGCCCCTGTGTGCGAACTTGCGGGCCGCCCACAGCGGCCCCGGATCGCCGCTTGGCGGCAGGGATGGCACAGGCCCCAACCCTCGTCGGCCAACCGAACTTGCGCTACGGTCCCCTTGCCCGCCGCGGCCGCCGGGCTGGAGAAGACTGCAATGGCCATCTATCGCTCGTTGCTATTTGCGCCTGGCAATCATGCAAGACGCGTTGCGAAAGCTCTCGCGCTCGATGCCGATGCTGTGATCCTCGACCTCGAAGACGCCTGCCCGACGGCTGAGAAGAAGGCAACCCGCGCGCTCGTCGTTGCCGCCTGCCAATGCGCGCGCGCGAGCCGCGGCTACATCCGCGTCAATGCCACGTCCACCGAGTTTGGCTATGGCGACATCGTGGCCGTGGTCGCATCGGGCGTCGACGGCATCGTGTTGCCCAAGGTTGAGTCGGCCGACGAGATCAAAGCCGTCGATTGGGTGATTTCGAACCTGGAGCAGGAGCAAGGGCTTCCAGCCGGTCGATTCGACGTCATCCCCATTGTGGAGACGGGCAAGGGAATGGCCAACGTTCGCGCCATCGCGGCGGGCGCGCCGCGCATTAGGCGCATTGCCTTTGGCGCCGGCGATCTGACGCTCGACATGAACATCGAGTGGAGCCGCGGCGAGACGGAGCTCTTGCCTTACCGCAGCGAATGCGTGCTTGCCTCGCGTGCTGCCGGCATCGAGGCGCCGCTCGATACGGTGTGGGTGGACCTCTCCGATGCCGAGGGCTTGCGCGCCTCGGCCCGTCACGTCAAGAACCTCGGCTTTCAGGGCAAGATGTGCATCCACCCCAGTCAGGTGCCGGAGGTCAACGCGATTTTCTCGCCCTCCGCTGCCGAGGTTGAGTGGTCGCGCAAGGTCGTGCGGGCGTTCGAGGCGGCCGAAGCGGCTGGGTCCGCCTCCATTCAGCTCGAGGGCAAGTTCATTGACTATCCCATCGTCTATCGCGCGCGCCGCGTGCTGGAGACAATCGAGCGCATCGCCGCACGCGCCTAAGGCATCCCAAACAGGCAACGGACACCACCGCTATGACCGACGCACCCGCGCTGCAACAAACCGTCAAGCCTCTGCAGGGCATTCGCATCATCGACGTATCGAGCTTCCTGGCGGGCCCCTTCTGTGCCACCCAGCTCGCCGAGTTTGGCGCCGAGGTCGTCAAACTCGAACTGCCGAAGGTGGGTGACGCGCTGCGCAAGTTCGGTACCATCACCGAGAGCGGCGATTCGCTTGCCTGGCTGCAGGAGTGCCGCAACAAGAAATCCGCCACCCTCGATTTGCGCAAGCACGCTGGTGCCGAGCTGCTGAAGCGGCTCGTCAAACAGGCCGACGTACTGGTCGAAAACTTCCAGCCGGGCACCATGGAGAAATGGGGCCTGGGGTGGGATGTGCTCAAGGCGGTGAACCCCGCGCTGGTGATGGTGCGCATCTCCGGCTTCGGCCAAACCGGTCCCTATAGCCCGCGTCCAGGCTTCGGCCGCATCGGCAACGCCTTCGGCGGACTGTCCTACCTTGCCGGCTTCCCCGACCGGCCGCCGGTCACACCGGGCTCCGCCACCATTCCCGATTACCTCGCAGGCCTTTACGGCGCGCTCGGCATCATGTTTGCACTGCGTGCGCGCGATATCACGGGACGCGGACAGGTCATCGACATCGGCCTCTACGAGCCGGTGTTTCGCATCCTCGACGAGCTGGCGGCGGCCTACCACGCCCGAGGCTACGTGCGCGAGCGCATGGGGCCCGGCACCGTCAACGTCGTGCCGCACAGCCACTACCCAACCAAGGACGGCAAGTGGATCGCCATCGCCTGCACGTCCGACAAGATCTTCGCACGGCTGGCAAACCTGTTGGGCGAACCTGCCCTTGCAGGCGAGGGCAGGTGGGGAAAAGTCAACGATCGCGATCGCGACCGCACGCAGGTCGACGCCTGGGTCACGCGCTGGACGCAAGCCCATCCCCTGTCGGAGCTCATCGACCGCTGCAATGCCTTCGAGGTGCCGTGCGGACCCGTCAACTCGATCGCCGAGATTTTTGCCGATCCGCACTACCGGGCGCGCGAAAACATCGCCTTCGTCAAAGACCCGCGGGTGGGAGAGATTGCCATGCCGAACGTGTGCCCGCGGCTCTCCGACACACCGGGCACGATCGAATGGCTGGGGCCGCGGCTCGGCGAGCACAACGGCGATGTCTATGGCGGTCTGCTGGGCCTTTCGGAGGATGAGCTGCGCGCCCTGCGGGATGAGGAAGTCATTTGAAGGGCCTCGCCGGGGCGATTGCGCAGGGGCACGAGCTCACCGGCGACGGCCTTGAGCGTGGAGAGACCCGGGCATCGATCGGTAGCGTGCCCCAACCACGCTCCCATCCAGTCGTGCCCAGGCGCGAAGGGTGCGGCAAGGCCGCATCGAGTTCCACCACCGCGTCCTCACCGATGCCGGTCGTCTATCAGATGAGTTGAGCCGGCCGCCGCGGCTTGGCTGACCGGCCCGGCCTCGAAGACTTCCCCATCGAGCACCGCCCGCCGCGGGAAGCGGAGAGCTCACAGTCGCTGGCGCAATTCTGCGTGGCCGTGGGGTCGACGCCCCCGCCTCGACGCACGCCAAGGGCGACGCGCTCGGAAGAGCAACGCCATGCCTTGCCCCCTGCGCTCCAACTCGTTGGGCGCGACGCCGAGCCGAAGCATGGGGCCTACCGGCCCTCGAAGACGGGCTTGCGCTTTTCGAGAAACGCGCGCGCACCTTCGCGGTAATCGGCGCTGTTCATGGCGCCTTCGATGACGGCGGCAATGTCCTGGCGCCGCGAGGCGACGGTGCCGCCGGCCAGCGCATCCAGCACGAGCTTCGATCCCAACAACGAGAGCGGCGCATTGCTGGCGATCTCATCGGCCAGGACGCGGGCTGCCGCGAGCGCCTGGCCGGCGGCCAAAATATCGAGGAGCCCCATTGCCGCACATTCGCCGGCGTCGAAGGCGCGGCCCGTCAAGAGCACGCGCTTGGCGTTGGCAAGACCAAGTTGGCGCAGAAGCAGGGCGCAGTCGAGCTCGCCATAGACCACGCCAAGCCGCGCCGCCGGCACACCCATGCGGGTGGTGGCGTCCCCAACGCGCAGGTCACAGGCCAACGCCAGCGCGCAGCCACCACCCATCCCGTAACCCGAGACGGCGGCGATGGTCGGCTTGCGGCAATCGCGCAGCGCGACGGTCGCAGCCTCGTTCGCGGCCTCATAGATGCGCCCCGATGTGGCGTCGGCGCGCGCGGTCGCGAACTCGGAGATGTCGGCACCGGCGCAGAAATGGCCGCCGGCGCCGGTCAGGATCAAGACGCGCACGCCGTCCCGCTGCGCAAGCTCCGGCACGAGCTCGGCAAGCCGCCGCCACATCGCCAATGACACGGCGTTGCGCTTGGCTGGGCGGTTGAGCGTGATGGTCGCCACGCCCCCCGGCTCGACGCCGACCATAATGTCCACTGCCACGTCTAACCTCGGGACTACCTTGGGCCGATCCAGGCCAACCTCACGAGATCATGAGCCCAGATCTTGAGCCCGGATCTTGAGCCCGGACCCCGCTTGGACCCCGGAACCGTGAACTTGAGCCGATCTCACCGAGCCTGAGCCAATGTTGGGTCGGTTCGGCCCGAAGGCGATGAGAAAGCTCGTGCATGACGCACGCGTGCTGGGCACAATAGCCGGAATTCTGGGGCAAGGAAGAAGGAACGCCGATGGCCTCTGCATTGGAACGGCTCACGGTCATCGACCTGTCGAGCCATTTGTCGGGGCCCTACTGTGCGATGCTGCTCGCCGACCACGGCGCGGATGTCATCAAGGTCGAGAAGCCCGGCGGCGACGAGGCACGCGGCATGCCGCCCTTCATGGCCGGCGAAAGTGCCCCTTTCATGATCTGGAACCGCAACAAGCGCTCGGTCGTCATCGACCTCAAGACCGCGGTGGGCAAGGCACAGCTGCTGGCATTGATCGACAAAGCCGACGTGCTCATCGAGAACTTCCGACCCGGCACGCTTGATCGTTTGGGGCTTGGCTGGTCGTCGCTGCGAGAGCGCAATCCGCGCCTGATCTATGCAGCGATATCGGGCTTCGGTCAGACCGGCCCCTATCGCGCGCGCGGCGGTTTCGATCTCATTACCCAGGGTATGTCGGGGTTGATGAGCGTGTGCGGCCCAAAAGACGGGCCGCCACATCGCCTGCCGATCGCCATCTCCGATGTCGCCGCGGGCATGCACCTTGCCGTCGGCGTCCTGGCCGCGTTGGAGGCCCGCCATCACACCGGCTGCGGACAGCTCGTCGAAACCTCGCTGTTGGAAGCGGCACTGTCGTTGGGGGTGTACGAGGCCGCGCATGTTGCCGCCACCGGCGCGCCCCCGCCGCGGTTGGGCCAAGCGCATCGCGGCAGTTCGCCCTATCAGGTGTTTCCGACCAGCGACGGCTGGATCACCGTCGGGGCGGCGCAAGGCAACTTCTGGGAGAGGCTCTGCGACCTGTTGGCGATGCCAGAACTCAAGGCCGATGCGCGGTTTGCCACCAACGCCGACCGTGTGCGCAACAACGACGCGCTGATCGCCCTGCTCGAACACCGCTTCAAGGACAAACCCTCCGCGCATTGGCTCGACCTGCTCGATAGTGCCGGCATTCCGGCGGGGCCCGTGCTCGAGTTCGATCAGGCGATGGCCGATCCCCACATCGCGGCACGCGGCATGGCGGTAGTCACCGAACACCCCACCGCCGGCTCGTTTTCGACGCTGGGGATCCCGGTGAAGCTTTCCGACACGCCGGGCACCCTGCGCCGGCCGGCCCCCACTCTCGGCGAGCACACCCGCGAGGTGCTGGGCTCCCTCAACCATGATCCCACAGAGCCTGCGGCGGCCGGCGGCTCATGATGGGGGGCCCTACGCTTCACCCCTGTCCAAGGCCAGCACATCCCCGTTGCAGTCGCGCCCGATGCTCGCGCGCCATAGATCCCGATCGATCGGGCCCTCGACCATCTGGGCTCAAATGACGCGCAGCTCGACGCCGAATTCATCGGCATTAAAGACCCAGATGTAGGCATTGAATGTCTCTGTGAAGCTGGCCCTCGAGCGGGCCGCGGCGTTGTTCCTGGGCCAAGCGAGCGGCCTTGGCTGGGGCGTGCGCCTCAGCGAGCAAAAGCCCCCGCGCCGTCGCAAGCCAATCGCGCGCCCCGAGGGGGAGCACGGAGCGGCCGCTTCACGCAATCTTGAGATCGGCCCCCTCTCGTGCGCCTTCGCGCCAGGGCATATCAAGGGCGCCAACCACCCTGGTAGCCTGCGATGCCTGAAATCCTGCAACTCCACGCCAACGGCTGGATGCCCAACAATCCGCGCTTGCCGGTTCTGCTCTACCGGCAGGGGTTGCCCATCAAGGGCAGCGATCCCGCTGCCGGATTTGAGGAGCTCTTTGGCCGCAACGGCTGGCCGGCGCAGTGGCGCAACGGCGTTTATGCCTTTCACCACTACCATTCCAATGCGCACGAGGTGCTGGGCTTCGCCGCTGGCGGCGCGCGACTCCTCTTGGGCGGGCCCGGCGGCCACGAGGTTGCGGTCGCCGCGGGTGATGTGGCCCTGTTGCCGGCCGGCACCGGCCATTTCCGCTTGCAAGCAACCCGCGATTTCCTGGTGGTCGGCGCCTATCCGCCCGGTCAGACCGCCGACCTATGCCGCGGCGCTCCCACGCAAGAAATGCTCGCGCGCATCGCCCGCGTGCCGTTTCCCGCCACCGACCCCGTGCATGGGACGAAGCCGCCGCTCGGCGCTCACTGGCGCCAATAGCCTTGCCAAGCCGCGGCTCCCCCCGCACCCCGTGCTTGGAAGTTGGCCTAGGCGTCCGCGCGATAGCTCGCGTGCGTGGGCGGCAGCGGCACGGTCGTGACATCCTCGCTGGGGCCCTCGGCCACAGCGCGCCGGCGCTTCACCTCGACGATGCCGCGGTTGAGTTCGGCTCCCAGGATCACGATGATGGCGCTCACCTGGAAGAACACCAGCGCGCTCATGATACGTGTAAGCCCAGCATAGAAGCGCGAGTAGTCGTTGATGGTGAGCCAAGAGGCAAAGAGCTGCGCGGCGATGAGCCAAAGCAGAATGCTGAGCAGCACGCCGGGCCACACGTCACCGACACGCCGGTGTCCCGCCGCCAGCCATAGATGATACGCCGTGAGCTGGAGACCAATCGCCGCAATGACGATGCCGTAGCGAGCGATGAACGCCACCCAACCCGTGTCGGCGAGCCAGAGCAGCCAACTGGGCTTGAAGCGCGCCGCCACTTGCGGACCGACGACGACGCCCCACGTCAGCACCAGCATCCCGGCTGCGCTCACAGCGACGAACAGCATGCTCTCCGACACGCACCAAAGGTAGGACCGCTTTTCCTTGACGCGGTAGGCCACGTTCAGCGCAGCGCGCAGGCTCTCGATCGCGCTGGTGGCAAAGAAGAGCGCGATCAATGCACCGACAGTGAGCAAGCCGAAGCGGCTCTGCGCCATCACCGCTCTCACCTCCGGGGCGATCGCCTGCACGACCGGTGCGGGCGCCAGCTCGAAGAGCTGCGCCACCGCCTGCTCCGCCAACGGCTCACCGCCGAAGTAGCCGGCGAGCGCCCCTAGGAAGATGCAGAACGGAAACAAAGACAGGACGAAGGAGTACGCCACCGCGCCGGCCATGGCAAAACCGCTGTCGGCGAACAGCTCATAACACGCCTGAGAGATACTCTTGAGTTGCCGAAATAGCATGTGGCCGCTCCAGGGCAGGGTCATCCTCCCCGGTGCGGGGATGGGGTCTTGTCCAGGAACCATGTGGCGCGACGGCGATGCGGGGAGCCGACCTTATCTGCGTGACGCGGCTGCGTCGAGCGCTGCAAAGGGGGCATCTCACATGCCGCCAACGGCAGTGGGATCCAATTGTAAAGACCGATGCTGTTGTCCACCACCAGATCGTGCCGGCGGCAAGCCGCCGACTTCGCCAAATCGTTGGCGCAAACATGGGTAGGGAGCCCAAGGATAGGGCGCGGGGGCTAGGACGTAAGCTCACGGGGGTCGGCGGGTGGGCCCAAACCCGGCGATTGCCTGTCTCGCCGCTGCAAAGTACGCACTTCGCAGCCTCACGTCTGCGCGCTACTTCTTGCGGAAGGCATCGATGCTGACGACCTTTGGCCCGGCGCTCGCGCCGGGCTCGGCGGCCTTGGGTGCCGCAAGCTTGGCGGGCGCCTTGCCGGCAGCGGGTGAGCGCTCGGCTCCCTTCTCAGTCGCTCGCCGGGGGCCACGGGACTTCTTCTCTGCGCGCGTCCCCTCGGCCGCGGCACCGGCGTTGGATGCCTCCTCGCCCCTTACTTCCGCCCGCGGAGCTTGCCCGCGCGGCGCTTCCCCGCGCGGGGCTGCCAACTGCTGTGCGCCCTCGCTCTCGGCCTCCATTTCGTCGAACTGCAGGCCGTAGGGCACGCTTGGATCGAAGAACACCTTGATGGCCGCAAAGGGCACCACCAATCGCTCGGGGATGTTGTCAAACGTCAACTTCACCTCGAAATGATCGTCGGCAACCTCCAGGTCCCAGAACCGGTGCTGCAAAACGACGGTCATCTCCTCGGGATATTTCTCGCGCAGTCGCTTAGATAGCCCCACTCCGGGCGCATCCGTCTTGAAGGCAATGTAGAAATGATGTTCGCCGGGTAGCCCTGCCTTGGCAACGCGCGTGAGGACCGTGCGCACGATGCCCCGCATCGCGTCCTGCGCCAGTGCCTGGTAGTCGATGTCTCGCCCAACCGTCATGCCCAACAAAAGACCACGGCAAGCCCCTAGGCGCAAGGAAGTGGCGCAAGGAAATGGAGGGCTTCTGTTGCCCGGTGCCCTCCGAACCGCGCCTGACGTGGCTAGACGTCAGGGCTTCAAGTTCAGGCTTTTCGCGCCGCGTTACGCAGCGAGAGCAGCCTCAGCATAGTTGTCATTGGCAACTATTCTGATTGACCCGATAACGGCGGTATCATGCCGAGCAAAAGAGCGCCCTTTACACCCTCGTCGATCCTAGTTCGCCCCCACCGCAAAGGTCAGTGGCCACCTCAAGCTTGGCTCCCGCCGGTCGGCACCGGACTGGAGAACGGCTGGGGCCTGACCCCTGAGGTGGAGGCGCCGGGTACTGCCCCCGGGTCCGATAGGCTTATTGCGGCGTCCGTTTATCGCCATAGCCGGACGAATCCGGCACGCCTTATATAGGCGAGAGCCCGGGTTAAATCAAAGCGAGCCGCCGGCCGCAGGCGGGTGGGGAGCCGCGGCAGGTAGCGAAGAAGCGAAGGGATCATGGAAAACCAAGGGATTATGAGCCCCTCTCTGTTCCGCGGTCCAGCGGCATACGAGCCCCGCACGCCTTGGCAACCTCTGGTTGCGCTCGTTGCGGGTGTCGTCATCGTCGGCGTGAGCGTCCTTGGCACCGTGCTCCTGCTCGGCGTCGCCACCGTGAGCGGCACTGCGGGCGGCGAATTCAGCGACTGGCGCCAAGACATGGGGGCGCTGGCAACGCTGGCGGTTTGGCAAGCGATTGCCATCCTCTTGACCCTCCTGGCGAGCGCGCTCTTTGGCGGTCGGGTGCGCGATGTCTTGGCGCTGCGATCGCCGGGGCCGCCTTTGGTCTACCTGCGGGCCATCATCTTGATGGCCGCCCTGCAACTCGTCGTGAGCGCCGTTCAATATACCCTTCTGCCCCAGGACATGTACGCCGATCTGCGCCCCTTCGTGCGCCTCTTCGGCGAACAGTGGGTGCTCGCCTTGCTGGTGGTGGCCGTGGGCGCGCCGCTCTCCGAAGAGCTGCTCTTCCGCGGCTTTCTCCTCTCCGCGCTTGCGCGCTCACGGCTGGGCTTTGTCGGCGGCGCGTTGGTCACGAGCGGGCTGTGGACCGCGCTGCATGCGGGCTACTCGTTGGCGGGCATTGCCGAGGTGTTCTCGATCGGCCTCTTCTTCTGTTGGCTGTTGTGGCGAACGGGCAGCCTGCGGGTGCCCATCTTCTGCCACGGGCTCTATAATGCGCTCATCGTGCTGGTGCTGCGTCATGTGCCGCTGCCAACGTGACCCTCCGCCACAGCGAATCGCACTATCTAGAAGTCCATGCAAGCCTACCTTGACCTCATGCGCCGCGTGCGCACCGAAGGCGTTCGCAAGCGCGATCGCACCGGCACCGGCACGCTCAGCGTGTTCGGTCACCAGATGCGCTTTTCGCTGGCCGACGGCTTCCCGCTCGTCACCACCAAGAAGGTGCACCTCAAATCGATCGTGCACGAGCTCATCTGGTTCCTCGCCGGCGAGACGAATACCAAATACCTCAGTGCCCACGGTGTCTCGATCTGGGACGAATGGGCGGACGCGGACGGCGAGCTGGGTCCGGTCTATGGCAAGCAGTGGCGCTCATGGGCGGCGCCAGATGGCCGCCAGATCGACCAAATCCGAGACGTCCTGGACACGCTCAAGACCAATCCCGACAGCCGGCGCATGATCATCACGGCCTGGAATCCCGCCGATCTGCCCGACATGGCGCTGGCTCCCTGCCACTGCCTCTTCCAGTTCTATGTCGCCGAGGGCTCCCTCTCATGCCAGCTCTACCAGCGCTCGGCCGATGTATTCCTCGGCGTGCCGTTCAACATTGCCAGCTACGCCCTGCTCACCATGATGATGGCGCAAGTGGCGGGGCTGCGGTCCGGTGAGTTCATCCACACCTTGGGCGACACCCACCTCTATCTCAACCACCTCGAGCAGGCCGATCTGCAACTCACGCGTAAGCCGCGGCCGCTGCCCCGCATGAAGATCAATCCGGACGTGCGGTCGATCTTCGCCTTCCGTTACGAGGACTTTGCTCTGTCGGGCTATGACCCGCATCCCCACATCAGGGCAAAGGTGGCGGTTTGAGCAACCCCGCGCCCCGCATCGTCCTCGTGGTCGCGGTCGCTGACAATGGGGTCATCGGCCGGGCGGGTCAGCTGCCGTGGCGGCTGGCATCAGACCTCAAGCGCTTTCGCCAGCTCACGCTGGGCAAACCCGTGATCATGGGGCGCAAGACCTACGCATCGATCGGCAAGCCGCTCGACGGGCGCGACAACATCGTCCTCACCCGTCAGCCCGACTTCCACCCGCCCGGGGTCTATGTGGCCTCTGCGGTCGAGGAGGCCCTAGCACTGGGACAGCGGCTAGCCGCCGAGCGTGGGGTCAATGAAGTTATGGTGATCGGCGGCGAGGCGATCTTCCACGGCGCGCTGGCGCGCGCACAGCGCATCCACCTCACACGGGTGCATGCCGCCCCCGTCGGGGATGCGCGCTTCGACCCTCCGGGCCCACAAGCCTGGCGCGAGACTGAGCGCGTGCCGATGGTCCAGGGTCCCAACGATCAATTCCCGGCCGATTTCATCGTGTTGGATCGGCAAGGTTGACATTGCCGGCTATGGTGCAAGGTCGCCCTCGATCCCATATGAACCATCGCAGCGGGGATATTTGCGCGCACCATGTGGGTGCCCTATAAGCGACACGGCAGGCGGTTTTTCTAGCAGAACCCATGGCTGCAAAAGGCTCCGATCCCGCCGCACTGCGGAGGGCGGAACGCCATACGGTGCAACCAGCGCAGCGACCCCGGAAGGGCTACGTGTATGCCTTGGAGTAATCAAAGCGGCGGCGGCCGCAGAGGCGGTGGCGGCGGGCCTTGGGGACAAGGACCCTCCGGTGGCCCCCACCATCAGCCCGACCTTGAGGAGCTGTTGAAGCGCAGCCAGGACAAGCTCAAACAGGTGATGCCCGGCGGCGCCGGTCTACCCGGATCGTTCGTCTTCCTCATTGCGGTTGCCATCGCCGCGATCGTTGCCTTCTTCGCCTTCACCTTCAAGGTGAGCCCCGATGAGCTTGGCGTCGTCATGCGCTTCGGCAAGCCGATCCGCAGCGAACCGCCGGGCCTGCATTTCCGTCTGCCCTACCCCATCGAGGAAGTGCGCCTGCCCAAGGTAACGCGCCAAAACATCATCGAGATCGGCATGCGCACGGGCCAAGGCGCGCGCGGCTACGGCTCCGTGCGCGATGTGCCCGAGGAGAGCTTGATGCTGACGGGCGACGAGAACATCGTCGACGTCGATTTCGTGGTCTTCTGGCGCATCAAGGATGCCCAGCATTATCTCTTCAACATTCAAAACCCCGAGATCACCGTGAAAGAGGTGGCCGAGAGCGCCATGCGCGAGGTGGTCGGCCAGAACAACATCCAGCCAATCCTGACCGAGGCACGCCAGAAGACCGAGCAGGCCGTACAGAAGCTGATGCAAGACGTCCTCGACTTCTACGGTTCGGGTGTGCGCGTCGATCAGGTGCAACTGCAAAAGGTCGACCCGCCAAGTCAGGTGATCGACGCTTTCCGCGACGTGCAGGCGGCCCGCGCCGACAAGGAACGGCTGCAAAACGAGGCCTTCGCCTACGCCAACCGCATCGTTCCGGAGGCGCGCGGCGAAGCCGAGCGCATTCTGCAGGCCGCGCGCGCCTACAAGGAACAATCGGTTGCCGAGGCGACCGGCCAGACGGCCCGCTTTCTCAAGGTATACGAAGAATACAAGAAGGCCCCAGAAGTGACGCGCAAGCGCATGTACCTTGAGACCATGGAACGCATCCTCGGCGGCACGGACAAGATCATTCTCGACAGCAAAGGCGGGCAAGGCGTGGTGCCCTTCCTGCCGCTCGATCAGCTGCCAGGCAACAAGAAGAGCGGAGGCAGCAACTGATGCTCAGGGCGCTCTTTGCCGTCATCGTGGTCGTCTTCGGAGCTGCAGCCGCGGTCACCTACTTCGCGATGTTCATCGTGCACCAAAACGAGCAGGCGATCGTGCTCGAATTCGGCAAACCGGTGACGATCATCAATGAACCCGGGCTCTACTGGAAGGTGCCGGTGGTGCAGACAGTCGAGTACTTCGACAAGCGCATTCTCGACCTCGACACCGCGCCGCAAGAGGTCACCGCGTCCGATCAGAAGCGGATCGTGGTCGACGCATTTGCGCGCTACCGCATCACCAATCCCCTATTGTTCTATCAATCGGTGCGCGACGAGCGCCAAGTGCGCTCCCGCTTGGGGCCCATCATCGAATCGGCCCTGCGCCGCGTGCTCGGCGGTTCGACCTTCCAGGATGTTGTGCGCGACAACCGTGAAGCGCTGATGAAGCGCATCGCCCAGCAGGTCAACGAGGAGGGCAAGGAGTTCGGCCTCGAGGTGGTCGATGTGCGCATCAAGCGCGCGGATCTTCCGGAGCAAAATTCCAAGAACATCTTCGATCGCATGCGGGCCGAGCGCCAGCGCGAGGCGGCCGAATTCCGCGCCGAAGGTACCGGCGCTGCCAGCCGCATCAAGGCCAACGCCGACCGGGAGGTCACCATCATCAAGGCGGAAGCCATGCGCGAGGGCGAGCGCACGCGCGGCGAGGGCGATGCGGAGCGCAATCGCATCTTTGCCGAAGCGTTCGGCCGCGATCCCGACTTTTTCGGGTTCTATCGTTCGATGCAGGCCTACGAGCAGGGCATGAAGCCAAGCGACACGCGCATGCTGCTGGCGCCCGACAGCGAGTTCTTCAAGTATTTCACCAACCCGCTGGGCAACGGTAGCACCGGTGCGCAACCCAAACGATGAGCGATCTTATCGTTGCGTTTGGGCTCGTGCTGGTCATCGAGGGCCTGCTTTGGGCGGCCGCACCGCAGCTGGGCCTCAAGCTGCTGGCCACGGCGGCGCACACGCCCGAGCGGTCGCTGCGAACCGCGGGAGCCGTGGCCGTAGCGGCGGGATTCGTGATCGTGTGGCTGATGCGCGGCTGAAGCAGCCCGTGATGGTTCTGGGTTTGAGCGGTTTGACATGAGTGCCTCGATCGCCACTAGTTCGAGTGTCGTCGCTAGGATCGAGCTTGCACGCGAGCGCTTGGGAGACTTGGCCATGAGCGGGCCTCTGCAATCGAAAACGCCGTCCTGCCGCCGCTCCAATCGGGGCGGCGCATCGGGCCCGGTGGCGGGCCGCCGGGCGGCGCAGACCGCGGTTCTCGGCGCTGCCGGGCTATTGTTGGCGCTGGCCCCGGCCGCCTCACAGCATGCCCCGCCGTCCGGCCACTATGGCCCCACCAGCGTGGCACCGTTGGCTGAGAAGCTGATCGACGCCGTGGTCAACATCTCCACCAGCCAGACCGTGAAGGGACCCGAGGGGGCGCCGCTGCCGCGCGTGCCCAAAGGGGCGCCCTTCGAGGAGTTCTTCGAGGACTTTTTCAACCGCAAGGGTGGCAAGTCGCCCGCCGACCGAAAGGTGTCCTCGCTCGGATCGGGCTTCGTCATCGATGGCAAGGAGGGCCTGGTCGTCACCAACAATCACGTCATTGATGGCGCCGATGAAATCGCCATCAACTTCAACGACGGCAGCAAGCTCAAGGTCGACAAGGTGCTGGGCAAGGACACCAAGACCGATCTGGCGCTGCTCAAGGTGACGCCGAAAAAGCCGCTGCCCTCGGTGCGCTTTGGCTCCTCCGACAAACTCAAGGTCGGTGATTGGGTCATGGCGATCGGCAACCCCTTCGGTCTTGGAGGTTCGGTGACCGTCGGCATCATTTCGGCCAAGCAGCGCGACATCAATTCAGGCCCCTACGATGACTACCTTCAAACCGATGCCTCCATCAACAAGGGCAACTCGGGCGGCCCACTGTTCAACATGGACGGCGAGGTCATCGGCGTAAATACCGCCATCATCTCGCCCTCCGGCGGCTCGATCGGCATTGGATTTTCCGTGCCCTCGGACACGGCGCTGGTCGTCATCGATCAGCTGCGGCAATTCGGCGAGACCCACCGCGGCTGGCTCGGAGTGAAGATCCAATCGATCACGGAGGATTTGGCGGAGGCCTACGGGGTCAAGGAAAACACCGGCGCACTGGTGGCAACCGTCACGCCCGAAAGTCCCGCCGCCAAGGCCGGCATCCAGGATGGCGATGTCATCTTGCGGTTCGACGGCAAGGAGGTGACGTCCATGCGCGGCCTGCCGCGCCTCGTCGCCCAGACGCAGATCGGCAAGGACGTCGAGGTTGAGCTCTTGCGCAAGGGTCAGCGCACGACCTTGAAGGTGGCCGTTGGCCGACTGACGGAGGAAGATGAGCCCGTCAAGGCCGCCGCCAAGGAGGCGCCAAAGAAAGGCAAGGGCAAGAAGGACGCCGACAAGGCGGCTCCCGCCTCGCGCTCGTCGCTCATCGGCCTGTCGCTCGCCCCGCTCACCGACGAACTGCGCACCAAGCACAACCTTGGCAAGGACGTGAAGGGGGTGATCGTGTTGGAGGTCGACCCGGCGAGCCCGGCCGCCGAGCGGGGCGTCAAGGTTGGCGATGTGATCGTCGAAGTGGCCCAGGACGCGGTGACCTCGCTCGATGACATCGTCAAGAGCGTCGACAAGGTAAAGAAGGCCGGGCGCAAAGCCGTGCTCCTGCGCCTTGAGGACGGCAAGGGCGGCCTCAGGTTCGTCGCCGTCCCTGTGCAATGAAAACGCGGGGAGCCCTTCTAGACCGCGGATTGCGTGCCATGCAGTCCATTGAACGAGAGCGGAGCATGTTGTGGCGCGAGCGGGCGAACGGCGCCTGCTGCAGCCCCTAATGGTAGAACCACGGCTTGTCGCACCTGGGGAGATCGCGTGGCCGAGCGTCATAGCCTCTTCGACACCATTGGTGAGGCCATTGTGCCGATCCATGGCGATGGCATCAAATTCGTCGCCATCGGCGCCGGCATCTCATTGCTGCTGTTCTTGTTGTGGCCGCCGGTGGCGTGGCTGGCGGTGCTCGCGACCGCGTGGATCGCCTACTTTTTCCGTGACCCGCCGCGGGTCACCCCCTTGCGCGAGGGGCTCATCATCGCGCCCGCGGACGGCCGCATTTGTGCCATCGAGCGGGTGCGTCCGCCGGTGGAGCTCGGCCTAGGCGAAACCTTGCGCGTGCGCATTTCCATCTTCCTGTCGATCTTCGATGTGCACATCAATCGCGCGCCGGTGGCGGGCCATATCATCCGCTCCATCTACGTGCCGGGCAGCTTCCTCAATGCCGCCGCCGACAAGTCGAGCGAGGAAAACGAACGCCGCGGCATTGTCATCGACAGCGGCAGCGGCGCCGACAGCGAGATCGCCATCGTGCAGATCGCCGGTCTGATCGCGCGGCGCATCGTCACTTTCGTCAAGGAAGGGGACCGCATCGGTGTCGGTGAGCGCCTCGGCCTCATCCGCTTCGGCTCACGCGTGGACCTCTACCTCCCCGCAACCCATGGCGCCCTCGTCGCCGTAGGCCAGCGCGCCGTCGGCGGGGAAACCGTCCTTGCCGATCTCAAATCGTCGGAGCCCGAGCGCGAGGCGCGCCTGCAATAGCCACCAAGAGACCAACAGAGGCTCGCCATGGACCACCTGTTGCCCAGACTGGAAGAGGAAGAGCGGCGCCGACACCGTCGGCTTCTCTTCCGTCACAGCAAGATCCCCGTGCGCATGCTGGTGCCCAACTTCTTCACATTGCTCAGCCTGTGCGCCGGACTGACGGCGATCCGCATGGCCATCGAGCAGCGCTACGAGTACGCCATCGCTCTCGTTGTCATTGCGGCGCTCCTTGACGGCGTCGACGGCCGCTTGGCACGCGCGCTGCGGGCGCAATCGCGCTTCGGTGCCGAGCTCGACAGCCTCGCCGACTTCGTGAACTTCGGCGTGGCTCCCGCCGTAATCCTGTTCGTGTGGGGCCTGGGTGGTCTGCCGCGCGGCTTCGGCTGGATCGTCGCCTTAGTGTTCGCGCTCGCCACCGGCTTGCGGCTGGCGCGCTTCAACACGATGCTTGAGGTGGAAAAGCCGAAATGGCAGTCGGACTATTTCACGGGCATGCCCGCACCTGCCGGGGCCATCACGGTCTTGCTGCCGCTCTATCTCGACGGCCTCGGCCTCTTCGATGTGCGCATCTGGCCGTGGCTGATCGCGCTTTACACGACGGCCATGGCCGCCCTACTCGTGTCGACCATCCCCACCTTTTCCGGCAAGCTCATGGGCGAGCGCATTGCGCGCGAGTTCGTGCTACCGATCTTTGTCGGGGCGGCCGCCCTGGTAGCGCTGCTTGTCACCTATCCCTATGGCGCCCTGACGCTCCTCACACTGCTCTATCTCACCACCATCCCCATCAGCTACCGCCGCTTCGAGCGGAAGCTCAAGGAGCACGCGACCCAGACTTCGGTTGGCCAGACTTCGGTCGGCCAGACTTCGGTTGGCCAGAAGTCGGTTGGCCAGACCTCGGTAGGGACCGAACCGACGCGCGTTGCCAACGAAGCCGACGTGGGCGAGATGCCCGCGGGCGAAACCAAACACTGATCCGGGCGGCCGGTTGATAGGGATCTGACGGGCTCGCTGGCCATCCTTCAGGCGGCGGGGCAGCATCTGGTCTGCGGGCGCTGCCATGAGAGGCGAGGCGCCGGTCGATCCCGGAGCATTTTGGCCTGGACCATTTTGGCCTGGCCCCTCCCTGCCCTGCTCTCTGCCCCGGTGGTCGCGAGCGTAGGCGCGCGCGAGCACTTGTGATTATATTTGTTCGCCATGGCCGCAATCGACCACAAGCTGGAGGACGACTGCTTTGCCCACGACCGCAGGCGGCTGCGCCACGACGAGGCGTTGGCGATCCTGAAGGCGCGGGTGCGCCCGGTGGTGGGGGTTGAGCGCCTCGTGCTGGCCGACGCCGCGGGGCGGACCCTGGCCGCGCTCGTGCAAGCGCCCCACCCAGTACCGGCCCATGACAACGCCGCCGTCGATGGCTACGCGTTCGCGGCGGCCGATTATGACGCCACGGCTGGAACCACGCTCACGGTAGAGGGGCGGGCGGCGGCAGGCCACGGGCTTGCCGGCAGAGCCGCACTCGGAACGGCAGCACGCATTTTCACCGGTGCCATGATGCCCGAGGGACATGACACCGTCGTCATGCAGGAGGACGTGCGCCTTAGTGCGATCGACGGCCGGGCCGCCGTGACCATCCCCGCCGGCCTGAAGCGCGGCGCCAACGTGCGTCGAGCCGGCGAAGACGTGAAAAAGGGAGAAACGGTGCTGGCGCCAGGGGCCGTGCTGCGGCCCCAGGACCTCTCCGCCCTGGCCTCACTGGGTTTGGGCGAGGTGCCCTGCTTCCGTCGCCTGCGGGTTGCCGTCGTCTCGAGCGGGGATGAAGTGGTCCGCGCTGGTCAACCTCTGAAGCCGGGCCAGGTGCACGATGCCAACGCGCCGATGCTGGCATCGCTCATTGCCAATGCGGGCGGGACGGCTTTCGATCTCGGCGTGCTGCCCGACGAGCTCGGCGCCGTGCAGGCAACGCTGCGCGAGGCGGCGCAGCGCTTCGACGTCATCATCACCACCGGTGGTGCCAGTCGCGGCGAGGAGGACCACATGGTCGCCGCCCTCGACGCGCTCGGCAAACGGCATCTGTGGCAGCTCGCCATCAAGCCCGGCCGGCCCATGTCGTTTGGGCAAATCGGCGATGCCGTCGTACTCGGGCTGCCGGGCAACCCGGTGGCGGTGTTCGTATGCTTCTTGCTTTATGGCTGGCCGCTGTTGCGGCGCCTGGGCGGGGCGGAGTGGCCGGAGCCGCGCCGCTACGAGTTGCCGGCGCTATTTGCCGTCCCCGCGCGCAAGCTCGGACGGCGCGAATTCTGGCGCGGCATCCTGCGCACTAGCCCGCAGGGACTTGCCGTCGACAAGTTCGCCCGCGACGGCTCGGGCCTCATCTGCGGCCTGCGCGCAGCCGACGGGCTCATCGACATCCCTGAGGAGGTGGGACAGGTGAAGCTGGGGGATCGGGTCGGCTTCATCCCGTTTGCCGAGTTCGGAATCGTGGGGCGATAGCGCTCAACCCAGCCTACGGCCTGGGCAAGGTTGCGGGGCGCGAGAAGGGGAGGGGCCCATCGTGCAACTCATGCGTCTGTCGAAGCTCATCCTCGTCGGCTTCAGCGTCGGCGCCATGGCCGCGGCCACGGCGATGGCACAGAGCGTGAAGACGCCCTCAGGTCCGCCGGGGGGACTACCCGGCGTGACACCTTCAGCCCCGGAATCGCGGAGCTTAGTGCCGCCGCCCGCACCGGCACAAAGCCCTCGCGATGCAAAGGGACCGCAAGTCTGCGACTGCTATCGGGTGGTCAACGGCAAACGCGTGCTCTCGGGCAAGAACGTCGCGTGCTGCCCCAAATGAAGCACGGCCAGCAGCCGGTCGCGTGGTATCCCGCCGCCCTTTGCCTAGCCGCCCTCCTCGGCCTCCTCGGCCTCTTCTGCGTTCCAGCCGTAGCGCCGGCGCTCCTAAAGCTTGAGCACTGGACCGCCGACTGGCGCACGGCGTTATTATCCGATCGCTTGGCGACGACCCATCCAAACCTTGCCATTGTCGCCATCAATAGCGCGACACTCGAACCCTATCCCTTTCTCCTGCCGGTTGATCGGGGACTGCAGGCCGATCTCATCGAGACCGTGCTCGGTGCCGGAGCGCGCGCGGTGGCCCTCGATTTCTATTACGCAAAGGCAACGATCAAGGACGCCGACGATCGGCTGCAACGCGCGCTGGCCGCCGCCGGCAGCAAACTCATTCTCGGAGCCTACGAAAACACGGGCGCCCTGAAGGATGCGCAGCTTGCCTATCAATATGCCTTTTTGGGCAAATACAGCGCCCCCGTGGGCTACCTCGATCTGCATCCCGATCGCGACGATGTTGTGCGGTCACGGGCACCGCCGCCACCCGGCCGTTACCGGGAGAGCTTCTCGGCGAGGCTCGCCGCCGCGGCCGGACACAAAGCCCCCGTCGCACCCGATCGGATCGCGTGGCTATTGCCGCCCGCAGACGGTGGCCCCACGTTCTTGCGCATCGAAGCGCACAAGCTACTTGACCCCGCCAGTGGCGAAGCGGCACGTCTCAAGGACCGGGTCGTCATCATCGCCGGCGAGTTCCCCTATTTCGATCGCCACCGCACGCCCCTCTCGCTCACCACGGGTGCCGAGATGACGGGCGCCGAGATCCACGCGCATATGGCAGCGGAACTGATCGACGCTAACCGATCCTATGCGGAGCTGACGCCGTTTGCGGCGCGCCTTTTTCTGGCCGGCCTGGCGGCCTTAGCGGTCGCGCTCGGATGGCGCTTTCAGGCGCGACGGTTCGACGTGCTCGATTGGCGTGTGGTCAGCTTTGCCATCCTCGCCGCCGACGCCTTGCTGTTCAAATCCGCCCACCTCATCCTTCCCTTCACGCTCGCCGCATTCGCTTGGGCTCTGGGCATCGCCCTCGGAGCCCAGAGCCACGGCGCCATCGCCTGGTTGGCCTATCATCGCGCTTGGCGGTCGTGAGATTTTGCGCGAGCGGGCAGCCTGCCAACCCCAAGATCGCGAGGCTGCGGCGCGCGGCCAACTGGACCTTCGGTGTGCAGATTTTTTTTGCTAGGCAGGACGTCTTCCCAAGCTATAACGTCCCCTACCGGCAGGCTAATCCCCGCACCGGCCTGTCGGAGGGGGGACCGGTCTCGCCCGCTAGCGTGTACCGGTCCCTTTCGGCGCTCCTGAACTCCCATTCCAGCGCAATCCCCGCTTGCGGATGTCTGTGGCCGTGTCGCCTTTGTCCATAAAATAATTTGCTAGCTGTGCTGTAGAGCACAGTATGGGCCGACCACTTATGCCTATCTTTGTGCGGCTGCAGCAGCGGGCCAGACCGGTTCTCGGTCATTTGCGCCCGGCGCCGTGCAGCCGCGTGCGGGGCTTTGGGGCGCGATGCGGGAACGCATGGCGCCCCAAAGTGTTCGTGAGCCCTGTGCTTGTCGGACCTGGGCTTGTCGGACCTGGGCCTGTCGGACCTGGGCTTGTCGGATCTGGGCCTGTCGGATCTGGGCTTGTGGGATCTACCGGCTGCGCCGATCCGGCGTTGCGGCTCAGTCCTGGGAAGAGCCGGCGCCGGCAATTTGCGTTAGCCCATCCTCGTCGAGGATGACGATTTGGGCGCCCTCGATCGTGATGACGTTGGCTTCGCGCAGCTGACTGAGCTGTCGGCTTACGTTGGCCCGGGAGAGCCCGAGGTAATTGCCAAGTTCTGTGTGCGACAGCGTCAGCTGCAGAGAGGTTCCAACCGCGCCCCTGCGCCCGTGATGCTGCGCGAGCCGTTGCAGGCCGCGAGCGACGCGCGCCCGCATCTCAAGGGTGCTGTCCTCGATCAAGGCCGCCCCGGCGCGCACCTTTTCGCAGAGCGCCCGGATGATCTCGAACATGGCCTCAGGGTGCGCCTTTAACGTCGGCATCAGATCGCGCGTGTAGATCAGAAAGATCTCCGCCTCCTCAAGTGCGATCGCGTTGGCGGCCCGCTCCCTGCCATCCATAGCGGCGATCTCGCCGTAAATGTTGCCCGGGACAAGAAAGTGCAAAACGATCTCTTTGCCGCTCAGGTTCACATTCGACAGCTTGATGCGTCCCTTGAGAACCACCATCAAGCTGTCGCCCGGTTCTCCGCGGCGGTAGATGATCTCTCGCTTGGCGTACTGCCGCAGCTGGCCCCGCTCCATCAGCGCCGCCAGTGCCGGGTCCGGAAGCCGGCCCAGGAAGGTGTTGGCTTTGAGAAATCCGCGAATGTGCTCGGAGTATGGAAGGTGCGCGCCCATTCGCCTCCCCATCGCCGCCCAGCGCCTGGATCGTAGACGAAGAAGCGCCCTCGCGCCATGCACGGGATTGATCTCGAGCTCCCCGTGCGCAGGCTAACCTGAAGCGGTGCCCTCCAACGCGCCGCCAACGGCTCGGCGCAAAAGCGTGGCTGCCTCCGGGGCAACCTCATCGCCAGCCCAGGCAACGAATTGGTCCGGGCGGACGAGCACGTATCTCGCCTCATAACGCTCAGGACCACCGCTGCGGCGGTCGCAAATGACCTCGAGCGGAACTTTCAACTGATCGGCGGCCGCGGCGAACGCGGCACAAACGGCCGCCTCCCCATCGAAGCTCAAGAGGGCAAAGCCCGTCCCCAGCCTTTCAAAGACGTTGCGGCCCGACGAAAGCGGCTGAGGCGCGAGATGGTGTCCCGCACGCGCCCTGAACGCATGGGCGCCACGCGCGCTGCAGCACCCCCCGGCAGGTCCCCAAACGAGCGGTGATCCCTCGTAATTTGGCTCAAAGACATGTACCTCAGAGCGTGCGCCCGATTTGCGTAGCGCCCACGCGCGTTCGAAGCCGGCTTTGTCGCGGACGGGATCGAACTGCGCAAGGAAGCTGCGATCGTCGGCGATCGCTTTTTCGATGAAGTCGCGCGCCGTCGACTGGAAGACGGGGCGGCGCTCTGCATCGTAAGATCCAAGCAACTCCTTGCCCCCCCAGCCCCGCAGCACGGCGGCAAGCTTCCAGCCCAGATTGCGCGCGTCCTCAAGCCCGATGTTGACGCCATACCCCCCGTAAGGCGGATGGCTGTGGGCGGCATCGCCGGCAACGAAGACACGGCCCGCGCCATAGGTATCCGCAACCGCGAAGCGCAGGTCCCAAAAGCCGATGTGATCGAACGCAACGTCGAACTCGGCGCCGGCCGCCGCATAGAGGTAGTGGCGAAAATCGAAGTTGTCCCTCGTCGTGCCGGGCGGGACGGGAGCGTGAAAAAACCAGCTGCTGCCGAGGTCCACACGGCCGAAGAACTTCCAGTAGCCCTCAAGCCCGGGGTCGAGAACGCTGTAGAAGGACTTGCCGGGATAACGCTCCAGCAGGCGGTGCAGAGCCTGCGAACGAAATACCAACAGCACCATCAACCGATCGTGGTCGGACAAGGCCTGGCCGATGCCGGCTTGGGTGCGCACCGTCGAGCGGCTGCCATCGCAGCCCACGACATACTGAGCCTGCAACGTGCGCCGACGTCCTCCAGCGCGCTCCGCCACCAAGACCTGCGCGCCGGCCTCGTCTTGGCGCACCGTCTCGGCACTCCAGCCAAAGAGCGTGGTCACGCTGGCAAGTTCCTCGGCGCGCCGGCGCAACACGGTTTCGGTCGCATATTGTGGCAACCGCTCGTTGTCGGTGAAATAAAATGGCCGGACGAGCTCGCGCTGCATCCAATCGTAGCTGTACTCAGAGAGGAGGGTCCCGTACGCCGTCAACCCGCCGATGCCGTACTCGGGAGGAATTGTGCGAGCCGCGCGCACCGCGCGCTCCACCCCCCAGAAGTGAAAATGCTCCATCGTCCGTTGGGTGAGGTTCTGCCCCTTCGGGATAGTCTGCGGATCGGCGTAGCGTTCCACCACGATGGCGCGGATGTTGCGCTGGCCAAGCTCGATCGCGAGCCCCATGCCAACGGGGCCGCCTCCAACGATAACGACCTCGGCAGCATCGGGCACCTCGCGCATCGCCAATCACTCCGGTGAGATGCCAGCCTCTCTCACGACCTTGCGCCACTTCGCAAGGTCCTTGGCGATGAGTTCGCCGAAATCGTGCGCACTCCCACCCACGGCCACAAACCCCTGCGCCTTCAGCATGTCAGCGATCCGCGGCGTGCGCAGGATGTCATTGAGCACGCCGTTGTAGCGCTCCACCGTCGGCACCGGCGTTGCTGCGGGTGCGAGCATGCCTAACCAGAAGTCGATGTCGACGCCCTTGATGCCCTGCTCCAAGAGCGTGGGCACGTCCGGGGCGACGCTCACGCGCTCGTTGTTTGCCACCGCCAGCAGCCGGATCTGGTTGTCCTTGGCCAAGGGCAGGCCGACATGCACCGGCAAGAACATGGAACCGATGTGCCCGCCAATCAGATCCTGCACCGCCGGCGCCGAGCCGCGGTACGCCACGTGCTTCACATCCGTTCCGGTGGCGAGCTTGAAGAGCTCCATGGCGAGGTGGTGCACCGTACCGCGCCCCGGCGAGGCGTAGTCGATCTGGCCCGGATGGGCCTTGAGATAGGTAACAAAGCCCTGCGCCGACGTCACCGGCAAGGACGGATGGACCGCCAGGGCCATGAAGGCGTCGGTGAGGTGAACGATGGGGGCAAAATCGGTCACGGGATCGTAGGGCACGCTCTTGAAGAGCGACACGTTCTGGGTAAATGGCGAAGTGGTGAGCAGCAGCGTGCTGCCGTCCGCTGCGGCGCGGGCAGCCACCTGCGTGCCAATGTTGCCGCTGGCGCCCGGCTTGTTCTCGATCACCACGGGTTGGCGCCACCGGACTTGGATTTCCTCGCCCAGCAGGCGCGCCAGGATGTCGGGGCCGGTCCCCGGCGTGTACGGGACGATGATGGTGATGGTGTGCCCCGCCGGCTGTGCCATCGCCGCGCACGACCAAAAGAGGAACGCCGCCGCCAGTGCGGCAAGCCACCGGGAGGGCGCACGCCCCGGGTGTGGCGCGCCGATGGCGGCCTCGGCAAGTGCTGCCCCCCCAATGATGCACCGGCCGACCAAACGGCCGCAGCTGAGCGATCCACCCATCGCGAGGCCTTCTAGCAGTGCGGGCGCGTATGGCTGCCCGCGATTTGGCGCAGCGATCAGGCGCCCGTCAAGTCACCGGCTGCGCGGGTGCCGCCTCGCGCACTGCCGTGCCTCTGCCAGCAGACCCAAGACGATATCGCCGGCGATATCGTCAACCGTGCGGAGCGAGGCTAGCATGGCCTCGGTGTCGGCAGCGGGCGCCGCCCGCACTGGGTCAGACCGGACCAGGAACAGGGGAGTGAAGAGCATGCAGGACAAGGCAGCCGCACAAGAGGCCACCGGCGCAACGACCCCGGCGTTGCAGGGCATCAAGGTTCTTGACCTCACGCAGTTCGAGGCGGGTCCCTCTTGCACCGAGGCCTTGGCGTGGCTCGGCGCCGAGGTGGTGAAAGTCGAGGAGCCAAATCGCGGCGAGCCGGGACGATGGGGGTTCACGGACCGGCCGGAGGCCGACTCGCATTATTTCATCTACTACAACCTCAACAAAAAAAGCGTCACGCTGAACCTCAAGTCTGAGGAGGGCAAAGCGCTGCTGCGACGCATGATTGCCAAAGCCGACGTGCTCATCGAGAACATGGCACCTGGCACGTTCGCCCGGCTCGGCTTCGACTACCCGCGCCTGCGCGAGCTCAACCCCCGCCTGATCTTCGCCCAGGTCAAAGGCTTCGCACCCGAGAGCCCGCACGCCAATTATTTAGCCTTCGACATGATTGCGCAGGCGATGGGCGGCACGATGGGCGTGAACGGTCATCCCGACGCTCCGCCGATCCGGCCCGGGCCGACCATCGGCGATACCGGCACGGGAATGCTGTGCGCCATCGGCATCCTCGCTGCCATCTATCAGCGCGTGGCCACGGGGCGCGGCCAGCATATTCAAATCGCGATGCGCGATGCCATGCTGAACTACTGCCGCACGCCCATGAGCCGCCAAGCCGCCCGGTCGGACCAGCTGCCACGTGGTGGCAACGGCGTCGTGGGGACTGCACCAGGGGGCCTCTATCAATGCGCCCCCGGCGGGCTCGACGATCTGTGTTACATCTTCTGCTCGCGGGGCAACGAGGACCATTGGCGCCGCCTGGTGCACGCCATCGGTCGTGAAGACCTCCTCGCCGACCCACGCATGGTGGACGGACCCACCCGCGCCAAAAACCAAGCAGCCGTCGATGCGGCGATCACGCAGTGGACTTCCAAGCGCACCAAGCGGGAAGTGACGCAGATCATTGCCGGGGCCGGGGTCCCCTGTGGTGCTGTGCTCACCACACTTGAGCTCATCAACGATCCTGATCTGCACGCGCGCGGCATCATGCAGACCATCAACCACCCCGTGCGCGGGCCGGTCACCGTTGCGGGTTGGCCGCTGCGGATGTCGGAGACCAAGGTACCCCTCAAGTGCGCACCCACCCACGGCGCCGACAGCGAGGCCATCTACGGCGCGTGGCTCGGCTGTTCGGCCGCCGAGGTCGCAGAACTGCGGCGGCGCAAGGTGATCTGACGCCTCGCCAGAGCCGCGCGCCGGGACACGCTTTGGTCTTTGTGAGTGCCTGCTATCGGCGCGCGCGCTGCCCGAACAGAACCTTCTGGGCGTCTTTGTCGGTGGCGAGGTTGTAACTCGCCCTCAGCTCCTCGCCGATCCTGACGGCCTTGGCGACGGCCGGCCGGTCATGCATGCGCTGGTACCACGTCTCAAGGTGGGGGAACTCGGCCAGGTCCTGCCCCTGGTTCTTGTAGGGGCGCACCCACGGATAGCTTGCCATGTCGGCAATCGAATAGTCGCCGGCAAGATAGGGCCGGTCCTTGAGGCGCGCATCCATGACGCCGTAGAGCCGGTTCACCTCGTTGGTATAGCGATCGATGGCGTAGGCGATCTTCTCCTGCGCGTAGTTGCGGAAATGGTGCGCCTGGCCGCAGTTGGGGCCAAGGTTCGCCATCTGCCAAAAGAGCCACTGCTCAACTTCCAGTCGCGCCCGCTCCTGCGTCGGGTAAAATTTGCCAAACTTGCGCCCAAGGTACTGCAGAATGGCACCCGATTCGAAGATGGAGATCGGTTTGCCGTCAGGCCCGTCGGGATCGACGATGGCGGGCATTCGGTTGTTTGGCGCAATCGCCAGGAATTCGGGCTTGAACTGATCGCCTTTGCCGATGTTGACGGGCTTGATGGCGTAAGGGATGGCCGCCTCCTCGCACATGATGGTGATCTTGTGCCCGTTGGGCGTGGGCCAGTAGTGGAGCTCGATGGGTGTTTGGGCCATGGCGGTTTGATCCTCAAGGACAGGCCGGGCAGGGGACGATCCCCCTCTCCCGGCACCCTGGCCGCACCTCGTGCGGCCTGCAAATGGCGCTCCTGGCCAAGCCGGGTGCGAAGCTCCAAGTGCGCGTGGCATGCGGGCCGCAAAGCCGCGAAGCATTGCGGCACGCACCAGCCACCTCGCAGCTGGTTATGGCACCAGCACGATGGAGCCCGTTGTCTTGCGCGCTTCGAGATCGCGGTGCGCTTGCGCAGCGTCCTTGAGGGGATAGGTGTGATTGACGTTGATCTTGACGATGCCCTTGCCCACCACGTCGAACAGTTCCGCGGCATTGGCGAGGAGATCGGCGCGTTTGGCAACGTACGTACCAAGCGTCGGCCGGGTGGCGTAAAGCGAGCCCTTGGCCGACAACAGCAACAGGTCGAAATTGGTAATGGCGCCCGAGGCATTGCCGAAGCTCACCCACAGGCCGAGCGGCTTTAGACAGTCGAGCGAGCCCGGATAAGTGTCCTTGCCAACCGCGTCATAGACGACATCAACCCCCTGACCGTTGGTGAGCTCCCGCGTGCGCTTCACGAAGTCTTCCGTCTTGTAATTGATGACGTGGGTGCAGCCGTGCTCCTTGGCGAGTTCTGCCTTCTGCGGCGTGCTGACGGTGCCGATGATGGTGGCGCCCAAGTGGCGCGCCCACTGGCACGCGATGAGGCCAATGCCGCCGGCGGCCGCGTGCAGCAACATGGTCGACCCCTTGCCGACCTTGTAAGTTTCGCGCAGCAGGTAACGCACCGTCATGCCCTGCAGCATCATGGCCGCACCGGTCTTGTAGTCGATGTTGTCGGGAAGTTTGACGAGCCGGTCGGCGGGCATCACCCGCTCCTCCGCATAGCCGCCGATGGCGCCCGCATAGGCGCCGCGGTCGCCAACCTTGAAGTCGCTCACCCCAGGGCCGACGGCGACGACTTCGCCAGCTCCCTCCGATCCCGCAACGAACGGCAGCGGCAACTTGTAGAGGCCGGAGCGCTGATAGACGTCGATATAATTGACGCCGACGGCATGCTGCTTGAGCCGCACCTGGCCCGGACCCGGCGCCGGCACCTCCACGCTGTCCCACTTCATCACCTCGGGGCCGCCTGACTGGTGGATGCGGATCGCGTGGACCATGGTTGTCTACTCCATACGTTTCGGTCGATAGCGTAGCTCGCGAGCAGGATGGCCTTGCGTTGACGGAAGCAGCAGAATCCGTAAACAGAGTGCACCGTGAAAGCGCCGCGTTGCTGTTCCTCGCCACAGCCCGGCCATATGCGTGCCTTCTATGGGCTCCAGCCCAAAACCTCAAGGGGGAACGATGCACGCCGGCCAGTCGGGAACGCGAACACGCCCAATGGCTGCTCTCTTAATGGGCCTCAGCCTCGTCGGATCGGCCTGTTCGGGATTGGACGACCGCGCTGGCCTGACATGTATTGACGACAGCCCGGACTGCGTGGAGAGCCGCCAAGTCACGCTCAAGTCGATGCTTGCCGACGACAAGCGCGCGTGGGTGCGCGAGCCGGCAAGCCCTCAGGCCCACGCTTCGGGCGTGCGGCTGTTCGCCTTCCGTAGTCAGAAGAAAGACCTCTCGTGTGAGGAGCTGGCGATCGGTCGGCGTGAGGCGGACAGCGTGCCCAAGGCGCTGAAGGGGCCCGACGGCAAGACCATGTCACCAGCGCAGGTGTCGCGCACCAACATACTGGCCGCCGAAGTCGCCAAGGAGCTCGCCGCCGAGATGAGGGCCCGCCGCTGCAAGGCGTGAGGCGAGCTCGTGCGGCGCTCGCTGGGAGAGGCGTTCTGCGGACCGCGGCACCGCCGCAATTTGCATCAAGCCACCGCAGGGGGCCGCCGTAGGGGGCCTGGGGCGTCGGCGCCCCCCGGGTTAGCCTCGCGGCAAGTCCGCCTGGGCCCGTCCACCTGGGCCGATCCACAGGGCCCGTCCACCTGGGCCCATCCACTGGTGCAGTCCACTGGGCCCATCCGCTGGGGCAAGTCCACTCGGGCCATCCACTGGGGCCCATCCACTGGGGCCCATCCACTGGGGCAAGGCCCACGTTGGCAGCCGGCCCCAAGTGCGCACCGTGGCAAGCCTTAAGGCTGCGCGCCATGGCCAAGCAGGCAGGTTGAGCCGAGCCGGAAGCCGCTGAATGAGCTCCGAGCGCGCCCGCTTGTGAGACGTGAAGCTTGCGCTTGCTGCAGGCGCGGGGAGCGTTTGATCGATACCTGATCGAGGTACGCAACGAGCGTTGACAAAGGGCGAGCGGTGGGGCCTTGCTCTGGCTGGCCACGGGGGAGGGAAGCTTGATGTGGTTCGCCGATTTGGCGCAGTACAAGGAGCCGATCTTGACGTTCGTCCGCGATCACCGCGAATGGGCCGCGCCGATCGTGTTCGCTCTGGCGTTTGGGGAATCGCTGGCGTTCGTCTCGTTGATCCTGCCGTTCTGGGGCATTCTCGTGTTTGGCATCGGGCCGCTGCTGGGGGCAGCCGATTCTCTCAACTTCTGGACGATCGTCTCCGCGGCCGCGATCGGAGCGGCATTGGGCGATTGGTTCTCCTACTGGCTGGGGTTCCACTACCATGCGCAAATTGCGCGCATGTGGCCCCTCAGCCGCTATCCCACCCTCATCCCGCAAGGACACAAGTTCTTCACGCGGTGGGGCGCCTGGGCCGTCGTAATCGGCCGTTTTTCCGGGCCCTTTCGCGCCAGCGTGCCGATCGTTGCCGGCATCACGCAGATGCCCGGCTTGCGCTTTCAGATCGCCAATTGGAGCTCGGCCTTCCTATGGTCGGCGGTGCTGCTCGCGCCGGGAAAATTTGGCATGGGCTGGCTCCTCAACTATCTGTCCTGAGCCGCCCGGCCGCCCTCAACATAAGCCCGCCATGACGTGAAGCTCACCCCGCCCATGACCTTGACAGCTACCGCTCCGCCGCAAGACGGCGCAGCCGCTGGGCACGCCCTCTATCCGCCGACCGTGCGGCCGCCGCCGCAGCCGTTACCCTTGCGTCGGTTTCTCTTCACGTTCGTGCGCAACCCGCTCTCGAGCCTGCCGCAAGCGGTCTACGAGGAGCCGCTCGTGGTGTTGGGCAACAGCCGGCACGGACTGGTATGGGTGACGGCACCCACGCTCACCGAACAGGTGCTGCTGCACGCAAGCGCACAGTTCCCCAAGACGCCACTTGAAAAGCGCGTGTTCCGACACACCTTGGGCGATGGCATCCTCACCTCCGAGGGCGCCAGCTGGCGCTGGCAGCGGCGCACCGCAGCGCCCCTCTTTCGGCCAGCCGATCTCGCCCACTTCTTGCCGGCCATGACGGCGGCTGCGGCGCGGCAAATCGCGCGCTGGCGCACACACGCCCCGGGCACCATCGCCGCCGTTGACCGCGACATGACCCAGACCACCTTTCAGGTGATCTCCGACACCATGTTTGCCGGTAGCGCCGACGCGGAGGCTGCAGCAATCCTCGAGGCGGCCGACGGTGCGCTTGCCACCATCTCCTGGGAGATCGCCGCCGCGATGCTGCGCTTGCCGCCATGGCTCTGGTATCCCGGCAAGTTTCGCCGCCGCCGAGCGGCCCGACGCCTGCGCCAGGCCGTGGGCGCCATCCTGACCCGCCGCCGCGCCGATGGCTTGGCCGGCGATGACCTCCTCGCCCGCTTGGCGCGCGCCCAAGTTCCCGAGACGGGCGAGCCGATGTCGCAAAAACAGCTCGTCGATAACCTGCTCACCTTCCTCGCCGCCGGACATGAGACCACTGCCAAGGCTCTCACCTGGACGCTCTATCTCATCGCCCGCGCGCCGCAGTGGCAGGAGCGCATCCTGGCCGAAGTTGTGGCGGTGGCGGGCGCCGGTGCGATCGCTGCGCCAGAACTCGACCGCCTCCACGTCACCCGCGCGGTCCTGAAGGAGGCCATGCGGCTCTATCCGCCGGCGCCGGTGATGACGCGCGTGGTCGCTGAGGACATCGAGCTTGGCGGCCACCTTCTCAAGGCCGGGACGCTGATCCTCATCCCCATCTTTGCCGTGCACCGGCACAAAGCGCTTTGGCAGGACCCGAACCGCTTCGATCCCGAGCGCTTCCGGCCCGAGTGCGAGGCCGCCCATGCGCGCACCCAATTCATGCCGTTTGGCTTCGGTCCGCGCACCTGCATCGGCAACAGCTTCGCCATGATGGAGGCGATGGCGCTGCTCGCAAGCTTCGTGCGGGCCGCCCGCTTCGAGTGGGACGGCGTGCATCTGCCCGAGCCCGTGAGCCGGGTGACGTTGCGGCCCAAGGGAGGCATGCCGCTCAAAGTGTGGTTGCGCTGAGGCGATTGCCCCAGCACGCGCTCCGGGGTAGATGGGACGCGCCCGATCACGGCGGCACAACCCACCAAGGAGCCCGCACATGGCCATCCTGTCCGCGCGCAATATCGAAAAGCAGAAGAAAAAGCGCCGCCGCGCCGCGCCGCGGGCGAAGCTGACGCGGATCCAAGGCAACACGGCGGGCGTGCGCCGCCGCCTCAAGAAATTGGCTGGCAAGGCCAGGGCCAGGGCGGCCACGGCCAAGGCGTCCTAGTCGGCACGCCGGCACTTTCAAAGCCCGCCAGAAGATCCTGCACGTCGCAACGGGCACGCGCCGCGTCAGGCGCCCAAGATCACCACCGCGATTGGGCCAGCATCGTTGCCCGCGCCAGCCAACCCGCCCCCTCCGACTGGTAGCGCCCTGCGAGCCTTGGCCCTGCACTCGCCGTCGCCGCGGCTGCCCTGGCCGCTAGCTTGGCCGCTAGAGCCCGAGCTTCTTTCGCAACAGTGCGTTGACAGCCTGTGGGTTGGCCTTGCCGGCCGTCGCCTTCAGCACCTGCCCGACGAACCAGCCGAGCATGGCGGGCTTGCCCTGCACTGCGGCCACCTTGTCGGGGTTGGCGGCGATCACGGCATCGATGCTCGCATCGATGACGCCGGTGTCGGTCACTTGCCGCAAGCCCCGCTGCGCCACGATCTGGGCGGGGTCGCCGCCCTCGCTCCAGACGATCTCGAACACCTCCTTGGCGATCTTGCCGGAGATAGCGCCCGAGGCGATGAGATCGATGATGGCGCCAAGCTGTTCGGCCGATAGCGGCGAGCAATCGATCGGCTTGCCCTCCTTGTTGAGACGCCCGAACAGCTCGTTGATCACCCAATTGGCAGCGATCTTGCCGTCGCGCCCCTTTGCCACGGCCTCGAAGAACTCCGCGCTCTCCCGCTCCGCCACCAGGACGCCGGCGTCGTAGGCGGAGAGCTTATAGTCGCCCATGAAGCGCGCCTGCTTGGCGTCGGGCAACTCCGGCAGATCCTGCTTCAAGCGTGCGACGTAGTCCTCGGTCAATTCGAGCGGCAAGAGGTCGGGATCGGGGAAGTAGCGGTAGTCGTGCGCCTCCTCTTTGGAGCGCATGGAGCGTGTGACGCCCTTGGCGGCATCGAAGAGACGCGTCTCCTGCTCGATCACGCCGCCATCCTCGATGACGTCGATCTGGCGCCGTGCTTCGGCCTCGATCGCCTGGCCGACGAAGCGGATGGAATTGACGTTCTTGATCTCGCAGCGGGTAGCAAGCCTCTCTTCGCCGGGCCGCCGCACCGATACATTCACATCGGCACGCAGGTTGCCCTTTTCCATGTCGCCGTCGCTGGTGCCGAGATAGCGCAGGATCGAGCGCAGCTTCGACAGGAACGCCTGCGCCTGCCTGGCCGAGCGCAGGTCGGGCTTGGACACGATCTCCATCAGCGCCACGCCGGCGCGATTGAGGTCAACGTAGGAATGCTCCGGGTCCTGGTCATGCAGCGATTTGCCGGCGTCCTGCTCCAGGTGCAAGCGCTCGATGCCGACGCACACGCTCTGCCCGTCTACGTCCACCTCGACCGAACCTTCCCCAACGATCGGGCGCTTGTACTGCGATATCTGATAGCCCTGCGGCAAATCCGGATAGAAGTAGTTCTTGCGGTCGAACACCGAGACGAGGTTGATCTTGGCGTTGAGGCCGAGGCCGGTGCGGACGGCTTGGGCGATGCAGGCCTCGTTGATGACGGGCAGCATGCCAGGCATCGCCGCATCAACGAGCGAGACGTGGGCGTTGGGCTCGCCACCGAATTGCGTCGAGGCGCCCGAGAACAGCTTTGCCTTGGACGCGACTTGTGCGTGCACCTCCATGCCGATCACCACTTCCCACTCGCCCGTGGCGCCGTTGATCAGCGAGCTCGTGGTCGCCACCTTAGCGTTCTGCATGCTTGGCATCCTTTGCGCGAGCGGTCCTTAACAGCCGGTGCGGCCGCTTCGACCGACCCTGGGTAGGACCGGGACCCGTGCCGGTCAAGCCGGAGCGGCGCTGGACCGGTCCACCGATTTCGGCCAATATCGCGACGTCCCGACGGGCCATGCCGTTAGCCGTTTTTTCGCGAGAGATCGAGATGAAGATCAAGACCCTAGTCCTGACGAGCGCGCTCGCGCTCGTCTTTGCTGGCGCGCCGGCGTCGGCCAAGACCTTCCGCTACGGGTTCCAGGGCGATCTCAATGCGCTCGATCCCTATACGCTCAACGAAAGCTTCACGCTGGGCGCGCTCGGCAACGTCTACGAGGGCCTCACCAAGCGCGACAAGGACTTGAAGATCATCCCAGGGCTCGCCGAGAGCTGGGAGATCGTCGACCCGCTGCGCTGGCGGTTTCACTTGCGCAAGGGCGTCAAATTCCACAACGGCGAGGACTTTACCGCCGACGACGTCATCTTCTCCACCGAGCGCATGCGCAGCCCCGGCTCGCAGATTGCAACGCGCGCGCCTCGCGACATGAAAGCCGTCAAGATCGACGACTACACGGTCGACTTCGTGCTGACCACACCCAACCCCATTCTGCACTATGAATGGGACACGTGGTACATGATGTCCAAGAAATGGGCGGAGGCGAATGGCGCTCTTCAGGCCCAGATGTCGTCGGCGACCTCGCTCAATCCGTTTGCACTTAAGTCCAACGGTACCGGGCCCTTCATCATCGTTAGCCACGAACCTGGCGTCAAGACCGTGTACAAGCCGAACCCCAACTGGTGGGGCAAGGTGGAGCACAATCTCGACGAGGTGACCTTCCAGACCATCAAATCGGACGCCACCCGCGTGGCAGCCCTGTTGTCGGGCGAGATCGACATGATGGACCCGGTGCCGGTTCAGGACGTCGAGCGCGTCAAGGCGAGCCCCAACGTGACGGTGCTGATCGGCCCTGAGCTTCGCACCATCTTCCTCAACATGGATTCCTTGCGCGACGAGTTGCTCTACTCCAACGTCAAGGGCAAAAATCCGTTCAAGGACACCCGCGTGCGCAAGGCCTTCTACCAAGCAATCGACATGGAGGCGATCCATACCAAGGTCATGCGCGGCTTGTCGGTGAATTCGGCGCTGCTGATCTCACCGCTGCTTTTTGCCCGCGCCGGCGAGTTCAAGCGCTGGCCCTACGACGTGGCGGCCGCCAAGAAGCTGATGGCGGAAGCCGGCTATCCCAGCGGCTTCGAGGTGGAGATGGACTGCCCGAACGACCGCTACGTCAACGATGAGGCGATCTGTCAGGCCATCGCACAGATGCTCGCGCGCATCGACGTCAAAGTGAAGCTCAATGCCCAGCCAAAGGCCAAGTATTTTCAGAAAGTGCTCGCCACGAGCAAATACGACAGCTCCTTTAGCCTGCTCGGCTGGACACCGGGCTCATTCGACAGCTGGAACGTGATCGAGAACATCATCGGCTGTCGCGACGCCGACGGCAAAGGTGCCCCCTTCAACCTTGGCGGGTACTGCAATCCAAGGATCGACGAGCTCAACAAGCTGATCCTGGTCGAAGCCGATACCAAAAAGCGCGACGACATGATCGCGGAAGCATTCCGCATCTGCCACGAGGAGGCAGGGATCATCCCCTTGCACCAACAATCGCTGATCTGGGGCGTGTCGAAGAAAGTTCAGATCGTGCAGCGCGCCGACAACCAGATCCTGTTCTACTGGGCGAAGATGGAATAGGCGAGGCTGCAACGGCCGCGGAAGGGGTCCGCGGCCTTTTTTCAGTTGGATAGCTGCGAACCACCGATGCTCGCATTCGCCATCCGCCGGCTCTTCGAGGCGGCCTTCGTCATGGTGACGGTGGCCCTCATCGCCTTTGTCGTGTTTCGCTTCGTCGGCGATCCCATCAACCAGATCGTCGGCCAGGACACCTCAGTTGAAGACCGACTGAAGCTGCGTGAGGAGCTGGGGCTCAATGATCCGATCCCCGTGCAATTCGCCCGTTTCCTCGCCAACGCGGCACGCTTCGATTTCGGCATTTCCTACCAAATGAAACAGCCGGTGACCGCCATCATCGCCGAGCGCTTTCCAGCCACACTCGAGCTGGCGCTCGCAGCCGCCATATTCGCGATCGCGCTCGGCATACCCATGGGGGTCTACACCGGCATCCATCGCGACAGCTGGTTGTCGAAGATCTTCCTCACCGTCTCGCTCATCGGCGTGTCGCTACCGACGTTTCTGATCGGCATCCTGCTCATCTACATCTTCTCCGTTTGGCTCGGCGTACTGCCCTCGTTCGGCCGCGGCGAGGTGGTCAAGATCGGCTTTTGGCGCACGGGGCTGTTCACCGCCTCAGGCCTCAAGGCGCTGATCATGCCGGCGATCACGCTGGGCCTCTTCCAGATGACACTGGTGACCCGGCTCGTGCGCTCCGAAATGCTCGAGGTGTTGCGTACCGATTACATAAAATTCGCCCGCGCGCGGGGCCTACCAGAGCGCGCCATCAACTTCGGCCATGCGCTGAAGAACACGCTGGTGCCGGTAATCACCGTGGCCGGCCTCCAGCTCGGCGCGCTGATCGCCTTCGCCATCGTCACCGAGACGGTGTTCGCCTGGCCGGGCGTCGGCCAGCTCTTCCTGCAGTCGGTGCAGTTCTCCGACATCCCGGTGATGGCGGCCTACCTGCTGCTGATCGCGCTCCTGTTCGTGGTCATCAACCTGGTCGTCGACCTGCTGTACTTCGTCGTCGATCCGCGCCTGCGCAGCCAGGGCGGCGCGGCGCGAGTCGGGGGTCACTGAGATGGCGATGCAGCAACCCGCACCCACCAGCTGGCTGCACCGCCTCACCGACAGCGACATCTGGTGGAGCTTCAAGTCGTCGCCCACCACGGTCGCGGCGGCGCTGGCCACGCTGTTCATCTTCGCCGTGGCGTTCCTGGCACCGGTGCTGGCGCCGCACACGCCGTTCGATCCGGCCACCCTCAGCCTCAGCGACGGCCTGAAGCCGCCGGTTCTGTTCTCGCCCGACGGCGAATGGACCTTCCCGCTCGGCACCGACGACCAGGGCAGGGACGTGATGAGCTCGATCATGTACGGCACGCGGCTGTCGCTGGTCGTGGGCTTCGCCTCGGTGATCGTGGCCATGCTGATCGGCATCACGCTCGGCCTGGTCAGCGGCTATTTCGGCGGCACGGTCGACACGGTGATCATGCGCATCGCCGACGTGCAACTCACCTTCCCGGCGATCCTGGTGGCCCTGCTGATCGACGGCGTGGTGCGCGGCATCATCTCGGTGCAGCGCCACGACGAGATCGCGATCTTCGTCATCGTCGGCGCCATCGGCCTCTCCTTCTGGGTGCAGTACGCCCGCACCGTGCGCGGCTCGGTCCTGGTCGAGAAGAACAAGGAGTACGTGCAGGCCGCCCGCGTGATCGGCCTGTCGCCGGTGCTGATCATGGTCCGCCACGTGCTGCCCAACGTCACCGGCCCGGTGCTGGTGATCGCCACCATCAATCTCGGCCTGGCGATCATCACCGAGGCGACGCTGTCGTTCCTCGGCGTCGGGTTGCCGTCGACCGAGCCGTCGCTGGGCACCCTGATCCGGCTGGGCAACGACATGCTGCAATCGGGCGACTGGTGGGTCAGCCTCT
>DATBGH010000040.1:0-81616 GCA_036558085.1 Hyphomicrobiaceae bacterium
TTACGCCAATGCCTGCGCGCGCATAGGGCCGAGCTTTCCAGCGACTGCATTTCAGCGCGAGCGGGTCTGCGCAGCCTTAGGGCCGCCGAAAAGGCGAAGGAGAAGGGTTAAGGCGGCGCTAAACCACAGAGCTTCCCTTTGCGCCTTTGCATGGGCTGAAGCCGTTTGCTGCGCCGTCTCGCGCACACTCTTTAAGCTTTAGAGCGCGCGATAGGCAGCGAACCTCACTTAAGCGGGAGAGCCCGCGCCGGGCGAACTGCCGACCTGACGACGCTCGAATTTGCCTGGGGCTGTGGTGGGGACGGTCTTTATTCCTGCCTTTCGTGGGAGCCAACATGCGCTGGAAGCTTGCCGGGACGATTTTCCTTTCCACGCTCGGCGCGGGCCTCGTCGTGGCCAGCGCCCTGTTCTTGCTGTCGCGCGCCAATCCGGTCGAAGGCAAGATCGTGATGGCCACCGGAAACCGCACCTACCATGATCTCGCCGCCACCTACCGCGCCGATCTTGAAGCCAATGGCGTCAGCCTGGAGCTTCGCGACACCACCGAGGGCTTTGCCACGCTCCAGGCGCTTGTGAATGACAAGAGCGGGGTGAGCGCTGGGTTCGTCAAGGGTGGCCTCGTCGGCAGCTTGCAGGGACGCCTCGCCAGTGAGAAGGCCAAACAGTGGCGGCAGCAGCAGCTTGGCAAATGGTTGTCCATCGGGCGTGTACTCTACGAACCGATTTGGGTGTTCACGCGTGGCGATCTTCCCATTCAAAGTCTGCGGGATCTCCAGCACAGACGCATCTTGATCGGCCTACACGATGGGGGAACGCGTCGGATTGCCAACGAGCTGCTGGCAGCCAATGGTATCGGGTCTTCCAATGCCACATTGATCGAAGAGATCCTGGCACCCGATGCGGCGCAAATTCATGCCGGAGCCGCGGACGCGGCCGTTCTCATCACCTCGTCCGACTCTGAGCGCATCCAGCAGCTCTTGCGCGTCTCAGACATTCGCCTAATGAACTTCGCGCCCGAGGTGGAAGCTTACATCAGTCGCTTCCCGGCGCTCTCCAAACTGGTGCTGCGGGAGGGGGCAATCGAGTTCGACCCGCTGCTGCCGACGGCAGATATCACGCTGTTGGCAACGTCCGCTGCCGTCGTGGTGCGCTCCGATCTGCATCCTGCCCTCATCAGTCTTCTCACCCACGCACTGGTCCACAACCCGAAATCGGGCTTCGACAACTCGGGCGATCCGGTGCTCTTCTACAACTCGGGGGATTTTCCCTGGGCGCACGATCCGGAATTCAGGTTTTCCAGCGAAGCGCTCACAGTGCACAAGAGCGGTGAACTGCCGACGCTGTTGCGCGTCGCTGCTCCTCTCAACAAGCGCCTGGGTTTGCCGTTCTCGCTCACGGCATTTGCCAACGCGCACGGCGCGCAGACCATTCTTCTGCTGATCCCTTTATTCGCCATCGCTCTGCCGCTGATAAAGGCCGTTCCTGCGATCTACGTCTGGAGTATTCGCCGACGGTTGACCTATTGGTATCGGCATTTGACGAGGCTGGAGCGAGCGCTTGAGCATCCCGACGCTGCCATCCACATCCGTGCCCGTCGGGCCGAGCTTGAACGCATCGACGCGGCGGTCAGGCGAATTCGCATTCCCAACTATTTCGTCGATCAGGTCTATAATCTGCGCGGCCACATCGACCTTGTGCGGCAGCGTCTCGTTTTGCTCCCCGACATCGCCCCGGCCGTTGCGGCCGAATAGCAGCTCTCCGACTTTCCGGCCCATTCCTGACCGCATGCTGACACGGGGCGATGAGTGTTCTCCCGCGCCACGGCACCGCCGAACTAAAGCCCAAATCGCTACCAAGTTGCCGCCAGTTCTCCACCCTTGGCGCAGCCAGGGTGGAGGTGAAGGCGGTTTCGGGCGCTAGCCCGAAGTTTACTGCGGCGCAGTCTGCTGCTCGACATATTGCTTGATCACCGTCAGCGATGTGCCGCCGCAGGAGATGAGAACACCGGCTTGCGATGTACGCGCCGAAGCTGATTGGCGAACTCACGCCGGACCAATCTGCTGCTGGTCGTCTTCAGGTTGTTAACGAAGCGCGATAGGTCGAGGTTGGGCGGCAGGGACATCAGGACGTGGACGTGGTCTGCCTCGCCGTTGAACTCGAGCCGTTCGCCGCCCCAATCCTTACACCGCTGCGCTGTGATGTCCTGCAGCATCTCCAGCATCGGACGCGTGATGCACTTGCGCCGGTCCTTGGTCGCGAGATCCAAGTGGTAGGTGAGCGCATACACACAATGAGAAACGGTGCGCATCTTGACGTTGGTGGCCCTGGCAACTAGATGGAACATATGGAGAACGAAGTCAACCGGCGTGTGACGTACAAGCTGTACCCGTCAAGGGCGCAGCTGGCGGTGCTCGAGCGTCTGCATCACCTGCACCGCACGCTGTACAACGCCGCACTTGAGGAGCGCATCGAGGCCTACCGCATGGCCCGCGTATCGATCTCCTATGCGGACCAGTGCAGGAGCCTCACCACGATCCGCCAGCAGGACTCGGCCTATCTCGCTGTAAACGCCCAATCGGCCCAGGTGACGCTGAAGCGTCTCGATCTGGCGTTCAAGGCGTTCTTGCGCCGAATCGGGGCCGGCGAGGAGCCAGGCTTCCCGCGCTTCAAGGCGAAAGATCGGTTCCCCGGCTTCGGCTTCAAGACCCACGGCGACGGCTTCCGCTTCACCCCAGGTAAGGGTTGGTGTCACGGCAAGCTGCGGCTGTCCGGCGTCGGCGAAATGACGGCTCGCGGCGAGGCCCGCACACCGGGTCGCGTCGTCTGCTGCGACATCCAGCGCAAGGTGGACCGCTGGCAGCTGAGCCTTGTGGTGGAGTGCGAGCCCCACCGCGAATGCGGCGACCGGGAAGCCGGTCTTGATTGGGGCGTGAAGACCTTTTGCCACGCTCGCATATGCCCCGGGTGAGTATGCCGAAGAAGAGAACGACCGGCCGCTCGCCGCGGAGCAGGACGCGTTGAAGACTGAGAGCCGCGCCCTCTCCAAGGCGCTGCGCGGCCGCCGCTCCAAGCGCGCTGCCAAGACGCGCATGGCGCTGGCGCGCCGACATCGTCGCGTGGCTAACCGCCGTAAGGACCGCAACCACCAGATCACCGCGCGCCTTGTGCGCGCCCACAAGCTGATCGTGACCGAGGAGTTGATGCCGTCCAACATGACCGCATCGGCCAAGGGCACGGCAGACAAGCCCGGCAAGAACGTTAAGGCGAAGGCGGGGCTCGACCGCGCCATCCTCGACGCCACGCCCTGCTCGTTCTTGAACATGCTCAACACCAAAGCGGAAGAAGCTGGGTGCGAGCTTGTGATCCTGAACACCCGCAAAGAGAGGCCGTCGCAGACGTGCCCTTCATGCGCAACCGTTCGCAAGAAGGCCCTCGCAGAGCGCGAGCACCGTTGCGAGTGCGGGTTCAACGCAACCCGCGATCAAGCGGCGGCGCTGGCAATGCTCGTCGCAGGCCTGCGGTTATCAGGTCGGGAACCGGCCTGGGCTCGCGCAAGCGAGCCTGAAACCGTCCATTAGAGCCGCGTAGCGGCTTGATGGCGGTAGTTCATGCTTGCCTTGCGTCCGCGGGGGCACCCTGGAAAAAGGGAGTTCGTCATGCGTTCAAAGGTAATATGGAGCGCCGCTGCGTTGCGTTGCTTGGGGTCGTTGCCGCTGGCTCAAGCGCGGTTGTTAGAGCACAGTCGGCTCGAGAGGCTGAGTTGGTCGGCCTCCATGAGCTGTGTGATCGCGGCGACCGCAAGGCATGTGTACGTTTCGGCATCTTGATTGGCGAGAACCGCGAGCGGCACGCGGAATGGCGCCGAGCCCATCCGGAGTTCTGGTGGTGGGAGCGGTGAGCGTCTCATCAAATTCCGTTGGGCCCGGTCGCGCAGCGCCGGGCCTTTCTCACGCTTTAGGTGCGCAACGCCGGATCCCCTTGGGGTCGTGCGTCGTTGCGAGCCAAGAGAATGGGGACGGCAGCTACCGCCGATTTTGGCGGTAGCTCAACGCCGCGCAGGGGCTCAGCGACTTGGGCGGCGGATCAACTCAAAAAAATAAGCAACCCCGTGACATCGACCAACGTCGCCGCGAACCCGCGTCGATGGAGTGGCCGGATCGAACCGTTGCGGCAGACCGCGCGCCGAGGGGAGTGCGCCAACCAACTTCTTGGCTTCCCTTCTCCGGCTTCCCTTCCCCGGCTTACCTTCTCTGGCTTACCTTCTCTGGCTTACCTTCCTAGGCATAACCTCTGGCACAACGTGTCCGCCCGCACGAGCTCATCCGGGCTTCTCAAACTGCCTACCGGGCACTGGAGTGAACCGACGAGCGGCTACCCGCACGCAAGTTCCATCACGCACGGGGGGTGTGGGGCCTGCACCAGCTCGGAGGGACCACCGTGCGCGGACACCATGTGCCCATGTGCGCTCGCAGCCCTCGGTGCGAAATGGCCCAGGGGTCCAGCGACCGCAGAATTTCCGCGCGCTTCGCCATCCTCAAGGTGGAGAGCTGTGCACAAGAGGCAATAAAGATTTGCGCGGCCGCCCGGTGCGCTTACGCCTCGCATCTTTCCCCGCTGACGCTCTACCCCGGAAGAACGAGGATGCGAGAACCGCCGTGTCGTTATAAACCCTTGCGTCGGCGTGACCCGCAAATTGTGCTGCCGTCTGCTGCTTTGCCCGAGTGACGTGCCCGGTTGTCACAGAACCGTCCTATGGCGCTCATGCCGCCGGTCGCAAGGTGGCGGGAGATTGGGTGTTCCTTCAAGACGTTGCGCACCGAGGCGAAGGTTTGCTTGCTGGGCTTCTCTGAGCGCGAGCGACGCCGTCAATTTCTTTATGGCGTTCAACCACAGCTTGTGCGGCACAAAGTCCGGCCGTAACGGCGAGCCTTCGTCCCTGACAACAGATCGGCGCAACCTTGCCACCAAGCGCGCGATGAAAACGGCCGAGCAGCGCGGCGGCGACAAGAGAGCTCGGCCGGCACTCAACTCTCAATCGTTGCGCGAGTGGGGCGTCGTCTCAGCGCCGCGTCTCGACGACGCCGCGTTGCGCGTCGCCGGCAACGACCTTGTCGAGCTTCTCTTGAAGCGGCGCAAATCTCGTCCAACCGGGAACCGAAGCCGCAAGGTTCACGTCCTTCCATTTATCGTGATAACCCGGCTCGGTTTGCAGAAGCGGTAACCGGTCGAACAAGTAGTTGACCATCCGAACCAAGCGATTATAGCGATCCGATCCCTTCGGCCAGTCGTACACGGCCAGCACGGCTGGCACCGATATGGTGGGGATCCTCTGGCCCGGTTTGATGAGGCCCGGGTAATCCGAGGATTCGAGGTAGCCCGGGGAGTAGTACTCGAGCTTGTCGTTGTATTCGATTGGCAGGAATTTGAATCCTTCCGGCCACTTGCCCTTGAGGAACGGTGCCAGCGGCTTGGAGGACACCCAGAATGTTGCTGCGACCTCATCGCCTTGGCGCATCTTCTCCATGGCGATGCTGTGCGGAATGAAGGTCGCCTTGACGTCGATGCCAAGCTGCTTCAGCACGATGGGCCCGGTGAATGCGGCGGCGGTACCCGATGTATTGAAGTTCACGACCTTGCCGGCGAGATCCTGCACCGAGTTAATCTCAGGCCGCACGAACACGTGCACCTCGGACGGAAACAGACTGAAGAGGTAGTTGATGCGCCGTGCCGCCGCGGCAAATTCCGGCTTGCTCCTGAAGTGGTCGAGCACGTCGCCGTAGACGATCGCTGCGTCGACGCCGCGCAGATAGAGAAGATCATAGATATTGTCGAAAGGTCCGCGCGTAACGATTGGGAGGACGCGCATGTTGTCGCCGTCATCGAGGACGCGTGCCAATTCGGCGGCAAATTGCAGCGGCGCCCCTTCGGTGCGACCGGCGGCCAGCCCAATGGTCGAGGCGTTGATGCGCTCCTTTAGCGCAACCTCGGCGCGGTTTTGTTGCGGCGGTGCGACCCTCGGGTGTCGCGGTAACGCGTTCTGTGCGCCCACGGGCGACGTGGCCGCGGCCACCATTACGAGGACCACTGATAGGCGCCTGATCGACGGCATGACCAACTCCAAATTCGAGGCGTGCCCTTGCAAGAGGACGACGTGAGCTATGGTCTGAGGTAGGCGTAGCCCTGCTGCTGCAGCTCCATGAGACGCACCACACCGGACGGCGTGACCTTGGCCTCGCTGATGAGAACCACGGGCTTGTTCTCCGCCTTGCTTTGGTTGGCTTGGGTGTTGCCACACGCCGCGAACGTAACGTTGGTGTTCTCAAGCGACATCACGGCGATGCGGTCTTTGACCGGGCTCGTGTCGGCGCGCAGCATGTGCAAACCGGGGCCGTAGGTCACGATTTCGACCGCGACCTTCTCACCCTTTGATTTGTAGTAATCGATCACGTTTTTGGCGTTGTTGAGCGCCAGGTCCATCACCGCCTTGTCGTTCTGGTTCACCTGGATTGCGATTTTATGTGTGGTTGCGCTCGCGCGTTTTGCGTCGTTGCTCTGGGCAAGCGCGGTGATCGTGGCCACGCCGACCAGTATCCCAATGCCCGCGGCAGCGGCGATGGCGATCGCCTTCCGAGTGAGCAAATTTATCATCGCTACCGCCCTTTCTAATTCGCAAAGCGCACAGTGCGCTCAAGGCCTGGAAAATACGCGTCCATTTCGGCGCTTGTAATCTCGACCAACCCTGATGGTTAACCACCTTGCCGGTTTACTTTGTTCTACGTCTGCAATGAGAGTCGGGTCAGTTTAAGCTGGGGTATACTTATCGACGAGTGACGGGTGAACCAAAGCAAGCCGATGACCAAGGTCAGCGTCGTTATTCTCACCCGCAACTCCGAGGACTGGCTCATCGACGCGCTGGAAAGCGCTAACGCGCAGACTTGTCCTCGAAACTGGCTCGAGACCATTATTATCGATCAAGGCTCGACCGACGCTACCACGTCGCTTGCGCGCTATTATCTGGCGCGCCACGGCATGAGGGGTGGCCTACACGCGGCAGATCCAGCGAGGGGTCTCGCGGGCGCAATGAACATGGGCTGGCAAATCGCCGCCGGCGATTGGATTCAATTCATAAAATCTCCGGGACGTTTGGCACCCGAAAAAATCCAAGCGCAGCTCGACTTCGTGGCACAACTATCCCAATCCACCCGCGCGGTTTTTTCCAAATGGCAATCGCTGCGCAAGAACGGCAAGGTTTGGCTTGCTACCGGGCCCGTAAACCAGGTTGCCATTCCGGCTCCGCCCTATTTGAGGCTCGTTGCTCCGCATGCGCCGCCACTGGGTGCGGCGCTATTGCGAAGGCAGACGCTCGCGGAAGTCGGCGGCTTCCCGGAGACGTTGAGCTTTGCGGGCGATGAGAACCTTCTCCTCAGAATTGCCGGCATGCATGAGAACACAAGAGCTTCGCGTGGCCGTTTCGTGGTGGCGCCGTCGGCAATGCCACTCTATTTCGAGCGCGAGGCAACCGCACCTGCGCCAGCACTTTGGAAAGCCGGATTTGCGCGCGAACACCTCGACAATCTGATGATTGCCAGGGCGATGCTGCGCGACCACCAATTGGGCATGCTCACTCTGGAGGAAACACGCGAAATTGCGAAACTCTGCGCGGAGAGCTTGCGCGACCTTGCGAGGTACGACAGGCGATCGTTCAAGCAATGCTCGCAATCGCTACGCGAGATCGATCCCGGGCTCATCGCGCCGCCCTCGGAACTGCCCGCCGTCCACTCGGCGCGAGCATTGCCACCTGCGGTCGCGCGGGTACCGGCAAAAATGGAGGGGTCGAGCGCTCTTGCGGGGCACAGCTCCCAAGCAACGTCGCGACTTGACGACACTCTCGAGCGCCTCCGGCAAAAGAGGCATCTCGGGCAGAGGGCGAGCGTTCAAAGGAAACGGTCGCACGCGGGCGGGATGGCGGGGATAGCACTGGGTGCAGCTGCTGGGATAGCGCTGTTGTCTGGCGCGGCCGTCTTTAGCGACAGCAGCGGAGAGCACGTTGCAAGCTATGCCAATCTGCTGACGCGCAAGCCATCCTCGGAAGGGACGCTCAGCATTAACATTGCGCCGACGATCTACGCTGAGCCGATGTCGCCATGGCCAATGCCCATCGTTGTGCGTGGCGGTGAGGAGCTGCCGGCCGGTGCCGCATTGCAGGTGCGCGGCTTACCGGCCTCGGCAACCCTGTCGGAAGGACACCGCACGGCACCAGATGCCTGGATTGTGCCGCTGCCAGCCGTTGCGAAGCTCGAAGTCCTCATCTCCGGGCCCACACCCGGGAGATCTGATTTGCTGCTGAGGCTTGCTACCGCAGCGGGCAACGTCTTGGCCGAGGCGCACGCGGTTTTAACCGTTGCCGAGGCTCTGCCAACGGAGCCCTCCGGCGACCGGTCCGCACCGGAGACTGCCGATCAATCGCCACGACCACCTGAGGCAGCTCCTGCGGCGCCCACCGCCGTCCCTCAAGCGTCTCGTCCGGTTGTCAATGCCCGGGCGATTGCGACATCGACACCTGTCGGCGCCAATGAGCGAGCATTTGCCGCCATGCCGCCAAACGTGAGGGAAGGTGCCGGGGCGACGCCTTCCGGTTCTCGCGGCGTGGTTGCCGCCCGGTCGACCATGACGGCACAAAACTTGATAGACGCGGGCTCGGCACCACGATCGGAAGGCACCGGCGAAAACTCCAAATCCCCTCCGATGGCGCCTAAATCGGCCAGTGCCGCAGGCCAGCGCGCGCCCGGCAGCGAACCATCGGGGTTGAGTGGTAACAGTCGCGGCCTGGCGGAGACGATGGTGGCGCGAGGTGAGCGCGAGCTGTCGCAAGGCAATGTGTCGGCAGCTCGTCAGTTCTTGCTTCGGGCAGCAGAGATGGGTTTGGCACGCGCCGCATTCGTGCTGGGATCCACCTATGACCAGCATGAGTTCGTGCGCTTGCGCATTCAGGGCGTGCAACCAAATCCCAGCTTGGCCCGCAAATGGTATTTGCGTGCGCGGGAGCTGGGCGAGACAGAAGCCGGCAACGCGCTGCTTCGACTTGGCGCTTCGGATTGACGAGCCGCCACCGCACGTCCCACGTGGCCCGGTGGCAGCGGTAGGGGCCGCAAAAAATACTACGGGGGTAATTAGCCGACCCTATCGCTTATCGCCAAGATATTGGGCGAAGAAGCGGAGCGATTGCTCGAGCGCATCTTCGGTCGCGTCGGCATTGGCATCGACGCTTTGCCGTTTGCGGTTGGGCGAATCGAAGCTGTGCGTAGCGCCTTGGTAGATCTTGATTTGCACATTAGCGCCGTTCTCCCGGCTCTTTTCGACCAACGCGGCACACCGTTTGTAGGAGACTTCTTCGTCAGCGGTGCCATGGAAGACGAGGACGGGAGCGTACGGGCGAAACGGCTTCTCATGGAACTGCGCTTTGAGACCGCAGGCCGGGTAGAAGACGAGGGCAGCACGAAATCCGGTTGCTGCAGTGGGCGCCGTAATCCCCGGAGCATCGAAGGCCATGGTGGCGATGGCGGCGCTGCCGCCATTGGACCAGCCTTGTAGACCGATGCGGTCGGCAATGACGTCGGGTCGGGAGCGTAGATAGCTGAGAGCTCCGTAAGCATCGAGCGGCCGGACCGTGACTTCATTGAGCTCTGCCGGGCGGGTTTGGTAACTGTGCTGCGGGAACCCCTGCGCATACCCGCGAGGACCGAAGCCATCGACAAGGAGGGCGATATAGCCGGCCTCGGCCCACTCGTGACCCCAGGCCTTGTGGCGCAGCGACAGGGTCGAGGCGTCGTAGACGCCATTGGCTCGTTCAGAGTACGCGCCAGCACGGCCGTGCATCATGACCACGGCGGGAACACGCGCCGCAGCGAGGGTCGCAGGCTTGAAGAGGTAGCCGACGAGGGTGGTCTGAGCATCGGCGCTCATGAAGCTGATGCGCTCCACCACTGGCTCTTCGGCGTGCAAGCGCGACAGCGAAAGCGCAATCAGCGCGAGCCAGCACGCAACCTTGACACACACTCGCATCGCGCCGCCGGCGGGCAGCGAGAGACGATCCGTCGGGGTGCCGTTCATGCGAGACTTCCCAATGCGCTCGGCCACGTGGCGAGCGGTTTCGCATGGTGGCCAAATGAGGCATTCCCTGGTGCTTTCACCGGGCGCTCCTGAGCGTTTCTTTGCTCAGAGGCGCATCCCATCGATGCCCGGTGAAGGATCCATCCGTCAAGTCCGCGAATTCGGCGTCTCGCTCGACCAATCGCTCAAGGACGCCTGGGCCGTCCAGGCGGGCAGCGCCGAAGGCTCGGCATCTGGCGTTCGCCTTTGAAAGCTCGGCGTCACCTCCCCCGCATGAATGCATGCGTGGCGCCACCCTTGCGATGGATGTGGACAATCCCGTTACATTCCAAGCGTCGGATCAGCCAATTGTCAGCTGAGCGCTGTAACAGGCCTTTGGGAGCAACCGGCTGGCCTGGTCCAGACATGCGACTGCACCAACAACACCAAGACGAGCACACACCTCTCTGGGAGGCGGTCGCTTGGTGCGTGTTTGCCGCCGCCTCGATGAGTGGCTTGGCCTACTTCGTCTTCGCGCTGCTGTTTCGGTGAGGTTGCCGCGCAACGAAGACTGGGTTGCGCTGCCGAGGGGCTGACCCTCGCTCTCACGTTGAAGGACAGAGCGACGCTGCCAGTTTGTAAAGGGGCCCAGCTTGTGACGGGACCGCGATGGAAGCCCGCGAGAGCTCTCGCGGGCTTCTTCGTGGGGATTAGACTACTGGCCGCCGCCGGACCACCGCTCCTGCTGTTCAAAGAGCTGTTTCGCGTCGGTCGCTGCATGGGCCACCGCGGCAACGCCGGCAAGCACGGATAGGGCAACAAAGGTAGACACGATCGTCTTCATTGATTTCCTCTTCTATTTCCGTATTCCGGCACGATGCGTGCCGCCAAGGCACCAAACGGGAGAACGGGCGCAAACCGTTGGATGTCTCACGCATGTGTGAAGGGATGTGACGAGCCATGCGTTCGTGGGCACCGAAGCGCGCGAATTTTGCAATGGACGCTGGTGGCTATCCTGCTTCAGATCCCCAAGGCTGTTGGGTCGTCGACCGCGGCTCGAGATCGTGATGCGCCACGCGGAGTTTGGGGGATCGCCACGTCAGGTAAGCGCCGCGCCGGGGAGCCGGGTTGTCCAGTATCGACGACGCCCTTCCCTGAAGTTGCCAAGAGAACTCAACGAAAACTTGGGCCCAAGCTCTGGCCGAACCTCTGGCCGAGACTCCGGCCGAAACTCCGGCCGAAACTCCGGTCGGCACCGCATTCAATTTGCGGGAGCTGTCTTGGGTTGCGACCAATGGATCAGGGTAGATTGGGCTCCTCACTGCGCTTCACACGTCAGCGAGCAGATCTTTTTCCGAGGTGCGCGCGAGCCTACATGAGCTGGCGGAGGAAATCGACGGAGGTGGTAACTTCGATGTCGACGTGCTTGAAGATCGCGGTGGCAGCGGCACTATTGGTTGCCGCTGCGGCGATCGCAGTGAAGCCGCCGACGTCTCGGTGGGAAGACGATGGTAGCGAACAAATGAGCTCTTCGCCGCGTCTGTTGCGACCTTCAGAGGCGGGGATGTTCAAGCGGGATTGAGCTCAAGTGCGACTGAGCTCAAGTGCGACTGGGCTCAAGTGCGACTGGGCTCAAGTAAGTGCACCACCGTCGGGGGCATGCTTCATCGATAAGCCGCGGCACGCCCAGTGCGCGCCGACCGCCGACACGAGCGCGACCCATCGCGCACAGATCGGCAAGATCGCGCGGGCGTGCCTTGAGCACACCCGCAGGGGATCTCGCTACGTTGGTTGCAGTGCCGACGCCCAGCCGTAGTTGGCGACCTCACGTGACATAGAATGCCTTCGTGGGGAATGCCTTCGTGGGCGTTTTGCGCGACCTTGTTATGGAGCGCCGATCGGGCCAAACGTCATCTGAGAAAGCGCTAGGATTTGGCCTTCATTCCCTTGATGCACTTTGACCGGAAGGACCGCCGTGCCTTGCCGTGGAGGTTCTTTTCATTGGCCTGCTTCGAGCACTCGAGCGATGCGGCGCTGTGGGGCTTCTCGGCGGGCTTGGTCGTTTGCGCCAGCGCCGCACCGGCGCCGACGAGACTCGCGATTGCTGCGATTACAAGAGTACGCATGGGGTGATCCTTTGCTGAAATAGGCCAAAATAGGCCAAGCCGTGTGCCCTACCGCAGGGCCACTGAACGGATAATGAACGTGCCTGCTGCCAACCCGCTGCTACGGTCGAGCTTGCGCTTCAACGATGCTCGTTCGGCGTCAGGCGTGTACCGCCCAAGTTCCGCGTCAACTTCATGTTGGCATCAGCTTGCGCCGATAGGCTGAGGCCACGTGTTCTATGGCACCCGTTCTATGGCACCCGTTCTATGACACCCGTGGCGTGCACATGTTGGGCCGACGCGCATGGTTGCGGGTGATGCGAGGCAGAACGCCGATCAAAAGGGCTTGGGCTTCCATTGGCCGTAATTCTCGGTCACCGGATTGGCGCTGTTGAGGTCCACTTCGAGGCCAAAGCAGTCGCTGGGTCTCGTCGGCACGTGCTGCTTCAGGGCCCATCGGTTGGTGGCGGCGAAGCTATCGTATCCGGGCCAGGCCTTTGCATTGGCAAGCCAGCACAGCTCAGCCAGATGTTCTTCGAGCAGGTAAGTGCACACGAGGCCACTGCCATAGGCACCCACCCGGTAGCCTGACGCCTTCATGACCGAACCAACGTCCTGGAAATAGGCACGAACATATCGCTGGATAAACTTTCTTGCCTGCGCCTCGCCACTCGGCAGGTCGGTCGCGGCAAGGAGTGACAGGAACTGCGCGTCGACGCCGTCGACACCGAAGTAGATGGCACTGCCGGATGGCTGAGCGTATGACTTCGCGAGCTCCAATGCGCGTCGAGCATCGCGTCTGCCGCGTCCCTTCTGCATGAAGGTGCAGAGACAGTCACTGTTGTGCTGGAAGATGACTGCGATGCTCATGCCTGCCTTGCCGATCAGGCCGAGTTCATGGAGGGTGAGCGTCTTGCCCGGCAGCGTCTCGTCGATCCAGTCGTAATACCGAATGACCGTCTCGATGCCGACCGCTTTGATGTTGGCGAGAAAATTCTCATTGACCTGCTGTGCGGTATCAGCAGCCACGTAACCCTTGCCAGCCTCGCACACTTGTGCTGCGTGGCTGCCCCCCGGAACACCCGGCGATGCAACAAGACAACAGACTGTCGCCGCCATCGACAGGGTTCGCGTGAGGTCGCGCATTAGGCGCCCTCTTCGTTGGATGTGTTGATCGCCGCAAGCGCCACATTTGCAGCGCACGAGCGGTCACACGCTGACTGCCTCGCGCCGCACAGCAATGCGACCGCAACAGCAGACGTGCTCAGCTCCAGAACTCGCCGCTGATCCGATGAATAATTGTTCATCGACGTCAACCTCCCGTGCGCCATCGCGCGCTGCGGAACCCACGTCAGTGGCAAACGTTGCTTCCTATCCCAACGTTCAAGGAGTGTGCAATGCTGAGAAAGCTTCTATTACCGAGCCTCGCTGGCTTGGCCGTCAGCATGCTGACGCTGCCGCTGCAAGCCGCGCCAGCATCGAATGCGACGGGCCTGAGGACTGCGACCGGTGCAGCCTCCAGCGTAGAGCAGGCGCATTACTATCGGCGGTACCATCGGTATTACCGGTACTATTACGGGTCGCCTCGCTTTGAGTTCTACCGCCATCGCCATCACCGGTACTGGCGCCACTGGTAACTGCCCGGCATGCGACAGGGCGCGCTCCCGCGCGTTCGCGTTTTTTCGGAACGCGGCGCGCGGGTCGTCCGTTTCCCGGATATCCGCAGTTTGATTGGAGGAGATGAGCGATGAAAGCGTCACAGTTGCTGGGAGGTACGGCACTCGCATTGGTGATGTGCAGTGCCATGGCATTCGCACAAACCCAGCAAAAGGGCGAGGAGAAGGCGTCACCGGGTGCGGGTGCCTCTTCAAAGATGCAGTCCGAGAGGGGCGCGCAACAGAGCGAACCGAGGGGCAAATCCTCGGCTCAGAGCGAAGGAAAACAGAGCGAATCGAGCCATAAGGGCAGCGAAAAGGGCACTAAGGGCGCCGAGCGGAGCCAGCCCAAGGAGCAGGGCACCAAGAACAGTGCGCAGACGCAGCAATCGGAGCCGCGCACAAAGGGCAGCAGTCGGACGGAGCCCAGCGAGCACGGCACGAAGGGTGCGCAGACGCAACCCCGCGAAAATCAAAAGGGTACAGCGCAGTCTGAGCCTAAGGAGCAGGGAACCAAGGGCAGTGCGCGGACTGAGCCTCGGGAGCAGGGCAGCAAGGGCAGCGCGCAGACCGAGCCCAGAGAGCAGGGAACCAAGGGCAGCGCCCGGACGCAATCCCCGAACCAAACTGCCAAGGGCGGCTCCAAGGAAGGAGCGGCTGGCCGGGTGCAGCTCTCAGAGCAACAGCGGACCAACGTCCACGAGACCATTCTCAAGGGCCGGAACGTGAACCGCATCGACCACGTGAATTTCGCAATCAACGTCGGCACGCGCGTGCCGAGGTCCGTGCGGCTTGTAGCGCTGCCAGCGGCGGTATTCACGATCGTTCCGCAATTCCGCGACTATCGCTATTTCGTCGCCAATGATGAGATCTGCATCGTCGACCCCAACACCTACGAGATCGTCGATGTCCTCCCCGCTGGCACGCAAACGGCACGCGGCCACGAACCGCGCGGGATGGCGCAACTGATGCTCACGCAGGAAGAGAAGCGGATCATTCTTGACAACGTGAACATGCGCGGCGAGAGCACGCTGGCGTTGGGCTCGCTCAGTGAGGGTTCGCCGGTGCCGCGCGGGGCTCGACTGGAACGCTTCCCGGAAACCGTTGTCCGGCAGGTCCCCAAGGTTCGCGACCACAAGTACTTCGCCGCTGAGGACCGTGTGGCAATCACCGATCCGCAGGGTTCCAAGGTCGAACTCGTGATCGAGGCGAAGCGCTAAAGTAAATAGTAGGAGAACTGAGGACCGGGCGGCGCTGCCGCCCGGTCTTTTTTTGTGCACGGCACGTCTCAACAGGGCAACCATCGGGAACTGTGCGGGTGCATGGCCGTTGTTGTTGTGGCCCGCTAGCACAATTGCGAGATGTAGCATGGAGAGCGCAGCGCCGTTGCGCGTTCGTGCCGAACCTACTGCGCTGAGCCGCTATCAACCGCTCATCGGAGTGCGCGCAACCCAGCGTCTGCTCAGGAAGGCGCAGCGGTTGCGCGGACTAAAGGTCTTGCACGTCAACTCGAGCCCCCAGGGCGGCGGCGTGGCAGAGATACTTTCAAGCCTCGTTCCGTTGATGAACGAGCTTGGGATCACAACCGATTGGTTCGTGATCACGGGGTCGCCAGAGTTCTTCTCCTTCACCAAGGACGTCCATAACGCTCTGCACGGCGAACCTGTGGCGCTTGCGCGCGAGCGCCTCGCCTTGCACGCCGATGTGGCGCACGCCAACGGTGCGCAGGCGCAGCTTGATAATTATGATCTCATCGTCGTGCACGATCCCCAGCCACTGCGCCTTGTGGAATTGCGGCGAAGGCAGCGATGGGTGTGGTGTTGCCACATCGACCTCTCAGCTCCGTACGAACCGGCGTGGGAGTATCTCGCCCAAAGCGTCAACGGCTACGACGCGGTGGTGTTCTCGCTGCCGGAATACGCCCAACCGCTCGCAGTACCACAGCGGTTCATGATGCCGGCGATCGATCCCTTCTCGCTCATCAACCAGCACATCTCCCGTCCTGAGAGCACACGGCACCTGCAGCGCTATGGTATTGGATGGGATCTGCCCCTTATCGTGCAGGCTGGCCGCTTCGACAAATGGAAAGATCCCGAAGGGGTCATTGCAGCCTTTCGTCTGGCCTGCGCCAAGGTGCCGGCGACGCTCGTGCTTGCCGGCAACACCGCCTCCGACGATCCGGAAGGCCCCGCCATGTACGAAAGGCTCCAGCGTTGTGCAGGAGAGCAGATCATCATTATCGAGGCTGACGATCCCCTCCTGGTAAACGCGCTGCAGCGGCGGGCCAGCGTCGTGCTGCAAAAATCCCTGCGCGAAGGTTTCGGGCTCACGGTCTCCGAGGCAATGTGGAAGGGAAGACCGGTGATTGGGGGCAATGCCGGCGGCATTCGCCACCAAATCGTAAACAACCGGTCGGGCTATCTGGTGAACAGTGTCGAGGAGACTGCTGCGCATATCGTGACGCTCCTCCAAGATCGCGTCCTGCGCCGCAGCATGGGGCGGCGCGCCGAGCAACGCGTCCGGCAGCAATTCCTGATGACGCGGCTGGTTGAGGACTGGCTAGACCTCGTTGATGAGATCGTTCACAAGGGCATTGCCAGGACCCCGACGCGCGTGCTCGCGGCATAGGCACCATCGAAAAGGCGGCAAAATCCCGATCGCATCGGCCGAAATGAAACTCGGCACGCGCGTTCACGGGCTCTGATCCGCCGGCCTGTCGATCTCTCTGTTGCGCCCGGGTGCGGACGCGATCGTGCAGATTTCCGCGCAAGCAATGGTTGCTGCGAGCTACAGCCGCCAAGCTACAGCCGCTCTGGCCGGCAGCGGACCGCGATCCCTTCTATCGCGGCGCTGGCCTCATTCATGTCCAATCGGACCGCACCAGCCCGGCAAGTGATCGGCGTCTTGTGCCTTGGCGAGCTGCAAGGCCTGCTCCACCGCCTCATCAAAGGTATCCTCTATCATCTTCCGTCGCATCCGACGGCGCAGGAAGTCGGCCCACAAGAACTCGCTGAACGGTGTGGTGTCCTTGGCAAATCCACCGAGCCGCCGCAGCTCTCCCGCGAGGCTGCGAAAGGGATCATCGACGAGGTCGGCAATGGTCTTTGGCAACTCCTCAGTTGAACGCCGGCGGCCTTGCTCGTCAAAGGGATGCAACCACCCTCGATTGTCGACGAAGACCCAGAACTCGTCCTTGTCCAAGCGGCTCAAATTGGCCACGACGGTCACGAGCACCTCCTTCACGCCCTCCTCCAGAAGAGCCCGGCTCAAGTGATGATGGTCGATGATGAAGTGGCGATCTTTGGGACCAAGGAGGACGGGGATCATGTGACGCCCGAGGTACTTTCCTGCCTTCTCGTCGCTTGTCTGCAAGCGCTCCCGCCAGCGTCGCCGCTTGGCTTCGACCTCGCGCATGCCGACCGTGATCTGCGTCGGACGCAGCTCCTTGATGGGAACCGTCGTCAAGATGGGAGTTCGGACTGGCTGCATTGGATCCTTCCCCGAAACTGGGTTTGCCGGGTTGCAGAGCGCCTGCAAGCTAGATTGCGCCAAGCTCCGCACGCCTACAATGGGCAGAGTTTGGGTGTGGCGCGGCCATCGAAGTTGGGCGCGTAATGGGCGAGTTAGTCGGGTTCTCTCCCAATCGACAAGGATCTCATGACCATGAACTGAGCGCATAAGGATCGAACTTAGAAAAATCGGTGCAGGGGCTCAGTGCTCAGAACCCACGGTCACCGGGCTCACTGTCGCCGAGCCAGCCAGTCGTCGGGACTAGCCATCGCGGGGCCCACAATGCTGCCGAGCCAACATGCGCACGGGGGCCCTTGAAGAGGTCGCGCTCAAGGTCGAACCCAAGTCCACCTGATGGACCTCGGGACGGCTTGGGGGAGGGGAACTCGCGTGAAGAGACCCAGTTGTGCCCAAAGTGACCGACACGGAGACAGTGAGACAGCGATGCACATCCAAGGAAAGAAAGTCGCGATCCTCGCCACCACTGGCTTTGAACAATCCGAACTAGAAATCCCGCGCGATCGCCTCAAGGAGCAGGGCGCCATCGTGCACGTCGTCTCACCGCAAGCCCAGGAAATTCGGGGGTGTGAGAAGAAGGACTGGGGTCGGCCGGTCAAGGTCGACGTGGCTCTCGATGAAGCCCGCGTGCAGGATTACGACGCAATCGTGCTGCCGGGGGGACAAATCAACCCAGACCTTTTGCGCATCAACGACAAGGCCTTGAAGTTCATTCGCGCCTTCTTCGACCAGGGGAAGGTCGTGGCTGCCGTTTGTCACGCCCCCTGGCTCTTGATCGAGACCAACATGCTCAAGGGACGGCGGGCAACCTCCTACAAGTCGATCAAGACGGACATGATCAATGCCGGAGCCAAATGGGAGGATGTCGAGGTCGTGGCCGACCAGGGGATCGTGACCTCCCGCAACCCCGGTGATCTCCAAGCCTTCTCGAAGAAGATCATGGAAGAGATCGCCGAGGGCAAACACGAGCGACCCGCGGCTTAGGTCGAGCATCGACCGCATTAACGGTGGCGTTGGGCAAGCGCGCAAGGAGCCCCGCGGAGTGGCGGTGGCCGGCCAGAAGGGGTGCGCGCGGCCAAGTTGTGCTTGCCGGTTCAGGGCAAGCAATTGCCCCGGCGCTCTCAGCAAATTGGGTCAGCCGCTCTGGGGAGTGCCGTCTCGCCCGCCTCCGTCCCTCGGGACCCTAACTTGGCTTGATGCCGCCCGGGATCAGTGCGGCGGGATCAGCGCCGACCCGCCGCAGGGCGTTCGCGCATCCCTAGGACCTCAATGTCCAAGGTCAATGTCCAAGGGGGCATCGATGTCCCGGAGCTCACCCTCACCGCCGCATTTGGCTTCGTTGCGGGCAGGGCGCGATCGCGCTCCCCGGCTGCGACCTCGATTGAAGCGTCGCTCAAGGAACATGACGGGCGGCGGCGGGTTATGACCGGCATAAAAGCGCAGAGGTTGCGCCGGCTTTTCGCAGGAGCCCCACATGAACCGCTTTTCCTCACGCTGGACCACAGGCGTTCTGGCTATCGTGGTGCTCGTGGCGCTCTTTTATGGTCTGCGTCACGAGCACCCCTCGGCGCAGCCAGCGGCGACCCAGAACGCGCCAACCGCCGCGACGGTGCCACCGACGCAGCCCTCGACGCCTCCAGCACCACAGACGGCAACCCCATCACGCGCTGAAGCTGCGTCGAGTTCCAATCCCCACGATCTCTCGCCCAATGCCGCAGCTCAAGCTCCGGCCGTCCCGAATTTCGTCAATCTCGTGCAGGCGGTGAAGCCCGCCGTGGTTTCGGTGCGCGTCAAATCCGATGTGACCCCGCAAATCACCTCGGGGGATGGCGGCACAAATCCCTTTGAGGGAACACCCCTAGAGCCTTTCTTCCGGCAATTCGGCGCTCCTGGCCAGGGGGAGCACCAGGGCCAAGGCCTTCGTCATCAGTACGTGCAGGCGCAAGGCTCGGGGTTCTTCATCAGCCCCGAGGGCTACATTGTCACCAACAACCACGTCGTTGCCAACGCCGTCCAACTGCAGATCGTGAGGGATGATGGTACGGTGCTCGATGCAAAAGTGATTGGCACGGATCCAAAGACGGATCTTGCCCTTCTCAAGGTTGAAGGGAAGGGTGCCTTTCCCTTCGTCAACTTTGCCGACGACCTCCCCAAGACTGGAGAATGGGTGATTGCCATGGGCAATCCCTTCGGGCTCGGCGGAACGGTGACGGCCGGCATCGTCTCGGCGATGGGCCGCGATATCGGCTCCGGTCCCTACAACGACTTCCTGCAGATTGATGCGCCGGTCAATCGGGGCAACTCCGGCGGCCCGACGTTCAACATGAACGGGCGCGTCATCGGGGTGAATACGGCGATCTATTCGCCCTCAGGCGGGTCGGTCGGGATCGCATTTGACATTCCCGCCACGACGGTCAAACCGGTTATAGCGCAGCTGAAGGAGCGTGGATTTGTGGAGCGTGGTTGGATCGGAGTTCAGGTCCAGCCGGTCACCAAGGAAATTGCAGATAGCCTTGGCATGAAGGAGACCGAAGGGGCCCTGGTGTCCGGCACCCAGCCCGACAGCCCGGCCGCCAAGGCCGGCCTCAAGGTCGGAGATGTCATTACCAGCCTCAATGGCAGCAAAGTGAAGGACTCGCGCGACCTTGCACGCCAGGTGGCCGGCATCGCGCCTAACTCGCCAGTTGAGGTTGGCTTTGTGCGCGAGGGCAAGCAAGACACCGCGAAAGTGACGATTGCCCAACAGCAAGAGCAAGCAAAGCCAACGCGCGAGACGCCTCCCCAGAGCAGCACCAATCCGCAATCGAGCCGCCTTGGCATCGCTGTTGCCCCGGCCGCCCGGGTGATGGGGATTGGCGAACAAGGCGTGGCCATCATCCGCGTCGAGCCGAGCGGCAAGGGCGCAGAAGCGGGCCTGCGGCCTGGCGACGTCATTGTCCAGCTGGGCGGACGGGAGGTTTCCAGTCCCGATGAGGTCACGCGCGCACTCGAAGCAGCGACCGCTCAAAAGAAGCAACACGTGCTCGCGTTGGTGCGCCGCAACGACCGCGAGATGTTCATCGCCCTGCCGACGGGCTGATTTCCGGGTGGGGCGGCATCGGTCGCAGTGGCGGGTCGCGCACGCCGCGACTTGTGGTCTCGACCGAGGCCCCTCCTGGATGCCCGCAAGGCGCTCGAGCGCTGGACCCGGGGCCAGGAGGCGGGTTTGGGGTGCGCGGATGGCGGAGCCTCGCATCCGAGTGTGGCGAGAGCGGTGCTCTCCTGCTATCTCCAGCGTGCCATGCATCCCAATGCGACCGTCCCGCTCAGTCTCGTGCCCGTCTTGATTGGTGGTCGCCGATGGCGCATCTGGTGCGTGGAAGATCAAGACTATCTGCTGTCCGTCGCAAGCAGGCTCGAGCATCTGCCCTACGGGCTCCTGCTGTGGGAATCCTCCGTTGGTCTGTCGCAACGACTTGCGGAGGAGCCAAGTCTCGTTCGGGGAAAGCGCGTGCTCGAACTCGGTGCCGGCACCGGATTGCCAGGTCTCGTAGCGTGCAGCCTCGGTGCAAGCGTTTGGCAGACAGACCACCTGGAAGACGTTCTCGATATTGCGGCGCTCAACGAGCGAGAGAACGCACTGGCGGGCATTCGACGGTTTCGGGCGGATTGGCGCGATTGGGTTGAGCCCACCTCCTTTGATGTGATCCTCGGCGCCGATATCCTCTACGACGCGGCGCTCTATGGCTCGATTACAGCCATCCTTGACCGTTCGCTTGCGCCGGGTGGCAGGGTTCTGTTGGCCGACCCCGGGCGACCGCAGGCATGGGAGTTCCTCAGTGAACTTGAGAACGGCGGTGCACGCTTCGCCATGAGCGTTCGTCGCGTCGAGCCCACATGTGTGCTGGGCAGCCGGGCCGAGGTTGACGTGGCAATCCTTGAGTACCACGCACCCGAGCAAGGCCTAGGTGCACCAATCGTGTGGCGGAGCCTATACAGCAGCTGATCCGAAGCGAAGCGAGATCGCGCCGCAATCCGAGCGGCAAGGTCGAGCTCGGGGTTGAGCCGCGTCACCGGCGTTGCCGAGAGCAGCGACTAATCCCGGACGAGTTTTTGGCGCGGCGATGGTTTGAGCCAATTCGGGCTCTTTCGCATCCACTGAGCCAGCGACGGGAGGGCCACTGCACCCACCACGAGGCCGACGCCAAATACATCGAAGGTGCTGACCTCGATCTTGAGGAGGAAGGCCGACAGCATCGCACCAAAGGGTGCGGTCAAGCAGCCCAACAGGCTCATGCGGGCAACGGGAAGGTGGCGTATGGCATAGTTCGACAGGATGTAGACGCCGACGGACACGACAAGCCCGAGGTAGGCGAGCACGGCGATCGATTGCATGCTGGCATCGAGAGCACGCGCGGGCCCCGGCGGGATCAGAAAAGGCAGCAGAAGGGCGACGCAACACGCCGAGGTTAGCTGCCAGCTTGAGGTCACGAGCGGATTGGCACCGGCCTGCGCGTGGCGCCGCGAGAGAAGCGCATTGACCGCCGAAGCCAGCACGCCGCTGGCAACGCAGATATCACCGAGCACGCTACCTCCGCCGTGATGGCTCTGACCCCACACGAGGATCAGCGTACCGCTGAAGGCGATCACGGCCGCCACGAGCACCACGAACTCGATCCGCTCGCCGAGCACGACGCGACCGAGAATGGGCATGATCAGCGGCGTGAGCCCCCAGAACACCGAGGCGCTGACCGGTGAGGTCATGGTCAGTCCGAGCGATACCAGCAACGTGACAAGCCCGGGTTCCAGCAGGCCCATGATGAGCGGTCGCCAACCCGCGCGGAGCAGGCTTGCGCTCGTTCGCGTCACGAGCACGATCACCCACAGGGCCACGGCCGCCAGCGACAAACGGATGATCACGAAATCGGCAAGGGCAATTTCGCTCAGTGCGGACTTCGTACCAGGTGTCGCGGACGACCACAGGAAAACGGCCCCGAGCATGGCAAGGGTCGGCAATCCCGCACTTGGAGCCGTCGCGATTTTCTCTCCCCGGTTTTGCACGCAACGCCCCAATCTCTGTTGACCGGCGGTTCAAGGGTTGGCGAGGGCGCCATCGATCTACCGCAGAAGTGCTGGAGTCAAGGTGGTTTTGAGGGGATGGCCTGCTGCATGCCAACCCAAGCGTGCAATTGCGGGGCACCCGGTTGCAGGCCTATTCGGCGCCATCGCCAGCCCACGCGAAGAACCCATGTCAGGGGCCGCAATGACCCGTCGACCAACGCCATCGGGGGCGCGGACTGCCCCAAGCCACGCGTGCCGGCCCAGCACGAACGCCAAACCCGCTTGCGAACGGCCTGCCGAACGCGTGCGGCGCAATTGCGTCATTGGTTATCTCAGGCATGCTTCTTGGCGCACCGCTCGAAGGTGAGGCGGGGTGCGATGACAAGACCGTCCTGACCAGGTCGGCGATCAGCGTCGGCATAAATCATGTTGTCGGCGTCAGCCTCCATGCCAGAGCGATAGGACGCCGGGAGATCGACGACACCGACGTCGAAAATCGTGAACTACCGTCCCCCCTGAAGGTGACGGCTTCTCAGTCACGCTAGGCGGCAATCCGCTGGGGTTGGCGCCCACGGCCCGCTCCGGGCCAGAAGCCGAAGGCCCTGACGTGCACAATCATCGCTGCAGCAACGCCCCGATCGAGAACGCAACCGCAGTCGCAGCGGTGCTCGCGCTCGGCCAACGTCCTTGCAGCGACGATCCCGCACTCGGGGCACGTCTGCGAAGTGCCGCGCTTGGGATCGAAGATCTCGCCCGAAACGCGTCACGAGATTGCCGGCCACCTCGTGCAGATGATCGCGCCGCGGGGGCGGCGATGCGCCCCTGGAACTTGGCAAGCGATTCGTCTCTTTCGGTCGTCGCCTGTGATGGCGGCGCGGTGACGTGCCAGAGGGCCGTTGAGGTTAGAACCGCTCCTGTGAATTTCAGGTGCTGCGGCCGCGCAAATCAGCTAGCAGGTGGGGTTGTGAACTACCGTCCCCTGAAGGGGGCAGCTTCTTGAGTTAAGCCATTTGGCAGCCATTCCGCGACAGCGGCGTGGCGCGGCGGTCGGGCGCCATGGGGAAGGACATTCCCGAAGCATGCACGGGGCCTGCGAGCCCCTGCGTCTGCCGCCACCTCGCGGGGGAGCGGCGGCCCAGTTGGGCCACATGACCTGGTGTGAACAGAATGACCGACGACCCCACGAGCACGACGCGCGTGCCACTCAATACCCAGGCCTGGCATCGCGGCTACATGGCTGGCCGCCGTCGCGACATGAACGATTGCAACCCGTTTCCTGTCGCAACCGCGGAAGCGCTTGCCTGGCATCTTGGATGGAGTGCGGGCCGAATGAAGCCCGTACGGGCGCTCGTGATGGATGAGGGCTAGCCCGTCGCCGCGATGCGCGAACGAGCCTCTGGCGCCATCCCTGGCGCCCCCTGTGCCATAGGGAACTGCGGCCCGCAAGCGTCCTCGCCTACACGAAGGGAGCGTGCCCGTTCCGCAAGGCGATAGATCGTCATGTTTCGACTGGTCGCAGCCGCTGTTGCTGCAACGTCCCTCGGCGTGATGGTCGGGATGGCGGTCATAGCAATCAAAGGCGAGCCGCCATCCCAACCGGCGCCCCAGCGCGCGGCGACAATCTCGCTCTCCGTCGCTAGGCCGAGCGGCCCTCCCAATTCCTCATCGGCGACCAGCACGGAGGCGGCGCCCGACCCGCGCACAACCGTTGCTGCCCCGCGTGTGCCGGTGGCAGCGGCGCCTGCCGCGCCACCTAACGCGTTGCCAAAGCCGGCCCCAGCTCTACCGGTGCTGAGCCCACGTGCTTCACCGGTGCCAACCGCTCCGCCCGCACGCCTGCGCCAGCAGAGTGATGACGATGATGAAGACGATGAGGAGGATTGCTGAGGGTCGGGTCGCGTCGATTGTCGCGGGCAACTGTGCTGGAGCTCTCGCGCCGCGTGTGGGCAACGTGGACTAGGGGTCAGTTCGCTGAACCGGATAGGGGGATCGCGGACCGTTGCCCCGCCAATGCAGCCGACCCGAACGCCCACCCGACCGTAAAGACTTTGGAGGCTAGCGGGCGCGACCAAGCTTGGCCGCAGCTTGAGCCATCGCCGCGAGGCGATCTGCCAATCGATTGAGCTGCCAATCACGCGCCAGGGCTGCTGCCTCGCTCCAATTTGGCTTGCGGTTGCGCAGGGGCGGCAGTGGCGCTGATTTGTCCATGGTGGCAATGGACAAGTAGAGGCGAAGCATTTGCGCCTGCGCCGGAAAGCAGCCAGCCGCAAGCGCCTGCTTGAGCGAGCCATATCTGTGCAGCAGGGTTGCTGCACCGCGCGGGCCCATTCCAGCGAGGCCGGGAATGCGGTCGGAGGCATCGCCGCGAAGAGCGATGAAGTCGGGCACCTGCTGCGGCGCAACCCCATAGCGCGCTTGCACCTCCGCCGGTCCTATGCGCGCCATCTCGCCAGCGCGGATTGGCTGCAAGACCGTCGTCGACGCAGACACAAGCTGGTAGGCGTCCCGATCGCCCGTGGCGAGGATGACGGTTCCACCGCGACGTTCTTCGCGCGCGGCGGCCGCGGCCAGGAAGTCGTCGGCCTCGTAGCCGGGCTCTTTGGCGCAGGCAAACCCGCAGGCCCTTACCAATTGAGGCAGCACCTCCAACTGCTCCACAAGCTCGTCGTCGAAGACGCGACCCGATTGGTAGGCTTCCAGCGCTTCATGCCGGTACGTCGGCGCATCGAGCGTATCCCAGCCAACCAGGACGGCGCGGGGCCTTTCGCTCTCATAAAGGCGCAGAAGGTAGTTGGCGAAACCGAGAATGGCACCCGCACCTTTGTTGCCGCGCCGGCGAATGGTCTTGGGCAACGCGTGATAGGCCCGGTGGGCAAAAGAATCGCCGTCGATCACGAGCAGTGGGCGGCGCATGGACTAGCGATCGATCCGCCGGAGCGGGCACGCAAAGCCATCCGGATCGGCCAGGACGGTGAGTAAAGGATGAACCGGCACGCGTTTGCCTCCCGCTAGCGCGCTTTGCGCGAGGTTTCCTTTTCCTTAAGCACATCCTTGGCCGCTTTGTCCTCACGCAAGCCGAGGAAGGCTGGATGGCGCATCTCACCGGCGCTGGTCCACTCGGTGAATTTCACCTCGGCCACCAGCTGCGGCTTTACCCACGTGGTGGCGGCCTCGTTCTTGACGTGCTCCTTGAACGGCGAACGGCCCCTCCTCAGCGGCCAAAGGCGCTGATAGAGGTCGCGCAAGGTGGCATGCGTGAAACCGGTGCCGACATGGCCGATGTAGCGCCAGCCGTCGTCCTGGCGCACCGCGAGAACCAGCGATCCGAAATAAGGCCGCGTGCGGCGTGGTGCCGTGAACCCGGCGATGACCACCTCCTGGCGCCGCGCGGTCTTGACCTTGAGCCAATCCCCGCTGCGTTGACCCGAGAGGTAGGGGCTCGCCGCGCGCTTGGCCATGATGCCTTCCAGCCCCTGCCTTTGCGCTTGCTTGAAGTATTTGGTGCCGTGCTCGGCACGATGCGCAGTAAAGGCCAGCAGGGGATGCTTGGGTATCAGACGGCGAAGCTTTTCCTTGCGCTCAAGAAGGGAGAGCCCGCGCACATCGGCGCCATCGAGAAACATGAGGTCGAAGAGGTAGTAGCGCAGGTTTGCCTGCGACCGCAGCGCATTCTGCAGCAGTTGAAAGCGGGCTCTTCCGTGCGAATCGAGCGCCACCAGCTCTCCGTCGAGCACGACGTCGTGCTTGATCTTCTCCAGTGCTCTCGCCACAACGCGATAGCTTTCGCTGATGATTTTGCCGTTGCGTGAGAAAAGCGCGACCTTTCCGCCGGCTATTGAGGTCACCATCCGGAAGCCGTCCCATTTGCTTTCGAACACCCAGCCGGCATCATCAAAGGGTGCGTCGGTGAGGACGGCCAGCATGGGCTGAAGACGCTGGGGCAATTTGGATTCGCGCGGCATCAATTCCAACTCTAGCCGAGAGTGCCCCGTTCGTAGAGCGTGCGAAACGTGATCGAGTACCTGAGGTGCGCGACGGCCGGGATACTGTGTTCCCACCGCGTTCGCGCGGGCCCACGCAGAAGATAGGCTGAGCGCGGCTGCAACTTGAGCAAGGCGCGCCGCCACCCCCGACCGGACTTGCACCGCAGCCGAAGGGCAGCGGCCGAGAGCAAGGAGACGCCCACAACGTCGCCGAAGACCGAACGGTCCTTGTGCCAGCCGATGGCGGCTCCGGGGCGATATTCGGTGAGAAGGACATGGGCAAGACTGCTCGCGGGTAGCTCGGCGAAGGCGGCAGCCCGCTCGCGCATTGGCAGTAGGAAGGCGGGGATGGCCTCCGCCGGCTGTAAACCGCCGCCATTGAAGTCATAGCGCCAGCCGAAGGAGAGAACGCGGCGTTTACCGAAAAAGCCGTGAAACTCGAACTCCCGAAAGGGAAGTTTCTCCAACATCGCGACAAGGGCCGTCTCTTCGTCGGGAGCGAGGAGCTCGGCCCGATAGCGCAAACCCTCCGGCAGCCCGACGTCGGTCTCAAAGAGATCGCCCTCAATCATGGATCTGCTCCGCAAGGGATTGCGCGGGGCATCTTCGGTGGCGCCAAGCCCCATTGGCCCTGTGGGCGCCCCGACCCAAGGATGCCCACTGCCCTCCATCAACATAGGCGCCTGCACCGGGCGATGCTCGCGCGCTCCCCATGGGAGGGCCAGTGTCAGGGACGAACGTGGGCATGGAGCGCATCCGAGGAAACGGGGCATCCGCGCGCATGCGCGGGCGCACGGCCAAGCCCGCGCTGGGCAGTGCTGGGCAGTGCTGGGCAGTGCTGGGTGGGCAGTGCTGGGCGGTCCTGCAAGAGAGCGGCCCTGCGCGCGGCAGCACGCGTGTGACGGGGACGTGGTCTGGTGGCCGCAATGGTTACCGGCATCGCTGCGAGCCGGCGTCGGATCGAAGCCAACGGCCATCGTTTGAGATTAGGGCGCCGGGAGCAGGAGGGGCTCTTTGAGCTCGAGGATGTGCTGCACGCCGTCGGCATCGCGAATATCGAGCGCGGTCCATTGGCTCCCGGTCCCGTCGAAATGGATCTCGCGCGGCTTGGGCACGGTGATGTCGATGCCATCCAGCATGATTTCAATGGCATCGGCGTGCGGATCGTAGCTGAGACCAAGGAGCCGAACCCAATCTGCCTCGATCTGATCGCCCAGCTGGAGCGAGGCCACGTCCACCTCGACGGTCTGGGCCTTGAGCTGCTTGGTGACACGATCAAAAAGCTCGCGCAGCTCAACCTTATCAAGTTTCTGGGCCATCAAGACCTGTCCTCCAGGCGCTTGGCCGACCTTAACTAAATGCAGCTTGTGCGGGGCCGGTTCCCCGCAGGCAACGTGCGCGTCCTTGTTGGCCGTCACTGCCGGTGCTCGGCTCGCTCAGCCGGGGCCGGCGGGCCCTTGACCAAGCTACCAATCGGATCCCCACCACCTCTCCACCGCCTGATAGGATGCCCCCATGGTGGCGCACATGAGCAATGATTACCTTCATGTGGGCCCGCCCGCGCGGCGGCCAGCGGTCACGCGCGCTATCTGCATCGCCTTGTGCGTCCTGCTGGCGTTCGCAGGGTTGGTCAACCTCGGCGTGCTCGCCGGACTTGACCCCGACACCTTGACCGTCTTCGACCGAGCGCTGGCGCGATCGAGCGTGCTCACCATCATCCCGCTCGGCGTTTTGTGGTTCCTCGACCGGCGCGAGCGGGAATCTCCCTGGCTGTTTGCGTCAGCCTTTCTATGGGGCGGATGCATTGCCACGGGCCTAGCCGTGCCCTTCAACTCGGTCTTTCTCCAATTTGTCGAACTGTGGGTGAGAGAACACCCGCAGATCAAGCAGGTTCTGGGGCCCGACGCAGCCTTGATGCTGGCAGCTCCGGTCTCGGCACCCATTGTCGAGGAAATCGCCAAGGCGTTGGGGGTGTGGCTCATCTTTTGGCTGTTCAGAGGCGAGTTCGACAACATGCGCGACGGCATCGTCTATGGCGGTCTCGTCGGACTTGGCTTCAACTGGTTCGAGGCGGCGCTCTACGTGGCGCAGGGCTACGCCGAGTTTGGCACCCCGCCTTATGGTGCAGAGCTGGGCGCTCGCTACGCGCTCTTCGGCTTCGGCGGGCATGCCCTGTTCACGGGCCTCTTCGGCGCGTTCCTTGGCCTTTCCCTGCAGGTGCGCCAGAGGTGGTTGCGCTATCTGTTGCCGCTCGTTGGCCTGATCCTGGCGATGGGCGCGCACATGCTCAACAATGCATTGCCGCTGTTTCTGACGCTTGCGGGTGCGGCCGAAGGTGAGCCACCCCGAGCCCACGAACCCCCGCCCAACGTGTCATTTTTCCAGGCCTTCTGGGGCGGCACGCTGCTGCATCTGACGGTTCACTTGCCGTTCTTGCTGATCATGGCCGTCGCCCTGTGGCGCAGTGGAGTTTGGGAGCGCAAGGTGATCCGCGAGGAGCTTGCAGACGAAGTGGGCCCGAACGGCGCCGTCACGGCACGCGAATATAAAGACATCGTCACGGATCGCATCCTTCACACGCGCCGCATCCAGGAGATGCAGCCACGGGCATCGGCAGCCCTGGTCAAAGCGCAAAACGAACTCGCCTTCCGCAAGCGGCGGTTGAAGGATCTGGGGTTGGATCCCCTGCTCGACCCCGTCATCGCTGATTGGCGCCGTCAGATCGCACAACTGCGCCGGATCCCTTTCACCAGTTGAGCGTCGGCCAGCGCCTCGCTACCCTTTGGAGGAAGGCGAACTTTGGCGCGATATTTATCTAACTTTGCAGCGTGGAGGATCGGCGCATGGACGTCGGCATGATGATGGTGTTTGCCAGCTACGGCTGGGATGCTTGTCCGGACGACCGGGTCTGGGAGGAGGAAATCCGGCTTGCGCGGCTGGCGGCAGATTGCGGCTTTGACGTGCTGTGGTCGGCCGAGCATCACTTCAATGACTATTCGTTTGTGCCGGATAACCTCCACCTCATGGCCTATCTGGCGGGTGTCTGCCCCGGGATGAGCTTCGGCACGGCGGCGGTCATCCTGCCCTGGCACGACCCCCTGCGGGTCGCCGAGAACGCAGCCGTGCTTGATATGCTGTGCGGGGGAAAGCTACGGCTCGGCATGGGCCGGGGCCTGGCGCGGCGCGAGTTCGCGGCCTTTCGGCTTAGCATGGACGAATCGCGGGAACGCTTCGATGAAGCGGCGCCAATGATCGTCAACGCCCTCAAGACCGGTTTCATCGAAGGACACGGCAAGTACTATAAGCAGCCCCGGGTGGAGATCCGGCCAAGGCCGAAATATGCCTTCGACGGCCGCATCTACGCGGTCGCCTCCAGCGAAGATTCCGTCGACTCGGCCGCCAAGCTCGGCGCTCATATTGTCATGTTCGCCGACCGGCCCTGGGAGATGCGTGCGCCGATTATCGAGAAAGGGCGCGAACTCCACCGGAAGTACCATGGATCCGAACCGCCGCGGATCCTGCTGACGGAGTTTTGCGTGTGCGGCACCGATTTGGCCGCAACCGAGGAGGAAGCACGCAAATACCAAGGCAAGTTCGTCGAGAGCAACTTCCATCACTATGAGTTTCTGGGCGAGCACTTCAAGACGGTAAAGGGCTATGACGCCTATCAGCAGAAGGCCGAAATCGCCCGCCAGGCAGGGCTCGAAGGCGCGGTCACTGGCTTCATGCAGGCGGCAAGCTGGGGCACGCCCGACAAGATCCTGCGCGGGCTCGAGCAGCGCCGAAAGCTCCTTGGCGACTTCGAAATGAACGTGGCCTTTCGCTTCGGCGGCACGCCCTACGCCGTCTGCGAGCGCGGTCTGAAGCTCTTTGCCAAGGAGGTGTTGCCCGTCCTCAAGAGCTGGACGTCACTTTCGCCCGGCGCGCCCGGTCAGGCGAGAGCCGCCGAATAGAGCCGACGGCGGTTTCAAGCGCGGGCGCCAGCGGCCAGGGTTCTGGCGGGGCTCAAGTCGGGTCCGGCCCCGGTTCAGGCCAGTGCTCAAAGGCGGGACCAGTGAGGCGGGTTGGGAGAGGTCGCCCGCGTGCAAAGAAAGGCTGCGGATTGCCCCTCCATGCCCAGTGATGCCAAGGCGCAAAGCGCACAAACTTCGCCTGCCGCCGCACCCCTACCGATCGTCTTCATCGACTGTTCGGCGATCATGCGCAGCGCGCTCGATCACTTGGGGAATTATGGATTGGGCCACGCCCTGGTCGTACATGAAGGCGATCCAAACCCTGCCGAGCTCGCCGCCCTGCTGTGCGACGCACGCGTCGTTCTCAACGGCCACACAGTCCTTGATGAGAGGGTGCTGTCGCGGGCCACGCAGTTGCGCTCGATCGTCTTCCTGGGGACTGGGGCGTCGACCTATGTCGACATGAGCGCAGCGGGCCGCCGCAGCATCCGCGTGCGGACGGTGCGCCATTATGCTGACCGGACGGTTGCCGAGCACGCATTCGCGCTGCTCTGGTCGGCTGCACGCGACATTGCCCGCATGGACCGGAACATTCGGGCAGGCCGCTGGTCGGCAAGCGAAGGGCTCGAGCTCGCCGGGCGCACCCTAGGGGTGGTGGGCGTGGGCGGCGTCGGCACGCAAATGGCCGGCATCGCCGCCGCAATGGGCATGCGCGTCCTTGGCTGGAACCGGTCGGGCATCCCCGCGGACGTGCCGGCAGAGCCCGTCGAACTCGATGCGCTGCTTGCGACCTCGGACGCGGTGAGTTTGCACGTCGCGCTCGTCCCCCAAACGCAGGGCCTCATCGACGCGCGGCGCCTTGGCTTGATGCGCGCCGGCGCAATCCTCGTCAACACGGCGCGCGGCGCCCTCGTCGATGAAGCAGCGCTCATCGGCGCCCTCCGGGCGGGCCACCTGGCACATGCCGCGCTTGATGTGTTCGACAGCGAGCCGGTCGGCCCAGATCACCCGCTGGCGCGGCTCGAAAACGTCACACTCACAGCGCACGCGGCGTGGAAATCGCCGGCCGCCAGCCGCCGGCTGCTGCAGCTTGCATTGGCGCTGGCCACCGAGGATGCCCGACGGCTGGCGGCGGGCGAGCCACTCGCCCAATGAGCCTGCAACCGAGCCGTTGCCCAATAGGCAGCCCGGTCAAGCGAGCTTGCCGGGCCTTTGGCGGGCCACGAGCACGCCTCTTGCGCATTTGCGGGCCGCCTCGCAGCACCCCTTTGTTTCCGCCGGCGGCGATGTTGCGATTGTCCCGAGCCTTGGCAAGACATTATGCTGCGGCGGAGAGGGCGCTGCCGACGTGAGGGGGTGGCGCCGTTTGCCGTTGGCGTAGAGGCGGCGTGGGCCTGGGCTCACGGGAGACGCGATTTTCATGCGGGTCGGCATCGAGGTCGGGGGTACGTTTACGGACTTGGTCGCCATCGGTCCCGCAGGTATTCACATAACGAAGGTGAGAAGTGTGCCGGCGGCGCCGGACGAAGGCGCGTTCAACGCGCTCATCGCCAGCGGCATCGAAATCTCCGCAATCGAGGATCTCGCGCACGGCTCAACGGTCGCCACCAACGCCGTGCTCGAGCGCAAAGGCTTCCCGACGGCGTTCGTCACCACCCAGGGCTTTCGCGACATCCTCGCCCTGCAGCGTCACGGTCGTGAGCGCATCTATGACCTTGAATACCAAAAGCCCAAGCCGGTCGTAACGCGGGCGGCAAGTTTTGAGGTGGCCGAGCGGATCTTGGCCGACGGCACGGTCGAGACCGCGCTCGATGTCGAGGACGCCAGGTGCCGGCTCGTCCCGGCGCTCCGGGCCGGAGGCTACCAGGCCGTCGCGATCTGCCTCATCAATGCCTACCTCAACCCCGTGCACGAGCGCCAATTGCGCGCGCTGCTGGCCGAGACCATGCCCGCCTTGCACGTGTCGATCTCATCGCAGATCACGCGTGAGTTTCGCGAGTACGAGCGCGCCTCGACGACGACGCTGTCGGCCTACGTCCAGCCGGTGATCGACCGCTACATTGAGCGCTTCCGCCACCGGCTCGAGAGCGCCCGGTTCCAGGGCCGCTTTTCCGTCATGCAGTCCAATGGCGGCCGGCTTCCGGCCGAAGCCATGCGCGCCAATGCCATCAACGCGCTGCTGTCGGGTCCCGCCGCGGGGGTGGTCGGCGCCGTGCGGCAGTCTGCCCGCTCCGGCTACCGCAACCTCATCACGCTCGACATCGGTGGAACCTCGACGGACGTGTGCGTCGTGACCGATGGCACCCCACAGCTGACGCAGGAGCTGCATCTCGACGGCTTGCCGATCCGCATCCCGGTTGTCGACATCAACACCATTGGCGCCGGCGGCGGATCCATCGTCTGGGTGGACGAGGGCGGCATGCTGCGCGTGGGCCCGCGCTCGGCCGGGGCCGATCCGGGACCGGCCTGCTATGGCCTGGGCGGCAATGAGCCGACGCTGACCGACGCTCACGTGGTGCGCGGCACGGTGCGGCCGGAGGCGTTCCTGGGTGGCCGCATGCAGATCGATCCCGCCGCGGCCGCCCGCGTGTTCGGCCCCATCGCTGGGCGTTTCGGCCTCACCCTCGAAGCCGCCGCCGACAGTGCCGTGGCGCTTGCCAATGCCAATGTCGTGCGCGCCATCCAGCGCATCTCCACCGAGCGCGGGCGGGACCCGCGTGACTACGTGCTCGTGCCCTTCGGCGGGGCAGGGCCCCTGCACGCCGCCACGGTTGCCGAGGAGCTTGGCATCGCCACCATCGTCGTGCCGCCGTCCGCAGGCATCATTTCAGCTTACGGGCTCATCGCCTCGGACTTCCAGCTGTTTGAGAGCATGACGCATCGAGCGCCCGCCGACGATGCCGCGGCTGACGTCTTGCGGGGCGTGTTTGAGGCCATGCGAACCCGGGCGCTCGAGCGCGCGAAGGCGCATGGTCTTGGCACACACCTTGCCTTCACCCTGAGCGCCGACATGCGCTTTGTTGGCCAAGCGTTCGAAGTACCGGTCCCGTTTGTTGCAACCGAGCTTGCGTCCCTGACCGCGGCCGACGTGCGGCAACGCTTTGGTGAAGCGCATCAACGCGTCTACTTCTTTGGTGGAGAGACCGGAAGACCGGTGGAGTTTGTGTCGTTTCGGCTGGGGCTGGCGGCGCCGCTCCGGGAACTGCCGCTGCTGACCGTGGCGCAAGAGGCCCGCAGTTCTCCCCGCGCCATCCGCATCTTCGAAGGCAAGAGCTGGCGCCATGCCCAGCTCCTGCGGCGTGGCGCTCTTGGCGCAGAGCCCACCCCGGGACCGGCGCTGATCGAGGACCCCACCTCGACGCTTTACGTCCCTTCGGGCTGGACGGCACGCCCCGACGGCAACGGCAACACCATCCTTGGGCGGAGGTGACAATGCAAGAGCGCTCAAGTCCATCGGCGAAGCCCATCCCAACCCAAACCGGCGGGGCAGCCGTTGGCGAGGTCGCAGCCGTCGCTCAGCCGCTCGATCCCGTTGACTACGCGGTGATCTCCCACGCACTCATCGCCATTGCCGGCGAGATGGGGACCAAGCTCGTCCGCTCGTCCTATTCCAATATTGTGCGCGAGGCCCAGGACGCCTCCGCCGCCCTGTTCGACGCCGAGGGCAATGTTGTCGCCCAAGCCGAGCTGATCCCGATGCATCTGGGTTCGATGTCCGAGATCTTCCGGGCTTGCGTCGAGCAGTGTCCAAGGGCGGCCCTCAAGCCCGGCGACTTCTACATCAACAACGATCCCTACGGCGGTGGTCAGCATCTCCAGGATGTGTTCATTTTTTCCCCGATCTTTGTCGCGGGAGACATCATCGCGTTTGCCGGCACGGTCGCCCATCACCTGGACCTTGGCGGCGGCAATCCAGGAATGACGCCGGATGCGGTCGACGTGCACGCCGAAGGGCTCATCATTCCCCCATCGCGTTATAGTTACGCCCGCGACTGGAACGGTGGACCGCTCGAGCGTTTGGTCGCCGCCAACGTGCGTGTGCCCGCGCAGACCATTGGCGACTTTTACGCGCAGTTTGCGGCCAATGCGATTGGCACGGCCCGCATCGAGGACCTGGCCGCCCGCTATGGGACGAGCACTCTCATCGCCGCCATGGGCGAGCTCATGAACTACTCCGAACGCCGCTTCAGGGCCGCGTTGCGCGCCATCCCCGACGGCACCTATCACGGCGAGGATGCCGTCGACGACGATGGCATCGGCGATGAGAAGCTGGTGGTGAGGGCCGCCGTGACGATCGCGGGGGAGCACATCGCGGTCGACTACGCCGGCACGTGTGGCCAAGTCCGCCGCAACCTCAATTGTCCCTGGGCCTCCACCGTCTCGGCGACGCTGGCCGCCATCAAATCGGCGCTGACGAGCCCCGATATTCCCTTCAATGAGGGGTTCAAGCGGCCGATCGGTGTCGCTGCGCCGAAGGGCACGCTCGTCAATCCGAACTATCCAGCGCCGGTACGCGCTCGCCTGCTGCCGGCCTACCGTTGCTTCAATGCGGTGCTCAAGGCGCTGGCTCAGGTGGTCCCCGATCAAGTGATCGCCGGCGGCAACGATTCAACGCATGCGCTTGCCATCTCGCACCTTGGACCCAACGGCTATCGCGTGTTCCTGGAGATTTGCGGTGGAGGGTTCGGCGGCGGACCGCGCCGCGATGGCTGCGATGGGGTCGACAGCCCGCTCTCCAACTGCACCAATACGCCCGTCGAAGCGACGGACATGGATTTCGAGCACTTCCGCGTCATCGGTTACGGCCTTATTCCCGATACCGGCGGGGCCGGCAAACACCGAGGCGGGCTTGGCCTCTTTCGCCGCTTTCTGATCCTCAGGGACGGTGCCAACTTCGCCACCTACACCGACCGCGTCCGCCTTGCCCCCTACGGCCTCTTCGGCGGCGGCGAGGGCAGCCGCACGCGCATCGAGATCGAGCGCGGCGGTCGAGTGATCAAGCTCAAGAGCAAGGACCGCGTCGACCTTAGGGCCGGCGATATCCTCACCCTCTACTCGTCGGGTGGCGGGGGTTTCGGGCGGGCATGCGAGCGCGATCCTGGGCTTGTCGCCGATGACATTGCGCAGGGCTATGTCAGTGCTGCGGCTGCGGCCAAACTCTATGGCTGGGCCGAACCAACATGACCGCGCTCCCGGCCAAGGCGCAAGCCGTCATCATCGGCGGCGGGGTGATTGGATGCTCCGTTGCCTACCATCTGGCCAAGCTCGGGTGGCGCGACGTCGTGCTGCTGGAGAGAAAGGAGCTCACGTCCGGCACGACCTGGCACGCGGCCGGTCTCATCGGCCAATTGCGCGCCACCGCCAATATGACGAGGCTTGCCCGCTACGGCGCGGAGCTCTACGCCAACCTTGAAGCCGAGACAGGGGTTGCCACCGGTTTCCGCCGTGTGGGATCGATTTCCCTCGCATTGACGGGCGAGCGCCTGGAAGAGCTTCGGCGTGGCGCCTCCATGGCACGCGCGTTCGATGTGGAGGCGGAGGAGATCTCGGTGGCGGAGGCCCGACACCGCCATCCCCTCATCAATATGGCGGGCGTCGTCGGCGCGATCTATCTGCCGCGCGATGGTCAGGCCGATCCCGGCAACGTTGCCTTGTCCATGGCGCGCGGCGCCAGCAAGGCCGGCGTCACGATTTGTGAGCACGTGAAGGTCACGGGCATCCGCGTCGAGGAGGCTCGGGTGCGCGGGGTGATGACGGATAAGGGGGCCATTGCCGCCGACGTCGTCATCAACTGTGCGGGCATGTGGGGGCGACAGGTGGGACGCATGGCGGGCGTCCACCTGCCGCTGCAGGCGTGCGAGCACTTTTATATCGTCAGCGAGCCGAGCGATGAGATCCCCTCCGGTCTGCCGGTCCTGCGCGTGACGGACGAATGTGCCTATTACAAGGAGGACGCGGGCAAGATCATGCTCGGCGCCTTCGAGCCGAAGGCCAAGCCCTGGGCCGTCGACGGCATCCCCGAGGACTTCTCGTTCGACGAGCTGCAGCCCGACCTTGAGCACATGGCGCCGATCCTGGAGACGGCAACCCGGCGCATGCCATTGCTCGGCCGCATCGGGATCCGCACCTTTTTCAACGGACCTGAGAGCTTTACCCACGACAATCGCTACCTCCTAGGGGAGACGCCGGAGGTGGCCGGCTTCTTCGTTGCTTGTGGGTTCAACTCCGTCGGCATCCAATCCGCGGGGGGTGCGGGCAAGGCGCTGGCCGAGTGGATCGTCGGCGGCGCGGCGCCTTTCGACCTGTGGGACGTGGACGTGCGGCGCACCTTTCCATGGCAATCGACGCGCGCCTTCATCATCCCGCGCGTTTCCGAGACGCTGGGTCTGCTTTATGCCGATCATTTCCCGTTTCGCCAGTTCGCCAGCTCGCGCGGCGTGCGCCACAGCCCGCTGCATGAAGCGCTCGCGGCGCGGGGTGCTTATTTCGGCGAAGTGGCGGGCTGGGAGCGACCGCATTGGTTCTTGCCCGGCGGCGCGGGGGCGGGGCAACCGCGCGCGCACGACACCTGGGGCCGTCCGCGGTGGCACGCTCACGTGGCCGCAGAGCACATGGCGGTGCGCACGGGCGTCGGGCTCTTCGACTTGAGCCCGTTCGGGAAGATCCGCGTCGAGGGCAGGGATGCCGAGGCGGTGCTGCAACGCATCTGTGCCAACGATGTCGCCATCGCCCCGGGCCGCATCGTCTACACGCAATGGCTCAACGCGCAAGGTGGGATCGAGGCGGATGTCACCGTCACGCGGCTCGACGAGGGAGCATACCTGGTCGTGACGAGCGCCACCACCCTCCGGCGCGATCTGGCTTGGCTCAAGCGGCACACGCCCGAGGAGGCGCGCGCAACGGCCACCGACGTGTCGAGCGGTGAAGCCTGCTTGGCGCTGATGGGCCCCCATGCACGCCGCCTGTTGCAGACCCTCACACCCGACGACGTCTCGGACGCTGCCCTACCTTTTGCCAGCCAGCGCGACCTCGAGGTCGGCATGGCGCATGTGCGGGCGCATCGCATCAGCTATGTGGGCGAGCTTGGTTTCGAGCTCTACGTGCCAACCGAGTTCGCGCGGTCGCTCATCTGCCTTTTGCTGGAGGCGGGCGCCGCGATGGGGCTGCGGCCCGCGGGCATGCTTGCCATGGACACGCTGCGGCTCGAGAAGGCGTTTCGGCATTTCGGACACGACATCGGCGATGAGGATCACGTGCTCGAGGCGGGCCTCGGCTTTGTCGTCAAGACCGAAAAGATCAGTGGCCGCTTTGGCGAGTTCATTGGTCGCGCCGCTGTGCTGAGCAAACGCCACGTGGGGCTGAAACGGCGACTTCTGCAGTTCAAACTGGAGGATCCCGAGCCGCTGCTGTTTCACAATGAGCCCGTGCTCAAGGATGGGCGCATCGTCGGATTTCTGACCTCGGGCGGGTATGGTCACGCCGTGGGCGCCGCTGTTGGTCTGGGCTATGTTGCCTGCCGGACCGAGGAGAGCACCGACGAGCTCTTGGCGTCGCGTTTTGAGATCGAAGTGGCCGGACGGCGCTTTGGCGCGAGCGCCACCGTTAGGCCGTTCTATGATCCCACCGGCGCGCGCCTGCGCGCGTGAACCCGTCGCGGGCACCAGCGCCGCCGAATTGTCGGCTTTGCTAGCCGCTTGCGTGCTCAGCGCGGTTGCGGCCCTTTTTGTTCCTGCTCCTTGGAGCGCTCAATGGCGTTGAGCCGCAGGATCAACTCGGTCCATCGGCGCGGCAGTTTTTCTGCCTTGGCGATCTTGCCCATCGAGCGTGCCTGCCTTTGCCGCCGCAGGACTTCGCGCACCTGCCACATCGTTTTCCCCGGTCCAACGATCCTTGTCCAACGATCCTTGGCCCGAGCTAAGCATCAACTGCGGCGGTCGTGGCCCATGGGCGCCTGAGTTTTCCTCGTTATCCCCAGGGCGAGGGAGCCTCACCCCCTGGGGAGCCCGGGGGATTTCACGGCATCTTGATCAAGGGAAGTTTCGAGTGGCGATCGTCAACGCACGAAGTGCCGTTGCACCTTGGGGAGCGCTTTGCAACGCGCGCTCCGGCCAGGGGCACGACCGAACTGGCCACAACAGAGCAAACCTGGCGCGAACAGGTCCGGCGAGGCGGCGTCGGCTCAGCGCGCCGTCACGACGAGGTCGGTACCGATGTCGCTCGTTTCATCGCTCAAGGGGTGATCTGAGATGATGAGCGAGGCACCGGTCCACACCAGCTCGGATATTCGTGCGGACACCTCGGCCGGAAGCTCGAGGCGCTCCAGTGCATGGGCCGCCTTCAAGGCGGCGTCTTGCTCGGGCTCAGCTCTTGCGGCAACCGCGCTCTCACGACCACGTCGTGAGCTCATCTCCTCGGCGCTCCTGGAGGATCCGGGGAGCGATACCACCGACCAGCCGAGCGCAGCGCCATCGCTGGAGGTGGCAATGAAGACGTGCGTGCCAAGCGGGGTCGCAGGATCGCGGACGGTGACCGGGGCCTCCAAAACCGGCGCGAAGGCCTGACGGATATAGATCTTGTTGTCCTTTCTGCTCACCAGAATGGAGACGGGCGCTAGGCGCCGTTCGGCCTGCTTTGCCAGGAGTTGGGCCTTTGCCAACGTCTGGCGGAGCTCGGTGAGCCGGCGCTCGGTTGCCAGCGCCTCCTGTCCTTCGGGGCTCGTGAAGGCAGGGTTTTGCAGTGCGGCCTCCGCCTTCGCTGTGCTCTCGGCCAGCTGTGCTTCGGCTGCTGCTTTGGCCGTCTGTGCCCGTTGCATGGCACGCGTGTCTCGCGCGGCGGCGAGGGCTGCGGTGCGGGCAGTGAGCTTGCCTTCGGACTGGGCGCGGAGCGCCTCGGCAGCGCGCAATTCGGCGAGCGCCCGGCGGATCGGCTCCACCGAGTTGGCCTCTTTGCGCTGGGACAGCTCCTGCACGGCCTTGTTCGCCGCCGCAATCTCGGCTGCGGCGCGCGCCTTGAGCGCTTGGGCATATTCGAGAGGGTTCAAGAGCTTGGGCGAAACCGCCAGCGTCGCTGCGTTGTCCGTGGCCGCGACCTCGGTGACTTTCGCTGATGCCATTTCGAGGGGCACCGGGGATGGCTGCATCTTCGGGACGGGCAAAAGCGGGTTGGACAGCGCGGCCGGGGCAACCTCGTTGGGAGAGATGATGACGCGTTCGCCGACCTTTGTCAGACCCCAGAGGCGCTCGGCGGAACCCGACGGCAGACGGATGCAGCCGTGCGAAGCCGGGTAGCCCGGCACGACGCCCAAATGCATGGCGATGCCCGACCACGTGATCCGCTGCATGTAGGGCATCGGCGCGCCGCTGTAGATATTGGAGTGGTGGTAGCGCTCGCGGCCGATGATGGTGAAGATGCCGGCGGGTGTGCGATGGCCGGGCATGCCGGTCGACACTCTCGATCGCGTCACCAACCCGCTATTGTTGTAGACGGAAATGCGCTGATCGGAGAGCGAGAGAACCGCAAAGAGGGGACCGGAAGGCTTGTTGTCGGCGCCGGTTGCCTTCTTTTGTTGTGTTGACCCAGGATCGTCCGTTTCCCGTGCTCGCCGCCCGAAAGAATGCCGGTGCACGCGCCGCGGATAGGCCGAACCGTTGCCGAACCACCAATTGGTACTCTGGGCGGCCACCACCGAGGGATAGGACAGGGCGATCAAGCCTGCGAGAAGCCCGCCCAGGCTCGCGTTGAGGCCCCCAGTCAGGGCCCCACTCAGGACTATGAGCGCAAGAAGTGGTTTCCCGCTGTTGCGAGCGCATCGGATCATTGGTGCCCCATCGTTGACGCGCAGTTCGACTTTGACGTGCAGTTTGACTTTGACGCTTGGATGACAATCCCAGGAGTGCAACCCCAGCTTTGCCCCCGAGCATTGCAGCCACAGGATTACATTAGGTTAAGTAGCGGAGGCCTAGGCAGGCCGCAATGGCGCGGGGTTGCACCCGCGCAACAGGGCGCTCGCCCGCTGCAAGCGGACCGCGAGCCGGACAGGGGTTTGGGTTTTCAAGATTTGTTGAACGAGGCGATGAGCGCATCGACCTCCTTCTGATCGGGCCCCTTGGACCGCGCGTTGACGCGCGGGCCCAGGGCATAGCCAACCCAGAGAACGATCTCGTCGGGCCGCGGCGCGTCGTGGATCATGACCGGCGTGGAATCGAACGCATCAAGGTCCCAGCCCTCATCGAGCGGGCCATAGAGCAGATCAACGGACGTGCCGGGGGGCCCGACCTTGGCATGGCCGGGAATAATGATCCGGCCGCGCTTGATGGTGCGGCGCATGGCCATGCCGAGGCGGGGATGGATCATGGCCGCGCCGTGTTCAAGATCACCGCCGGTGCCCACCAGTGCAGCCTTGGTATAGGCGCGCAACTGTGCGGGAGTGCCGCCGAGGGCCGCAAGCGCGACTTTGGTCAGCGAGACCCCGAGTTCAAGCGAGTAGTCGATGAGCGGCGCGAGGTCGGCCCCGGCGCTCTTGCCGGCCAGCGGGTTTTTGAACACTGCGCCAGTCGCCACGCGTCGCAGCGGTGGATTGGCGCGCGCGCCATACTCGGTGTTGATCTCCTCAATCAACGTGACGGTCTTGCGCATCTCCATGGACCGGCTCCTTTGGCGTGAGATGGCAAGCTTAGCGCGCGGACGTCTGGTGAGATAGCGGGGGATCTCGGCGGCCATCGGCAGGCAAGCGCGCACCTGGGCAGACGGAGAGGAATGGCAAACCCCATCCCACCAAACCGGGATGGCGAAGCGGCAGTGCACCTGGGAAGTGGCGGGCTTGGTTAGGGCTCGTCGTTCAAGCGCAAGCGGTAGCCGATGCCACGCACGGTCTCGATGGTGACGCCGCTTGAGCCCTCGCTCAGGGCCTTGCGCAAGCGCGAGACCAAAACCTCGACGGCGTTCGCCGAGAGCTCGCGGCCAATCTCCGACAGCGCGTCCTCGATGGTCGATTTGGCCACCACGCTGCCGCTGCGGCGCATCAGGACCGCCAGCAAGCGCCGCTCGCTCAATCTGAGCTCGATTGGCTTGCCCGAACAGGATACCTCGCCGCGCGCCTCGTCAAGCTCGACGCCGCCGAACTTGAGGACGGGTCCCTGCAGCTCCGATGGCCGTCGCAAAAGCGCGCGCACGCGCGCCAATAGCTCCGCATGATTGAAGGGCTTGATGAGATAGTCGTCGGCGCCGCTGTCGAGACCAATGACGCGATCCTCAACGCTACCTCGCGCGGTAATGATAAGGATCGGCGTGGAATGGCCCAGGGAGCGCAGGCTGCGGATTGCCGCCAGACCATCGCCATCGGGCAGTCCGAGGTCGACGATGATCAGGTCGTATTGCACGACGGCGACGCTGCTGAGGAGTTCTGCCACCGTGCCCACGGCGTCGAGCCCGTAGCCCGCCCGCCGCAGCGGGTCGGCCAGCAGCTCCTGCAAGCGCAAGCTATCCTCAACAAGCAGTAACCGCACGCGCTCCCCTCATCTGTCGCGGCCCGGCCAATTGCCTCACAGGCAATGCCGGGCTTCAACTTTCACAGTGCGCTCGTCCGTGCAAGGCCTGAGCTCTCCTAGTCATCGGCCTGCAGCAACGCAGGCGGTTGCTGATTGCCACGACCGTTGGTCAGGGCTCACGCGCAACGTCAATCCAGTCAGAGAGCCGTCGTATCGGCGCTTGACAGCAAGCTGTGCTGTCTCGACGCGGCACGAGCCCTGCCTCACCGCACACTCCCCCTTTCCGTTCGATGCAAACAACCCGCGCGCACGCCGCAGGAGGTTCCTCGCCGCACAAGTGGCAACTGTTTCGTCAAACTCCAATTGCGGCACTGCGTCTCCGCAAGGGCAGACGCCTCCTTCGAGCTCTTCGGAGGCTTTCTCCACGTTGACCTTGAGGATGCACCTTGAGAGATAGCGGGGAAAGCGCCCGCCCGGGCAACATTGCGTGCCCATTTGTGGTTACCGCTCGGCGACTGGATCAAACTCACCCTCTTACGCGACCGGAAGACGCGCGGCCCCCACAAGTCTCAAGATGGCCCGGGACGAGCCGCGGCAGAAAGGGCAGGGCTCGCCAACCCGGCGCGGGAAGAAGCGAGGGAGTATGGACCCTGACGCGCCTGCAGGCAGCCCAAGGGCTTCAGGCACTGCCGGATTTTGCCGGCCACGTCAGCTTGTTGTCAGCTTGAGTGATGTGCGCGCTGCTCTTTGCCCATTGTTTGCGCAGGGGCCGTTCGCTTTGCCGCTTGAAGGAAGCGCAGGTGGACCGTGCCGCCGCCAACGGCCCCTCGCGAACTCGCCCTTTCGCGAAGGAGCGCAGCCGATGACGGAGGGCTCGCTATCCCGTTAGAGCTCGGCGTCCTCTTCGGCGATCTCGATCATCGCCATTTCGGTGCGTGCATCCGGCATCGGGCCGGTGACCCAATAATTGCCAAAACGAAAGGCGTGCACTTGGCGATCCTTGGATCGTTGCATTCGCAATCGCGCGAGCACCTGAGCTTCGGCGCTGCTGGGTCCCTTCGACTCGGCAACCGCCTCAAGGACGTGGTCAGGTACGCATTCAACTTCAATCGCCATGAGCCCTTAACGCACGAACCCTTGGGTTGTTCATCCACACTGTCGGGGAATGCGAGCGTGAACCTCGGGCGGCGAGGCAGGCTGACCACGCACCACAGCCAGGAACTACGGCCAGGGGTCATCGCCAGGGATTATCGCCAGGGGTCATCGCCAAGGATCATCGCCAGGGATCATCGCCAAGAACCATCTCCAGGGATCATCGCCAGCAACCATGGTTTGACAGAGTTGGCCACGGGCGAGCTCTTATGGCCGGACCCTCTGGCGATCTCGCATTGGGGAAAAATCCTGCTAATGATGGAGCCTACCGCCAACGCGACGGGGTCCGCGCTGCGGCAGCAGGTCAGCGAAAGCCCACGCCAGCTGGAGATCATGAGCCATGCCGCACGAAGCCTTGCGCGCGCTTCTGCCGATCGCCGGTTGGTCGGACAATGAGGCCGGCGCTGTCACGTTCTCGGGCGGCAGCGATCCCGTGCTTCCGACCCCCTTTCGCATCGGCACGGCCGCAGCAGCCACGCTCGCGGCCAGTGGGCTCGCGGCCGCGCGATTGTGGGAGGCGCGCACCGGACGGCGCCAACAGGTGGGCGTCAATCTGCGCCACGCCACGGCCTCACTGCGCAGCGGGCACTATATGCGTCTTGGCGACGGCAAGGTATCGGCCGCGCGCAACACCATCATGGGCGTCTATCCGAGCCGGGACGGCCGGTGGTCCTATCTTCACTGCAACTTCCCCAACCATCGCGCGGCAGCGCTGAAAGTGCTCGGTGTGGCCGAGGATCGCGACGCTGTGGCGCGAGCCGTTGCCACCTGGAATGCCGCCGATCTGGAAGAGGCGATCATCGCCGCCGGCGGCGCTGGGGGCATGGCACGCACGCGGGCGGAATGGGCCAAGCACCCGCAAGCGGCGGCCATTGCGGCATTACCTCTGTTGGAGATCGTGCGCATCGGCGATAGCGCGCCTGAGCCCCTGCCCAGCGGCGATCGGCCGCTTGCGGGCATTCGCGTGCTCGACCTTACGCGCGTGCTGGCGGGGCCTACCTGCGCCCGAACGCTGGCCGAGCACGGTGCAGAGGTCATGAAGATCACGGCCGCGCACCTGCCCAATCTCGGGTACCAGGAGTGGGATACGGGCCACGGCAAGCTGTCGGCGCAGCTCGATCTGCGCGACGCGGCCCAAGTGGATATCTTGCGTGGACTGGTCGGGGAGGCCCACGTGTTCTCCCAAGGCTATCGTCCCGGGAGCTTGGCGGGGCGCGGCCTGGCGCCGGAGGAGCTCGCCCGCATCCGGCCTGGGCTCGTCTACGTGTCGCTTTGTGCCTTTGGCCATCGGGGGCCATGGGCGTCGCGGCGTGGCTTCGACACTGTCGTGCAGACCGTGAGTGGCATCACAATCCGTCAGGCGCAGTGCGTGCCAGGTGCCCGTCCGGGTCCCAATTTTTATCCCGTCTCGGCCATCGACTATTGCACGGGGTATCTGATGGCCTTCGGTGCGATGGTGGCCTTGCTGCGCCGCACGCAGGAAGGCGGCAGCTGGCTGGTGCGGATCTCGCTTGCCCAAGTCGGCAAGTGGATCCTCGATTTGGGTGAGGTGCCGGAGGCAGCGCTGAACGGCGTGCCCGCGGAGTTCACGCCATCGGAGCTCGACAGCTGGTCGACGGTGAGCCAGACGCCGTCCGGTCCGCTGCGCCACCTCAAGCCGGTCGTTGAGTTGGAGGAGACGCCACCCTATTGGGCGAGGCCATCGGTTCCGCTTGGCTACCATCCCCCCCTCTGGCCGTAGCCGCGATCGGCGTTGGAGAGGGCCCCCTCTCTAGTGCTGTCGGAGGTCGCACTCCCCGCGATGGGCTCACCAAAGTCCTGCGGGTGCACGCCCCTCACCGGGGCGGGCCGCCGTGCCGCGATCCGCTGGGGGCCTCTTTGAGGCGTTCGCTCGGCGGCCGCAAATGGGCCGGTTAGCTCGGGTAATCGCAGCGTTGCGGAAGCCTTGTGGTGGGGAGAAGAGGCCGTGATTCGGTTTGAGGGTTTGAGCAAGCAGTACGGGTCCTTTGTGGCCGTCCGCAGCCTCGACCTTTCGGTGCAACAAGGGGAGGTGTTCGGCTTTCTGGGTCCCAATGGCGCCGGCAAGACCACCACCATTCGGATGCTGATGGGCATCTTGGTGCCGAGCGCAGGGCACGCCAGCATCGCCGGCCTTGATTGCCAACGCGAGCGGATCGCGGTGAAGCGCCGGGTTGGCTACCTGCCCGATGCACCGATCTTTTATGATTTCTTGCGCGGCCGCGAGATCCTGCAATTCGTGGGTGAAATGCATGGTCAGTCGCCGGCGACGGCGAGCGCCAATGCGGCGCGGCTCTTGGAGGAATTGGCACTCGTCGACGCCGCAGAAGAGTACGCCATCAATTACTCGACGGGCATGAAGAAGAAGCTGGGGCTCGCCGCAGCACTCATGCATGATCCGGCCGTTCTCATCCTGGATGAGCCCACCAATGGGCTTGATCCGCGCGCCGCCCGCGAGGTCCAAGATCGATTGCGGCGCAGCAGCGCCGAAGGCAAGACCATCTTTCTGTCCACGCACCTGCTCGACATGGCCGAGCGGCTCTGCTCGCGCGTGGGCATCATTCATCAAGGCGAGCTGGTGGCGGAAGGTGCGCTCCCGGAGCTGCGGGCCCGGATCGTCTCAGGTGGTTCGCTCGAAGAAGTCTTCCTCAAGGTGACGCAGCCAGAGGACGGCGTTGCCGCGGGAGGCAGCGCGTGAGTGCGAGCACGCCGATCAGCGCGGCGCGCGCCGCGCGGCTCATCTTGCGGCTCCGCCTGGCGCGTTTCTTCAACCAAGTGGCGTCCGGCTTCCAGCGCTTCCGGCGCGAGCCGGTCAGCGGCAAACGCACGGCGACCCCCGGTAAGAACAAGCTTGGCTGGTTCGTGGGCGGCCTTGTGGCCCTATCGATGATCTTCTCGTTCACGAACATTGCGCGCCAGGCGATGGCAAACCTGCAAGAGCGCCTCGGCTCGACGACCGTGACGGTGGCCAAGTCCCCCGCCGACGCCGGGCCGCCCCAGGGTTGGCTTGGAGCACAGCTCGCCAATCTCACCAAAGAGGAAGCGCAAGCCCTGGGGCGGGGTGAGGTGCAGGGGGCCAAGGTGACGGGAACCGTTGCGGCAAGCCCTGCGGCCAAGGCGGGCCTCCAGCGCGACGACATCATCATTGGCGTTGATCGACAGGACATCGCCAGCGCCCGGGACCTCATCCGTCTCGTCGCGAGCCAAGCACCCGGGGCGAGCGTGGAGCTCATCGTTATGCGCAGCGGCAAGAAGCTGCGCCTACCCGTCCTGTTGGCCGCGCGGCCAACCGGCGCCGTGACCCCACAGCACAAACGCGTGCCTCTGCCGGCCGCGCCGGGCTACGCGCTTCCTTGGCAAGTTCTGCAAGGCTCGCTGCTCGAAGCCTGCGTCCTCATGGCGGCAACGCTGCTGATGTTGCTTGCAAGTCGAGAAATCGCCCAGCCGGATTGGGATGTCGAATGGCTCGTCACCTTCCCGGTGCCGCTCACCACCTTGCTTGGCGTGCGCATCCTTGAGCGGACGCTCGTCAATCCGGCGGGTTTTTTCATCCTGTGGCCCTTTCTGTCGGTGGTCGCGTGGGAGGCGGGGCATCGCTTTGCGGCGCCGCTGTTGGGTCTTGCGGTGGCCTTCGCGCTGCTGGGCATTCTCACGACCATCTGGACCATCTGCGATACCGGCCTGCGCCTCAACTTGAGCCCTCCGAAGTTGCGCAATCTGCAGGCGCTGCTTTCGATCGTGGCCGTGGGGAGCCTTTACCTGGCGATGTCGCCTGGAATTGCTGCCGACAGCTACCTGTTGCGCTGGGCACCGGAGGTTCCGTCGCTATTGCTGTGGTTGCCGCCGGGGCTTGCCATCAGGGCGCTCGCCGCCGCCGCACCGCTAGAAGCGGGACTAGCGCTGCTGGCCTTGATGCTAGAGGCCTTGATCGGCGTGGCACTCGGGTTCGCCATTCTGGCCTATCAGGTGCGATCGGGGGTCGTCAGCGTCGCCGGTCGCGAAAGCGGTCGTGCGATCGGCAAAAGGCCACTGGGCACGAGAGCTGCCACGCGTCGCCTACCGCTGTCGCCGATCCAGGCGCGCGAGCTCAAACTGCTGGCCCGCGACCGCACCTTCCTGGTGCAGACCCTGGTCCTTCCGATCATCATCATCGGCGCGCAGGTGTTGCTCAATACGCCTGGTAGGACCTTTGCCGTCGGGCTCGGGAGCCCCGAGCATGTGGCGGCCGCGGCGTTCGCCGTTGCGGCCTACACGCTGATGTTCTCCGCCTTCCAGACGCTCAATAGCGAGGGGCAGGCGCTGTGGATCCTCTATACCCTGCCCCGTTCGCTGGAGGCCATTCTGCGCGAGAAGGCTCTCCTGTGGGGGATCGTGTGCCTTGCCTACGCCATCGCCGTGATCGCACTGGGATTGGCATGGAACCGGACCTTCTCTGTGCAGCAGCTCGAATTGATCACCATTGTCCTCTTGGGCGTACCGATCTTTGCTGTCATCGGTACCGCGCTTGGCGTGTTTGCTTGTGACCCTCTCGCCCAACTGGTGCAGCGGCGGGTGCGGCCTAGCTATCTCTATCTCTACATGTTGTTGGCCTCCCTCTACGTCGTTGCCATCTATGCAAGCAGCATCTGGCAGCGTGCCGGGCTCATCGTGCTCACGGGGCTGCTGAGCCTGGCCCTGTGGCAGAAGGCGCGTGACCACCTGCCCTACTTGCTGGATCCCGATGCTTCGCCGCCGGCGCGCGTATCCGTGGCCGATGGTCTGATCGCCGCGCTGCTGTTCTTCGTGCTGCAAGCCCTGATCGCCCTGGCGTTGAGCTCAGGTGAACCCAAGCTCACGGGGCGCGCGACCACCATAGCCTTTGCCGTGGCAGGCGCGATGACCTACGCGTGCGTGCGGTTTGCCTATTGGCGCCTGAAGACAGAAGGCGTGCCGCGCCTCTTGGGTGCCGCGCCGAAGTCGACCCTCGTGTCGGCCATTGCCTGGGGCGTCGTTGGCGGTTCGCTCGCCGCCGCGGCAGGCTTTGTCTATCTCAACCTTATTGCCCAAACCCAGCTCTTCGAGACGGCCCGCGAAAGCACCTTTGGCCGCGATGAGCTCGCGTGGCTGGCCTTGCTCACCGTTTGTGCGGCGCCGATCTTTGAGGAATTCATCTTCCGCGGATTGATTTTCGGGGGGCTGCGGCGCTCCCTCGGCCTTGGCGCCTCGGTCCTTGCCAGCGCCGCCATCTTCGCAATCGTGCACCCCGCGGCATCGGTGATCCCGGTGTTTGGTCTCGGCATCGGTGCGGCACTTGTTTATGAGCGCACGCGTTTCCTTTTGGGACCGATGGTGGTCCACGGGGTCTACAATGCGGCTATTGTCGGCTATCAGGCCCTATCTTGAGCGGTGCCGAAGGTGTGAGAGGTTACCTCACGGGGACTTAAGACCCACGCGAGCAGAGGTGTTGCCATGATCTCGACTGCACCGGCGCTGCGCCGCAAACGCCCGTGGTACAGCCCGAGGGCGATCGCCCGGTCGATCGCCATTCGCCCCCGACTCTACTACTCGGCACTGGCCGGTGCGGCAGCGCTGGTGCTTCTTCCCGCGAGCTGGCCGGCGAGCCTGCGCGGAGCGTTAGCGTGGGATCTGAGCGCTGCGATCTATCTGGCACTGGCCTTCCGGGTGATGCTCACCTGCAAAGGCGAGGTCATCCGCGCCAGGGCCGCGCGCCAGGACGACAGTCGGGTGGTCATTCTGATCATCATCCTGCTGGCGATCACGGCGAGCTTCATCGCCATTGCCGGAGTGCTGACCGATGCCAAGGTCGCATCCAATAAGCTCATCAACCTCGGTCTCGCCGCGCTCACGATCTTGCTGTCGTGGACGGTCACGCAAGTGGTCTTCACGCTGCACTATGCGCATGAATACTATCGCCCGAGTGGCGGCGATCACACCTTTGCGGAGGGCCTCGATTTCCGCGGCGACCGCACTCCGGACTACTGGGACTTCTTTTATTTCGCGACCTCGTTTGGAGCAGCCTCCCAGACCTCGGACGTGTCGATCCTGACGAAGCCCCTAAGGCGCCTGGCGACACTGCATGCGATCATCTCGTTCTTCTTCAACACGGCCGTGCTCGCGTTGAGCATCAATCTTGCGGCGTCGATGATATGAGGATGCCAAGATGGAGGGACAGCACGCGGACTATGTGACGCATCTGATCGCGACCTACGGCTACATTGCCATCGGATGCATTATTGCCCTGGAGAGCATGGGTCTGCCGTTGCCAGGGGAGAGCGCGCTGGTGGCGGCGGCGCTCTATGCGAGCCGTCATGACCAAAGCATTGCCGGCGTGGTGGCCGCAGCAGCGACGGGCGCCATCATCGGCGACAATGTGGGCTACTGGGTCGGCCGGGAGTTCGGCTATCGGCTGTTGTTGCGCTATGGCGGATCGATTGGTCTGTCGGCAAGCAAGATCAAGCTCGGGCAGTACCTGTTCCTGCGTCATGGCGGCAAGGTGGTGTTCTTCGGTCGCTTCGTGGCCGTCCTGCGGGTGCTTGCGGCGGTTCTGGCGGGTGTGAACCGGATGGATTGGCGCCGCTTCCTGTTCGCCAATGCCGCGGGCGCCATTCTGTGGGCATGTGTGGTGGGCTTTGCCGCCTATGCGTTCGGCAGAGCCGTCCTCGACGTCACGCGGCCGGTCGGCATCGGGCTCATTGCGATCTCTCTCGCCTTGATCATCGCTGCCATATGGGTGGTGCGCGCGCACGAGGCGGAGTTTGAGGCAAGAGCCGAGGCGGCCCTGCCCGGACCCTTGCGTCCGGTGAACCGGGCCACGCCGCGGCACGTGACGTGAGGAGCCGGTCCTCTGCGCGCCGCCCTAAAAATAGGCTGGCGATGACGCCAGAACAGCCGCCGCCACAAGATCGGACACTGCCGGGCGGATCAGTGCGCCGGCAGATGATTGCGCGAGGCTGGGCTCGCCGTTAGAAGGGTTGCAGACAATGCCCTTTCCGGGTGCTGATGAAGGCCTTGTGCAGGTGGAAGGCGAAGAACCGATCCGTTATATCGAGCGGACACGGCTCTACTACCGGGCGCTGGGCTACGAGAGCGACTACGTCTGGGCCACGTTCGAGGACGTTCCCTTTCAGCGCCTCGCACGTCCGCTTGAGTTCGCACGCATCGCCCTCATCACGACCGCCAGCCCCATTGGCTTGGGCAATCGCGATGCCGATGGCACAAAGCGCGTCTGGTCGGCGCCGGTCGTTCCGGCGCCGCCGGCGCTGCACACCGACAATCTCGCGTGGGACAAGGAGACCACCCACACCAACGATCGAGAGAGTTATCTGCCGATCGAGGTCGCCCGCGGGCTGGCTGCAGAGAGGGTCTTCGGCGCCTTGACGGGGCGCTTTCACGGCGTGCCCACCGAATACAGCCAGCGCAAGACGGCGATGCAGGACGCTCCCGAACTTCTCTTGCGCCTGCGCGAGGATGGAGCCGACGGCGCCATCTTGTGCCCGATATGACCGGTCTGCCACCAAACCGTGAGTTTGGTCGCCCGCCATCTCGAAGCCAACGGCATTGCGACCGTGATCATTGGGTCGGCCCTGGATATCGTCGAACACTGCGGTGTGCCGCGCTTTGTGTTCACCGACTTTCCTCTGGGTAATCCATGCGGTCACCCATGGCGCCGCGACATGCAGGCGAGCATCGTGGCAATGGCGTTGCGATCGCTGGCGGCTGCCACAGAACCGAGGACCACGACCAGGGCACCCTTCGCGTGGAAGGAAGACCCCAAATGGCGCGACCGATACGGACGCATCGACCCCGCGGAGCGGGAGCGGCTAGCGGCCCTGGGTAGGGCGCGCCGCGAGCGCCAGGCGGCAGCCCTGCGGCTGAAGCGTCTCCCCTCCGCCGGCTGACGCTGGCCGTCTGTGGGCTGCTTGCGGTTTTGCCCACACTGGAGCTTCCCTGGCCCTCGGACCCTGGGCCTAAGCTGCGCGAAGCCTTGGATGCCCGAATGCTTGGAAACCCGGGCCTCGGATGCCCCAGCGTGGATTTTGGGCCCTCGAATCCGCGGCCCTTGAACCCTCCGGCCTTTGGGATCTGAGGCCGTTGGATCCTCCCGGGTCGGGCGAAGGGCGCACCGGAGATGATGGCGTGCGCTCCCCGGTGTCTCCTAGCAGGGCACGGGACCAGGCAACGGCATCAGGGCATTGGGCGGCACAGCACCCCCGGCCTTTCGTCGGGGGGGGCCAGGGTATCCATTCCCGGGTGTTCCAGAGTGTTTCTGGGGGCTTCCCCGAGCTCATCGGCGCAGGAACGCCCATTGCCACGTTTGAACCCGCGACAGATGCGAGCGCACAAAGCAGGCCTCGTGCGCTCGCATGCAATCCGACACCCGATCAGGACTTGGGGGGTGCCGGACCTCTGCCAACGCCCCGCTTGGCGCTTGCCCGCGCCGGAAGAGTTGGACAGGCAACATTAGTATGCAACGGCGGCCTTCATCAACGCTAAGTTCAGGGCGTAAGCCTGGCTGTGGACTGTCCCTTCAGGCCCATCTGGGCGGTCTGCGACCTCATTCACCTGGGCCCTATCCACCTGGGCCTAATGGACCTCGGCCCTAGCGAGCTCGGCCCCGGCGAATTCGGACCTGGCGAACTCGGACCTGGCGAACTTGGGCCCGGTGAACTTGGGCCTTTCAGATATTCGGGTCAACGGACCGTAGGCCTGCGGATCTCGCATCTGCGAACATTGTGAGGCAAAACCCGCCCGGCCGCCGCCCTCACCGGGCGGATTGCGCATTCACGGACGGTCGGGAATGGCTTCCCCGACCTCGCCTTCTTTGCTTTCATGTAACGACGTCGGGTCGATGCCCCAGCGCTCCCCGCATCCCCCGAATGCCTCCCGTTGGTGGGGGTGCCCGGGGAGAGGAACGCAAGCTGAATGCGCGGGTTTTAGTCACATGAACAAAGCCTTCGTGCGCGATAGCGATACTGACCGGGCGAGCAACGCGCTTCCCGATCGGCCCATTCCGCCTGGCCCCAACCTGGTGACGCCCGAGGGGCTTGCGCACTTGGATGCGATGCTGGCCGCCACCGAGGAACAGCATCGGGCGGCCGTGAAGATGGACGACGCCAACGAGATCGCGCGGACGGAGAGGGACCTCAGGTATTGGACGGCCCAGCGCGCAACTGCGCAACCTGTAGAGCCTTCCGATTCGAACGACGTGGTGGAATTCGGCTCGACGGTCACCCTCAAGAGGGACGACGGGCGGGAGCGCACCTATCGCCTCGTCGGTGTGGACGAGGCCGATCCTTCCCGGGGTACCTTGTCCCACATCTCGCCCCTTGCGAAGGCGCTGTTGGGCAAGGGCAAAGGCGATACCGTCGCCATCGGGGCAACCGAGGCAGAGATCCTGGCGATCCGGTAGCCGATTTCGACTGCCGCTCACGCGGGCAGCGGGGAGGCTTGCACGATCTCTCGCCAGCGCCCGCAGGCAACCTCATGGCCGTGCTGATCCCCGTCCTCACGTCCTCTCCCCGTCGGCTCCAAGGCTGGCAGGCTTTCGGCGCAGCTCGGCGCCGCATGCGGACAGCGCGTGCGGAAAGCGCATCCCGACGGCAGACTGCGCGGGTTTGGCGGCTCGCCCTTGAGTAGCCGGTCGTGGCGATGGCGCCCCTCCGCCTCGAGCCGTGGTGCTGCCGCCAGCAATGCGCGCGTGTAGGGGTGGCTTGGCATCGCAAAGATCGCGGACGTGGGCCCGCTCTCAACGATGCGTCCGAGGTACATGACGGCGATCCTATCGCACATGCGCTTGATCACAGCGAGGTCGTGCGAGATCAAGAGGTAGGTCAGACCAAGCCGCGCCTTGAGATCGGCGATGAGGCTCAGCACCGTCGCCTGGACGGAAAGGTCGAGGCCGGCGGTCGGCTCATCGAGGATGACGATGCGCGGCTCCAAGAGCAGGATCCGCGCCAGCACGACCCGGCGCAGCTGTCCCCCCGAAAGCTCATGCACATAACGCGACTTGAACGACCGATCGAGCCCGACGGCCGAGAGCATGGCTTCGATCTTGCCCCGACGCACTTGGGCATCGTCTCGGCCGAGGATGACCAATCCCTCCTCGAGGGTGCGGCCGATGCTCCACCACGGATCGAGCGCGGCACCGGCATCCTGGTGCACGTATTGAACGGCGCGCCGCTTGCGCCGGGCGATGGCGGGCGCGACGCCGCTCACGACGGTGCCGTAGAGCTCGATCTTGCCCGCTGATTCGCGCTGGATGCCAAGCAGCGTGCGCCCGAGCGTGGTCTTACCGCAGCCGGACTCACCGACGAGGCCGAGGCTTTCTCCGGGCCGCAGGGACAAGGATACGCCCGCCACCGCTTGCACCGGCAAGACCAATGGTCTTAACAAGCGCCGCTTCCCCCCGAGCCGAACCACGAGGTCTCGTGCCTCGAGCGCCGGGGAAGCGGTCTTTGGTATGCCTGCGGTCATGGCCGCTCCCGCTGGCGCTCGTCGGCGAGCCTGCAGCTGACGAAGCGTCCGGGCGCCTCTTTGACGAGCCGCGGGATGCGTGTGCTGCATTGCGCCAGGGCGTAGTCGCAGCGAGGGCTAAAGCGGCAGCCTGGAGGCGGTGCCAGGGGTGAGGGGACGAGGCCCTGGATGCCCCCGAGCGCCCCGGAGCGGTCGGGATGGCAGGCAAGCAGCGCCTGCGTATAGGGGTGCTGCGGAGCCGCCAGGACCTCATCGGTGCGCCCCGTCTCGACGGTCTGCCCCGCGTACATCACGGTGATGGCGTCGCAAAGCTCTGCCACGACGCCGAGGTCGTGTGTGACGAACAGCATGGCGATGCCGAACTCCTCCGTAAGCGACCTGAGCAGTGTGAGGATTTGCAGCTGGGTCGTCACGTCAAGCGCGGTGGTCGGTTCGTCGGCCACGACCAGCGCCGGACTGCAGGCGAGCGCGCCAGCGATCATGAGGCGCTGACGCTGACCGCCGGAGAACTGGTGGGGGTAGCGCTCGAGCGCTAGCTCCGGCTCGGGGATCTGTACGCGCCTTAGCAGCGACAGCACGCGGCGGCGCCGATCGGCTTCGCTGCGAAGATCGGCCGAAGCGTGCCAGCGCAGCATCGGCAGCAGCTGCGCGCCGATTTTGAACACCGGGTTGAGCGCCAGATAGGGATCTTGCGGAATGAAGCCGATGCGGCGCCCGCGAATGCGCCGCGTCATTTCGCGATCAGAAACGCCCAAGAGATCTTCGCCCTCAAAGTGGATCTCGCCGCTTTCGAGCACGGCGCGGCTGGGCATGATGCCCAGCACGGCACGGGCGAGCGTGGATTTGCCGCAGCCCGATTCCCCCACGACGCCGAGGATGTGGCCGCGCGCCAATTGTAATTCCACATGATCGAGGATCTGCGCGATACCTTCGTCGGTTCGCACCGACAGTCGCAGGCTCTTCACCTCCAGCAGCGCAGTGCCGCTCATCGCGAGCGCCTCAGCCGCGGATCGACGATGTCGCGCAGGCCATCGCCCAAGAGGTTGAACCCGAGCACAGTGATGAAGATGGCGAGCCCTGGGAACGTCGAGAACCACCAGGCGTCCGGCAGATATTGCCGGCTCTCGGCAATGGCCAATCCCCAATCGGGCTCGGGCGGCGTAGCGCCCATGCCGAGGAAGCCCAACACCGCGGCTACCAGGATGGTGAAACCCATGCCGATGGTGGCGCGGACGATGATGGGGGAGATCGCATTGGGGAGGATGTGCAGGAACAGAATGCGCGCTCCGCCGGCACCGATGCATTGCAAGGCGTCGATGAACAGTGAGACCTTGAGCCGGCGCGCTTCGCCATAGACGATGCGAGTGAAAAATGGCCAATAGGTGAGCGTCAGTGCCAGCATGGCGCTCTCAAGGCTCGGGCTCATGAGCTGGGCCAGCGCCAGCGCCAAGATCAGCTGTGGCACCGCAAGAAAGATGTCGGTGACGCGCATGATCCCTTCCGATAGCCAGCCGGGATAGTAGCCGGCGAGCAAGCCAAGCGGCACGCCGATCAGCATCGCCGTCCCAACCACCATGAGAGCGATCGTCAGTGCGCCGCGGGTGCCCAGGATGACGCGCGAGAGAATATCGCGTCCTAGATTGTCAGTGCCGAAGGGATGCTCGATGCTCGGTGGTTTCAAACGCGTGAGAAGGTGCGAGGCTGCGATGTCGCCGGGGTAGGGAGCAATGAGGGGCGCCAACAGGGCGATGATCAGGGCGAAGAGGACGATGCTGGCGCCAAGCACCGCGGCCTTGTCCCTGGAGAACTTTGCCAGGATGAGCATGGCGCTCAATCCTCCTCGCGCAAGCGCGGATCGAGGAGGCCGTGCACGACGTCGACAATAATATTGACGAGCGCATATATGACCCCGATCAGCAACGTGACCGCCAACATCACCTTGTAGTCGGCGGTCAGGATGGCCTGCACCGTATAAAAGCCGATGCCGGGCCAATCGAAGATCGTCTCAACCACCACTGCGCCGGCCACCAGGCCGCCGAACAACAAGCCGATCTGGGTGATGGCGGCCACCACCGAGTTGCGCAGCACGAATTTCCAGATCAGGACACGCTGAGGAAATCCCTGCGCCCGTTCGTAGGTGACAAAGTCCTTCTGCAGGGTCTCGAGCACTCCCGCGCGAGTGAAACGGGTGATGGTCGCCAGCCCGCCAAGCGAGAGCGTGAAGGCCGGCAAGATGAGATGCGACAGAGCATTGCCGAAAGCATGCCATCGACCCGTCAGGAGGCTATCGAGGAGATAAAAGCCCGTCAGTGTCGAGGGCGGCGTGAGACCCGGGCTCAGGCGGCCGCGCAGCGGCAACCAATCCAGTCGCATGGCAAACAGCAGCTGCAGCTCGATGGCAAACCAGAATGCCGCGACGGCGATGCCGCCGACCGACAGGATCCGCAAAGCCAAGTCCGGCCAGCGGTTGTGATAGACCGCGGCGATGGTGCCGAGGGGAATGCCAAGCAGGGTCGCAAACAGCAGGCTTGAGAGGGTGAGCTCCAAGGTGGCGGGGAGGCGCTCTTTGATATCGAGGACGATGGGGCGGCGCGAGTAGGCGCTTTCACCAAAGTCGAGCCGCGCGATCTGACCCAGATAGACGGCAAACTGGACGTAGAGGGGTTGATCGAGGCCATACTGGCGGCGGATCTGCGCGATCTGGGCGGGGGTGGCATTGTCGCCGGCGAGAGCTGCCGCTGGGTCGGCCGGCACCACCCGGATCAGGATGAAGGTGAAGATCAAGAGCCCGAGAAGCGATGGGATCACCAACAGGAGGCGGCGTAAGATGAAGCCCAGCATGGCAATCCCAGCTTCTGTCGCTTGCTGCCTGCCCTCGCGGCCTTGCCGCCTGCTCCCGCGGCTGCGGGCCTCAGGCCTCTCGGCTCTGGTCCCGACCAAGCGCGAGCCGGCGTCGGCCCGCTTGCCCGCCTTAATCTCGCCGGCCGGCCGCCATCGTCTCAGGGTTGGAGCTGAACCCAGCGCATCTCGCCGCCCGATCCCACCGGCGAGAACCGGAAACCCTTCACGCGGTCGGTGAGCCCGCGGATCTCGACGGTGTTGTAGACCCAGATGTCGGGGCTGTCGGCCACGACCAGCCGGACCGCTTCCTCATAGAGCGGCTGGCGTTCGGCTTGGGTAATCGTTGAGCGCGCCTTGCGCAACAGGTCGTCGACCCTGGGGTTCTGATACCAGGCGGATGCCTTCCACGTGCCCTGGAACTGGCTGTCGTACATTTGACCGACCCAATTCTCGGGGTCGACGAAGTAGGTTGAGACCCAGTGCACCCAAAGGTCCGGTGTCGACTGGGGTTGGGCGGTATTGGTGGTGATGTTGGCCCAGGTATCGGCGATGATTTTGAGGGTGACGCCGATTTGCGCAAGATCGCTCTGGAAGAGCTGCGCTGCCTGGTTGGTTTGCTCAAGCTGCGACTGGGTGTGGATTTCGAGGGGCCGGTTCATCGGCGCGCCTTCGGCCTTGGCCTTATCACAAAATGTCTTGGCTTTCTTCAGGTCGTAATCGTAGCCAACGACGTCCTTGGGATAGCCCCACAGGTTATTTGGCAAGGGTGCCGGGTTGCGCTCGGCGTAGCCTTTCAAGATTTCCTTGATGAACCCGTCGTAGTTGAAGGCGTGAGCCAGGCATTTGCGGGCATTGACGTTGTCGAGCGGCGGCTTCTTGTTGTTCATGCGCAGGGTGAAGATGCGCATCGAGGTGTTCTTCTCGATGTGCACCCCCTTCGACTTTTCGATGCGCTCTACCTGATCGGTCGGCAGATAGCTGTCGGTCAAATCGACCGAGCCCTGCAGGAGCGCCAGCACGCGCGTGGAGGTCTCGCGCGTCGGCAAAATCTGGATCTGTTCGGGCGCCTTGGGGTTATCGGCCCAACCTAAGAAATGGCCCTCGAACTTCTTGAGGTCGGCACGTTCGAGCGGACGGTAGACGGCGGCATCGAACTGATAGGCACCCGAGCCTGCTTCGTTGGAAGCAAGCCAGCTGGCACCCCAATCGCCATTGGTCTCGTGCTCTTTGATGAGGCGCGGATTGACGATCATCACGATGGGAATTGCCGACAGAAAGGGAGCATAGGGCTTGTCGAGCACAAAGCGCACCGTCGACGTGTCCGGGGCGGTGATGTTCTCCGGCTTCAGCACCGGCTTGAAGGCGCCGGAAGGTGCCTTGCCGATCGCCAGCACGCGCTTGAAGCTGTAGACGACATCCCCGGAGGTTATTTCGCTGCCGTCGTGGAATTTGGCGCCGGGGCGCAGCTTGAATTCCCAGGTCAGGCCGTCGTTGCTCACGCTGTAGGACTGCGCCAGCCACGGCTCGAGCTTGGGGGGATTGCCCTGATAGCGATAGAGATTGTCGTAGGTGTTGAGGCTAAACACCTGCATGGGCACGTCGAAGATTTGATGCGGATCGACGTTCGCCGGCAGGTTGTCACCCGATACCAGGACGCCGGGACGGGCAGCCCCAGCGCTCGGGGCCATCAGGAGCCATGCCGCGGCTGCGACCGCGGGTAACCTCATCCACCTCAACATGGGGCTATCTCCTTGCCGCTCGCATCGAGCCCTGCCAACCGCGCGCGCCCGCATTAGGCGTTCCCCTCAGGCAGGCTCCAAGCCTGTTTGCTCTGCGCAATGCGCATGGACACCACGGCTTCCGCCGTCTTGAGCGCGGCGATCACCGGATTGACGACCGGCACGCCGAGACGCTCACCCAAGGCCTCGCACACGCCCGGAAGAAAGGCCATGCTCATGCAGCCGAGCACCAGCACGTCGGCGCCGTCCTCAGCGACCGCCAGCCGCGCGGCGCTCGCCGCCTGATCGAGCGCCCCGGGCGTCTGTCTGGCAAGGTCCATCACGGAGAGGCCCACGCCACGAACTGAGGCGAGCAGCGGTCCCAACCCCAGCGCGCGCAGCCGCGCAGCGAGGCGTCCGTAGCCGCGCCCTGTTGGTGTCAGCACCCCAATGCGCGTGCCGAGCTGGGCGGCGAGGTGCAGTGAAGCGGCGCCGGGACCGATCACCGGGATCCTCAGCAGCTCGCGCAGGGCGTCGATGCCGGGGTCGCTGTAGCAGCCGATGATCAGAGCCTCAAATCCGCGTTGCTGGGCCGCCGGTGCCAGGCGAATGAGCTCCGGCACGACCATCCCCGCATCTCGCGCACTCTCGATGGCTGCGGGGCCCGCCGCCGTCGGTTCGGCTGTAACGGTGGTTCCGCTGGCCGCGAGCCGCTGCAGGAAGCCCTGGCGGCGGGCGACTTCCTGAGGGCCCACGGTCTTATCCATGGGGCTCGTCAGCTGATAGAGGATGCGCATGGCCGTCCCATTGCTGTCCCTCGCTGCCTCAATCGAGCTCGCGCAGCGTCTCGTCAATGAGGCGGCTGCAATCGCCGAGCGCATCGGCAATGCGGTTGCGATCGCGCACCAGCTGAGTTCCCAGCATCCATCGTGCTTCGCCGTCGGCAAGCTTGGCATAGCGGGCCACGTCGTAGAGCGAGGGGATCATGGTGCCTTGTGGGGTATAGCCGTAGGGGTCGTGGTCGTAGGCGCCGCACGACGTGCTGGCGAGCGGCACGAGAGTGCGCGACAGCCGCTTCATGGCGGTATTGAGGATTTGCGCCGGGGTTTCGTCCTTGAGATTGCCGGCGGCATAGCGATGACGCCACTCCTGGGCGGCGGCTTCCAAGTGCTGAGCCCTCGCCTTGAAGCTACGGGCGCGATCGGCAGCGTCGCCGAGGCCGATGTCCTCGGCACCTCCCTTGAGCTCATCGAGGCGTTCGATGAATTGGTCGGCGACGCCGACGAACTCGAACGGCAGCACCGGCGCGGTCAAGAGCTCCCACAGGTAGGCCGCATAAACGCGCAGATGGTCGGCCATGTAGGTGAAGTCGAGCTTATCGATGGTGTTCTCGATGCTGTGGTGCCACCAGCCAAGGTTGGCGAGGGCCGTTTTTTGCAATTCTTCCTCGGTGAAAGCCCCTTGCGCCGACAGCATCGGCACGCCGAGCCCAAAGAAGGAAGCATCGCCATTCTTGACGGCTCGGCGCCAGGCGAACGGCCGACCGCCGAGAAGGCGCTTTTCGATCGCCTGATGAAAACGCTTGAGCTCGACGTTGGAGGCAGCGCTCCAGCGCGTGGTGCCGGCGCAGGCCGGCTGGTCGATCTGCAGATAGGCCACCGCGTGCTCGCGCAAGCGGTCCCAGTTGCGATCGACGAACCAGGAGGAGCCGACCATGGTCCCGGTTTCGTGGCCAGTCCAAAAGCCCGCAACGAGGCCGCGACGGAGCTTGTCGCGATTTTGCTGGAACACGCGCACGAGTTCGAGGATAGCGGCGTTGCCGGCGGCGTTGTCGGTGGCTTGCGGGCCGGGCCATGAGTCCTGGTGCCCGCCCACCACCACGAAATCCTCGCTTTGGCCCTGCACTTCGCCGACGGTGATTTGCACGGGGTGCCAGCCGTTCTCGACATTGGCGCGCAACCACACGCGCACCGGCCCGCTTTTCAAGAGCTCACGCAGCCTCAGACCCGCGGTGCGGGCGATACCGACGCAGGGCAGGGTCGCCATCTGCGTCTTGACGGTCTCGGGCGTGGGATTGCCCCACACGGGTTTTACCGAGCCGAAGGGCACCGCCCTGTTCTCCGGGTGCCCCCAGTTCATCATGACACAGCCCGTGGCGCCCATGATCGCGGAGATGCGCTGCTTCTCGTGGCGTGCGGGATGATAGGAGAGCTCGGAAAGGGTGATCTTGCCGCGGGCATCGCGGCCCTCGTATTCGCTGAAGGCACCCGAGGCGACGTCGATCAACTCTGCGGCAATGCCGTCGGGGAGGGTTGGCACGCTGTGCCCCAGCGTGTTGGCCTCGATCGCCAAATCCACCGGCGCGAGCACGCGCATCTCGGCCTTGTCCGGAAAGCTGACGAGCCCCGGCATTTCGTGCACCGTGGCGGCGACGCCGGCTTTGCGCAGGGCCGTCGCAGAGTACTCGGCCATGCGCTTGGCGTTGGCGGATCCCGCCAGCCGCGACGGGATGTTGGTGGTGATGTGCTCGACATGCGCCTTGACATTGGCCGCCGAGACGGCGGCGACGACGCAATCCTCCGACATGTCCAACCCTCGCACTCAACGCCGCCGCCCCATCAGGCCAGGGGCGCCACAAAGCTTACCCTCGTCAGTGCCGGCATTTTGCGGCAAAGTCTTTCCCGTGTCACGAGCGCTTCAGTGAGCGCCAGGGCCAAGTCTTGGGGCCAAGTTTTGGGGCCAAGTTTTGGGGCCAAGTTTTGGGGCCAAGTGTTGGGGCCAGGTGTTGGGGCCAGGGTTGGGGGCCAGTCGGGGCCGATTGAGGCAAATGCCGCAGGATAAGGCACAAGGGGCAGAGGTCTGCGATCCCGTCACGCTGGAGATCGTGCGCGGCGCGCTGTTGGCGATCCAAAGCGAAATGGAAGCGGTGATCGAGCGTACGGCGATGTCGCCGTTCATCCGCGAGAAGAAGGACTTCTACGCGGCGCTCTACGATGCTGCCGGACGTCTGATTGCGGGCTCGAACCTGCCGGTGTTCGGCGACGTGGTCGGGCCGATCGCTGAGCATTATCCGCTTTCCAGCATGCGTCCCGGGGACATCTACTGGTTCAACGACTGCTACGCCTCGAAAGGGGCGGTTTCGCACTCCCCGGACCAGGTGTTCGTGGCGCCGGTATTCGCCGAGGGTGAGCTCGTCGCCTTCGCTCAATCGTGGGCGCATTTCAACGATATCGGCGGCATGCGCGCGGGCTCGCTGTCGCCTGATTGCACGGAAATCTTTCAAGAAGGCATCATCGTGCCGCCGGTGCGCGTGGTGCGCGAGGGCGTGGTCGCAGACGAGCTGCTGCGCGTCTTCTGGCGCAACTCGCGTTTCCCCGACATGGTAAAAGGCGACACCCGCGCATCCATGGCCGCCATTCGCTTAGGCGACCGGCGGGTCGTCGAGCTCGTCGGTCGGTTCGGCCGTGCGCGGACGGCCAGCGCCTTCGCGCAGCTGATCGAGGAGACTGCGCAGGAGCTGCGCCAGCGACTGAGAGCGCTCGTGCCCGAGGGCCGACACCAATTCACCGATACCATTGACAGCGACGGTCAAGGTCATGGCCCCGTCAAGCTGCGCTATCAGCTTGAGGTAACGCGCCAGCGCATTCGGCTGGATACCAGCGGGAGCGATGATCAGGTGACGGGGCCCATCAACTTCCTGATGAGCCCGCCGGTGCCCGCCATGGTGTTTGGCTCCTATCTGTTGGGCGGGGACAATGGGCCTCGGCCCATGCTCAACGCGGGCGTGGAACAGGCGATCGATGAGGTGGTGCTGCGGCCGGGCTCGATCCTCAAGCCACAATTCCCGGCGCCGCTCGGCATGCGCGGCATCACCATGATGCGCAACATGGCGGTCTGCCTCGGTTTGCTCAACGTGGCGACGCGCGGACGTGCCATGGCTGCGCACAGCGCCTATGTCATTTGGTATCTGCGCGGACGCGATCCCTCCGGCCAGCTGTTTTTGCTCTCCGACGGGCTTGGGGTTGGCTATGGCGCGCGCCCGACGGCGGATGGCAATGACGCCGTGTATTTGGTGGCACAGGAGAATTTTCCCGCCGAGTTCCTCGAACAGGTCTTTCCCGTGCGCGTCAATCGCTATGCCATCAATCCCGATACCGGAGGACCCGGTCGCTGGCGCGGCGGCTGTGGGCTCATTCGCGAGCTTGAGGTGCTGGCGCCGGAAGCGATGGTCTCCATGCGCATCGACAGTGTCGAGCATCCGCCATGGGGTGTGGCTGGCGGTCGCGCCGCGGGCACCGGACGCTGCGTGATCAATCCGGATCGGAGCGATGCGCGCCTCATCCGTCCGCTCAGCGATGGCAACATGGTCAAGCGCGGAGATATCGTGCGCATCGAGACGGGAGGTGGCGGCGGTTGGGGTCATCCCTTTGACCGCGAGCCGGAGCGGGTGGCTGCCGACGTGCGCAATGGTTTTGTCAGCCGCCGCAGCGCGCGGGAGGACTACGGTGTGGTGCTGACGGAGGACGATTTCTCCCTCGACGAAGAGGGCACGGCCGTCGAGCGCGCCAGCCGGCCCAAGGCCGGGCTCTTTCACCGCCACAGCTATTGCGACGTGCTTGACTGATGGCCGAGGTCGAGAAGCCGTCGCCACGCGCCATCGTGGGCATCGACACGGGCGGGACATTCACCGACGTCACGCTGCTCGACGAGGCCACGGGGCGCATCTGGACTGCGAAGACGCCCTCAACGCCGGACGATCCCTCGCGCGGCTTCGGCAACGGCATCGCCGCGGCGCTCAGAGCCGCAGGGCTCACGGGCGCCGATGTCGCGCGCGTGCTGCACGGGACGACGGTCGCCACCAACCTGATCCTTGAGGGCAAGGGCGCAGCGAGCGCACTCATCACCACGACTGGCTTCAAATTCGTGTTGGAAATCGGGCGCCAGGACGTGCCGCGCCGCGCCAGCTTGTTCGCGTGGGTGAAGCCCAAGCGCCCCGTTCCGCCGCAGCACATCTTCGAGGTTGGCGGGCGGATCGGACCCGACGGTCGAGAGCAGGTGACGCTCGACAGTGCCGCGGTGCGCGCGGCGGCGCGGGGGATCCGAATGTGCAACATCGGCTCGATCGCCGTGGTGCTCATCAACAGTTACGCCAATCCCGCGCACGAGCGCGCCGTCGCGGCCATTTTGGCCGAGGAAGTTCCAGGCGCCCTCATCTCCTTGTCAAGCGAGGTGCTGCCCGTATTCCGCGAGTACGAACGCAGCATGACGACCATTCTCAACGCCACCGTCATGCCGGTGGTAGCGAGCTATGTGGACCGCCTTGACCGGCGCCTGCTGCAAGAGGGCGTCTCGGCGCCGCTGCTGTTGATGAAGTCGAGCGGCGGGGTGACCAGCGCGCGAGCCGCGCGACGCCAACCGGTCGAGACCGCTCTTTCCGGTCCCGCGGCCGGCACGGTGGGTGCCGCCAAGGTCGGAGCCGCCTCTGGCCACCTCAATCTCATTGCCATCGACATCGGCGGTACGTCGGCCGACATTTCGCTCGTCAACGCAGGCGAGCCCGGCCTCACCACGAACGGACGGATCGGCGACTGGCCGATTGGCCTGGCGATGGTCGACCTGGTCACGATCGGCGCCGGCGGCGGCTCGATTGCGCGCCTATCAAAGAGCGGGGGCTTGACGGTTGGACCGCAGAGTGCGGGCGCCGTGCCGGGCCCGGTCTGCTACGGCCGCGGCGGCCTCGAACCGACGGTGACGGACGCACACCTCGCCCTTGGTCAGCTGCCGCCATATCTGCTCGGCGGCAGCTTTCGTCTCGACGTCGATGCCGCGCGCGCCGCGATCCGCAAACGAATTGCCGAGCCGCTTGGGCTTGGCGTCGAGGCAGCTGCCCGGGGCATTCTGGCGATTGTCGACAACAACATGGTGGGCGCCATTCGCGTGGTGTCAGTCGAGCGGGGGCATGACCCGCGCGAGTTCGCGCTGCTGCCGTTCGGCGGCGCCGGACCCCTCCACGGCGGATCGCTGGCACGCTTGCTCGGCATTCCATTGATCGTCGTGCCTCCAACACCGGGCGTGCTCTCCGCCCATGGGTTGTTGGTGTCCGATCTCAAGGCCGAATTTGCGCGCACCAACCTGCAGAAGGCCAATGCCTTCGATGCCGGTGCCGTCGCGCGGCTCTTTGCCGAGCTCGAGAGCGAGGCGCTCTCCTGGTTGGAGGCAGAGGGCGTGCCCACCGCCGCCCGTCGGATCACATGGGCCGCGAGCATGCGCTACCAGCATCAGGGTTTCGAGCTCAACGTACCCTGGCCGGGACGCCAGGTGAGCGCGGCATCGGCGGGGGCCGCGGTGGCGGCGTTTCACCGGCTGCACGAACGGCTCTACACGTTCGCGCAGGAGGATATGCCGGTCGAAATCGTGACCTTCAGGGTCGATGCGCGGGGTGTGCTGCCGGCGCCAACCGCTCGCGAATTGCCCCCTGCAGGCCCCCTCGAGGCGGCGCAGACGGGCGGACAGATGGTGTTCTTCGAAGCCGGTCCGGCTGAGGTTTCCATCTATGCCCGGGAGCGGCTCGGCGCCGGCGCTCGCATCGCGGGGCCCGCCATCCTGACCCAACTGGACGCCACCACGCTGGTGCTTCCGGGCCAAATGGCGACGGTCGACCGCTTCGGCAGTTTGCTCATCAGGGAAGGGCCTGAGTGGGTGCCTGGAGTGATCGTGGAGTGATCAGCTGAAGCTACCACCTGGCGTGGCCCCCCTTGAGGTGATCACCCCCTTTGAGATGATTACCCCTGGGGACGGCCGCCCCTGGAATGGTTCACATGCGCTCAGCGCAACTGGGTTCAGGCTCCCAAGAGCCTCCGGGAGCGCGGCGCATGGGTCGGGCGCCGGCGCGAGCGCTTGGAGCGGGCATCCAAGCGCTGGCGCATCTGGCGCCGGCGCAACTGGCGCTCGCGCCAGTTTCCTCGTCGCAAATGGTCAGGCGCGACAATGCCCCAGGCTTTGCCCTGCCCTAGAGATTGGCCTGAAAGTCAACGTAATCTCGCACTTTCTTATAGACCTGCAGCCGATTGCGCTGGCAGTCCGCGACGATGATCTGATCGGTCTTGGGATTGAACACGACGGCGGTTGGGAAGCAGAAGCGCCAGAGTTGCTCCAGATTCTGCACACGCCGGTACGCCTTCATCATATCCGGATTGGCGTCGATGCTCTGCTGGCCCCACTTGGACATCGCCTGAGCGTCGCCCACCAGATGCGTGAGCGGGCGGCCCTCTTTGTCGAAGATGCAGAGCCGATGGTTGCCCCAATCGGTCACATAGATGTCGCCCTCGGGATCGACGGCGACGCCTGTCGGATGGTTCAGAATGCCAGCCGAAATCCGTTCGGATTCCGGCACGCTCGAAATAAAGGGGCCTAGATACGTCACCGCAAACGCGTTCTCAGCAACGGGGATCTTTCCATAGCGGCCGATCGCCATCAAGAACTTGCCCGCGGGAGAAAGCTTCTGGACACGATGGTTCTTCCAATCGGCCACGTAGATGTTGCCGTCTTGGTCGAGGGTGATACCCCACGGCTTGTTGAATTCTCCCTCGCCGCTGCCGGCTTTCCCGCACTGGGCAACCAGCTTGCCCTGCGGCGTGAAGACCTGGAGGCGGTTGTTGCCGCTGTCGACCACGATCACGTTGCCGTTTGGCTCGCAGACGATACCGGCCGGCCCTTTGAGCTGGCCGGGACCGCTGCCGGGCGTGCCCCACTTGCGGACGAATTTGCCCTTGGCATCAAAGACCGAGACCGAGCTTTTCCACTCGTCCGTGACATAGACCTCGCCGTTCTTGTCCACTGCCACGCCGAAGGGCCAGATGGTGTTTCCGTCCGCGTCACCGTAGGTCGCGAATTCGGCCAGCAACTCCTCCTCACCCGGGCCGCCAACCTTGATGTGATTGACCCGCATACCGAAGTTGTTCTCGTTGCCGCGATTGGTGACATAAACGTCGCTGTCGGTGCCGAGACACATCGTTTGTGGAAAGTTGAACCCTGTGCCGTTCGCGGCGGCTCGTCCAATTGCGTGGCTCCAATCGTAGGCCCGCCCCTTGACGTAGGTCGTCAGCGCCATCGTACACTCCCATCGCTCACATTACGCAGCGACCCACGTCGCCGGCTCTTGCAGCTCACGCAATTAAATTCGCCCACCCTGTCCACGCCCCACCTTGCCCAGCCGCTCTTGTCGAGGCTGGGCTCGGGAGACGCATCAGGGGTTGTCCCCGCACCTAATTCAGGAAGCGCGGCTGCTCGTATCGGCCATTCACGATCGGGACCGGATCGAGCCGCATCCACCTGTCCAAAATGGTTGAGTAGATGCCACGGAAGTCCATGTTGGGGTTGAGGTCGCCCTGCACGAGCTTCTTTGCGTCGAGGGACGGCATCTCGCCGTAATGCCCACCTTTCACGGCATCGCCGAGCACGAAGGTGGCGCCGGCGGCACCGTGATCGGTACCCGAGCCGTTGTCGCGCACGCGACGGCCGAACTCGGAGAAAATGAGCACGATGACGTTGTCTGCCCGTTGATGCGCCCTGAGGTCGGCCATGAATGCATCAAGGCCTTGGCTCAGATCGCTCCACAGGCTGGCGTGGATGGGGTTCTGCCCGGCGTGCGTGTCGAAACTGCCGTGATCGCAGTAGAAGACGCGCGTGCCGAGGTCGGCGAAGTGCACTTGTGCGACGCCTTTGAGTTTTCGACCAATCGAGGTGTTGGGGTATTTCACGTCGGATTGGTATTTGCCCGGCGCCACTTTCAGGATGTCGGCGCCTTTGAGAGAATCAAGACCCGTAGTGCCGAGGTATTCCATCACGCCGCTGCCGGGTATGGGCTGGTACATGCGCGAGAAGCGGTCCAATACGGCCTGGCGCTGCGCCTTGTCTTGAATGTTGGGCAGGAAGCCATAGGTCTCGAGCGGTCCGGCAATGCACGCCACCGGCACGCCTGGCACCGACAGGGCCCGGAAGAGGCACGGGCCAAAGCTCACGGCCGTGACGACGTTCTCCTTCTTGGGATCGAACTCGCGCACCACGCGCCCCAGCCAACCCTCGGTGCCGACCTTATCGGCCTCGCAGGTGTGCCAGATGTCCATGGAGCGGAAATGTGATCGAGGCGAATCGAGGTAGCCAACGCCGTGCATGATGGCGAGCTTGCCCTCGTCCCAGAATTGCTTCATGGGCGCAAGATAGGAGGGGAACCCATAGGTTCCATCCAGATGCATGATCTGGTTATCACCGATCGATACGGCGTTGCGATTATCGCGATAGAGCCCGTTGTTGTAGGGGATGACCGTATTGAGATAGTCGTTGCCGCCGCTGAGCTGAACGACGACCAGCACGGGATCCTTTTGTGTCGCAGCCATGATGTTATTCCTCCATTAGAATGCATGTGCCGAGTCAGGCGAACTGATACTCTCGCGTTGCTACGATGAGCTGCAGCAGTTCGCCGGTCTGCTTGGTGGCAGCTTCAACGTGCGCTGGGGTGTCCCAGCGTATCTGTCCCCATTGCTTGGCCTGTTCGGTCAGCACCTTCTTCGTGTCGGCGCCCACGATCACCGGGCCCAACAGATCGAGACAGTTGTCGACCAACTGCTCCGGCTCGAGCACACCCATGGCTTTGAGCCGTTCCACGATCGCTTGCACCCCCGGCAGATTGGTGTTGCCGACCTGCTCGGCGACGAAATTGATCCGCGCCATCAGTGAGCCGCTGTTGATCCACTCCTGGCCGGTATGCCAGCCCTCCACCGACGGCGGATTGAGCAGATCCTGCCCCATGTAGGAGGGTTGCATGGACAGTTGGCCGTAGCCTGGCTTTGGCACCTCGTAGCCGCCCGTGAGGCGCAGCGTGCCGACGACGACCTCGGCCGGCGACTTCAAGTGCTTGTAGCGCGCGTTCTTGAAGAAGTCCGAGGTGAACAAGGCGCGCAGCACCGGCTTCATCTCGCATTTGTTGGCGCGGAAGGTATTGGCAAGCATCTCGACGGCAGCTGCGTCGCGTGGTGCTTCCAGGTTCCAGGCGGGCACCTGGGGTTCGTCGGCGACGAAGAAGTTGTAGAGATGGCGGCAGATGAACTTCGCGCAGGCCGGCTGTTCCACGATGATGTTGATGATGTCCTCGCCGTTGAAATTGCCGGTATGCCCAAGAAACGTCTTCACGCCGTCATCGTGATCCTCTGGACGATACTCGAACTTCCAGGGGAAGCGACCATAGGGCAGCCGAGGGATCTTGGTGCCGAAGGTCCAGCCGGTAAAGGCGCGTGAGGCCTCGCGCACGTCGACTTCCGTGTAGTTGCCGGCGCCGAGGCTGAACAGCTCTAACAGCTCGCGGCCCCAATTCTCGTTCACCTCGGTGCCGTGGTTCTGGTTGTTGTCCAGCCAGAAAATCATCGAGGGGTTCTTGGAAATGGTCATCAGCAGGTCTTTGTAGCTGCCCATGCCCTGCGTGCGGAAGAGATCGATCTGTTCGAGCAGTTGATCGTAGTTGTCGACCTTGGAATTGCCGGTTGCGAAGACATGATGCCAGAACAGGGCCATCTTCTCTTCGAGGGGACGTTGCGTGGTTACGAGGTAGTACATGTAATTGACGTTGCCCATTGGCGGCACGCCGCCTGGCAGCAGCGCCGAGGGCTGGTAGCGCAGGAGGGTATAGGGGTCGACAGGGGGGTGTGATTCGGGATTGAGCAACTCCTCCACGGTGGCGTCGTATCCCTTGGCGACCCGCGCCTCGAGCTCATCGCGTCCGGCGCCAAAGCCCGCGCGGCGCATCAAATGTGCCATCAGTGCGATGTCGTCTTGGTGGGACATAGGTCACGTCTCCCCTTAGTGGCGGTGAAACAAGAGTTGAGATTGGTTGCATGGATGCAGCCGGCGCGGCATATCGCCAGTGATGGCTTGGTTATGACCGGCACGACAAGCGTCTCGAGCGGCGCCAGCTGCGGCGTCCCCGGTTACAGACACAGCATCACGAGCGGCAACCGTCGCCAAAAATGTGGACCGACCGGTGCGCCCGCCCTGCTTGTCGATCTGGCAGGATGCCTTGGGCATCTTCGCCCTCTTTGGGCGGCGTTATGTGAACCTTCACTGTGCCGCTCCGCTCGCGATGCTGTCAACCAACATTGCAACGGATTGTGGCAGAGCAGCAATGTGCGAAGAGCACGCTCCCCCGCGCCAGCGCCGGGGAGCTCGAGGGATGGGGAGGGATGCCGCGCGTGGTGTAGACGTGGTGCAGAGATGAAAGGCCCAATGTGGAAGCCCAGTGGTGCTGCCTTGTCACCTCGGCGGCTGGAGCTTAGAGCCCTAGGCAGACGAGTTTGGGTCCCAGCACCCCTATCGCGGTTCCCTCGTCTGGCCTCGAACGCCCGTTCATCCATTGGCCCATCAATTTGGGCCGGCAACTCGGCTGGTTAACTTGAGCGGCGATTGCCAAAAATCCGCGTGGCGCCGCCCCGTCAGTTTCGGCCGCCCGTTGGGCAAGCCTGCCCATCAGAGACCAGAACGCGCACGGGGCAAGACCGGCTCGCGGCACCTGGCGCAGTCCAGAAGCTAGATGCCGCCACCTTGCTTGCGCAGGGGCCACGCGAGCGCGGCATGTCTTTGTCGTGGCGCAAGCTTCTTGTCAGCCCATCGACGTGTTGTAGGTGGCGTTTGCACCCTTCTCGCACTTGCACAGGGGTGGCTTGTGGGAGGGCTCGGGCCGACCCCTTGCCTGCTGCCTCCCCTTGCACGTCGTCCTCTGCGCCGCTGCCACCCGACAAGGGAGCCTTCATGCTCGGCAGATGGCTGACGGCTCGCACAGAAACATGTGGATGGTAAAAAACGGGGGCAAGGGTCATGAGCGTGGGCACGCTGGCATAAGCAGGCGGGGCGCGCATGTTCCGGCTGGAACAGGTCGTGGCCCCAAGACTTTGCGAGAAGGAGGGTCGGTGCCCCTTGGCGACTTGGGCTCACCAAAACGGGCAGATATGGAAAGAAACTGTGATCACCAGCTGCTCAGCAAGACGGGCCCCGGACGGAGCTCATAATGGCGATCTTGGATTGGCTGCGCGCCAGCGCCATTGCGCTCAATTCGGTTGCGGCCGGGCAGGGCTTTGCGGACCTGCAACGCTTGGGCGCGCTCGTTGGCAACGCGCGCATTGTATCGCTGGGGGAGGCGACCCACGGGACGCGGGAGTTCTTTCAGCTCAAGCACCGACTGCTTGAATACCTGGTCGCCGAGCACGAATTCACGTTTTTCGGCATCGAGGCCAATTATCCGGAGTGCCTGCGCGTCAACGACTACGTCCTCAACGGCACGGGCGATCCGGCTGCGGCCTTGGCCGGCACACGCTTTTGGACCTGGGACACCGAGGAGGTGCTAGCGCTTATCGAGTGGATGCGGAGCTGGAACCGGAGCCACCCACGCAAGATCAAGTTCTATGGCTTTGATATGCAATTTTCCACCGAAGCGGCGCTCGGCGTCCTTGACTATCTAAAGCGCGTGGATCCCGGCCTAGCGCAAAGCGTCGCGGACGAGCTGTGGCCGCTTTGCGATGATACCTCGGCGGAGCGTTTCCACCGTCTCTCGGACATCACGCGCGAGGCTACCTCAAGCTGCATCAGCCGCATTCTCCAAATGTTTGCGCATCAGCGCGAGCGCTGGTCGGCCCTGACGGGGGATCGCGATTGGCACCTGGCGCGCCTCAACGCTGTGGTGGTCGAGCAGAGCGCCCAGCTTCGGTCATCCAATATCTCGCGCGACGTGGCCATGGCAGAAAACGTTGCGAGCCTACTCGAGCTCGAAGGCCCCCACGCAAAAGCGGTGTTGTGGGCGCACAACGGCCACGCCGTCCGGCAGAGCCCCTATGCAATGGGCGAGGAGGTGCTGGCCAACATGGGCAGCCGCCTTGATGAGCTCTTCGGGGCTCAGCATCGCGTCATCTCCTTTGCCTTCAACCAGGGTTCGTTTCAGGCGCAGGAGCCGGGGCGAGGTCTTGTTCCCCATACCGTTGGGCCGGCGCCGGACGGCAGCCTCGATCGTACGTTGGCCGAGGCGGGCGTGCCGATATTCCTGCTCGACCTATCGGCTATTCCCCCAGATGGTCCAGTTGCCGACTGGTTGGCAACAAGACCACCAACGCGCTGGATCGGCGCGGTTTATTCGCAGGCGCGCGCGCAAGAACCCCTCCATGTGGCGGACCCGCGCCGCGAAGCCGATCTCCTGGCATTTGTGGAGACCACGACCGCAGCACGCCCCAATCCGTGCGGACGTCGCCCCGTCTGGTCGAGGCAGGAGCTCGTTGGCTCGCCCACCAACTTGCAGCTCACGGGCAGCGGTGTGCTGCCCGAGTTTTGGACCTCCTCCGGCAACTGGCGGATGCACGGGCACGACGTCGCCCTTTCGGATGTGCGTTCGCCCGCTGGCGGCCGCACGGTGCGTATTGCGCGCGCCTCTGCGCCCTGGCGGTGGGGTGAGGGTTGGCTTGCGCAGATGTTCGCCGCCGCACCCTGGCGCGGCAAGCGCTTGCAATTTAAGTGCGCGGTGCGGGCCGAAGTTCAGGAGTTGGGTGCCGGCGCACAGCTCTACGTCGAGGTGCGGCCGGAACCGCCTGAGGGCGCGATATGGACGCTACCTGCCAGTTCCCTTGCCATGCTCGGGCGCCCAGTGCGGTCCCCTCAGTGGGCGAGCTACCTACTCGAAATCGAGGTGCCGACCCAGGCGCATTCCATCAACATTGGTTGCGCCCTGGCTGGGAATGGGGTGGCCTGGTTTGGGGATCTCGAGCTGGCGGAGAGCTAAAGAGGCCGGTCCTCGGCCCTTGCATCGTTGCGCGCAGGTAGCGCGATTGCAGCAAAGAAGGGCTCGACCCTCGACGCACTAGACGCGGTAGTTCTCGATGTCCTCCCCGGCCTCCTGTTTGTGCTTGAGCCACGTCGCCATCCGCCCACGGCCTGACCATGTGTCGCCGGTCGCGGGATCGCGGTACTTCGGCTTGATCGCGCCCACTGCTTCGATCTCCTGAGCGGTGTGCACGTGAGCCGGGCTGTCCTCGTTTGCGCGCCTCAGATAGGCAACGCTATTTGGCGTGATGGCGATGAGCTCCCATCCTTGCTTACCCGCTGCGCACAAGAGCTCGATATCATCGCCGCTGCGCACGTGTTCATTTAGAAGGATTTTGCGATATTGCCACTCCACGGTGCGTCGTCTCCTGAACGGCCAGCCGCACATGCCAGCCGCACATGCCAGCCGCACATGCATGGGCTCAGGCAAAATTGCGGCTCAGATTTGTCGAGCTGAGGCTTTCTTGGAAATATATGGGAGCACTCACGTCCGAGCGCCACAGCTTGAGCGCAAAATCGGGGGGCCATAGCCGCCCCTACCTTGCGCATGAGCGAAACAAACCTCTCCATGATGGGCGGTGTGCCGCGCATGCACACCGCCGCCGTCGGGTTGCGGACTGCGGGACGGCGCAGCAGCCGACCCGTCAGTGCAGGCGTGCTGGAAAGCGCTGATCGACGCGGTGCATCAGCCACGCCAGAGCTTCGTCTGCCGTCCCGAACACGACCCTATGCTGGAGGACGTGGTCGAGATAGACGTGCCATCGGCCAAAGCGGTTGAGAGCGGCGATCGGTCTACCTCGGTAGAGCGTAGAGACGAACTCTTGCTCGTCTGAATGGGGGTGAACTTGCATGGTCCTGCCTCATGATCATTCTTGGAAGTCCGTTCTTCGTTCTGATTGTCATTAGCCGGAACGCCATCGCCTCGCTGTCGAGCCTGGCGTCTGCCCGCACCAAAAAAATTGGTAGCTCAAGCATCGACAACAAGACGTTTGGGGGTCACCACTGCGTGAGCGCTATTTGACCCAGCGACCTCTTGCAGAGTGTCAAGATTGTGGCGAGCGAGACGCCAGCCGAAGAAAGTGGCAGTGCCGGCGTTGGCAGCTAATGATTTGTTCGGCGTTGCACCCTGCCGGGCGCGTCACGCAGCATGCAGACCGTTCTTGCGTGTGACGGCTTCTTGCTCCTGCGCCAGCAGATCGCAATAGGTGCGCTGGACGGCGTGTCCATCCAAGAGCTTCTTTAGCTCGGCCTGGGCACGGGCTGCTTCGTTGGGGTGAGCGGATAATTCCTTGATATGCAGACGGTACTGCTCTATCTGCAGCTCGAGGCTCTGGAGCGCCCGGAGCGCCTCACAATGACGCATTTTGATGTCCACCGCCGGCACTCCCTGAGTAACCGTGGGCAACGCCCCAAGATCAAGAAAGTTCCCTGCCGGCCGGCATCTCGATCCTTTGCCGCCGCGGCTGTTGGTCCCGATCGAGCGACTTGCTGGGTGCAGCTCATCGGTTAGAAGTCACGAGGCTCAAACCGGGTGGCCTCTCCCCAGGGCTTATTTCCTGATTTGCCGACAGCGGCATTAAGCGGCCACGGCCGAGCCTTGCGCGGCGCCTGTCGTGACGGCGTCCCCACGGATGGCCCGCGTCGTGGACGTTTGGGACCCCAGTCGCCCCGATGTCCTGGCCCGATGTCCTCGCCCGATGTCCTCGCCCGATGTCCTGGCCCGATGTCCTGGCCCGATGTCCTGGGGGGATAGATCCTGGCAGAACCGCCCGGGCAGAAAACGCCGTGGCGGAAAGGTGCTTGACAGAATTGGCCGCGGCCGGCAAGGCCAGCCCCCGGGCGTGCGGTCCCTGCACCCGGGACCGGATCGCCCCCAGGGCATACAATGGGTTTAGGGTCGCACGCGCATCTTCCGAAGACGTGAAGGGGACCCTCGATCGTAAGCCGCGAGCAGCCAGCGCCGCGTGCGGGCTCGTGCTAATATCTTTCACGACAGACCACACTGGTGCGGGAAGCGATGCGACTTTCGACCGTGCTTTTAGGGCAGCTCGCCGTCATTGCCTACGGCGTGATCTATTTCCTGTTGGCCTCCAGCATGGAAGCAGAGAATGTCCAGCAGGGCTATCCGTTGGCCTATGTGCTGCCGTCAATGCTCGCGCAAACCTTTGTGGTGTGCGGCATCTTTCTGTTTGCGCTTAACACGAGCGGTGAGTTTGCGCGGGTTTGGAAATGGCTCTTTCCGCTGCTTATCGCAGAGCTCGCTGCCGGAATGGTGATTGACGTGACACATGCCGCAGAGGCTCTGGAGATCATCCCGGACGAGCTCTTCAGCGTATGGTTCGTGGCTCCCGCCTATTATTTCAACTTCAAGGTGGCGCGCTACAGACACTGAGCCGATGGTCTCTGTGAGCTAGTGCAGAGCTCAAGCCTTCACGTATTTGCCTTCTTCCGTTGGTATTTCGCCGCTGTAGGCAAACGGGGCGTTACCGTGTCAGACGCACGTTCTCTTGAGGGGCGACTGATCCTCGTCGTGGAGGACGAGGCACTGATTGCCCTGGACGTGACGAAGGCGGTGACGACTGCTGGCGCGACGGTCGTGTCGGCCGGCTATTTGGAATCGGGTCTGTGCAGCACCGAACACCCCGCACTCGCCGCGGCTGTCGTCGACTTGCGCTTAGCCGACGGCAGTGGGGCAAAGATCTGTGAGCGATTGCGCAAACGGCGCGTACCGTTCATCGTCCACACGGCCTATCCCGACATGTTCGCCAGGTCGCAGTGGCCGGACGTCCCCATCCTCACCAAGCCGGCTCGACCGGAAGAGATTGTGTCGGCGCTCAAGCGGCTACTGCGGTAGTTGGCGCGCCCGCCCTTGAGCCTTGCCTTGCGGTGGTCGCCGCAGGCTCAGGGGGGACGGCGAGGATTGCTCGTCGCTGTGGTCATCTGCGACCCCATCTGGCCTCCCCCTTGAACATGTGCCGCTGGCGCGGCAGCGAAGGCCTCACGGCGCCATCATGGCTGCGCTTGTTGTTGGAGGGCCAGGGGATTAGCCTATCGACGAAGCTCGGCAGGGAGCATCGACGATGGCAGGAGAATCTGCACAGTTCGGTTTGCGGCCGCGGCCGCCGACGCCGGCAAACCGCCCCTTTGATCTGATGCCGCGGCTCCAATCCATGCTCGATCATGCAAATGCGGCTCTTGCCCAGCCGTTTGGCGGTTGCCGCGCGGGTCCAAACCCGTCGGGGCTCTTCACGCTGGCACAGACCGGCGTTTCACTCGCCCCACTCCTGCAGGCGGCGCGCGCCTTCCTGGCGAAGCTGACAAAAGAACAGCGCAGGGCTGCGTCTTTCGCGATCGACGATCTGGCATGGCGAAAATGGTCCAACATTCACCCCTGGCTCATGCGGCATGGCGTTTGCCTTGCCGACCTCCAGCAAGATCAGCGCGAGGCCGCGCTCTGTCTTTTGCGCGAAACGATGAGCTCGGCGGGGTACGCGAGCGCCCGCGATATCATGAGGCTCAATGAGCACGCCCTTGAGATCACCGGCAAGCCCGACGAATACGGAGAATGGTACTATTGGATCAGCACGTTTGGGACCCCATCGCCAAGCGAGCCTTGGGGCTGGCAAATCGACGGACATCACCTCAATATCAACGCACTTGTGCTGGGTGACCAGCTGGTCATGACGCCGGCGTTCTTGGGTTCCGAACCGGTGCTGGCCCGATTCGGCAAATATCAGGGTACGCGCGTCTTTGCCGCCGAGGAAGAGCAGGGCTATGCCCTGATGCGCACGCTCTCCCCCGACGAGCGCAAGCAAGCGACGATCGGCAATGATCTCCCCTCCGAACTGCTTTTGGGCGCGTTCCAGGACAACCGACAGATAGAGCCCGCTGGGATCCGTTACGACGAGCTCACTGCCGAAGGGCGCGAGCGTCTCGAAGCACTGCTGGGGACCTATACGGGGCGCCTACGCCCCGGCCATGCCGACATCAGCTACGCGCAGGCAAAGCGCCACCTAGGCGAGACACATTTTGCGTGGATCGGCCCGTTCGATGACGCGAGCCCCTTCTATTATCGTATCCTGAGCCCGGTGATCCTCGTGGAATTCGACCATCAGTCAGGCATCATCTACGATAATGACAAACCCTCGCGCGACCACATTCACACAGTCGTGCGCACCCCCAATGGGAACGATTACGGCAACGACCTGCTGCGTCAACACTATGCGGCCAGCGACCACTCCCACGGCTTGGTGAGGCACAATCACGCGTGACGGGCGTTGGCGAGTATCGGCACTGCTCCCGTCGCCGCACCACCCAGACGGGTGAACCTCCGCGGTCCGGACCCCCGGGGATGGGCGCATGTTTGAAGGCCGCTGAAGGTGAGAGCAGACCTGCGCATCCCGTGTGATGATCCCGTGGAGGGGCCTTGCGCCCGAGGATTTGACAGCAGGAGATTGTGTCGATGCAAATCGTTGACTTGAGCCGCGAGCTCTACCATCGCACGCCCGCCTACCCCGGCCAGCCGCCGATCATCCACGGCATCTGGAAGACGCATGCGGAGGCCTTGGCGGAATCGGGCAACATCCACGGCAACAGTGTCATGTATTTTTCGATGCCCGACCACGGCGGAACCCACATCGATGCGCCGCGGCACTTCGGGCCGGAGGGGACGCCCATCGACGAATATCCACTTGAGCACTGCATCGTACCGGGTATCTGCATCGACCTGCGGCACGTCGAGCCAAGGGCACAGATCACGCCGGCCGAACTCGAGACGGCGGTGAAGAAGGCAGCGCTATCCATCCCCAAGGGTGGCACCGTGCTTCTTTGCACGGGCCACCACGCACGCACCTACCCCAAGCCTGCCTACGCGACCGACAATCCTGGGGTGAACGTGGCGGCGACGGAATGGCTAGCACAGCAGGGCATCGTGCACTTTGGCATCGATTCCATGCGTCCGGGACCAGAGGGTCTGGTCAATACACTCGTGCACAAGGCGTGCTTGGAGCTCGGGATCACGCATATCGAAAGCCTGTGTAACCTCGAGAGCCTGCTGGGACGCGGAGAGTTCCGCTTCATCGGCTTGCCGCTCAAATGGCGCGGCGGCACCGGCTCCCCGATCCGAGCTGTGGCGGTGTTTGAGGACTAGGCGGGGACGGGTGACCATGAAGGGGTGGCGTGCGCGGCTGGGCTTTCTCATTCCGCCGGGGAACCCGACGGTCGAGCCAGAAATGATGGCGATGGCACCAATGGGTGTATCGGTGCATTTCTCGCGGATGGTCGCGCGTGGCGCCACCGGAACCCATCAAGGGCAAGAGGAACGCAACAAGAGTCAAATTGAGCACATTGACGAAACGGCTGGCCTGCTCGCGCTGGTAAAGCCCAGCGTGATGGTGATCGCGCATACGGCAACGAGTTATACGCTGGGCAAGCGTGCCGAGGCCGGCCTCATTGAGCGCATGCAAGCCCAATACGCCGTGCCCATTGCGACGGCGTTCGGCAGTGTCGCCGCAGCGCTCAATAGCCTAGCCGTCAAGCGCGTTGCGCTCGGGACACCCTACAGTGCGGAGATCACACTCAAGGCCAACACCCATCTGGTGGAACACGGTTTTGAGGTGGTGAGCTGTGGTCGGCTCGAGAATGTCACGGACATTTACGAGGAGACGCCGCAACGCGCCTATCGGCTCGGCCGCTCGGTTGACGTGCCGACGGCGCAAGCAGTGTTTCTGAGTGGAACGGGTATGCCCACCATTTCGATCTTGCAAGAGCTTGAACAGGACCTCGGCAAACCCGTGATTTCTGCGGCGTCGGCCATGATGTGGTATGCCCTGCGACTGGCCGGCGTGCGCCAACCGTTGGCGGGCTACGGTCGGTTACACACGGGCTCGTGAGCCATAGAAGGAGAGTTGCCATGGTAGCGAAGATCGAACGCCTTGCCGCCAAGGCTGTCTTTGATCCACCCACTTACACCCAGACGATGAAGGTGAGCGAAGCGCAAACCATCCTATTCATCTCAGGGCAGGTGGCATATAACGAGAAGGGCCAACCCGCCCATCCCGGTGACTTTGCCGCGCAAGCGCGAGCCACATTGAGCGCCCTGAAGGCGCAGGTCGAGGCGGCGGGAGGAACTCTCGCCAACGTCGTCAAGCTCAACACCTATCTCGTGGATATACGCCACCGCAACGACTTGGCCGCGATCCGGGAAGAGTTCTTCGGCAAGAAGGCCCCAGCCTCCACCCTGGTCGGAGTTACTGCTTTGGCCCAGCCAAGCTGGCTGATCGAGATCGAGGCGATAGCCGTCCTTTGATCCTCCGATCTGAGGGGCGAGGCGCGCACTGAAGGCCTTCGCCCCTGCCGGGGGGGGCGGCTGCCGTAGCGCCGGTCGCGGCTCTTTTTTTGGCGCGCACTTGCCCCATCGGCTCGTCTCATGGGACAGAGGAAGTCGCAAGGGAGCGCAGCTCGCCTGGTCAACGCCGCGGTGTTCGCCCGCAAGATCGCCCCTGCGCTGTTGCCGGGGTGGCCGGCTCGCCGCTAGGGTGCAGAGCGCGACGAAGAGGGGAGGCGGCATGGCGACCGGCGCGAAGAAGGTTCTGGCCAGCGTTTCCCTGCTGCTGGTGCCCTATTTTGCGCCAGCCGCATTTGCACACCATTTAATGGGTGGCGAGGTGCCCCGCACGGCGTGGCAAGGGCTGCTGTCGGGCCTGGGCCACCCCATTATCGGCATCGACCATTTTGCGTTCATCGTCGGTGTCGGTTGCATGGCCCACATGGTCGGTCAGCTCACAGGATTACCCTTGCTGTTCATCATCGGCAGTGTCCTTGGCTGCTGGGTGCATGTCCTCGGGTACACAATTCCATGGTCCGAGCTGGCGATCGCCCTGACGCTTGCGCTCGCGGCAGCTGTAGTTGGAATGCGTGCCAGAGCCCCAATCGGGGCCCTTGCGACGGCAATCACCATCGCGGGGGCCGTGCATGGATATGCTTATGGCGAGAGCATCGTCGGGGCGGAACGCACTCCACTGCTCGCCTACATCGTTGGCTTTGCGCTCATTCAGTATGGCATTGCGGTTGGCAGCGGCCTCGTTCTGAAGGGTTTGGCAGAACGCCACCGGTTTGGAGAGCGGATGGCGATGCGGGCGGCCAGCGGAGGCTTCGCCCTGGTCGCGTGCGTTTTGGTTGCCAACCTTATTCTCGCGAGGTGAACACCGGGACCGGGTTTGAGAAAGCTCAACTCGGTTCTGCCCGATCAGCGCTCTTCTTCGTCCTGATCGATGCGACGGGCGGCATCCGGTGCGGACCAAACCCGGCGCTCACTCCCCTGAAACGGCAGGCGCAATTTTCATTGGTCTTGTCACCAAGGCTCATGCTTCGCCGCGTTGTCTTGGTCCTCAGTTGATCCCCGCCGCCGCCAGATAGCTCGCGTCATAGTATGGCGCGGGATCCGCCAGCGTCTTCTGTGGGACCCCGTATTTGGAACGCAGCGCCAGGACTGTCTTGATGGCCTCCGGATCGAACACGGGTTTGCGGAAGAACCCTGTCTTCTCATTGACATAGATGTTGTAGGCCTTGGCCGCCAACTGTGGCGTCATACCTGTGGCATTGGCCACCAGAATAGCCTCGACGATCGGCCGATTCTTAGGATCGTACATGGCCTCGAGGCCCTTGGCATAGGCGCGCAAGAAGCGAACGAGGAGATCGCGATTGGACTCGGCCCAAGACTTCTTCACGCAAGCCACGATGCCGAGATAGGGTCCCAACACGTCGCGGGCACGCACCAGGGTGTTGAAGCCCCGCGCCTCACCGAGGAGCTCGAAGGGCGTCATCTGCGTCGTCGCAGCCTGGGAGGGGTTTTCGAGCATGGCGCGGAAGCGGTTGGCCACGCCACCGGCCCGCTCGAACTTCACTTCGCTCTCTGGAACGCCTCTTCTCGCCAGAACTTCGCGGAGCACGAAGGCAAACCCGGTGGTCATGGCATCAACGGTCACTGTGTGACCTTTGAGCGCCTCGACCGAGGTGATGTCCTTCTGTGCAGAGATCGACAGGAAACCGTCGTCCGAGGCAAGGACGCCAATCAGGTCAACGTTGGTTCCCGGCGGAAGATAGGCTTCGTTCTGACCCTCTCGATAGGCGATGATGTTATCGATCGCTGTGAAGCCCATGTCATAGGTGCCGGCGATCAGATGCGTGAGCTGGTAGGTTGACCCAGGCGTGAAGTCGATCTTCACGCTGATTTTCTCAGCCGCGAAGAGGCCTTCGCGCTCGGTCACCCAGATCGGCAGATTGAACCCACCTGCGAAGTTGATCATGCGGATGACCTGTGGCGGATTGGGGTGCCTCTCCGGAAATTGTCTTGCCTCGGAGGGCTGCTGTGCATGGCCGACTGCGCTGCCCAGCGCAAGGCCGAGAGCGAAGGCAGCGACGGACCAACGTTGGGTCATGGTGAGCCTCCCCGAGACTTGGATGGGTAGCACCTGGCCAAGGATAACAGCCAATCTAGACAGCGCTATAGCACTGCTATGAGCCCGGAGCCTCTCCCATGGCGCTACGATCGCCGAGATCTGCGCTAGGGGCTTAAGCCGACCTGCGATACCTCGTCGTCCGGGAGCCCACGGTTAGCTCCGCGTCCCAATCACAACAACGGACAGCAACGGGCCGGCAACGGACTGAAGTTCGGCAGGAGTGGGGGGAGCCGGCGAACGCCGGCGGCATCGAATACCCGGGAGGAGGCTGTGGGCCTTAGGGCACGAGCCCTTGCGGTCGGAGGACGATGAACTGAGCGCCAGCGCGCCTGCGGGTGCCCTTCGGCGCAAGTTTCCTTTGGAGTGCCGACGTTGAGGGATGCTCCGAAAGCTTCAGATCGCCATTCCAATAGGCACAGGGGTTGCCGCGGCCATGGAGGGCTCTACTGGACTGCATCTGATTGGTTTTGAAATACCCCAACCATCAGGTCGAGGTTCCCCAGCTCATGCGACGCCACACCATGAGCCCGCAGGCGATCGCCGCTGAGCCGTGCCGTTTCTGAGGTCAGGCCTTCAGTGGGTGCTGGGAAGCCGGAGGCCCAGTACGCGGCCGTAGGACATACTAAGCACCTTGAGTGCCGTCCGCTTGAGGCTCTCTGGATCTTTACTGTGCTCGTCGGCGACTGCGAGCACAGCGTGGGCAAGGCGCTCTCGAGCAGCGTCCTCTTGCGTGGGGTGACCCTCGAAGTAGTGAGCGATCTCGGCCCAGGCGCCGTCAAATGCCTGGAAGATGATTTTCAGCATCTCTGGGCCGTAGCTCGCGGCAGATATGAGCGCGCGCGCCTTCATAGTGACTCCCTTTTACGATCGAGCCGCCGGCACCGTATCGGGGGTCAGGTGGTGTTGTCGGTCATGTAGATTACGGAAAAGCTCAGTTCGGATAGGTCTTGGGCAGGTGCTGGGCGATGCGCAGTCGCACCACCTGATAGCACTCACACGATGCCTTGATGAGACCGTCGCGATCGAGAATGACGACGCGTTTGCGGTCTGCCTGGATCAATTTGGCGCGGTGCAGAGCCCGCACCGCATTGGTCACCGTCGGCCGGTGCACACCCAGCATTTCTGCGAGCAGGTCCTGTGTGATCGGCAACGTGTCCTCGTCGTGGCGGTCGCGCATCGTCAATAGCCATCGCGCCAGGCGCTGGCCGACGCTGTGCGCGCCATTGCAGGCGGCGGAGACCAGCACCTGCTCGAGGAATGCGTGGACG
>DATBGH010000041.1:0-61693 GCA_036558085.1 Hyphomicrobiaceae bacterium
GGGCCCTGAGACTGGGCCCTGAGACTGGGCCCTGAGACTGGGCCTTGAGACTGGGCCCTGAGACTGGGCCCTGAGACTGGGCCTTGAGACTGGGCCCTGAGACTGGGCCTTGAGACTGGGCCTTGAGACTTCACCCGAAGAAAAGCACTGGCCCCAGTCCACTCCCCCGTCCACTCCCCAGCCCTGGCGCAAGACCGAAGAGGGGTGCAAGAAGCGGGCAATGTCTGCCATCGTCTGCTTTTGGCCGCTCACACCTGTCGTGCGGCCATCGCCTGGCGCAGCACACGGGCATAGTTCTCGATGGCAAGCTTGCGGATGCGGACCTCGCTCATGCCGCGTCGTCGCCAGTGCTCGACCACGCGACGCAGGTCCGCGAACTTGGTCAGCGCCGGTGCGGCGAGCGCATTCATGTCGGTGCCGAAAGCGGCGTGGTCCTCACCGAGCCAATCCGCCATCTGGGACAATCTCTCAGCGTAGGCTTCCGGCGTTGCCCCCACGTCGGATCCCAGCGCCCACAGGCCGACGACGCCACCCTTGGCAGCGATGGCCTTCGCGTCCTCGAATGCCAGTTGCCGCGACTGGGTGACCGCCATCGTCCACTGGGGCTTGCGGGTCTTGGTCACGGAGCTGTGCGACCAGACCATGCCCACCTTCGAGATCGCCAGGGCCTGGCTCACGCCTTCGCTGGTGGCATGCGCCAGATCGACAAGGATCCCGAGCCGGTTGCACTCCGCCACAACCGTCTTGCCGAGTTCGGTGAGGCCGCCGAGCCGAGGGGCTTCGGTCTGGAAGTCGCCGATCCCATTGCGGGTGTAGTGTACAAGTTGGATGTGGCGGATGCCCATGTCGTAGGCTGACTGCAGCTGGGCGATGCCGTCATCGACGAAGCTTGCCCCTTCCACGGCGAGCACGACATGGGGATCGCCCTTGACCGCGGCGTCGACGTCTTCAGGCGTCGTGGCGATCTTGAGCTTTTGTGCGGTGATGTGCGCCTTCACGCGCTCGACCTCCTCTTGCAGCCACTTCTGCGGCTCTCCGGATTTGGGCGACCCCTTCTGCTTGAAACCGCGCGACGTGATGTCCAGCCACGGCAGATCGCCGACCAGAGACCAGGCGACCAGCGTGGCCTGCCCGCCCGCCATGTTTGGCCCCAATGGCTGGGTCGGCGCCGGATGGGGCCCGATGAACAGCAAGTGATAGTGCATGTCGGCAATAAAAACCGGCTCTGCTGCTCGTGCGCTGCCTGCGAGCCCAAGGGGCAAGGCAAGACCGGCTTTGATGACTTGGCGGCGATCCATCGGTTGCGACCCGCTGTTGAGTTCGCAGGTGATGCGAGCGGGGCGAACCTTGCCGCTCGCGTTCATGGCAATTGCGCTGCCCGGCGCTAAACCGTCGGGCCACCGCACCGGGCTTCACTCGAAGACGATGGTCGCCACGTAGTCCATGGTGCGGTGGGTATTGTTGGAGGGCAGCAGCGTATTGATCAGGAACGACGTCGGCGAATAGTTCTGCGGGATGCCCCTTCTAAAGCCGGCCGAGATGAGGCGCGCCTGCAAGGTCGGGCCCCACCTGCCATTGACGCCCAGATAATACTTCTCGAGCGGTTCGAACTTGGATTGGTAGGCTTCGGCCACCTGCCGGTGCCCCGCCGACATCTTGGCCATGCCGTTCTTGTTCTCGATGAAGACGGTGTGCAACAGCTTGTCGCGGTCGGCGTCGGCGAGTTTCAGTGAGTCCACCACCAGCAGCGGTCCTTCCGCGAGCCCGGAGTAGGAGGACCGACCGCGACGGGTTACGTAGTCCCCGGTCGCGCGCATCGGCTCCATGACTGGCTTCACGCAGGAGGGAACCCCGCCCTTCTTGAACGTATCGGCCGAATTGGCGGGATCGCAGTCTCTGAGCGCCAACAGCGACCAGGCGAACTCCGAGCAGAACATGCCGACGTTGCCTGGCGGATTCTGCCCCAGCGCGATCTGACCCAGCTGCTTGACGAACTCGATCGGCTTGCCCGAATGGTACTTGGGTGCGTTGTAGTCTTGGTTGAAGCTCAGCTCCTTGGGATAGACCCGCCTGGCGTTACCGGTGAGACGCATCGCCCATGCGACGATGTTGGCGCGCTCCGCGTCGGTGAGGTTGCGCGGCCGGATGACGTGGAGGAATTGCAGCGTGCGGTAATGCTCGCTGTTGAAGTCGCCGCGGTTGCCGGCACCCAGGTATTCCTCGTTGAGCGGATTATCGATGTTATGCACGACGCCGTCCTTCACCCACGCGACGCCCGTGTGGCTGATGCCCATCTGCACGTTGGGATAGGCGCCGGCACCGCCCCACTCGGACCGGAACGTCAACAGCAGGTCGCCGGTCTGTACCAGGCCGCTCTTGCCGAGACGTTGGGCAAAGCCCGCACGCCTTGCGATCACCAGACGCAGGCCGACGTCACCTTGCGCTCCCTTGCCATCGGGATGCTTGAAGTCGATCAGGCGATCGCTGGTGTCGATGCTGCTGGGCAGACCCAAGCGGGCGCTCGCCGGCACGGCAAAGTAGACGGGGATCTTGAGCCGGCGCGCCATCTCCGCATTGGTCTTCTCATCGTAGGTGAACTCCTTGGACGCGACCGGGCGAGCGCCCACCACCGAGCCGGCTGCTGCTATCCCAACGAACACTGCCAGGATCGCTTTGACTTTCGACATCGATCACTCCCACACCGACTTTCCCCCTAGCCCCTGCGTGCTACCACGCGGCAGGTCCTATCAGACAGCATGGAAGTGGCCGCATTTTGCCGCTGGCGTCGTGCTGTTGCTGGCATGCTTCACCTCCTCGTTCCGCCGCGAACGGGTCAAGGCGGCCATCGCACCTGCGCCCGGGCCGCTGTCGAGCGCGGCGCGTGCGGGGTTCTCAATGTATTGAGAGCGATGGCTCTCGCAAATTCCCTGCGAGGTGGCCGGTTCAGCGCCGCACGCTGACGGGCGTGAGTTGGGCTTCTGGTTCAGGGGCATCGCGCAACGATCGCGTGTCGAGCAACTGGGCGTGGGCGCCTGCGCGCACGTCTCTGATCACGAGAGCACCAACGAAGAAGCCGAACACGAAGAGGTTGAAAACGACCTCCGGATCGAAGCCGGGCTTCAAGATTGCCGATCGTTGCAGGCCAAACAGCGCTATGAGAGCGAGGGTACACGCAAATCCCGCAATCATGACGCATCCCATGATGATCCCGTCCACCATGCGCTCAAAAAGGGCCATCGTGGTCGGGCCGACGACCACGGGTGATGGCGGGCGCCAAGGGCTCTGGCGGGCGAGGCGGCAAATCGCAACCGCGGTCAAAAACTGCAGCATGGACCATGGCGCGAAGTTCTTTAATCGGGCGATTGGATCCTGCGGCATGTTGAGATGCGCCGCCAGGGTTGCGTCGAGACTGAGCGTGATCGCCTCCCGCATGAGCTGCAAGGCGAAAAACGCGCACACGGCCACCAGACCGGCGATGACATAGGTTCCCCATGGCGTCTCCCGTGCGCGCACATGCGCCCCGTTGGAGCCGAACACGGCCCCGACGAGTGAGGAGAGGGAAATGCTGGTGACGAAAACTGCAATCCCGATCAGGAATGTGCGCCCGACCGCGGCGAGTTCGGCGGCGCCAAATGTGCGACCCTGCCCCTCGCCAAGCGCAGCAAACCGCCGCAACGCCTCCTCGTACCACGAGACGTAGTAAATCAGAAAACCGCCGAGCGCGACCGACACGAGAAGCCAAATGATGCGATGAGTGGTGAGCGGTCGAATGGTACCGAGGCCTTGGAAACCGGCGGCTTTGAGCTCCTCCAATCGTTCCGCAGCCTGATCGCCGGCCCGCAGCACCGCCTTGGCGGTCAAGTCTGCAGCCTGTTTGAGCATGCGTCGGTACTCGACCTGGAAGTAGCCCTCGATCTTGCGAAGATGTTCCTGAAGTTCCCCTAAGCTCAGGCGCAGCGGGCGACTTTGGGCCCCGCTTTCCGCGCCCTCGAGCTTGGCTTTCACCTGTGCTTCGGCCTCGGAAATCTCCTGCCGATTGTCGTGCGAGGCTCGCGACAGGATCGCTGTCACGCTCACGACGTCACTGCCGCCGGCCCCTTCGCGCACGCTATCGAGCGTGCGGATGATGTCCATGGCGAGCCGAGTCTTGCGCCCATGCGCTTCTTCCAATTCATCAAGCGCGGCGATCTCCTCCTCGCTCATGATGCGGGAGCGGCTGGCATTCCATTGGCGCAGATGCCGCAGCAGCGATCCCGTCTTGCGCCAGGTGGCAACCGAATTCAAATTGATGGTCTGCAGCTGCTGGTCGGTGATGTACACATGAAAGGCCTCGAGGCTCTCGATGTTGCGGCGGCGCTCCTCGGCTGAAGGCAGCAGAACGCATTCTTCCAGGTGCTGCCCGAGGGCGCGCACATCGCCGCGAAGATGGCGCGTGTTGTGCATCCACGCGAGGAGGTGCTGCTCGAGCTCTCGGAACGGGGCCAGGGAGTAAAAGCCGCACGTGGCAAGGAGGGCCAGGATCGGTGCTTGGCCCTCGAACTGATCAAAAAATCTTGCGCCAAATCCTGTGATCGAGCTCAGCCTTTTGACGAGAATGCCGCCCAGGTGGAACGCCACCGCCAGCGCTAGAAAGCCCGCCAGAAAGAGGCCGACGTAGGCGAAACGGGCCGTGACACTTGGCGGCAGTCTGCGGCCCTCGCTGTCCCTCACCATGTCTGAGCGGAAAGCGGCCCAAAGCGCAATCAGCGCCGCGCACACGACCAAGGTCGTGACCATGTCCTCGGTGAAGGTGGTAACGAGCTGGGCTCTCGTCGCGGACATGGCAGCTTGCCCCCCAACCTGGCGCCGCCCATCATACCATGACCCGTGCCGCAGTTTTGCAGGCGCTCTGCCTGCATCGGCCAACGCGTGTGGACAGGTGGCCGCGCCCCCACGCCCGTGCCGAGCCTCAGTCCCTGCGCAACCCCTTGCGGGGTGCAACGGGTATTTGCCGTCCGGGCGAGGTCGATCGCCGCCTCAGGCTCGATCTCGGGACGTGCCGGCGGTCGCCAGCGCGGCGACAATCTCTGCCTCGGTGCAGCCGGCCTCGCGCAGGACGGCCACCGTATCGGCGCCGAGAGCAGGTGGCGGCAGGTCGGGGAGATCGTCGACATCCTCCACATTGATCGCCTGGCGCAGGGTGCGCTTCACGGGTGTCTCGGATGCGAACTTGGTGGCGAAGAAGCCGACGTCGGCGAGGTGGGGATCCTCGAGCAGGTCGTCGGGCCTGCGCACGGGTGCGTGGGGGATGTCGAGCCGCTCGAAGACAGACAACCACTCGGCCGTACTGCGCGCGGTCAGGGCCTCGGCCAAAATGGCATAGAGCTCATCCACGCGCTGGCTGCGCTGCGTCGCATCAGTGAACCACGCAAGCTCCGTCACCTCGGCGCGACCAATCTCACGCAAAATCTTGGTCCAATTGCGCTCCGTATAGGGCAGCACGCCCACCCAACCATCCTTGGTCCTATAGGGCTTGCGGCCCGGCGAAAGCACGCGCACATAGCCAACCTTGCCAGCTGCATCGAAGGTGGCATGGCTCAAGTGCTCGCTGAGACTGAAGGCCGCCATCAGCTCGAACATGGGCACCTCGACATATCCAGGCGTCTTCCCGGTGCGCTGGCGATAGAGCAGGGCGGCCAACACGGCGTGGGCAAGGTGCAGGCCCGACACCTTATCGGCGGCAATGGTGGGCGCGTAGAGCGGCGTGCCATCGCGCATCTGGAAGAGGCCGGCGAAGCCTGAGGCGGCTTGGATCACATCATCGTAGGCGGGTTTGCCGGCGTAACGGCCATGGCGGCCGAAACCCACCGCGGCAGCATAGACGATGTCGGGATTGGCGGCACGGACGGCCTGGTAGGTGAAGCCCAGCTTGTCCAGCGCCTGCTGGCGCATGTTGTGAACGAAGGCATCCGCGGTCGGCAGCAGTTTCATGAGGGCCGCGCGGCCGCCTTCCTTTTTGAGGTCGAGGACGACGGAACGCTTATTGCGGTTGTTGTTGGCAAAGATGGCGCTGATCTTGCCGGCCTTGACCGGCGCTACCGGGCGCATGCTGTCCCCCTCGGGGGGTTCGACCTTTATGATCTCGGCGCCAAAGTCGCCGAGGATCTGGGTGGCGTAGGGTCCGAGGATGACGGACGTCAGATCGAGGATGCGCAGGCCTTCCAGGAGGGGGATCATTGGGCTGAGGCGGGGCTCGGTGAATATAACAGCGGCGCCTTCCCCTACCACGATGCGCGCCACCTCGACCATGGGGTGTGGCATCGGGCCGGTCCATGGTGTCGGAACGCTGCCTGCCACACGCTGCCGCGGGCGGGTCCCTCAAGGCGCAGGGGAGGCTCCAAGGCGTCCAATCAAAGGCGCCCGCTCGGGTGTCGCCAGGCCGGGGGCATGGGAGGGGCCATGGGAGGGGCATGGGAGGGGCCTCGAAGGCGGCTTGGAGGCCTGCGCGTGGCGCTCTGGGGAAGGTGACAGGCGCTTTCCGGGGTGGCAACGTCGTGGGGAAAAGCGCTCCGGCGCGACACGCCTGTCGCTTGCACGCATGGGTGTTGCGACCTTGAGGGGTGAAGGCCCCGGGCGTTCGGGGGTTGGCCCCGGTGTTGAGCCCGGTGTTGAGCCCGGTGTTGAGCCTGGTGTTGAGCCTGGTGTTGAGCCTGGTGTTGAGGCCGGTGTTGAGCCCGGCAGCATGGCTGTCAAATCCCCAATTGGACGTGTGAGGCCTTGGCGCCGCGATCCCCGGCGAAGCCCACGATGCTCACATCGTTGTGACGGCGAAAGCCCCAAATTTCCCTGGTCCCGCCTTGACTTCGCCGCCTTCCTACAAAATAAAACGGGCGTTCGTTTTATTTTGTGCGATGCAAGATCAGCGCGCCGCCGGCCCGCCTGCGGGTGGCGGCCAAAGCCCCTGGTCGGGGGCCTTGGAATGGGGCCCCGGAGTTGGGCTCCGGACTTGGGCTCTGGACTTGGGCTCTTGGACTTGGGGCTCTTGGACTTGGGGCTCTGGAGGAACGCCTCGGACGGGGCCTTGGAGGGATGAGGCACCAATGCCCAAGCTCAAGCCCAACATTCAGCGCGCGCGGCGCGAGCATATCCTCGATGCCGCCGAGCAGTGCTTTGCACGCGCCGGTTTCCACCGCACCACCATGCACGATATCTGCCGCGCCGCGGCCGTCAGCCCCGGGGCTCTCTATGTCTATTTCGACAGCAAAGAAGCGCTGATCGCCGGCCTTTCCGAGCGCGACCGGGCCGAGTTCGCCGAGCGCTTCGACCAACTCGCCCGCGCGCCCGACTTCATGCAGGCGCTCAAGACGATGGGCGAGGAATACTTCCTCGAGGAGCCGGCGCACAATCAGCGCATGTGCATCGAGATCGGCCTTGAGTCCACGCGCAACCCGCGCGTGGGCGAGATCTTCCAGCGCTTCGATCGCTACATCGCCGACAGCTTCGAGAAGTTGTTCCGCAGGATGCACGCCGAAGGCCGCATCGCGCCCGCACTCGACATAGCGACGGTGACCAAGGCCTTCATCATCGTGTGCGACGGCATGTTCTGGCGGCGCGCGGTGGACCCCTCGTTTGATCCATCGGCCGCCATGCCTGCCGTCCTGCAGCTCATCCGTGCGCTTCTCAATCCAGTTCCGCCCCCGCCATCCCAGCACCACAACCAGCCGCAGAGTGAGTGATGATCATGCGACAGGTCCTGATCGGCGCCGTGCTGGTCCTCTCCTTCTTGATGATTTCGCTCACGCTGGTCGGCAAATCGCTGCCGCGCGCCGCGCGACCATCGCCAACCCCCGCCAATGCGCCGCCGGCCGATGCGTCGCTGGCCTTCGCCGCCGCCGTGACGATAGCGCGTGCGGCGCCAGCGGACTTCGTGGAGACGGTGCTGGTGACGGGCTCCTTGGTGGCGCGCGAGGAAATCTTGGTCGGGCCCGAGGTCGAAGGCTTGCGCATCACGCAGGTGCTGGCGGATGAGGGCATGCGTGTGAAACAGGGGGATGTGCTGGCGCGCCTCGTGGCCGACACGCTCGACGCACAGCTCGCTCAGAACGACGCGGCGCTCGCACGCGCCACCGCGTCCATCGCCCAGGCGCGCAGCAGCATCGTGCAGGCCGAGGCGCGCCTGGTCGAGAGCCGCAATGCCTTCGAGCGCGCCAAGCCGCTGCGCCAATCAGGCGTCATCGCCGAAAGCGCCTACGACACGCGCGAGCAGGCGGCGCGCACGGCAGAAGCCCAACTCGTCGCCGCGCAGGACGGCCTCACGGCTGCGGAGGCCGAGAAGGCCCAGATCGAGGCCCAGCGGCGCGAGCTTGCGTGGCGCCGCGGCCGCACGGAGGTGGTGGCACCCGCTGACGGGATCGTCAGCCGCCGCATGGCGCGCATCGGCGGCTATGCCGCCGGTGCGGCAGAACCCATGTTCCGCATCGTCGCCAACGGCGAGGTGGAGCTCGATGCCGAGGTGACAGAGACGCGATTGGCCGCCATCCGGATCGGCCAGAGCGCGCGCGTGGAAGTGACGGGCGTCGGCACCCTGGACGGCACCGTGCGGCTCATCTCGCCGGAGGTCGACAAGGCAACGCGGCTGGGCCGGGTGCGCATTTTCCTTGGAGACAATGAGGGCCTCAGAGTGGGCGCCTTCGCGCGCGGCAGCATCGAGACCGCCAGCGGCCGGGGGCTTGCCGTTCCCGCCTCCGCCATTCTGTGGGGTCCCGACGGAGCCTCCGTCCAGGTCGTGCGCGCCAACCGCGTCGAAACGCGCAAGGTGCAGACCGGGTTGGCCTCGGGCGCGCTCGTCGAAGTGCGCGAGGGATTGAGCGAAGGCGAGACCGTCGTGTCGAGGTCCGGGACCTTTCTGCGCGATGGCGATGCGGTACGCCCCGTGATCGGCGACCGCGCCAAACTGAGCTATGCGCGACAACCGAGCTGACCCATGAATTGGAACATCTCTGCCTGGTCGATCCGCACGCCGGTGCCGTCGCTGGTGCTGTTCATGGTGCTAATCGCGCTCGGCTACGTCAGCTTCGGGCAGCTCTCGGTCACGCGCTTTCCCAATATCGACGTGCCGATCGTGCAGGTTCGCGTCTACCAATCGGGCGCAGCGCCGTCGGAGCTCGAGGTGCAGGTCACCAAAAAGATCGAGGACGCCATTGCCGGCGTCAATGGCGTGAAGCACCAGACGTCAGCCGTCACCGAGGGCTCGTCCATCACCACCATCGAGTTCCGCCTGGAGGTCAATCAGGACCGCGCCCTCAACGACGTGAAGGATGCAATTGCGCGGATCCGTGCCGAGCTGCCGCGTACCATCGACGAGCCGATCGTCACACGCATCGAGATCGAAGGCCTACCCATCGTCACCTATGGTGCGAGGGCCGCCGGCATGACGCCGGAGGAGCTCTCCTGGTTCGTCGACGACGTGGTGGTGCGCGCGCTGCAGGGGCTCAAAGGCGTGGCGCAGATCGAACGTTTCGGCGGCGTCGAACGCGAGATCCGCATCGCGCTCGATCCCGACCGTCTGCTTGCCTTCGGCGTCACTGCCGGCGACGTCAACAGGCAGCTCAGAGCCACCAACATCGACCTGGCTGGCGGCCGCGGCGAGATTGCCGGACGCGAGCAAGCCATTCGAACGCTCGCCGGCAAGCAGTCCGTCAGCGACCTTGCTGCCACCCCCATCGTCCTGCCGCGCGGCCGCAAGGTGCGCCTCGACGAGCTCGGAACGGTGGTCGATTCGACCGCCGAGCAACGCACCTTCGCCGCTCTGGATGACCGACCGGTGGTGGCCTTCGCCATCTCGCGGGCCAAAGGCGCCAGCGACGTGGTGGTTGCCGGCGACGTGGCCAAGGCGATCGAGCAGCTGAGGCAGGCCCACCCCAACGTCGAGCTCAGGCTGATCGACTCGATGGTGGAGTACACGTTGGGCTCCTACCACGCGACCATGAAGACCCTGCTTGAGGGTGCCGTCCTCGCCATCGTCGTGGTGTTGATCTTCCTGCGCGACTGGCGAGCAACCTTGATTGCTGCCATCGCCTTACCGCTATCGATCATCCCCGCCTTCTGGGCCATCGACGCGGCCGGCTTCTCGCTCAACCTGGTCAGCCTCCTCGCCATCACCATCGTCACGGGCATACTCGTCGACGATGCCATCGTCGAGATCGAGAACATCGTGCGTCACATGCGCACGGGCAAGTCGCCCTACCGCGCCGCGCTGGAGGCGGCCGACGAGATCGGCCTCGCCGTCATTGCGATCACCTTTACCATCATCGCCGTGTTCGTGCCGGTGAGCTTCATGGGCGGCATCGCCGGACAGTACTTCAAGCAGTTCGGTCTGGTGGTGGCCTTTGCCGTGTTCTTCTCGCTGCTGGTCGCGCGGCTCGTCACGCCCCTGCTCTCCGCCTATTTCCTGCGCGCCTCCCCCCACCCGGACCGGGAAGGTCCCCTGCTGCGGGCCTATACGCGACTGGTGCGCTGGTCGGTCGCGCACCACTACCGCGCCGTGGCCTTGGGGCTGGCGATCTTTGCCGCCTCCATCGGCAGCTTCTATCTGCTCCCCTCGGGCTTCCTGCCCGCTGATGATCAAAGCCGGCTCCTGCTTGCCGTCGAGCTGCCGCCAGGCTCGCTCATCACCGACACGCGCGCTGTGACCCAATCGATCGCCGGCAAGCTGCGGGAGCGGCCGGAGGTGAAGAGCGTGTTCGTCAACGGCGGTCGCGTGTTGGGCTCCGGCGCGGAGGTGCGCAAGGCCACGCTGGTGATCAACCTGGTGCCCAAAGAGAGCCGTAAGCTCACCCAAGACCAAGTGCGACAAGCCATCGGCGCCAGCATGGTCGACATGCCCGACATTCGTTTCTGGTTTTTGAAGGACAACGGCCAGCGCCAGCTGCAGCTGGTGACCTCCGGCCGCAACGGCGCCGATGTCTCGCGCGCCGCAGCCGACCTCACCAGCCAGGCCAAGCGCATCCCGTTGCTTGCCAACGTGGTATCGACGGCCGAGCTCGACCGCCCGGAGCTCAGGGTGGTGCCGATCGCCGATGTGGCGGCCGACCTCGGCGTCTCCACGGAGGCCATCTCGGAAGCGGTGCGCATCGCCACCATCGGCGACATTGCCGCCAATCTTGCCAAGTTCGACGTGGGCGACCGACAAGTGCCGATCCGCGTGCAGCTTGACGAGCGCGCCCGCGGTGATCGGGAGGTGCTGGGGTCACTCAAGGTCGCGACCGGCTCGGGCGCGGCCGTACCGCTGTCGGCGCTAGCGCGGTTTGAGCTCGCGCAAGGACCCACCGCTATTGACCGCTACGACCGCATGCGGCGTGTGGTGATCGGCGCCGACTTGGTTGGTGACGTGGCGCTGGGCAAGGCGGTGGATCGCGTGATGGCGCTACCGGCTGCCAAGAGCCTTCCAACGGGCGTCGAGATCAAGCAGTTCGGCGACGCCGAGGTCATGGGCGAGGTGTTCGAGAGCTTTGCCAAGGCCATGGGTGCCGGAATCATGATGGTGTTCGCCGTGCTGGTGCTGCTGTTTGGCAGCTTCCTGCAGCCGATCACCATCCTCTTCTCGCTGCCGCTCTCGATCGGCGGCGCCATCGTGGCCCTCGCCGTCACCGGCCGACCCATCAGCCTGCCGGTGGTGATCGGTATTTTGATGCTGATGGGCATCGTCACCAAAAATGCCATCATGCTGGTCGACTTCGCGGTGGAGCGGATGAAGCACGGCATGGCGCGCACGGAGGCCATCGTCGATGCCGGACGCAAACGCGCGCGGCCCATCGTCATGACGACCATCGCCATGATTGGCGGCATGCTGCCCTCCGCCTATGGCCTGGGCTCCGGCGGCGAGTTCCGCTCGCCGATGGCAATCGCCGTGATCGGCGGCCTCATGTCCTCCACGCTCCTGTCGCTGGTCTTTGTGCCGGCGGTGTTCGCCGTGATGGACGACATCGCCAAAGCGGGCTGGTGGCTCTTCTCGCGCTTCGTTGGGCCGAGCGAGGAACCACCCGCGCCCTTGCCGATCGCGCCGCCGGCAGCAAAGCCGCGCTCCTGGCCGATGGCGGCCGAATAGCACGCCCTCCGCCGTCCCGCTGAGGCCAACGCCGCGGGGTGTCGGCGTTCGCCCCGAGCCGTTGTGCCGCCACCAACGGCGTATTATGTCCCACCCCCGATGCGGGGCGTCGAGGGAGCGGGTGGCATGTCATGGCTATGGGCCGTCTTCACGGTTGCGGCTTCGGGCGGCCAAGTGCTGCGCAATGCCATGCAGAAGGAGCTCACCGCCACCTTGGGCACGGTCGGCGCAACGCAGATCCGCTTCCTGTTCGGCCTGCCGTTTGCTCTGGCCTTTCTCGCCGTCGTCCTGGCGATAACGCAGCAGCCTTTGCCGACGCTCAATCCGTTGATGATCGCCTGGACCGTGACGGGAGCCGTCACGCAAATCGCGGGCACGGCGCTGCTGCTGGCGGTGATGCAGCAGCGCTCCTTCGTCGTCACGACCGCCTACGTGAAGACCGAACCCGTGCAGGTCGCCGTTTTCGGCTTGATCTTCCTCGGCGACCCGGTGACGCCGGCTTTGGCCTTGGCGATCCTCATCGCCACTGGCGGAGTGCTCATCATCTCCTGGCCGCACCGCAGCTCGGCTGAGGTCTTTTCCTGGACGGCAGCCGGGCTGGGACTGGCCTCCGGTGCGCTCTTTGCCATTGCCGCCATCGGCTTTCGCGGCGGCATCCGCGCCCTCGACAACCCAAGCTTCCTTGTGGGCGCCACCACGACGCTGGTCTTGGGCCTCATCATTCAAGTGGCCACCCTCTCGGCCTATCTGCTCATTGCCGACCGCGTGACGCTCAATGCCATCGCCCGGGCCTGGCGGCCGTCGCTGTTGGCCGGCTTCATGGGAGCATTCGCCTCGCAAATGTGGTTTTTGGCCTTTGCCCTCGAGACCGCCGCCAAGGTGCGGACGCTGGCGCTCGTGGAAATCCTGTTCGCCCAGGTCGTCTCGCATAACCTCTTCAAGCAGAAGCTGGCTTCCCGCGAGGCGGCGGGGATCGCTCTCGTTGTGGCAGGCGTGGTGCTGCTGTTGAACTTGTGACGCGGCCACCAAGGCCGATCGTCTCGGACGGGAAAGGCCCGTGGCGGCGACCGCCGACGCTGGGAAGGAGCACCGTTCGCCCACGCAGGCAACGCTCGGGTCCCCAGGCACCCCCGTTCAACAGCAATGGCCGGGCGACAAGCGTCCGGCCATGGCCGCAGCTCGCCGTTGCCGACGCTTACTTGATCAAGCCTTCCGCCTTCATGGCTGCCTCAACCGCCGGACGCGCCCCCACACGCTTGCGATACGCGAGCACGTTGGCGTAGGGCGCGAGGTCAACGTCAACGCGCGGCGCCCAGTTCGACACCACGTAGAGGTAGGCATCGGCAACGGAGAAGTTGTTGCCGAGCAGGTATTGGTTGTTGGCTAGATGTTTGTCGAGATGGGCAAAGCGGGCAGCCAGCCGCTCCCGAAAGATCTTCTTGGCCTCGTCCGGCATGGCGGGATTGAACAGCGGCGAGAAAGTCTTGTGCAGCTCGGTGGAGATGAAGTTCAGCCAAGCCTGCAGCGTGATGCGCTCGGGCGTACCGTGGGCCGGCGCCAAATTCTTGGCCGGAACCTTGTCGGCAATGAATTGCACGATGGCAGGTCCCTCGGTGATCTTGGTGCCGTCATCGAGCTCCAACAGCGGCACGTAGCCCAACGGGTTCACGCTACGGTAATCGCCGCCGCCGTCCATGGCCTTGCTCTTGCCGTCGACCTTGATCTTGTCGAATTTCAGACCCGCCTCGTTGAGGACGATGTGCGGCGACAGCGAGCAGGCCCCAGGCATATAGTAAAGCTTCATCGGACGTCTCCTTAGCGGTTACGGGTTGCAAAGGGGTCTGTTTCATGCTTCTGCGTACGAATGCAATTGCATATATGCCGTACGCATGCATGTGCAAGCGATTTTTGGCAGCGTGTGAGTTTGCTCCTGACACGAGAGGTCAGTTGATCGGTGGATTGGGCCGCGCCGCATTTCAATCGGTGGTTCAGCCCGAGGCGATCTTGTTCTAAGGTGTAGGCGATGAACGCCAAACTCAAACCGGCCGTGGTCGAGGCATGGGCCAACCTCGTGCGCATCGAGCGCACGCTGCTCGACAGGGTGGAGGAGGAGCTGAAGCGCGCGCAGCTGCCACCGCTCGACTGGTACCACGTGCTCCATGCGATCGACCGCAGCCCGAAGGGTATGTTGCGACAGACGGGTGTGCAGGACCGCACCCAACTTGCGCAATACAACGTGTGCCGCCTCGTCGACCGGCTGGAGCGCGAGGGGCTCGTCGAACGCCACCAGTGTCAGCTCGATGGCCGCAACAACGTCCTCGTCATCACCGCCAAGGGTCGCGCGTTGCGCCGCGCCATGTGGCCGGTCTATGCCGGGGCCATCGCGGCACATTTCGGCGCACATTTAAGCGAGGTGGAGGCACGCCATTTGGCGCGCCTGTTGGGCAAGCTGGTGCGGACGCAGGCAACCGACTGAGCCCCTGGCAGGCTCCGCCAAGCCCGGCGGACGGGACCCGCTCCCAAGCGCGTGATCGGCGGGAGTGGTCTCACCCTCATCTGCCTCTCCATCTGCCTCTCCATCTGCCTCTGGGGCCCCTCGGTGCGTCCCCTGCCTCGACAAAGTCTCCCGGACCCGGCATAGCACGGCGCCACCAGCAGGAGACGGCCATGGCGCAGAGAGCAAAAAGTGCGGACGGGCGGCGCAACAGCAAATTGCGCGCGCCCAACCCGCTCGTTGAAGCGTGGACTAGCCCGTTTCAGATGCCGCCCTTTGATCGCATCAAGGTCGATCACTTCCTGCCCGCCTTCGCCAAGGGTTTCGCCGCGCATCGCCGGGAAGTCGCAGCGATCGTCCGCAATCGCCAGCCCGCAACATTTGCCAATGTGATCGATGCGCTGGAACGCTCCGGCAGTCGCCTCAAACGCATTTCGGCGGTCTTCTTCAACCTCGCGGCCACCGACACCGACGAGGAAATCCAGGCCATCGAGCGGGCGCTCGCGCCGCGCTTTGCCAAGCACCATACGCACATCTACCAGGACGCGACGCTGTTGAGGCGCGTGCAGAGCCTGGTCAAGGCACGCCGGCGGCTCAAGCTCAGCAAGGAGCAGGCCCGTGTGCTGGAGCATTATCACCGTGCCTTCATCAATGCCGGCGCCGGGCTCCCGGCGAAGGCCAAAGAGCGGATGGCGCAGATCGCCGCGGACATGTCGGTGCTCGGCACCCATTTCAGTCAGAACCTGCTCGCCGACGAGCAGGCGTTCGTGCTGGTGCTCGAAGGGGAGGCTGACCTCGCCGGACTGCCCGAGGCAATTCGAGCCGCTGCGGCCCAGACGGCCGTCGAGCGCGGGCACAAGGGCAAGCACGCCATCACCTTGCAACGCTCCTCGATCGAACCGTTTTTGCAATATTCGGCACGGCGCGACTTGCGCGAGAAGGCGTTCAACGCCTGGATCGCGCGCGGCGCCAAGGGCGGCAGAACCGACAATCGCAAGATTGTGGCCGAGGTCCTGGCGCTGCGCGCCGAGCGGGCGAGGTTATTGGGCTATAAGACCGCTGCCCACCTGGCACTCGAGTTTTCGATGGCCAAGGCGCCCAGCAATGTGCGCAAGTTGCTGATGGAGGTGTGGAGACCGGCCCGCGCCCGCGCCGGCGAGGAGCGCGACCAGCTGCAGCGCTCCGTGCAAGCGGAGGGCGGCAACTTCGAGCTCGCCCAGTGGGACTGGCGCTACTACGCGGAGAAGGTGCGCAAGGCGCACTTTGCCGTCGATGACGGCGAGATCAAGCCCTACCTGCAACTCGACAGCATCATCGCCGCGGCGTTCGACGTGGCGGGTCGGCTGTTTGACCTCACATTCACCGAGCGCAAGGATCTACCGGTCTACCATCCCGAGGTGCGCATTTTCGAGGTGCGGCGCGGTGGGCAACACGTGGGCCTGTTCCTTGGCGACTACTTCGCCAGGCCCTCGAAGCACTCGGGCGCCTGGATGTCGGCTTGGCGCAAGCAGCAAAAGCTCGCAGGCGACATCACCCCGATCGTGGTCAACGTCATGAATTTTGCAAAGGGTCGCCCGGGCCAACCGACGCTCCTGAGCCTCGACGATGCTCGCACGCTATTTCACGAGTTCGGACACGGGCTGCACGGACTGCTCTCCAACATCACCTATCCCAGCGTGTCGGGCACCAGCGTGGAGAAGGATTTTGTCGAGCTACCTTCCCAGCTTTACGAGCATTGGCTGACGCGACCCGAAGTGCTGAGCCGCTTCGCCCGCCACTACAAGACCGGCAAGCCGATCCCTCCGGAACTGCTCAAGCGGCTCGAAGCCGCACGCAATTTCAATCAGGGCTTCAAGACCGTGGAATACCTGGCCGCGGCGATCGTCGATCTCGACCTGCACGTGCTCAGCGATGCCAAGGGTATCGACGTCGATGACTTCGAGCGGGAGGTGCTGAAGCGCATCGACATGCCGAGTGAGATCGTGATGCGCCATCGCATTCCCCATTTTCAGCACATCATGGGCGGATATGCAGCCGGCTACTACAGCTATCTGTGGTCGGAGGTGATGGACGCTGATGCGTTCAGGGCATTCGAGGAAAGCGGCCACATCTTCGATGCGAAACTCGCCCGGCGCCTGCACGACCACATCTACGCGGCCGGCGGCAGCCGCGACGCCGCCGACGCCTACGTTGCCTTTCGCGGCCGGTTGCCGTCAACGCAGGCCTTGCTCGACAAGCGCGGGCTCCGCGCGACCGCCACCGCCCGCTGAGCGCACCGCTACTGGCTCGCACGCGCGCCGAGGCCGAGAGCGGTGGCCATCACCCGAAACACGCGCGTGTTGTCGATGTGGCCGCGGAACAGCTCCGCGCCGGGGCCCATGGCGGTGAGCACGACGTCGTCGGCCGAATGCACGCCCTGCGGCTGGGAAAAGGGCAGATTGCCTTGCATGCGCGTGGCCTGGGGTGTGCAGAAGGCCTCGTTTGCCACCACCTGCCCTTCCTTCTGCTCGGTCGGCTTGAAGGGACCCGCAAGATAGGGCTTACCCGAAGCGCAATGATCGGGAATGCCCGCGAACACGAAGGCCAGCCGTCGCGATACGTCGATGGTGTGCGGATAGCCCTCCTCGTCCGGTTTGGGATAGTTGGGAAATTTGGCCTCGGCATAGACGCCAAGCTTATCGCGCAGCCGTTCGCCGGGGCGGGCATCGTCGTAGGTGCCGATGATGGCGACGGGGTGCGCATGGTCGGCCACGACGATGATCAAGGTGTCGTCGCGCTCGGCGGCAAAGGCCTTCGCAGCGGCCACCGCGTTGTCGAGCATGATGGTGTCGTAGACGGCACGCTCCCAGTCGAGGGCGTGGCTGTACTTGTCAATCAACCCCGACTCCACCATCAGCAGGAAACCGTCCGGCTTGCGCGCTAGGATGTCGATCGCCGCCCGCGTCTGATCGACGAGGTCGGGCTGGTCGGGATAGCGCGACACGGTGCCCTTCTTGAGCACGCGACGGTCGAGTGCGCCGTCGAGGTTGCTTGGATGAAAGAGGCCGAGCAGCCGCGTCGTCGTCTTGTCGGCGGCGGCCGCCTGCATGTCCGTCGCGGTCGCAGCGAAGCGGTAGCCTGCCGCCTTGAACTTCTCCAGATAGTTCTCTTCGTCCTTGCGCCTGCCGTCCTTGTGCGCCTTGGGCAAAAAGAAGGCGGCCCCGCCGCCCATCATCACTTCGGGCTTGGCCTCGTAGAACATGCGCACGATCTCGTCGTAGTCGCTGCGGCGCCGAATGTGCGCAATCATACCCGCCGGCGTGGCATCCTCAATCTCGGTGTTGGTGACGACGCCGACGCCCATGCCGCCGTGGCGGCGCTTCACCAGTTCGGCCAAGGTTTCCACGCGGGGGTGAGCAAGACCGCCCTTGTTGCGCGCACAATAACTGCCCATCGCGTTGACGCAGGACTTGTGCCCGGTGGTGTAGGCACTCATCGAATTTGCCGAATCGGTGACGAGGGAATCCATGCCGGAGGTGGACACAAGGGCCATGTGCGGCATGTCGTCGATGGCGAGTTCGCCGCCATAGCGACCCTCAATCAGCCCCTTGGCGAGCACGCGGGCGGCGGTACGGTGGGCCACGGATAGGCCGTCGCCGATGAAGAGAATGACATTGCGCGCACGGCGCGCCGGCGTGTCGAACACCTCCCATCTGACGGTCCGCGATTTGTCGCCGGCCGTTGCCACAACATCGTAAGTACCGGGCGCATCGAGACTGGCATCGCGGATCCAGTAGGCGGTGTGGCCCTGTCCCTCCTCGTTGCCATCCACCGATGGGGCCTTGCCGAACACTTGCGCGGCATCGCGACCGTTGAGCGTGACCTTCAGGTCGCCGGCCGCGAGGGAGCCCATAAACTCCACTTTGAAGTCGAACTTGGCACCGACAAGGAACTCTGCGCGGTCAATCGGATAGATCGTCTGGGCGGTGGCTGGCAGACCCGCCAGGATGGCGAGGAGGGGTAGGATTGCCAGCGCCGGTCGCTCAATCAGCATCTTCAAGCCCCAGTTGTTGGTGTGGCGGCGAAGCCTACAACGGCCCTTATGACGGCTCGATGACTGGGCGCCCCGCCAGGGGAGTTGGCAAGACCAGAAATCCACCCGGCCGCGGCTCCGCAAGGTTGCGCCGCGTCCGTTCAATCGCAAGCCCGAGGCGAGAGCCAGCCCGGCAGCGGCTCGCCAGCGGGGTAGGCGATACGCAGCCACCGGACTGGCAATCGGACGCTGCCGAAGGCGTGACCCGCGTCCGAACCAACCAGCTGCCACCGCTCCGCACAGGCAACGCAACAAACCGGAGCCGCACAGCCTTAGACGATTGTTCTCTTCAGCTGGGAGGCTCCTCGATCCCGCTCCCAGCATGGACGCGATCATGCCGGTGCTCTGTAACGAGGCTGTGACGGGTGAGGCCACAAATTCCGCTGCGGCCTGCCTTTTCCAGCCTGTGGAAAATCGCCGCCGTCTGCAGGCGCTCAGCGCGCCTCGAAGCTGTAGCCGGCGCCGCGCACGGTGCGAATCGGGTCGGCGCGCCAAGCGCGCACGAGCGCCTTGCGCAACCGGCCAATGTGCACATCTACGGTGCGCTCATCGATGTAGACCTCATTGCCCCAGACGCCGTCGAGGAGCTGGCCGCGCGTGAACACCCGTCCCGGCGCCTGCATGAAGAACTCGAGCAGCCGGTAGTCGGTCGGGCCCAGATGGATCGTCTGTCCTCGCCGCAACACCGACATGGCCGTGCGGTTGAGCTCGATGTCCCCCACGGTCAGCACATCGGCCACCAGCAGGGGTCGCATCCGCCGCAGCAGTGCGGCCACGCGCGCAACGAGTTCGCTCACCGAGAACGGCTTCGTCACGTAGTCGTCGGCACCGGTTTCGAAGCCGCGCACGCGATCCGATTCCTCGCCGCGCGCCGTCAGGATGATGATGGGCAGGTTCTTGGTTGCGACCGCTTGCCGCAAGCGCCGGCATAACTCGATGCCGGAAAGGCCAGGCAGCATCCAGTCCAGCACCAAGAGGTCGGGCACGGTCTCCTTCAGGCGCGCCTCGGCGCAATCACCGTTGGCGATGGTCTCCACCACGTAACCGGCCTTTTCCAAGTTGTAGCGCAGCAATTCCAGAAGCGGTTCTTCGTCCTCGACGACCAGGATATGTGGCGGCATGGGACTGTCTTTGCCTCTCAGGTCTTGGTTTGTCCCCAACTCGGTCCCTCACTTGGATCGACGCCACTAGATCCGTCCGCCTTTGGGCGATCTGCGGATAGCACTCCGCCCGTTATCAGATAATGGGTGGTCTCGGCGATGTTGGTCGCATGATCGCCGATGCGCTCGAGATTTTTGGCGCAGAACAGCAAGTGCGCACACGCGCCGATGCTGCGCGGGTCCTCCATCATGTAGGTCAAGAGCTCGCGGAACAGCGACGTGTGCAGCGCGTCGATGGCGCCGTCGGAGCCCCACACCTCGAGCGCAAGGCCATCGTCGCGATTGCGGTAGGCGGCAGCCACGTTGCTCAGCTGGTCGCGCACTCGCTCGGCGAGCGGGGCAAGACTGGTTGCCACCTTGATTGAGGCCGGCTGCTCGCCGATGGCAACGACGCGCTTGGCCACGTTCTTGGCGAGGTCGCCGATGCGCTCCAGGTCGCCGGCGATGCGAATGGCCGACACGATCTGGCGCAAATCGATGGCCACCGGCTGGCGCGTGGCGATGATGGATATGGCCTTGTCCTCGATCTTATGCTGCAAGAGGTCGATTGCCGCATCACCGGCGATCACCTGTTGGGCGAGACGGACGTCGCCGGCAAACAACGCCTTGGCCGCATCCTCGAGCGCCGACCGCGAGGCGTCCGCCATGTCGCCGATCAGCCGATCCAGCACCTTGAGCTCGGCGTCGTAGGAAGCGATCGTATGCGGCTGCATCTTCGTTCCTCGCTGCTCGACCGGCGTGCCTAGCCAAACCGCCCGGTGATGTAGTCTTGCGTTCGCTGATCGGTGGGCGAGGTGAAGATGACTTGTGTGGGTCCGAACTCGATCAGCGACCCCAAATACATGAAGGCGGTGAAGTCGGACACACGCGCCGCTTGCTGCATGTTGTGCGTCACGATTACGATCGTATAGTCGCGCTTGAGCTCGTCGATCAGCTCTTCGATCTTGGCCGTGGAGATGGGATCAAGCGCCGAACAGGGCTCATCGAACAGGATGACCTCTGGCTTCACCGCCACGGTACGCGCGATGCACAGGCGCTGCTGCTGGCCTCCCGACAAACTGAGGCCATTGGCGGAGAGCTTGTCCTTGACCTCCTCCCAGAGGGCGGCGCGGCGCAAGGCGCTTTCTACCCGCGCCTCCAGTTCGGCGCGGGGGAGGCGCTCGTAGAGGCGGATGCCGAAGGCGATGTTCTCGTAAATCGACATCGGAAAGGGGGTGGGCTTCTGGAACACCATTCCGATCCGCGATCGCAGCAGGTTCAAATCCTGCCTGGGGGAAAGGATATCCTCCCCGTCGAAGCGCACCTCGCCGGCAGCGCGTTGGTTGGGGTAAAGATCATACATGCGGTTGAGGACGCGCAGCAGGGTAGACTTGCCGCAACCGGAGGGCCCGATAAAGGCGGTCACCTTGTTGGCATAGAGCGGCAGGCTGATGCTCTTCAAGGCGCGGCTGTCGCCGTAGAAGAAGTCGAGGTTGTTGATCGATACCTTCTCGGCAAGATCGTTGACATCGATGTGAGTGTGCCTTGCCACTGGAGTGGCGAGCGTGGGGGCGGCTTGGGTGCTCATGAGGCCTTTCTCGATGCGGTGAGCGCGCGGGCAATAATGCTGAGCGCCAGGACGGTGACGGTAATGATGAGCGCTCCCGTCCAGGCCAGCCTTTGCCAGTCGGCGTAAGGGGAGAGGGCAAACTGGAAGATGACGGCCGGCAGGCTTGCCATCGGTGCGCCGAGGTTGGTGCTCCAGAACTGGTTGTTGAGGGCAGTGAAGAGCAGCGGCGCGGTCTCGCCGCTGATGCGGGCGACCGCCAACAGCACGCCCGTGATGATGCCGGCGCGCGCGGCACGATAGGCGATGCGGCGCACGATATAGGCGCGCGGCAGGCCGAGCGCGGCCGCCGCCTCGCGCAGTGCATTGGGCACCAAGACCAGCATATCCTCGGTGGTGCGCACCACGACGGGAATGACGATCACCGCCAGTGCGACGGCGCCGGCAAGCCCGGAGAAGTGGCCCATTGGCGCCACCATGACCTCGTAGATGAAGAGGCCGATGACGATCGAAGGCGCACTGAGCAAGATGTCGTTGATGAAGCGCACGATGCTTGAAAGGCGCGCATAGCGGCCGTACTCGGCCATGTAGGTGCCAGCCAGAATGCCGACAGGCGTGCCAATGGCGATCGCCAGCAGCGTCATGATGAGGCTGCCGACGATGGGGTTGAGCAGGCCTCCAGCGCCGCCTGGCGGCGGGGTCATCTGCGTGAACACCTGCAGCGAGACGCCGCTGAAGCCATGCCAGAGCAGCACGCCCAAGATGAGCACCAGCCAACCCACGCCAAACAGCGCCGCCATGTAGGCCAGAACCATCATCAAGCCGTTACGGCGCCGGCGCTTGGCATAGAGCTTGTTGGTCGAGGTCGCGGCAGCCATGGCATCACCCAATCCGGCGCTCGATGCGCAGCAGCATGTAGCGCGCGATGGCCAGCACGATGAAGGTGATGACGAACAAGATGAGGCCCAGCGCGATCAGCGAGGATGTGTAAAGATCCCCGACGGCCTCGGTGAATTCGTTGGCGATTGAGGCCGAGATGGTCGTGCCAGGATGCAGGAGAGAGGCTGACACCTTGTGTGCGTTGCCGATCACGAAGGTGACCGCCATTGTCTCACCCAAGGCGCGACCGAGACCCAGCATGACCCCGCCAATAACACCGACCCTGGTGTAGGGCAGGACCACGGACCTGAATACCTCCCAAGTCGTGCAGCCGACCCCGTAGGCCGCCTCTTTCAAGACTGGTGGAACGGCCTCGAATACGTCGCGCGAAATGGACGTGATGAAGGGGAGTACCATGATGGCGAGGATCAGGCCGGCGGTCAGCATGCCGATGCCGTAGGGGGGGCCGGCGAAAAGCGTCGACAGCACGGGAATGCTGCCAAACGCTTCGATCAAGAACGGCTGCAGCGTCTGCTGGAGGAAGGGTGCGAAGACGAAGAGGCCCCAAATGCCGTAGATGATGCTGGGGATGCCGGCGAGGAGCTCAATGGCAATGCCGATCGGTCGGCGCAGCCACATCGGGCAGAGCTCGGTGAGGAAGAAGCCCACCAGCAAGCCGACCGGCACCGCAATCAACATGGCGATGGCCGAGGTCACAAGCGTACCATAGATGGGAGCCAGCGCCCCGAACTTCTCCGTCACGGGGTTCCACACTTCGGTGGTGACGAACGCCAGGCCGAAAGTGCCCAACGCCGGCAACGACCCCATGAAGAGAGCAACAATGACACCGCCGAGCAGGACGAGCACCGTAAGCGCGGCCGAAAGCGTCAGGATGCGAAAGACGAGGTCGCTCAGCCGCAAGCGCTGCAACACGCGAGCGCGGCTTGGAACTTCGTTGGCTTGGAGTGCGGGGGCTCGCAATGCGATATCGGTCACGGAACGTCCCCGGGCAAACGGCATCGTCGGCGCTCCCGCTCAGGTTGGCCCGCCCGATTCCGGCGGACCGTTGGGATGCCGACTTGAACGATCAAACCGCCGCCGCGCAATGCGTTTTTTGTGCGTAGCGGATGGAGGAAGGGCGTCCGGTGCGCGCCCTTCCAGGTTGTGTGGCGCGTTCAGTGCGTAAACAGGGGTTTCCCACCCGTGTCCTTGATCTGCGAGGCCCAGGTCGCCTGCACGTCGGCGACCACCTTGTCCGGCATCGGCACATAGTCGAGCTCTTCGGCCATCTTGCCGCCGTTCTTGTAGGCCCAGGCGAAGAACTTGAGCGCCTCGGCGGTCGCTGCGGGATCCTGCGGTTGCTTGTAGATGAGGATCCAGGTGGCGGCCGTCATCGGCCACGACTTCTCGCCGGGCTGGTTGGCCAGGATCACCCCGTAGCCAGGCTGCGACTTCCAGTCGGCATTGGCGGCCGCGGCCTGGAAGGTCTCCGAGGTCGGCGAGACGAGTTTGCCGTCCTTGTTGGTCATGCGCGCAAAGGTCAGCTTGTTCTGCTTGGCGTAGGCGTACTCCACATAGCCAATGGCACCCTTGGTCTGGGCCACATTGTTGGCGACGCCCTCGTTGCCCTTGGCGCCGATGCCCGCGGGCCATTGCAGAGCCGTGCTGACCCCGACCTTAGCCTTCCAATCGGGGCTGACTTCGGCCAGGTAGTAGGCAAAGTTGTAGGTTGTGCCTGAGCCATCCGAGCGATGTACTATGGCAATCGCCTGGCTCGGCAGCTTGACGCTGGGGTTCAGTGCCTTGAGTGCCGGGTCATCCCACTTGGTGATCTCGCCCAGGAAAATTTTGGCGATCGTCGGTCCGTCGAGAACGAGCTCGTCGGGCTTGACGCCGTCGAGATTGACGACGGGAACGATGCCTCCCATCACCATCGGGAATTGGGCAAGGCCGCTGTCTTCGAGCTCCTTGCCGGTGAGCGGGGCATCGCTGGCGCCAAAGGTGACGGTTTTGGCCTTGATCTGCTTGATACCGCCGCCGGAGCCGATCGACTGATAGTTCAAACCTAGGCCCGTTTCCTTTTTGTAGGCGTCGGCCCACTTGGCATAGATCGGATAGGGAAAGGTTGCGCCGGCGCCGGAGATATCGGCCGCACGTGCACCAGCCGCACCGATGGCGATCGCGGCCGCTGCCATGGCCGCCCGCCCGAGACCTGTAATCGCGTTGCGCATTTGCACCTCACCTCCCGTTGGCACGCCGCGGCATCCAGATGCCAGGCCGACGGCGCAGTGGCGGGGCCTGTTAAGCGCACCAATGTAAAAGCTGTGTGACACAGCCGCCTCGTCGGCGTGCTGGTCCTGGTAACGCTTTGATCATTCACAAAGTTCGCCTCCGCCGAGGGGGGTATGCGGCCGCTGAAGCATCCGCTCCCCCGGCGGGGAGGCCGTGGCGGTTCAAGACGCCCCCGCCCGCCGCCAACTCAAGGGGTGCGGCGCCATGCATCGACGCCGCCGGCTGGCGGCTCATGCGATGGGGTGCTGTCGCCCCGATCCGCCGCGCGGCCGCGCCACGGCCAAGCAGTCCGGATTGACGACATTGATGGGGCTCCCGGCAGCATAGGCCAGAACCTGATCGAAGACGTCGGCGAACTGGATCTCATATTCCTCGCGCGACACGTAGCCGATGTGCGGGGTGGCGACGACCTCGTCGATGGCAAGCAGTGGGTGGCCAGGGTCGGTGAGGGGTTCCTCCTCGTAGACATCGACCGCCGCCAAGCGCGGCCGTCCCGTTCGCAGTGCAGCCACGAGTGCGCCGGGCTCGATGAGCCCGGCACGGCTGGTGTTGACGAGCAGCGCCGTCGGCCGCATGCGCGCCAGATCATGCGCCGTGACAATGTGGCGGGTCGCATCGACGAGACGCATGTGCAGGGAAATGACGTCGCACTCAGCAAAGAAGGCAGCCTTGCTGTCGGCGACGGCGAGGCCTTCCTGACGCGCGCGTTGCCGCGAGGGCTCGCGCGCCCACACGAGGACGTTCATGCCGAAGGCACGGCCATAGCCGGCGACGACATGGGCGATGCGGCCCCAGCCGTAGAGACCAAGCGTCTTGCCGCGCAATGTCGTGCCAACGCCGATCTGCCAGCGACCCGCCTTGAGCGCCGCCATCTGTTGGGGGATTTGGCGAACGGCGGCCAGGATCAATCCCCACGCGAGCTCGGCCGTGGCAAAGGACGCAGTGCCGGCGTGCATGTCCGAGGATACGATGATGCCAAGGCGCGTGCAGGCATCGATGTCGATGTGCGGCCAGACGCTACGTTGGCTGATCAACAACAGCCGCGGCAAGCGCTCAAGCAATGGGGCGCGGATTTGGGTGCGCTCGCGTATGAGCACGAGCGCCTCCGTGTCGCGGAGACGCTCGGCGAGCACTTCGGTGGCCGCAACATGATCATTCCAGATCGCCACCTCGTGTCCGGCGAGCTTGGAGAAGCAAGCCAGCGTGCGCAGCGTGTCGTGGTAGTCGTCGAGGATCGTCACCTTCATGTGCAGCCGCTCCGCCGGCAACTCCTTGACCGCGCCGCCATCACTTCGGTTTACGCCGCTTGGCAACGTCGGCGGCCTGCAGGTGGCGACCGGTATCCAGCAACTCCAACATGTACGCGCGATAGCTCACGCCGGCAGCCTCCGCGCGCGCCACGCGCAGCTTGAGGATGGAGAGCGGCGGGTTGGTCCACACTTGCCTGTGGACCTTGCGCCAGCGCCAGCGCACGAAGGCGTCGCTGGCCGGCTCCTCCAGCGGCGGACCCTGGTTATGGCCAATGCGAGCCGGCAGGCCCCAGGCGATAATCTCGGCTGGAGGCGCCAGTCCGCGCAGTGCGGGGTGGCGAGGCCTCTTGAGGCTTCTGTCGTAGCGGTCGCCCATGCCTGCGATTCCGGTGCCTACCCAACGCGCTTATGCAGCCGGTGCGACAGCAGCGCGTCGCTGGTGCACCATAAGCCAGAACGCGGCGCCCACCACCACTGCCAACAACGGTACTGCGGCCAAATTGATGACGGCCCACCCGGCTTTGGCCTGCAACACGCCGGAGAGCGCAGCCGCGGTCGCGGTGGCCGCATAAACGGCAAAATCGTGGCTCGCCTGCACCTTGGCCCGCTCGATGGGAGCATAGGTGGTGGTGAGCAGCGTCGATCCGCCCACATAGGCGAAGTTCCAACCAAGCCCAATCAGTACATTGGCGATGGCGAAGTTGGCGAACTCCATCCCGGCGAGATTGACGGCCGCCCCCGCGAACTCCAGAAGGCCGCCGACGGCAATGACGGTCAGCACGCCGACCCGGCTGATGAGGTAGCCAGTGAAGAACGACGGCAGGAACATGCCGACCATGTGCATTTGGATCACGCTGGCACTGTCAAAAAATGTGAGGCCGCAGGCATGCATGGCGAGCGGCGTAGCCGACATCGTGATGGTCATCACCGCGTAACCGAACACCGAGGAGGCGAGCGCCACCTTGAATGCCGGCTGGCGCAGGATGGTCGGCAGCGGACGTCCGCCGCTCGCGCGCTCCGCCGCGGTCAGCCCGGGGATGCGCAAGAGCTGCACCAACACCAGCACGCCAGCAGAGAAACCCGCCATCCCCACGTAGACGCCGGCGAACGTCACCGGCGCTAGCCAATCCACCGCCCACTTGGCGACCTGCGGCCCAACGAAGGCGGCAACCACACCGCCAGCCATCACCGCCGAAATGGCTTGGGCGCGGAAGGCTGGCTCGGTGGCATCGGCTGCAGCTAGCCGGAAATACCAGAAGAAGCCTGCCTGCACGCCCTGCAGCAGCGCGGCCGCGCACAGCAGGACGAAGCTCTGCCGATAGAGCGCGAGGCACCCAACGGCGCCGAAAGCAATGCCGAGCATGGCCCCGAGCGAGAAGCCCGGCCGCCGGCCGATCGCCGCCATCAGCAACGAGGCCGGGATGGTGCTGGCCATGATGCCCAGATGGGAGAGGAAGACGGGGACCGTCGCCAACCACTTCTCCTCGCTGCCAAGGAGCATGTACGCAGCCAGCGGCGTGGTTGCGCTGCCCATGCCCTGCACCGACATGAATAGCGCCTGGGAAAGGGCGAGCACCGCCACGTTGCGGCGCCGAGGTACGGCGGGGGCGACGGCAGGGCCCATTGGAGAGGTGGCTCGTCGGCAGTTGCGCGGGCGCGATGTTGGCTTGCGCTCAATAACCCGCGTCGGGCAAGCGAGGCAATTGGCGTTGACCGCCAGCTGAGCGATGCTGGATTGCGATTTCCACAATTTGCAGGGCAAGCGCGGGCCAGCCCTAGTCTGCCCCAACCCAACTTTCTCGCGGCCACCAACGCGCAAAGCGCCGGCGCGCGAGGAGGTTAATTTTCTTGATGCCGCCGGCGCCGTCATCCGGGGATCGGTTCACTAGCCCCGGCCCCAGGGCGCGCGCTCGCTGCCAGGGCGCGCGCGACTAGCGAGAGAGGCGAAACAGCGCCGAACCACTTTCGCTGGTCAGCCGCACGCTCTGGCTGTTGCCGCTCACCACGACGAAGATGGTGCCGGTAATGTCGTATTCGACGTTGTGGAAATTGCCGCGGTACCGGTTCTCACCGACGCGGTGCACGGTCGCCGTCTGCGCTGCCTTGCCCGAGGCAGTGGCGCACGTGGCATTCATCGCGTAGCTGTCCTTCGACCGACGCGTGTAATGCGCGCGGCATCGGGCACGCTCTCTCGATCCCGTCGCCGCAAAAGCAACCTCGCCGGCCCCGCTCCAGGAACCTTCAAGACCCACTTCGGCTTTAGCCTCCTTAACCGGCTCCGTCTGGCTCTTATTGGCGTCCGACTGACCGACGCTGGGATCGGCCGAAGCAAACGCAACCATCGTCACCGCCACGGCGCAAGCAAGGAGCTGCGCCGAGCGAGACGCCATGCGGCCTCCCGGCTTGGCGCCCGTTTCGACGCGCCGCGTCGAAGGCTGAAGTGCTCGCGAATTCATCACCGATCTCCTGCGGAAGATCTCGTCCCCAAACCGACAAAGGCAGGCGGAATATAGGACGGACGACTTTGTTGCGCATCAGCCGAAAGGCACGCACGCACCCCCCGACGCGCTTATTGCCCGAAGCGTGGTTAGCACACATCAGCCGCCGGTCCACTGCCGTCAGTCCTTGTCGTCCAGGCCATTGTCGCCCAGCCCATTGTCGCCCAGGCCATTGTCGCCAGCCCATTGTCGCCGGTCGATTGTCGGACTGTTGCCTGCCTGCGCGGTCGGTCTTGCCGACACCTGCACGAACCGATGGTCCCCGCTGCCCCGCCTGGGACCGAGATCGCCACCAGGTTCGTCAACCGGCCGGCGCAGCCACCAGCGCATCACTGGCAATTTCTCTGCCACTCGGTCAGATAGAGCGCACAAGAACGGCGATCCTTGGGCGTGCAACAACCCGGGGCCAGCAGCACCCGCCCGACCATCTGGAGATGAACGCCATTGGCGCGCCAGCGGGAGGCAGGGCGCCTCGGCCGCGGGGGGCTTGGCCCCTCGGGCTCCTGCAAGCGCAGCACGGCAGTAGTGGACGGTCTTAGCCACAACCACAAATTGCCTCAATCCCCGTTTGTCCTGGGGGGTGGACAGCCCATGTGCATTCTGCCAATGGAGTCTCGGGCGAGGCAGCTATGCCTCGTGCCGCCAAAGCGGGTGCGCGCTTGCCCGCCTCCGCCGTCGACCGCAGCCGATGGCTCTGCGCGTTGCGTGCCGCCCGTCGCGCGCATAGCTTGGTCAGGGTGCATGGCGAACTCCCGAACCGAGCAAGTGGGCCGGCGCCAGCGGCCCCGGCTTGCGCGCCCGGCCTAGGCCCGGCGCGCCCTTGAGGATCGCATGAGCGTCTCGGAGGCGGGCATCTCAGCCAAGCTGCTGTCATGGCTGAGCCGTTGGCTGGTGCCGCGATGGCATCACCGCCGTGCCGTGAGCATCGCAACTGCGGGCATGCTGGCGCTGTCCTCCCCGGCCGTCGCTCGCGCTGCAGCGCTTGAGCCCTTGTCCCTTGCCGGCGTCCCCGTCGATTTCATCCTCTTCGGCCTGACGCTCCTCGGCGTCGCCGTCTTCCACCATCACACCCTCAAGGTGGCCCTGGCCGGGCTCGCCGCGGTCACGCTCTACAAGCTGGGCTTCACGGGCTTCAAATCGGGAGCCGGCCTGCCGGGCCTAGCCGAGCACCTGCGCCACGAGTGGGTGATCCTCGCCAATCTCTTCCTTCTGCTCATGGGCTTTGCCCTCCTCTCACGCCATTTTGAGAAGAGCCGGCTCCCTGCCGCAATGCCGCGCTTCCTCGCCGATGACTGGAAGGGCGGTTTCGCGCTGCTCCTCATCGTCGCGGTGATCTCAAGCGTCCTCGACAACATTGCCGCGGCGCTGATCGGCGGCACCATGGCGCAACAGGTGTTCAGGGGCAAAGTGCATATTGGCTATCTCGCCGCGATTGTCGCCGCCGCCAACGCTGGCGGTGCCGGCAGCGTCGTGGGCGACACGACCACCACCATGATGTGGATCCACGGCGTGAGCCCGTTGCGGGTGCTTGACGCCTTCATCGCCGCCGCCGTGGCGCTGGTCGTTTGCGCTATCCCCGCCGCCATCCAGCAGCAGCGATTCTCACCCATCAGCAAGGACGCGCCCGCCAGTCTGCGCATCGAGTGGACACGTCTGTTCATCGTTGCTCTCATCCTGTCGACGGCCATCCTGGCCAACGTGATCGCCAACGTCAGGTATCCTGAGCTCCTCGACGCATGGCCGCTCATTGGCATGGGCGTGTGGGGCGCCGTTCTCTTGACCACGCCGCTGCGCGCCCCCGATTGGCAAGTGCTGCCGGAAACCTTCAAGGGCACCGTCTTCCTGTTGGCGCTCGTCACCTGCGCATCAATGATGCCGGTCGAAGAACTCCCGCTCGCCTCCTGGCAGACGGCATTGGGGCTGGGGTTTGTCTCAGCCGTGTTCGACAACATCCCGCTCACCGCGCTGGCCCTGAAGCAGGGCGGCTACGATTGGGGCTACCTTGCCTACACGGTGGGTTTCGGCGGCTCGATGATCTGGTTCGGCTCCTCAGCCGGCGTGGCGCTCGCCAACGTGTACCCAGAGGCCAAGTCGGCCGGACGCTGGCTCTTGCATGGTTGGCACGTGACCGTCGCCTACGTAGCGGGATTCTTCGTCATGTTGGCCGTGCTCGGCTGGCACCCCGATCCGCCACACGGCAAGGGCGCGGAGCTGCCGACCCCGACCGCCGTCGGTGCCCTGCCGAGGGCTCAGGTGCCATGCAGCACCCTCTCCGCATCCGAGCTCGCCGCCAAGGGGTCCACCACGTCGGGCGCGGCCCCCTTCGCCTGCTCCACTTGCAAGACGTGGCTGGCAACGCACCGGCCAACCTCGCCTGCGTGAGTTGAAATCATAAAGTGGGCGGCACCGGCGATCTCAACGCAGCTTGAGGCCCGCAAAGACGCACCCAGCAGCGCGTTGGCGCGCCGCGCCGCCGGGTGGCTGCATGCGCCCCAGCCGACCAGGCTAGGAATGCCGATCGATTGGACCATAGCCGACGTCAGCGCGAAATCAGAGGCACTCGCCCAATCGCGGATGTTCACCGCAGTCGTCTCCATCGCGTAGGTACGAACGCGCCGCGGCCAGGCAGCGAAAGTTCCCGCTCCGCCGTAGAAATCGATCATCACGCGGATGGCCTCGGCATCACCGCCGGCAAATGCGGCAAAGTAATTCTGCGTCATGTCTTGGAAGCTCTTATAGTGATGCCGGTCCTCTCCGGCCTCGCGCAGCAAGGTGAGTGCGGGCGCCTCAAGGACGGTGAGGCTCGCCAACGGCAGTGGGCTGGCGCGTGCAAGGTTCTTCAGCACGAGCGCGATTGCCACCAGGCCGCCGAAGGAATGGCCGACCAGATGGACAGGGGCTGCGGCCGTCCGCACGACGCGTTCCAGAACTTCGACCTCATAGGAAATCGAACAATCCTCTCCAACTCGCCGTTCGTGGGTCCCTCCATATCCCAGCAGGCTCGTGGAGATGCAGCGAAACCTGTCGCCCAGGCCGGCGATCACCGGCCGCCAGGCAGCCCCGGTGCTGCACGATCCCGGAACCAGGACCACGGTGGGGCCTTTTCCGCTTTCGTCGTAGTCGATGTTGCCGAGAGCATCGCTGATCATTGAGAGCCCGGGTGCGTGCCTAGAAGAAGGCTTCTTTTGGCGCGGGTTTTTGGCGGCCGGTCGGCTCGTGCAAGCAAGATGGCTGCCAAGAAGCCAGGCCAGATTGTCAAGATGCCCGCAAAAATGCTTGGCAACTGCGGGGGCGGCCCCCTCCTCCGGCGCACGTTAAAGGGAACCGCACCCTTGCCTGCGCCAGCGTGCAGGCGGATCGCACACGCCCAGTGCCGCCTCGAGGACGCGAACGCCTTTACGCCCTGGTGATCACGACCTGCGCGTAGCCGGAAGGGACGCGCATCGTGCCGTCGGTTGCCGTGTTGAAGCTTGCGATCGTGGCGTGGAGGTCCTTGGTCAGCATCGCCTGCCCGGCCGGGTCAAGTGCCAGAAACGCCTTGTGCACGGGACCGTAGTAGGTGCGGAAGACCTCAATGAAGTGATCGGGCGAGCGGTAGCGGAAGACGAACGCCTTGGCGTCGATGGCAAGGCGCCGCGCCTTCGCCCCAAACTGCTGCTCGATCCACGGCTTGGTGCCCCACAGGGCCGGCGAATTGACCCCCGGGGGTGGCGCGATGTGCTTGGACAGGCACTTGAACACTTGGCCGATGAAGCCCTCGGGCGTCCAATTCGCCATGCCGATCATGCCACCCGGTCGACAGACGCGCACAAGCTCGCTCGCCGCCTTGCCCTGGTTGGGCGTAAACATGACGCCGAAGGTCGACACAACCGCGTCAAAGCTCGCATCGGCGAACGGCAAGTGCTCGGCGTCTGCGATCCGGAACGTGACGTCCTGGCCCTCGGCTTCGGCGCGCGCGCGTCCGCGTGACAACAGAGCATCGACATAGTCGCTCGACGTCACCCGGCACCAGCGACGCGCGAAGGCCAGGGTGGCGTTGCCGTTGCCCGCAGCCACGTCGAGAACGCCGGAGCCGGGCCTCAGGTCCATCGCCTCCGCAAGGGCCTCGCCGACGATCTGCAGCGTCGTGCCGATCCGGGCATAGTCACCCGAGGCCCAGGCGAGGTTCTGCTTGGCCTTGATGGCGGTGAAGTCGGGGGTCTCAATGGTGTGGGCCGCGACGGTCATTGGCGTGTCCTTGCTCGCTTTCTGGGTTGCGCTGGGCAAACGCGAGGGCCTGCCCGCTGATCGCAGTCTGGCGCTTCGCGCGGCCCGGTGCTTGGAGGCGATGTGGGAATTGCCAGGGAATTGCCAGGGAATTGCCTGGGGAATTGCCTGGGGAATTGCCGGGGGAATTGCCGGGGGAATTGCCGGTAGAACACATGGTGAATTCTGGCAGCGGGGTGGCCTTGCCGGTGGCAGCATGGGCGTGGCTCGGGCTACGATCTAGTCGCACCTGTCCGAGGCCCGCATGCGCTATCGCTTCGATCAGTTCGACGTCGATACCGACCGGTACGAGCTGCGCCGGGGGGGAAGGGTTCAGCCTGTCGAACCGCTCGTATTCGACCTCATCGTCTTCTTCGCGCGCAATCCCAACCGCCTTATCAGCCGCGACGAAATGGTCGAGGCGGTGTGGCGGGGGCGGACCGTGTCTGATGCCACGATTTCGAGCGCCGTCAAATCCGCCCGGCGCGCGCTCGGTGATAGTGGCGACAGTCAAAGCCTGATCCGCACCGTTCGCGGTCGCGGCTTTGCCTTTCAGGCACACGTGGAGATCGACGCAGCGGCGCCATCCGCGCCTGGCGCGGCAACCCCGGTCGTCCCTCCCACAACGGTCGGCAAGCGCGCCCCTGAGGACCCCAAGCCCGTGCTCGTGGTGCTGCCGATCACGAACCTCAGCGCCGAAGCTGATGAGTACTTCGCCGACGGCCTGACCGAGGACATCATTACCAATTTGGCCCGCTTTCGCGATCTGCGGGTGATCGGCAGCACTTCTTCGTTCCAATTCAAAGGGCGTGTCTTTGACCTCGTCGATCTATGCACCCGCACGCAGGCTGGCTACGTCGTGCAAGGCAGCGTGCGGCGCGCCGCGGGGCGCGTGCGCATTTCCGTCGAGCTCATCGAGGGTGCGACGGGCGTGCAGCTCTGGGGCGACCGCTACGACCGCGAAATGGTCGACATTTTTGCCCTGCAGGACGAGGTGACGCGGACGATTGCCGCAACGCTTGGTGTGAAAATGCAGGATGTGGTCCTGCAGCGCGCCCTCAAGAAGAGCGCGGCCGAGCTCAGCGCTTATGATTGCCTGTTACGGGCGCGCCGGTATACGTGGATGCTGAGCGCGGACATGCACGCGGAGGCGCGCGACCTGCTTGAGAAGGCCGTCGAGCTCGATCCGCTGTCGGCCGACGCCCACGCACTTCTCGCCAACGTCTATCTAGCCGAGCATCGCTTCGAAATGAACCCGCGACCCAACCCGATCGGGCGGGCGCTGGTGCACGCGCTGGCGGCCACGCGCCTCGATCCCCAGAATGCCTATGCGCGATGCTGGCTGGCGATCGTGCACTTCTTCCGTGGCGAGAACGAAAAGTTTGAAGCTGAGGCCCAGCTCGCCTTGAGCCTCAATCCCAACGATCCTGAGACGCTTGCGGACGTGGGTCACTACTACGCCTTCATGGGTCAGTTTGCACGCGGCGCAGAACTGTCGCGGCGGGCCCGGCAGCTCAACCCATTGCATCCCGGCTGGTACCATTTCAGCTTTGCCAGGCTGCACTACAACGACAAGAACTATCAACAGACCATCGCCGACGTGGAGAAGGTCGGACTGCCGCACTTTTACTGGACGCATATGCTGACCGCCGCCGCCAAGGGCCAGCTCGGCCAGGCCGACGCCGCCGATGCGCTGGCCAAAGTCTTCGACGTAAAGCCCAATTTCTCGGCACGCGTCGAGCTGCGCAAATGGAACGCGGCGTCGGCCGACCTTGAACACATCCTGCAAGGCCTGCGCAAAGCCGGCTTGCGCGAGTGATGGATCGGCAACCGCGAAAGAGCCGGATTACGCGCTGCCGGCATGGACCAACAGGGCGCTTACCGCCCGCTTCCAACCCGCGTATTTGCGCTCCCGTTCGAGGGCAGGCAACGCCGGCTTAAAGCTGCGGTCGAGCTTCCACAAGCTGGCAAATCCCTGCGCGTCGGGCCACACGCCCGCCTTATGACCAGCGAGCCAGGCCACGCCCAGCGCCGTGGTTTCGCCGATGGTGGGCCGCTCAACGGGAGCGTTAAGGATGTCGGCCAGGAACTGCATGGTCCAATCGCTCGCGACCATGCCGCCGTCGACGCGCAATTGTGCTTGGCCGCCGCCCGACCAGTCGCTGTGCATCGCCGCAATGAGATCGCGCGTCTGATAGCACACCGCCTCCAGCGCGGCGCGAGCCAACTCGGCGGGGCCCGTGGCGCGGGTCAAACCGAAGAGCGCCGCTCGCGCCTCTGGTTGCCAGTAAGGCGCGCCAAGCCCGACGAAGGCCGGCACGAGATAGACATCCTGCCCGGCATCGGCCTTGGCGGCGAGGTCACCGCTCTCCGGCGCGGAGCCGATCACGCCGAGCTCATCACGCAGCCATTGTACGGCCGCCCCGGCGATGAAGATGGCGCCTTCGAGGGCATAGGTGCGCCTGCCGTCGAGCTGGTAGGCCACCGTGGTGAGCAACCGGTTGTGGGACGCAACGGGCCTCTCGCCGGTGTTGAGCAGCACAAAGCAGCCCGTGCCATAAGTCGCCTTGACCATACCCGGCGCAAAGCAGGCCTGGCCGATGGTGGCCGCCTGCTGGTCGCCGGCGACACCCTGGATGGGGACGGCAGCGCCGAGAAGGGAGGGCTCGGTGGTGCCGAAAGAGGCGTTGCAATCGCGCACCTCGGGCAACATGGCGCGCGGCACGCCAAAGAGCGCGAGCAGGTCGTCGTCAAAGGCCCCCTTGGTGATGTCGTAGAGCAGCGTCCGCGCGGCATTGGTGGCATCCGTGGCGTGCACCCTGCCCCCCGTGAGATGCCAGATGAGAAAGCTGTCGATCGTGCCAAAAGCCAAATGGCCGGCTGTGGCGAGCGCGCGCGCGCCCTCCACGTTGTCGAGCAGCCAGGCGATCTTGGTGGCCGAGAAGTAGGGATCAAGCAGCAGCCCGGTCTTGGCGGTGATGGCAGGCTCGTGGCCCGCGCGCTTGAGCGCACGGCAGGCCTCGGCCGTGCGCCGGTCCTGCCAGACGATGGCCCGGTGGATGGGCTTGCCCGTGCGCCGGTCCCACACCACACAGGTCTCGCGCTGGTTGGTAATGCCGATCGCGGCGAGGCCGTCTGCCCCCAACTTGGAAGCGGCCAGCGCCTGGCGCGCGGTTTCCATTGTCGTGCGCCAAATGTCGTCGGGATCGTGTTCCACCCAGCCCGAGGCGGGGTAATGCTGGGCAAACTCGCGTTGCGCAAGCCCCAACAGCGACAGCTCGGCGCCGAACACGATCGCCCGGCTCGAAGTGGTGCCCTGATCGATGGCGAGCACGGCGCCTGACCTGGCCATGATGGGTGTCCTCCAAAACGACGCGGCGAGAGCCCTCGCCACACGTGCCTTTCATCTTGCAAGCATTGCCTGGCAAGCTTTGCCCCGGGGCTCGTGACCACGTTTGAGCGTAGGCGCCACGCGGCCCACAGGCTAGTCCTTCCCGCTCCCGCCGACCTTGATGATGGGCCTTCCCGCGCAGCTGCCCCGCGCGGTGAAGACGCGGTTGGGAGGGGCGCAGTCGCTTGCCACAACACTGCCCCGGCAGCGGGGAGATTGATTGGGCTCCAACCTCGCCACGCACCTCGTCGACCGCGCCCCACGAGATCCGTGAGCCGAGCAAAGGGTGGCGCCCGCGCGGATTGCCGTCAGCGCCATGCATGCCCCCTACATCGACTTTGATCCACGAACGGGAGCCGCCTCGCGTTGGGGCGGCGCCGTTTTGCCGCGGCACGGCGCCTGAGCCCCCTCGGCGCCCAGGGCCGACGCAGGTTGTGAAAAATTGCCTTTTCCCTCGCCTCGGATTTGGCTGTAACGTGCCCCCGCATGGCGACACGCCGCTGTCACAGCCGGCCCGTACAAGGTCACGCCCGCAAGGGGGAGCGATACAACATGCGAAGGCTTCTACTCTCTTCGGCCACGGTGGCCGTCATTGGTCTTTACGCTGGTGCCGCATCGGCGCAGAAGGAAATCCAATTCTGGCATGCCATGGGCGGGCAGCTCGGCGATGTCACGAACGCGCTCGCCGAAGAGTTCAACAAGAGCCAGACCGAATTCAAGGTTATGCCGGTCTACAAGGGCTCGTACACAGACACGCTCACCGCCGCGATCGCGGCATTCCGCGCCAAGCAGAACCCCCACATCGTCCAAGTATTCGAAGTCGGCACCGCCACCATGATGGCGGCCAAGGGCGCGATCTATCCCGTGTATCAGTTGATGGCGGACAGCGGCGAGCCGTTCGACCCCAGCGCGTATATCGCCCCCGTCTACGGCTACTACTCCACCGTCGATGGCAAGTTGCTGTCAATGCCGTTCAACTCCTCCACCCCCGTGTTCTACTGGAACAAGGAATTGTTCCAAAAGGCCGGCCTCGATCCCAGCAAGCCGCCGACGACCTGGCCGGAGGTGGGCGAGATGGGCAAGAAACTGGTCGCTGCCGGCACACCCTGCGGCATCACCATTCAGTGGCAGACCTGGACGATGATCGAGAATTTCGGGGCTTGGCACAATCTGCCGTTCTCGACCAAGGCCAATGGCTTCGGCGGCCTCGACACTGAACTCAAATTCAACGACGCTCCGCGGATCAAACAGCTTGAAACCCTGCACGAGTGGTCGAAGGACAAAGTGTTCGTCTACGGCGGTCGCGAAGGCAAATCGACCACGCTTTTCACTGCCGGCGAGTGCGCCATGCACATTGCCTCTTCGGGTACAGCCGGCGCCATTCAGGCGGCCTTCAAGGAGAAGCCATTTGGCATTGCCATGATGCCCTACTGGCCAGATGTCATCGCCAAACCCCAGAACTCGATCATCGGCGGTGCAACCTTGTGGGTGCTGCAGGGTAAGGACAAGGCGGACTACAAGGGCGTGGCAAAGTTCTTCAGTTATCTCTCCAGTGCCGCCGTCCAGGCGAAATGGCATCAGCAGACGGGCTACGTGCCGATCACGACCGCCGCTGCGGACCTTTCACAGAAGCAAGGCTTCTACGAGAAATTCCCCGGCCGCGACGTAGCGGTCAAGCAGCTGACACTTAATCCTCCCACCGAGAACTCCAAGGGCCTGCGCATCGGCAACTTCGTCCAGATCCGAGACGTCATGGACGAGGAGATGGAAGCCGTGTGGTCGGGCAAGAAGACCGCCAAACAGGCGCTCGACGACGCGGTCACCCGCGGCAATAAGCTGTTGCGTGAGTTCGAGGCCGCCAACAAGTAGAGTACGAGCTCGTCAGGTACCGCCCGCCCTCCCGGGCGGTGCCGTGCACCTTGCTCGTCGGGCACCCATGCACAAGCGTGTCACGTTCAACGCCAAACTGCTTCCCTACCTTTTATTGGCACCTCAGATTGCGGTGACCCTGGCGTTTTTCATCTGGCCATCGGGGCAGGCCCTATGGCAATCCGTAATCCTTGAGGACGCCTTCGGTGGCAATAGCCGCTTCGTCGGCTTTGCCAATTTCGAGAGGCTGCTCTCCAACGAGGGCTACTGGGCCTCCGTCCGTGTCACCTTGTTTTTCAGCTTGATGGTGGCATCGTTGGGGCTCGGCTTTTCGCTGCTGCTTGCGACAATGGCCGACCGAATTGTGCGCGGAGCCACGGCCTACAAGGCCTTGTTGGTGTGGCCCTACGCGGTCGCCCCGGCCGTCGCTGGCGTGCTGTTTGGGTTCCTGTTCAATCCGTCTGTCGGGATCGTCGCCTATTTCCTGAAGAAGGGGGTCGGCTACGAATTCAACTACGTCATCAATGGCGGTCAGGCACTATTCCTGGTGATCCTCGCCGCCACCTGGAACCAGATCAGCTATAATTTTTTGTTCTTTCTCGCCGGCTTGCAATCGATCCCGCGCTCGCTGATGGAAGCCGCTGCCATCGACGGTGCAGGGCCAGTCTGGCGATTCTGCACGATCACGCTTCCGCTGCTCTCGCCCACCGGATTTTTTCTGCTCGTGGTGAATATCATCTATGCTTTCTTCGGCACGTTCGGCGTGATCGATGCGATGACGAAGGGCGGTCCGGCTAGGGCGACCGAGATTCTCGTATTCAAGGTCTACAATGACGGCTTCCGCGGACAAGATTTCGGGGGATCGGCGGCGCAGTCGGCGATCCTCATGGCGATCGTAGTGGCGCTCACCGTCATTCAGTTCCGCTTCATCGAACGGCGCGTTCAATACTAGGATTACTGATGGTCGAAAACCGCCCCCTACTCACCATCTTGAGCCATTTTGTGGTGCTGTTGGGCGTGGCAATCATCGCCTTCCCGTTGTGGATGACGTTCGTTGGATCGACGCACGATCAAACCACCATGCTGCGCGCGCCCCTGCCTCTGTGGCCGGGTCAGCATATGCTGGAGAACTATCGCACCGTCCTATTCGAGGGCTTTGGTACCGGCGCAGCGCGCACGCCGCTCTACGTCTCGCTTGTCAATAGCCTGATTATGGCGTTAGGCGTCTGCGTTGGGAAGATCGCGATCTCGATCATTGCCGCCTACGCCGTGGTTTATTTCCGGTTTCCGTTGCGGATGTTCTTCTTTTGGCTGATTTTCGTGACGCTCATGCTGCCCGTGGAGGTGCGCATCGTGCCGACCTACCAGGTCGTGGCATCGCTTGGTATGGTGGACAGTTACGGCGGCCTGATCGTGCCGCTCATCGCCTCGGCCACCGCCACCTTCCTGTTTCGCCAATTCTTTCTAAGTGTCCCAGATGAGTTGACCGAAGCGGCTCGCATCGACGGCGCCGGTCCGGTGCGTTTTTTCATCGACATCCTGCTGCCTATGAGCCGCACCAGCATCGCAGCGCTCTTCGTGATCCAGTTCATCTATGGCTGGAACCAGTATCTTTGGCCGCTGCTCATCACGACGCGGGAAGGCTTCTATACGGTCGTTATGACGCTTTCGCGCCAGGTCAATACCGTGGATGCAGCGCCGAGCTGGAATTGGATCATGGCCATGGCCATGCTCGCAATGCTGCCACCGGTGCTGGTCGTCGTCTTCATGCAACGCCAATTCATCAAGGGCCTCGTGGACACAGAAAAATGACTTTGCTGACTTTATTTTGGAATGCTTGCGACGATTTCGAGCTTCACGTAACCTTTCAATGGATCACACCCAAACAGCAACCGGAGCGGTAGCTCGGTGTTGACCGCGACATCTACCATCTCGCAAACGGGCTACGCTGCCTCTTGCCTTAAATGGTCCGGCCATCGCTCGGTCGCGTTGCACGCGGTCTCCGCTCATCGAACCCAACGCAGGATGACCTCCCGATGCCGCACTCCGTGATGTGGAAATTCCTGACCGCGGCCGACCTGCAGGCGAAGGCGGCGGGCGGCGCCATCGTCGTGCTGCCGGTGGCGTCTATGGAGCAGCACGGGCCGCATCTGCCCGTCGGCGTCGACACCATCCTGAGCGAGGCGGTGTGCCAAGCGGCGGCCGAGGCGGTGGCAGGTGATACCGCAGTCGTCGTTGCACCGACGCTGTGGTGCGGCATGGCCGAACATCACATGGCCTTCGGCGGCACTTTTACCTTCGACCTTCCAACCTACCGATCGGTGCTGCACTGCTTGCTTGCGAGCATCGGCCGACACGGCTTCAAGCGCGTGCTGATCGTCAACGGCCACGGCGGCAACATTGCCGCACTGGCGGCGTTCCTACCGGACATCGCGCGCGAAATCGGCCTGCAGCTTCGGGTCACGACCTACTTTGAGCAGGCAAAGGCGGCGCTGGCCGAGGTGCTGGAGGATCAGGAGGGCGTGCATCACGCCTGCGAGGCAGAGACCTCGATGATGCTGGTTGCGGCGCCCGATAGCGTGCGGCGCGAAAGGATCGCCGAGGCCTACGGCCCGGCCCACTCGTCCGCGCCGCCGGCCGGGGTTGCGCGCTACCGCTCGTTCCGCGACATCACCCCATCGGGCGTCATCGGCAACGCGCGGCGCTCGAGCGCACACAAGGGCGAGAAGCTCATGATCGCCTGCCGTGACGGCATCGCCGCGGTGCTGCGCAACCCCGAGACCTGGAGCTGACGACCGTGCTCGAGCAGCGGCCGCATCCGGTATCGGTGGCCGATCGTGATTGCCACCCGCGATGATATGCAAAACCATTGTCATCGGCAGCAAGCAGATGATTGACGAAAGACGCACTCACCCAATGCAACGTGGTGCTGGCGACCGCCATGCTGGCCATGCTGCCGGTGGCAGTGGTGGTGTTTATGCAGCGCCGGTTCGTGCAGGGCTTGGTGGAGACGGAAAAGTCAGGCTTCGCTGCCATGCCCCTCGCGGTCGCGAGCCCGGACGCAGGCCCTGACGCCAACCGATGGACGTCCTGCAGCTCATCCTCAATGGACTGATGGCCGGGACGATCCTCGCCGTCCCGGCGATCGGCCTCACCGCCATGTTCGCCGTCCTGCGCTTTACCAACTTCGCAGTCGCCTCGCACATGACGATCGGCGCCTTTGCCGGGTTCACCGCCAACGTATGGCTCGGATGGCCGGTGGCCGCATCGCTGCTGGCTGCCTTCATGGTCGCCGGATGCGTCGGGCTTGCCAGCGACGAGCTCATCCTCAAGCCCTTTCGCGCCGCGGGCTTCATCACCACCGCCATCGGTTCAATCGCCCTCACCATCGCGCTCGAGAATTGCATACGCTTTGCGTTTGGCAACGAGCTGCGCGGCTACGATCTGCCGCTCCGCCGCGACTGGGCCTGGGGCGGCGTGCACGTCGGTCCGCAACAGGTGCAGAACCTCGTCATCGCCGTGATCGCCATGAGCCTGCTGTTCGCCTTCCTCTCCTTCACCCGCACCGGCAAGGCCATGCGCGCGGTGGCCGACAATCCCATGCTCGCCGCCATCAAGGGCGTCAATGCCGATATGGTGGCAAGGCTCTCCTCGTTCGTCGGCATGGGACTAGCGGGCCTCGGTGGCATGCTGATCGGTCTCGATACGACCATCGATCCGCTGATCGGCTTCAAGACCATTCTGTCGATCTTCGCTGCCGCAGTGGTGGGGGGCCTCGGCAGCCTTCCCGGTGCAGTGGTGGGTGCACTGGTGGTGGGCGTCGGCGAAGAGCTGAGCCTATTGGTGCTGTCGCCGGCCTACCGCAGCGCCGTCGGCTTCCTTGCCATCCTCATCGTCTTGACGCTGCGCCCGCGCGGCATTCTCGGCGCCAGGGCCTACTGAAGAGCACACGATGGAACACTACGCCGTCGCCATCGCCATCATCGCCGGAATCTATGCCCTCATGGCGCTCGGCATGAACGTCATCTGGGGCATGGCAGGCCTCATCAACTTGGGGCTCGTGGGCTTCTTCGCGGTGGGCGCCTATGTGTCAGGGCTGCTCGCCCTCAAGCTCGGCACGCCGATCCCTATCGCCATGGCAGCCGGCGCCGCGGCGGCCTCGGCCTTCGGCGTCGCCGTGGCGCTGATCACGGTAAGGCTGCGCGGCGACTATCTTGCCATCGTCACGCTAGGTTTCGCCGAAACGCTGCGCATCGTCATGTCCAACGAGCTGTGGATCGCCAACGGCACGGACGGTCTGTCCGGCATCCCTGGGCCATTCCGCACCGCGCTTGCACCACACCTCTTCAATTTGTTTTATCTCGGCCTCGTCGTGGCGGCCGTCGTCGTATTATTCTTCCTGGTGGATCGGCTGGCGCACGCGCCCTTCGGTCGGGTGCTGCGCGCCATCCGCGACGACGAGCAGATTGCACAGGTGGCCGGCAAGAATGTCGTTTTGTTCAAGGTCAAGGCGTTCGGCTTCGGCACCGCAGCCTTAGGGCTCGCAGGCGCATTCTACGGTCATTTCACCAGCTACATCGCGCCCGATCTCTTCGCCCCTCTGCTCACGCTCTATATCAAGCTCTCCCTGTTGGTCGGCGGTCTCGGCAACAGCATGGGGGCAGTGCTCGGCGCCGTGCTGGTCGTCTTCTTCCTTGAGTCGACACGCTTCATCGTGCCGTTGATCCCGGGCATCACGGCCGTACAAGGCGCCGCGCTGCGCGAGCTCATGATATCGGTGGCGCTGCTCGTCATCCTGCGCTTCTATGCCAAGGGTCTGATGCCGGAGCGGCTCGCGCATCCGGCGCTGCCGGACGAAGCGGCGGCCGCCCCGGCGCAGGCCTGAACGCCAAAGGAGAGGCGATGGCCGGCAAGCGCGACCTGTCGATCGAAGACGTGGCCCACCTCGTCGCCCTCACGGCCGAGAGCGCCGATCCCACCTGCGTCTTCCAGGCGGTCCAGCGCCTCGCCGCCGAGACCATCGGTTGGCGACTATTCACAATCCTGCGCCACGTCGAGACCGACCAAGCCGTCGAGCGTCTCCACTCGAGCGATGCGGCCGCTTACCCCGTCGGCGGCCGCAAGCCGCTCGCCAAGATTGGTGCCACCCACGCCGCCTTGCAGAAGGGCGAGGCGGTCCTCGCGGCGAGCAAGGAAGAGGTTCGCCAGGCCTTCTTCGATCACGAGCTGATCTTTTCGCTCGGGATCACGGCAATCCTCAACGTGCCGATCCGGCATGCCGGCAGGCACCTCGGCACCGTCAACCTGTGCGGTGAGGAGGGCATGTACGGGGCGGCCGACATCGCCCGCGCCAAGGTTTTGGCCGGGCTGCTGGTGCCCGCACTGTCGACCCTCGGCTAGCCCGTGCGCTTGCCCCCGCTTGGCCAAACCCCGCTCACGATTGACGGCGAGGCACTATTCCCGGATGCTTTGCCCCGCTGAACCGGGGCGAGGCTGATGACACACTTTCTCTTCAAGAACTTCCAAATGCTCGACCCCGAGCACGACGAGCTCCGCGGTGGCCACGAACTCGTTGTTGAGGGTGAGCGCATCCGGGAAGTATCACCCCAGCCGATCAGGGCGCCGGCTGCCCAGACAATCGACTGCGGCGGACGCACGCTGATGCCGGGGCTGATCGACAGCCACGTGCACGTGGTACTGTCGGAGGTCTTGATCCCTCGCCTTGAGAATGTGCCTCTCACGCTGATGACGGCGCGGGCTGCCGCCCTCATGCGCGGCATGCTCGATCGCGGCTTCACCAGCGTGCGCGACACCGGCGGCGCCGACTGGGGGCTCAAGGAAGCGACCGACAAATGGCTGCTGCCCGGGCCGCGCCTCTTCATCGCCGGCAAGGCCCTGGGGCCGACCGGCGGACACAGCGACGGCCGCCGCCGCACCGATCACGGCACGCGCTGCCACTGTTGCGATGCCCTCCACTTTGCCATGGGTCTTGCGGACGGCGTTGCCGAGGTGCGCAAAGCCGTGCGCGAGGAGATGCGCCAAGGCGCCGACCAGGTGAAAATCATGATGTCGGGCGGGGTAGCCTCGCCCTACGACCCCTTGGACAGCCTGCAGTTCTCCCCCGAGGAAGTGGCCGCCGCGGTCGAGGAGGCTCACGCCTTCGGTCGCTACGTCTGCGCCCACGCCTACAGCGTGGAGGCCATCACGCGAGCCGCCCACGCCGGCGTGCGCACGATCGAGCACGGCAACCTCATCGACGATGCGACCGCGCGCCTGATGGCCTCGAAGGGCATGTTCCTGATCGCCAACCTCGTCGCCTATTACGAGATGAAGAAGCGCGCAGCCGAGTACGGCATGAGCTCCGACATGCTGGCCAAGAATGAGCTTGTCATCGAGGGTGGGCTGAGGTCGATCGAGATCTGCAAGCGCGCCGGCGTCCCGGTGGCCTACGGCACCGATTTGTTGGGCCAGCTGCAGAGCGAGCAATCGCGCGAATTCATCATCCGCGCCGAGGTGCAAAAGCCCATCGAGATCATCCGGGCCGCCACTCTGATCGGAGCTCAAGTCGTGCGGCAGGTCGATAAGATCGGCTGCCTGAAGGCGGGCGCCTTCGCCGACCTCCTGGTCATCGACGGCAACCCGCTAGCCGACCTCGGCGTGCTGCAGGAGCAGGGAAAGTACCTGGCCCTCATCATGAAGGGGGGCCGGCTCTACAAGAACCGGTTGCACTGACGCCAAGCGCCCGATGCTTGACGAGCGGACTGGCCGCTCGGCACCTGCCGGTCGCGCAACACCCTCCTGGCGACCGCCGTTGGCCGGGGTGGCTCACCGGGTCGCAAACCCTCCCTCCCATGCCAGCTGTGACAGCGGCAGCCGATCGCTTGGCTGCTCGCGGGCGCGCAGCGGTTCCGGCAGGATCGATTTGTCACCGGGCCGGCCGATGGCGATGGCGGCCTCGACGCGGTAATCCGCAGGCACACCGAGCTCGACCGCGGTGCGCGGCACGTCGAAGCCCGCCATGCCGTGCGCGGCCCAGCCCGAGCGCGTTGCTTGCAGCGCCAGGTTGGCCCATGCCGCACCAGCGTCGAGCGAATGGGTGTAGGACGGCACTTCCGTCTCGGCGCCGCGTGGCAGGAGTGTTGTCTTCGACACCAAGATGACCAAGGCCGCTGCATTCCTGGCCCAGGACTGGTTGTAGTCTGAGAGCAGCCCCAGAAATTGCGCCCAGTGTTGGCTATGGCGCCGCGCATAGAGGAAGCGCCACGGTTGGGAATTGAACGAAGAGGGCGCCCAGCGCGCGGCCTCCAGGAGCGTGAGCAGGTCACGCTCGGAGATCGGCGCGTCCGTAAAGGCGCGCGGCGACCATCGTTGGAGGAACAACGGATCGATCGGATGGTCGGCGGTGCGCGAGTTGGCGTGGGTCATCGTCCCCCCTGTCAGCGGTGCGTTGCCCACCATAAGGTGGGCCGACCGCGGTCCAAAGCACCTATCGCATCTTGGAGCGTGCGCGGGTCGGCTCTTAGCCGTCGAGCTGCCAACGGCCGTCGCCCAGGCGGCAGGCGATGCCTTCCGCCCGTCCGGTCGCCGCACCCACGGTCATGATGAGGAGGATGTGCCGGCACACCCGGCCGGCCGGATCCTTGAACGAGACCGTCGGCTGCACGATCCCGCTCAACCGCCCATGCCTTCGGTACCACACGTAGCTGTTGCCGTCTCCGACCTCCGTCAGAGCCACGCGGATCGCCTCGAGGGCGGCGATCTCGTCGTTCTCATCGAGGAGCGCGTTGGATTCGGCGAACTTGGGCTTGACCGAGACGGCCGGCGCCCTGTTAGGCTCAAGCGCACGGTTGGGGGTAGCGTTCGGGCAGGTGCAGAAGGGCTGCTCGGCGTGGTTGATAGCTTGGGTGCGGACAGGGCCGGCGAGGGCTCCCAACGCGGCCGATCCGGCGACCAGCGCCACGAACCCATGCGACAAACGCCCGGCCGGACCACACACGAGGCTGTTCCACATCCAATGCTGGACAACGGTTGGCGCGAGTGTGAAGGAGCAGGGTTAAAGTGGCGTGAACGCAGCTTGTGCGGCGCGACCAACGAGGCGTTAAGGCATGGCAGACAAGCCCCAGGCTGAATACTACACAGGACCGCAGGCCGGCGACTTTGCTGAGGCCAATGAGCCCTTCGCACTGTTTGAAGCTTGGTTGGCGCAAGCGCACGCGCACGAGCCCAACGATGCGAACGCCATGGCGCTTGCCAGCGTCGACGCATCGGGCATGCCCAACGTGCGCATGGTGTTGCTGAAGGGCGTCGATCCCGCCGACCAGCCCCAGCGCGGGTTCGTGTTCTACACCAATGTTGAGAGCGCCAAGGGCGTTGAGCTCCTCGCCTCGGGCAAGGCCGCCTTGTGCTTTCATTGGAAATCCCTGCGCCGGCAGGTGCGCGTGCGCGGCGATGTTGTGCGCACCAGCGATGCGGAGGCCGACGTCTACTTCGCCACCCGCCCGCGCGGCAGCCGGCTCGGCGCTTGGGCCTCGCAGCAGTCGCGCCCGCTGGAGAGCCGCTTCGCGCTGGAAAAGGCCGTCGCTGCCGTGACGGCTCGCTATCCCTTTGGCAATGTCCCGCGCCCGCCCTACTGGTCGGGCTTCCGGGTCGTGCCACGGGAGATGGAATTCTGGCACGATCGGCCCTTCCGTCTGCACGAGCGGATCCTCTTTGGGCGGGGCGGGCCAAGCCAAGCGTGGCGTAAGGAACGGCTCTACCCTTGAAGATGCGCCGACGGCTGCCGATCGCTGCCATCAGCCCAGAGCACACCCAGTCCGCGCCAGCGAACTCCCCTGCTGGCCGACCCCAAGCAGCGCCACTTGAAGCGTCACCGAGGCGGGGCGCTAATTGCCGGCCGTCAGCTTGCCGCGCACCCAAGCCTCGAATTGGGACCTGCAGCCAAGCCGATTGAGCTCGATCAGCAGATTGTCCTCGCTGGGCAGCCGGTCCAGCACGCGCAAGGTGATCTGGCGGCGGGGACGGCCGTCCGACAGCACATCGTAGGTTCCATCGTTGCGCTGGGTGAGGTTGGCGGGCCACGCAGCCGTGTCGCTCCCGGGCTGCCATTGCAGCTCGGCTCTCTCGCCGTTGGCGGCGTCGATCATGGTGATGCGCTCCGCATTGGGCGACGCGGAGCGGATCAGCGCCAGCTTGGCACCTTTTTCGACGCAGACCGTGCCGTCCGCCACGGGAATGGCAGACCAGGAGAAGGCCACGCGCGGCGGCTTGTCGGCGGGGCGCGCGATGCTGCGCGTGGCGCCGGTCGTGGTTTGCGTTGCACCGCCCGTGCGCAGCAGGTCCTTGAGCGAGGCCAGCACGCCCTGGTTGACAGGTTGACCCTTGGCAAGATCGGCGAGGGTACCCTCGTAGGGGCCCTTGATCGTCTGCGTCTTGCCCGAGGGGAGCACCGCGCGGATGTGGCCGCCGGCCGGGATGGAGATGGCAGCGCTGAGCTCCAGCGCGCTCCCCACGCGGATGGCGGCCACGGTTGATTCCATGACATAGATCTGGGCCGCTGCTGCGGTGGCATTCAAGGCGCCAGCAAGCAGTCCCGCCAGCAGCATCAAAGCCCATCGAAACGCCAACATGCTCATCACCTCGCAAACCACATCGGCCGATCGCCTCGGGGCCCGAGCCACCGGCCGAGGTAGTGCCCGGAGAATTCGCCCAGGAACCACGCTGCCAGCGCCAATACGAGCGGCAGTATGATACGCAACTGCCAGAACACAATTGTGTCGATGGCGATGATGGCGGCGCTCGCCACACCACTCGCCAACAGGCCCTTCCGCCTGCGGCGGAAGCCCCAGCCCACCAGGAACCCGAACGCTGCCACCGCCGCCAGCGCCAGCCGCAGCGGCGCCATTTGGGTCTCGATCTGGCCGATGCTGCGCCCGTCCACCATCTGCGCCACCATCTGCGCGTGGATGGCGACGCCATGCATCTTTTCCTCGTGGCGATTGGTCAGCGGCGTCAGATGGGTGTCGATCTCGCGCAGCATGCCGCCCACCAGCACGATCTTATCTTTGAGCCCGGCGCGCAGTACCTGTGCTACGGGATCGTCTGCCGGCCGCAGCAACGCCTCGGCCGAAATGGTGAGAAATGTGTCCGAACCGTCGCGCGGCGTGCGCAGCCAAGCGATGCGGGCTCCGTCGTTGGAAGAGGTAAAGCCGGCGCTTTCGGCGATCAGGCTGGCGAAGCTTTTGGGATAGGCGGGTTTGTCGTTGCCATTGGGTTGCGCCATGAAACGCACGACCGAATCGCGCTCGGTGGCCAAATTCGAGTAACCCGCCGGTCGATCGAGCTCGCGAAAGAACGCCTGCTGTTTGTCGCGTTGGGCTTCGCTGAGGCCGATGCGCTCATCGGCCGCGGCCAACACGATCTTGGCTCGCGCTCGCCGGATCGCCTCGATCAACAAGATCTCGTTGCCATCGGCTGCGGGAGACGTGAAGAGAAAGTCGAGGCCAATGACCTTGGCTCCAGCCGCGTCTACGGCCTCGACCACGCGCGCCAAGAGGTCGCGATCGACCGGCAGATAGGTTCGGTACCCAGCCAGTGTGTCGTCCGTGATGGCGACGATCGCGACGCTTTGATGCTGGCTCGGGAGCTGATCGCACAGCAGCGCGGTGCGCACATCCCCCATGTAATGCTCAAAGCGCAGGAGACCCGGTGCGTAGCGCGGCGCCAGATCGGCAAGCAGCAACGTCGCAAGCAGAGCAAACACCGCGGACAAGATGAGCGGCCGGCGCATGAGCGTGCCGCCAGGCTGGCTGGCGCGCTTGCCCTGGACCTCGACCTCGGCGGTCATGGCGAGCACCGCATGCGTTGCGATCTCCTATCCGAGGGCAAGTGGCCGCTTGCTGGCGAGCCGGTGCCCCGTGTCAAATGGCATGTCAAATGGCGTGTCAAGTGGCGCGTCAAATGGCAAGCTTGGCGTTGCAGTCCCCCGAGGGTTGCGAGCGGCAATTTACAGAAAGCGGCAAAGAAGGCACGACGGAGGCCTGCGCGGCAGGCTCGAATGGAGAACAGCACCATGCGTCCCCTGGAAGGACTTCGCGTCGTAGACCTCACCCGGGTGCTCTCGGGCCCCTACTGCACCATGCAGTTGGGCGACCTCGGCGCCGAGGTGATCAAGCTGGAGCGCCCTGGGGAAGGCGACGACACGCGCTCCTTTGCGCCGCCGTTCCAGGGCGATCAGGCGGCGTATTTTCTGTCCGTCAATCGCAACAAGAAGAGCATGACGCTCGATATGAAGAACCCCCGTGGCAAGGAGGTGCTCTGGCGCCTGATCGACGTTTCGGACGTGCTGGTTGAGAACTTCCGCCCCGGTGCCATGGACCGCCTGGGTCTCGGCTACGCGGCAGTGAGGGCGCGCCGTCCGGGGATGGTGTACTGCTCGATTTCGGGTTTCGGCGACACCGGCATTCAAAAGGACAGGCCCGGGTACGACGTCATCGTTCAGGGCGAAGCGGGCGTCATGGACCTCACGGGCCCGCGCGATGGGGCGCCGCACAAGGTCGGAGTGGCCGTCGGCGATCTGGTGTCGGGACTCTATGCGTCGCAGGGCATCTTGGCCGCGCTCTATGCCCGCCAGGCCACCGGGCTCGGTCAGCACGTGCGCATCTCCATGTACGAGGCGGTCGCTGCGCTCCTCACCTTCAATGCCAGCATCTTTTTTGCGACCGGCCAATCTCCGCGCCGCCGCGGCAACGAGCATCCCACCATCGTTCCCTACGAGACCTTCCAGGCATCCGACGGTTGGATCAATCTCGGCGTCGCCAACGACGAGCTGTGGCAGCGCTTCTGCGGGGCGGCGCAGCGTCCCGAGCTCAAGAGCGACCCCCGCTTCGCCAAGGCCTCCGATCGCGTGCGCCATCGCGACGTGTTGGTGCCCATGGTCAAGGACATCGTCAAAGAGCGCACGCGCGAGGAGTGGTTGCGGCTGCTCGACCAGGCCGGGGTACCGAGCGGCGCCATTCGCACCGTGGGCGAGGTATGTGACGGCGAAGTGCTGGGCGCCCGCGCCATGGTGGCCCACATGCCCCATGCAAGCGCCGGCATCGTCAAGGGCATCAAGAGCGCCATGCACTTGAGCGACACCGCGCTCGAAACTTACACAGCCCCTCCCAAGCTGGGCGAGCACACGCACGAGATCTTGACGGGTCTACTGGGCTATGCAGCACGCGACGTCGACAGGTTGGTCAGCGACAAGGTGATCTAGGCTCGCTCAGCCTGCCTTGCGCCGCTCGCACTGAGGCCGTTCGGCGCCGGCGTCCCGGCGCCCACAGGCTGCCGCCAGGGCTTGGCGGTGGAGTTTTCCTTGGCGTAGAGCTGGGCCAGCAGATCGTCGATCCGCGGGTCGGGCGACAGGGCGCGGTCCTGGCGCGCGCGCTGGCGGTCCTGGGCGCGGCGCGCACTGTTGGTAGAGCCGCTCTTCTTGGCGCGTCGCCCGCTTGAAATCAGCAATGGGTGGTCGGGCTCCTCCAGATCGAGCTCCTCCAGAAACGTCTCTCGCAAAGCGTAAAATGACTGAAGAATGGCGTCACGCACGAGATTGCGCGCTTGTACGTCCGCATCGGGGTTCTTGCGCGGATCAAGGGTCTGCAGAGCACGCCGCATATCGTGCAGCGGTGCGTAAGGGTATAGACCAATGAGATCGTGCGTCTCACCGACGTTCTGGTAGACCGAGCGCATATTGTCGATGGTCTCGGAAAGCTTGCAGAAGGTGGCGATGTACTGCTCCGCTGTCGGGCGTTCGAGCTGGGTGTAGGCAAAGAGCGCCGATTTGGTGGCAATGATGTCGCGCCACTCCTCCTTGAGCGCCTCGACGAACCCCGATCGCTTCTGGAACAAATTCGTGATGTAGGCGACACCGCCGGTGGCGATCAGCAGCGACATATCGCGCAGGTATTCGTAGATGTCTTTCAGGAACTTCTCCAGGCCGCTGCCGTCGAGCATGGGCATGTGGTCGGCAACCTTGGCAAGAAGGGAGATGCCGAGGACCAAAACGAGCACGGCGTAGACGCGCCGCAGCGCTCTTCGCAAGGTGGAGCGGGTCATGCGATCTCCCCAGATGCACTGCCGGCCGATCAGGCCGCAGCCGAAGGGTGCAGCATGGGGCGATATCCCGATGAAAGTACGGCAACGATGGAGCGCGGCGTCAAAACTTCCACGTCGCGTCGACGCGGCCGCACCAGGCCAGCCGTGTAGCCCGCCGCGGTCCAGGGAAGAAGCCGATTGCCGTCAACGAGATAGGCGCATTCCTCGGCATCCTCGGGCAGGCGGATGAAGGCGCCGTCGGGCAAGGCCGCGAGCTGGGCCCGAAAGGTGATCTTCTGCCCCCTGGCGCCGACGCGCTCCTCGTGCAGCACCAGATCCATTTCCGGCGCCCTGGCCGGCGCCGGCCAGGCGCGCGTGCGGGCCCACAATTCGGCGAAGCGTTCGGCGTCGGGGCGCCGGCACTCAAAGCAGGGGCGATGACCCGCCGAAAGCGCGGTCGCCTCATCGAGAAAGAACAGTTCGGTGTATCGGCTCGGCTGCATCATCGCCACGCGCTGCCGTCCCTTGAATTCCAAGCGGCAGGCGATCCATTGCCGCGTCGCCCAGCGGCGACGGCCGAGCGTTCGGTCGGGCAGATGGAAGGCACCACCGCGATTGCCCATCATCAGCCCGCGATGGGGGGTGAGGATGATGGCTCCGTCCGGGGTCACACGGTTCTGGAGGGGCACCTCAGGCTCCTATGCATGCAAATTGCGCCATTGAAGGACCCTTGATGGCGCTCGTTCATGACCATTCCCTATCGTTCCCATCGCCTTCGCTCGATGCCGATGTCTCCTATCAAAGTCAGCCATCAGTGGCCAACCCTCGGGCTTCCCGGTTCTTGTCACCGCGTTGTCTACCTTGGATAATTTTTAGCGTTCGATTGGTTCGCCACCGCCGCGATCTCCTCCTCATTGCTCGAAGCTTGTGACAGGCTCGCCGCCAACGCCCGCCATGCGCGGTCGGCATGCCGGCCACGACAAAGCAACCGCGGACTGCAGAGCTAGCGTCAGCACGCTGGCGCGCGTTGGCGAAGGCCTTGCGGCGGGCAACGCACCTCTTGCCCAGCGGCATTGGCACAATTTGGCGACCGCAAGATCGATCGGGCTGCCCAGCCGTCGCACGCGGGACGTGCGCTGTTTCTAATGGAAGCGACGGCGCTCACCCATGAGAACTGGTGGGCAGCGTCTCGCCAAGTGAGCCGCACCGGGGCGGTTCGATCGTCAACTCTGTGTTGCTACTGGCTGCCGTGACGGCTTCAGTGCTGCATATGCGGAGTTATCGTGGGCGAGGACATCATGTTCGCGTCCAAATCCTTCATGATCCAGAGCGAGCCCGCAAGGACGAGCAGCACGATGAGAATGCCGAATGCCAGTGCAAGCACGTTGTTGGTGTTGTCCGGGCCCGTCGTGATGTGCAGGAAGAACACCAGGTGCACGCCCATTTGAGCGATGGCCAGGACGACAAGTCCGATGGAGACGCCGGGCGCCCACAGCAGGGAGGTGTTGGCGACCCAGAACGATGTCGCCGTTAGAAGCACAGCCAGGCATAGCCCGATCGTGTAAACCAGCAGGCCGGCGGAGGCGGCCTCAGACGCGACAGGCGCGGCGGCATCTCCAGGCGCGCGATCCAATCCCAATTCTGTCATGGGCCTACTGCCATCAGATAAACGACGGAGAATATCCCGACCCAGATGATGTCGAGCGTGTGCCAGAACAGGGAGAAGCACAAGAGCCGGAGCTGCACCCTGGGACGAAAGCCCATGACTTCGACCTGTGCCATCATTACGATCAGCCAGATTAGGCCGATGGTGACGTGCAGCCCGTGGCAGCCGACAAGGGTGAAGAAGGCGGACAGAAACGCGCTGCGCTGGGGCGTCGCACCCTGAGCGATCATGTTGGTGAACTCACGGATCTCAAGGCCGAGGAAGGCGGCCCCGAGCACGAACGTCACCGCGGCACCCAAATACGTAGCGAGCCGGCGTTTAGAACCGATTGCCAGCGACATCAGTCCGCATGTGTAGCTTGAAGCGAGAAGACAAGCGGTCTCAAGCGCGACGCTGACTTGATTGAATAACTCCGCGCCGGTCGGGCCGCCAGCCGTAGCACGCCGCAATACCGCGTAGGTGGCAAACAGCGCCGAGAACAGGACGATGTCGCTCAGCAGGAAGATCCAGAAGCCGTAGGCAACCACGATCCTCTTGGGAGCAGGACCGGCTTCGCTGGCAGGAGCGAGCGCAATTTCATTGATGGGCTGCTCCGCAATCGCGACGCTCATGGCACGCCTCTTTGAGCGCGATCGAACTGGGCAATCGTCGCGGCCGGTATCTCGAACTCCTCCCTTTCGCGGAAGGCGAAGACAAGTAGCGTCACGAATGCTCCCAATAGGCCAAGAATGGCCATCCACCAGATGTGCCAGATGAGGGCAAAGCCGGTGACAACGGCAAAGAACGCGGTGACGAAGCCGGTGGCGCTGTTTTCGGGCATTTCGATCGGCTTGTACTCGGGCGGTACCGCTGAGTGCGCGCCTTTTGCGCCTGCGAGTTTCTTGCTCGCCCAATATGCGTCTCGATCGCTGACGCGCGGCAGAACCGCATAATTCCACGGCGGTGGTGGGGACGCTGTCGACCATTCGAGCGTGCGCCCGTCCCAGGGATCACCGGTCAAGTCGCGAAGCCGGGTGCGGGCGCGGATCGAGACCGCGAACTGGGTGAGCTGGCAGACGATCCCCGCCAGAATGACGACGGCGCCGGCCGCGGCGACCAACAGCCACGGTCGCCAAGCCAAGATGTCGTAATGCTGCATACGCCGCGTCATGCCCATCAGGCCCACCACATAGAGCGGCATGAAGGCGAGATGGAAGCCGATGAACCAACACCAAAATGCGGCCTTGCCCCAGGCTTCGTCGAGCTTGAAACCGAATGCCTTGGGGAACCAATAATTATAGCCGGCAATGACGCCGAACAGGACGCCGGGGATGATGACGTGGTGGAAATGGGCGACCAGGAACAGGCTGTTGTGCACCTGCCAATCGACAGGAGGCAGGGCCAGCAGCACCCCCGTCAGCCCGCCGAAAATGAATGACACCATGAAGCCGATCGTCCACAGGACCGGCACCGTGAACCGGATGCGCCCGCCGTACATCGTGAACAGCCAGTTGAAGACTTTGACGCCCGTGGGGACGGCGATGATCATGCTCGTGATGCCGAAGAAGGCATTGACGTTCGCACTGGCACCCATGGTGAAAAAGTGGTGTAGCCACACGGTATAGGAAAGAATGCAAATCACCATGGTCGCAGCAACCATCGAGCGGTAGCCGAACAACGGCTTGCCCGAGAACGTCGCGCTCACCTCTGAATAGACGCCGAAAGCCGGCAGGACCAGGATGTAGACCTCGGGGTGACCCCACACCCAGAACAGGTTCACGTACATCATCGGATTGCCGCCGCTCTGGACCGAAAAGAAATGAAAGCCGAGATAGCGGTCGAGCAGCAGCATGGCGAAAGTCGCGGTGAGAACCGGGAACGCCGCGACAATGAGCAGGTTTGAGGCGAGCGCCGTCCAGCAGAACACCGGCATGCGTGTGTAGCCCATGCCGGGCGCCCGCGTTTTGAGGATCGTGGTGACAAAATTTATTCCCGTCATCAACGTCCCGATGCCGGAGATCTGCAGCGCCCAGAGGTAGTAATCGACCCCGACCCCCGGCGAGAATTCGAGCTCGCTCAGCGGTGGATACGCGACCCAGCCGGTCTTGGCGAATTCGCCGATTGCCAGCGACATGTTGGTCAAGAGGATACCTGACGCGGTGAGCCACAGGCTGACCGAGTTCAGCGTGGGGAAAGCGACGTCACGGATGCCGAGTTGGAGCGGCACCGCAAAGTTCATCAATCCGATGACAAACGGCATGGCCATGAAGAAAATCATGATGGTGCCGTGCGCGGAGAAGATCTGGTCGAAATGCTCCGGCGGCAGATAGCCTTGCGCTCCTCCGGCGGCCACCGCTTGCTGCATGCGCATCATGATCGCGTCGGTGAAGCCACGCACCAGCATGAGCAGCGCCAGCACGATATACATGACGCCGATGCGCTTATGATCGACGGAGGTAAGCCACTCACGCCACAGATAGGGCCAATATCCCTTGAAGGTGACCCACCCAAGGACGAGGACAATGCCCAGGACCACCATGCCCGACGCGCCCATGATGATGGGTTGGTCGAATGGAACGACACTCCAACTGAGCTTGCCGAGAAAATTCATTTCTCTGCCCTCTGGGACGCTGGATAGGCAGGCGTTGCGGAGCTCAGGATGTGGCTGAAGAGATCGGGAGCGACGTCGCGATAGGTGAAGGGTCGAACCGCTTTGCTAGGTTTGGCCAAATCAATATAGCTCTGCGCGTTGAGGGCGGTGCCGGTGTTGCGCGTTGCCGCCACCCATTGCTCGAACCGTTCGGCCGGCACCGCATCGGTGGTGAAGTACATGTCGGCAAAACCGTCACCGCTAAACTGCGCCGAAAACCCACGGTACTTTCCGGGATGATCGGCCTTCAGATTGAGGCGCGTCACCATGTTCGCCATCGTATAGATCTGGCTACCGAGCTGGGGGACGAAGAAGCTGTTCATGACGCCGGAAGAAGTCAGCTCGAAGCTCACCGGCGTGGCCACTGGAATCATCAGTAGATTGACGCTGGCGACGCTCTGCTCGGGATAGATGAACAGCCATTTCCAGTCGAGCGCGACGACCTGCACCTTGAGCGGTTTGACGGCGGAAGCAATCGGCCTAGGGGGATCGAGATCGTATGAACCGACCCACGCGACGCCGCCGACCAGGAGCACCGTCATGATCGGGATCGACCAAACAAGCAGCTCAATACGGCCCGAATAGCGGAACTCCGGTAAGTGGGTGGCGCGCGCATTCGAAGCGCGATACCAGAAGGCAACGGCGAGCGTGGCGAGCATGGTGGGGATCACGATCGCCAGCATGATGCCCGTCGCGTTGAATAGAATAAGCCGTTGCGCGGACGCGATGGGACCTTGCGGATCAAGAACGCCTTCCGAGCAGCCGCCGAGTATCGTGGCGCCGATCAGGACAAGGGCCAGCACGGCCGACCGCATGTGAGATCTCCTCTGCCCACTGTGCAACTCCCGGCGGTGCCAAGTGGGCGCGACGCAAAGTGTAGCCCTGCCGAACCGCTCCCGTCCGGCATGGCGCATCCTCATTGCCAAGCTATCGTCTCCCCAGGACGTCGGCATTTTCAATAAGCGGAAACCCCGAAATGGCTAGAGGGACCTCTCGGTTATCGACCTAGTGGTTTCGACGGATTGTCGCGAACGAATGCGACCCTTGACCGATCGTGCGGCCTGAAGGGCCGCGTCGGTGTTGGGCTGCCGGTATCCCCTCGCTTGACAAGAGCAAATCGCGCCGCGCGAGGCTCAGCGGTCGAGCCAGACCGTCATGCCGGGTTCGAACCCCATCGTATCGCCTTGCGGGTCGACGCGCAGGCGCAGCGTATTGCGATCGTGGTCGCCGATCGCGCGCTCCGCCTGCCAAGTGGCGAACGATCCAAGCGGGTTAAGTTCGGTGATGACAGCCGGCGTGGCCTCGCGCCTACCCACCCGCACCACGCCGACCTTGGCTCCGACCGTGAGACCGTGCAACCGATCTTCCCGCACGTTGAACGACAGCCAACGCTTGCCGGCTTCCTCGATCACGAGCACCGGCTCACCGGCCCGGATGTTCTCGCCGACCTCGGCGACGACGACGCTGACCACGCCGTCGGCCGGGGCCCGCAAGATGGTCTTGTCCAGGTGTCGCTCGATCACCGCGAGGGCGGATGCGGCGGCCTTGACCTGGGCGTCGGCGATGGCGCGCTCCTCCCGCGTGGGCCCGGCGACGGCGGCGTCATGGTTGGCTTTCGCCTCGGCGATGTCGGCACGCGCAGACGCCACGTCGTTTTCCGCCTGATCGAGCGCCTGCTGGGTAGCGGTATCGCTGCGTGCCAGGAAGGATGTGCGAGCGAGCTGCGATTGGGCGTAATCCAGCCGTGATTTTGCCTTGGCGATCGCGGCCGCCAGCGAGGCGACCTCTTCAGCGCGCACGCCAGCATAGACGTTGTCGCGGTCGGCCGATGCGGCATCGAGGGCGGCGCGCGCCTGCACCACCGAGGCGCTCAGCTCGATGGCTGACAGCGTGGCGACCACGTCACCGGCGCGCACAGGGTCACCTTTGCGCACGCTGATGGCCGCGAGCTGGCCGCCAACCTCCGGCGCTACGCGGATCTCTGTCGTGCGCACAACACCCACAATGGGTGCTGCCACCTCGGAAGGCCACAGGGCATAAGCTGCCGCTCCTGCCGCCACGAGAAGGAGGACGGCAGCGATGACGGTTACGGGCTTGCTAGGCATGCACCTGCCTCCGTCTGACGAAGAATGCCGACAGCACCGCGAGCGTGAAATAGACGACCGCCAGTATCCAAAGACCACGCCAATCGCCCACCACCTCCCATAGGCCGGCGCCCAGCTGGTCAACGCGGACGATGCCGTCAATCGCCAAATCCGACGGGAAGATGAAGCCGAAGGCTTGCACCGGCTTGGGGATCGCTTCGCGCGGCCAGGAAAAGCCGGCGAGGAAGAACTGTGGCAGAGAGGTGCCAAGGAAGATCAGCGTCGGCGTCTCCGGGTGCTTGAACCAGGCGCCCGCCGCCTGGCCCATGAAGCTCGTCGCCAAGGTGAAGAGCGACGCCAGCGCGAACAGCTGCAACGGGTTGCCGAGCGCGGAGAATCCGTAGACGCGCGGCAGTACGATAAAATAAAGAGCTAGCGCCGGCAGATAGATGGTCAAATGGGCGACGCCGCGGCCAAGTACCGTGGCGAACGCGCCGCCGGTACCCTGCGAGAATGCGACCACGGTCAAAAGCGACGCACCGATCAATAGCATTTGTTGCAGGATCAGCACGAAGGCCGCCGGCACGGCGTAGCTCGCATAGCCGCCGACCGGATTGAAGATCGGCTGCAGCAGGACGTCGGCCGGGCTCGACGAGGCAAGCGCCGCCTTGACCAGGCTGCCGTCGGGGCGCGCCCCGCGGGCGGCCAGGTCGTTCGACAGCGTATCGATCGCGACCGCAATGCCGCTGCCGGTCGTGCGGAAGAGGAACAGGTAAGTTGCATCGGCATAGATGGGAACATGGACGTTCGTGCCCTTGAGCACATCGCGCTCGGTCCCGGGGGGTATGCCGACGACGGCGAAGGCCTCGCCGCGGTCGAGGGCGGCGCGTGCCTCGGTCAAGGTTGCGGCACGCTTGGTCACGCTCACGGCCCCGCTCGCATCGAGCGTTTCGACGATCCTGCGGCTGAGTTCGCTCTGGTCGCTGTCGACGACCGCGATCGGGATCTTGCGCAGGATCTGATTGAGGTAGGGCTGCGGGTAATAGATGCCATAGAAGAGGGGCGCGACGACCAAGAGGATGAAGGCACCGCGCAAGGCGAGCACGCGCCGCCACTCCGCGACAAAGGCGCCGCCGACCCCGCGCGGGGCGCCGGCTGCCGTCGGTTGCGGTTCCGCTGCGGCCGGGGTTTTTGCCTTCGCGAACCATCGCAGACGCAGCAATGCAAGGAGGGTGTAGAGGGCAGCCAGCGCCGCCAGTGCCGCAAACGCCGGCGCAGAGTCCGCGACCGGCAAGCCACGGGCCGCCTGCCCCAGCAGCACCGCCATGTACCAGCGCAGCGGCAGGATCGCGCCCCACGCGTAAGCGAATGCGTTCATGCCAAGCACGGGGAAGCCGACGCCCGCGTAGCCGAACGCCGGCGAGACCACGATGCCAGTCAGGCCTAGCCCGGTCGCGAGGTCGCGCACCAGCAGCTGCAGGAGCGCGCCCAGCGCCAGGTAGCTGATGAGGAACAGCGACGCGGCGCCGACGATCATGGGCACATTGCCCTTGAAGGCGACGCCGAGCAGCCCTTCCAGAATAAGCGGCATCGTCAGCATGATCACGAAAAAGACCACAAACAGCGGGGCGAGCTTGCCCACCAAAGCCACGATCGGATTGCCGCCAGCGCAAGCCAGCCAAGCGCGCATGCTGCGACGGTGAAACTCAGACCCCACGGCGTAGCCGGCGGCGATCGCGACGATGACGTGAACCACGACCGGCAACAGTGTGCGCAGCAGGAACTGGGCGTAGTTGCGCTGGGGGTTGACGAGTACGATCGTCTCGGCGACCAGCGCGCCGACATGAGACGGTTTCGGCGCCGCGTGGGCGACCGCGCGCTTGACGGCCGCCGACAGGCTGTCGCCAAGGCCCGAAGCGGCGATGCCGGCGGCGGTGAGGAATTGCTGGTTATAGAAGGCGACGACCTGCGGGCGGCGGCCCGCCTTCAGATCGCGCTCGAAATTGGCGGGCACGTAGACCGCGCCAATGGCTTCGCCGGAGCGGATTGCGCGCGCCGCCGAGGCAAGGTTGCCGGCCCGCTCCACGATGCTGAGGCCGGGCGACGCCGCCACCTGTTCAACCAACGCGCGCGAGGTATCGGAACGGTCAGCATCGACCGCGACCACGCCGAGCCCGCGGATCACCGGGTTGCTGAACGCCGCGGTCAACACGACGAAGGCAAACACAGGCACCCCGAAGATCAGGAGCCTCGCGGCGCGATCGTTGAGCAGCCATCGCAGCTCGCGCCGGGCGACCAGCAGAACTCCGGGCTTGGCTCGGCGCATCATTGTCGCGTCCGCCAATCCAGATAGGCGCCCATGCCCGGCCGCAGCTCAGGTACCTTTTCGACCGGGTAGGCCCGGATCGAGAACGTGCGCAAATCGAAATCGCCGGTGGCCCGCGTGGCGCGCCAGCTCGCATACTCGCCCTTGGTCGCGATGAGCTTGACCTCGGCGGTAATGCGACGATCGCTGAGCGCGGGTATGCGCACGCCGATGCGATCACCCACTTTCAGCGTCCTCACCAAGTCCTCGCGCAGGTCGAAGTGGATCCACAGGTCGTTGAGATCGATCAAAGTCACCAGCGGCACACCAGGCGACACATATTCGCCGGGTTCCACGTTGCGCTGGTAGACCTGCGAGGCGACGGGCGCGTAGACCACCATCTGGTCGACAATGGCTTGCACGGCCTTGATGTCGGCGAGCGCTTTCCCGACATTGGCCACTGCGATCTCACGCTCTTCTTTCGTGTAACCATTGACCGCCTGCTCGTAAGCCGACCTTGCCTGGTCAACGACGCGTTGACTTTCGTGCAAGGTATCCGTCACCTGGTCGAGGCGGGCAATCGGAGCATTGCCGTGCTCGGCCAGCTGCTTGACACGGTCATAAGTCTTCTGCGCCAGCACGACGTTGGCTTCGGCTCGCTCGAGTTGGGCCTTGCGTGCCGCAATGGTCTCCACGCGCGTGCCGGCGTCGATGTTGGCGCGCTGCGCCTCGGCGACGATCTTGGCTGCCAGCGTTTGATCGTTCTTCGCGATCGTTTCGGGGTTGTCGATGCGCACCAGCACCGCACCGGCCGGCACGTCCTGACCACGAAGGACCGGGATCTCGGCAACGCGTCCGTCAACCCGCGCTGCAATGTCGAACCGCGTCGCGTCCACCTCGCCTTGCACGAGGAGCGGTTGTGGTTGCACCAGATACCAAATCGATAAGGTGGCAACGACGGCGATCACCAGGCCGACGATGATCGATGGAAGCCAGGTCGACAAGGAGGCCGGTTGCTTGCTCACGTTGCTGGGCGGCTCGGGCGCGCCCTGCGTTTGGACCTCAGGGTTCTGCATCTCCATCGCGACTCCGCTCGGCTGCTTTGCGCTTCTTGCCTCAGCTGATCCCGATGTCGGGTTGCACCAGCGCGTTGATCCGACCTGCCATCCACAGCAGGGTGCGACCAGGACCGTGAAGCGAGAGCTGGTGGCGTCGGTAGCGCAGGGCATGACTCCGCTGCGCGAAGCGCCCCTTGAGAAAGCCGCCCTTGTAGAAGCCGAAGGGGAGGGCGACAAAAACGCCTTCGTTGCATACCCCGAGCACGGTTCCCACGCCCTCTTCCACCTGGTGCCTCGTTGGTTTCATCGACGGGCTCGCCATCGCTGCGGCGTTGGCGATGTCCTCGGCGACCGGTCCGACCGCCAGCGTGTTCAAATCGGCTGCTGGCGAAGGTGAGCGCGATCTCCTTCCCGATGCTGCTCGCTGCGCCGGTGCCAGTTTCGACCTCGGCGTTGAGGCGCCCTGGCACGGCCGGCACCGCTGTCAAATCCTATGGGTCCTCTCCGCCGCCGCTCGTCCGGTCGGCTCCGACAAGTAGTCGTGCACGACCTTGCCGAGGCCGAGCGTCAGGTCAGCGAGAATGTGGACGGCCGAGACAACCTCGAGGACCGGCAGCTCGGCGACCGGAGCCAGCGCGTGTGGGGTCAGGGCCAGAGCTGCGGGACCGGTCCAGGCGCCCTTTAACGCGACGTCCTCCAGATGATATTCCACGAGCTCGCACACGCGCGCGCTGCCGTCGACGTGCGGGATGATCTTCAGCAGGAAATTCGGGAGGGCGAGCGAGGCCTTGACGGCGTTCAGATCGGCCTGGCGGTGCTTGTAGCCCATCGTGCCGGTCGCGACCCGAAGCGGTCCGTAATCGAGTGTGCCAACGAGCGTATCGACCTCGGTCTGCAATTTCGGGTTGGCGAGCTTCTTGGGAAATCCCCACAGCTCGCGCCCGCCGGCGATCGGTCCCTCGTCGTTGAGGAACATGCAATGGGTATAGCCGCCCTTGCGGCCGCGGAAGGAAACCGGGATGACCTGGCCGGTTTCGGTGTAGTCGCCGAAGCCGGTCGAATTGGGCATGCGAATGAATTCGTAATTGACCAGCGG
>DATBGH010000042.1:0-55867 GCA_036558085.1 Hyphomicrobiaceae bacterium
GGGAATACGTTGTGGCAGCGCATTCTTGATGCACGACCGCGAAGGCATCCTCGGCATCCGAGAAGACGCGGGTTGCCAGGCCGCAGCCCTTGGGATCGTCCACGATCAGGACCGAGACATCGGCATCATGCTTCTCACGCAGGGCGTGGACCTCCTCCATGTAGCCGTCGCCCTTGTCGGCGAAGCGCCAGACGTGATCGAAATGCGCCGCACCCTCTTCGACATAGTCGGTCTCATAAGCGTGCACGAGCCGCAGCTGCACCTGACCGAGGCTGCTCATGCGGAAGGACTCGTTACCCTCCTCGATGGCAAGATCAATGAGCTCGCGCTTTACATCTGCGTAGTTGCTGGCCGCCTTCTTCGTGTAGGCGACAATGATATCGATCGTTACGTTCCCGGCGGGGTCCTTGTCCGCGCGCCCGGACGGTTTGGGCTCGACGGGGGCAGATTTGCCTGGTCCAACCTTGGGGCGCAGCGCGCCGGCATCGCCTTCTCGCACGAGCGGGTCGTCCTGCAGCGTGGGATCGTCGGCACGCGGACGGGGTGACATGGCCGCGTGCTCCTGCGGCATGCGGTCCTCGCCCATCTCGACCACGGCGATGAGTTCCCCACCCAGATGACGGATCGAATAAAGCCGCCCCTGGTGCTGGACGGTGCCGGCCATCTTGCCGCCCGGCCACCACATGATGGTTGCCGGCGCGCCAGTCTCCTCCACCACGCCGCGCCACACGCACATGTCCGGGCGTATCTCAACGCTTGTGCGGCGGATGGAAAGGGACGTGTCGTCGCTGAGAGCGACCGTAATGCGCGCTGCGTCCTTCCCCGGTCCCGCAGCGCGGTCCTTGATCAAAGCGTACTCGACCATCGGCGGACGCGGCGAGGTCATCATCCCGACGCCCATGGTGGCGCGTGAAGCCCTGGCTCGCTCCAGCATGGCCTGCTGGCGCTGATTCACCTTGGCGTCGGCCGGCGCCTTGTGGAATATGTGGTTCCAGGTCGCGCTAAGCCGGCTCATGATCACGCCGTGCCGTGCCGCCGCTTGCCGCACGCCCTCGACACTGTCCTTGGGCACCGTCCACACCTCGGTCTTCGTCAACGGCAGCAGCTCGCCCTTGGCGCGTTGCGCACGCTGCTTGATGGCGGCATAGAGCTTGCGAAGACGTGGGCCCGTTAGCGCACCCGCGCCCTGCGGCTTCACCATGATGAGCGGCACATCCTCCTGGTCGGACTGGGCCGAGGTCGGGCCCGGTGCGCAGAGCAGCAAGCACCCGGCCGCCGACGCCGCGCAGATCCTGCGTGAGAACGTCATGACCCGAACCTCCCTTGCATGCGCGAGTTGCCCGCAACCATTGACGAGCCGCGCTCCATCCCTAGAAGTTCATCCTTTCGAGCCGCCCGAACAGGCTCGTGGCATCCAGCTGATCTCCGGCCTGGCACGCGTCATACGCGCGCAGCGCCATGCGACTGACGCCAGCCAGCTGCTCCGCTGGAATCCTCGCATATTTTTCGCGATCGAGATTGCCCCAGAAATTCTTGTAAAGCCCGCCGCAATCCATCGCCGCTGCGTGTACCTCGCTTTTCGGCTTATCTGGTTGCGCGTAGAGGAACCAGGCGGCAATCGCCAAGGCAAGGCAAGCCGCCAGCGCACCGGCGCTCACCGCCAACCGCACCCAGCGCTGCGAGGCACGGCGCAGTCGCTGGACGGGCGCGGCGCGGCGCACGGGTTCGTCCGCAATCCGGCCAAAAATCTTGTCGAGAAGGTCGGGCGGCGGCGCCACTTCGGGCACGGTTTCGATGAGTGGAGCCAATCGGCGCTCCCACGCCGCGATGGCCGCCTTCAGCGAACCCTCCAGCGTCCGGCGCGCCTCCACCTCCGCGCGCTCGACAGCGTCAAGGGAACCGAGCACGTATTCGGCCGCCAAACCGTCAATGTTCTCTTCCTCGGTCATTGACCAAGACATTCCTTGAGCTGCGCGAGGCTTTGCCGCAGCGAGCTCTTGATCCTCGCGGCCGGCCGGCCGACGCGCTCGGAGATCTGCTCCCGCGTCAGACCGTAATGATAGGCGAGGAGCACGATCTCCCTTCCTTCTGACGGCAGTGCGTTGAGACATGCGCTGAGCCGCCGCAACTCCTCGCTTTGCGGTGCGCTTCCCGCAGTACCGGGCTGCCGAAACGAGCTCGGCAAATCCTTCGGGGAGGCCGACGCCCTGCGCCTGATGTCGTCGAGCGCCAGGTTGCGGGCGAGCGTGGCAAGCCAAGCGCCGGGCGAGCTGCCTGCCCCATCGAACTCGCCTGCACGCTGCCATACGCGAACATAGACATCCTCAAGGACGGCGTCGGCCAAATCCTGTCGCCGCAAGATACGTTGGACAATGCCATAGAGTTTCACGGAGCTTGCCCCATAGAGGAGTGCAAGAGCAGTCCGGTCACCCTGCGCCACGCGCGCCAGCGCGGCTGCAAGATCCTGCCCCACTTGCGCCAGCCGCGAAACAGCCTGGACGTCCAACTTGCACTGGCTGGCAGGTGGGCGAGGAGCCTCAATGGGAGCGGCAGGCGCCGCAAGCAGGCTGCGGTTCTCGTCGCTATCTGCCGGCGAGGGCATGAGCCAGCCTCGCTCAACGTGCCTTGGCGTAGTCCCTGGGTGCAGTTTCTTGGGGCGCGGTCCCCCGGGCGGCGGCACGCAGGCCGCGCCAAGAACAACCCCGCCCCGCGCGTGTCGGCGCCCCTGCAGCTGATGCGCCCAACGTGGCAACAGGACCCCGTGGGCTCCCCGGGAGGCCGGAGAGCCCACGCCTGTCGCGCGCTTGCGCGCGCCCCGCACTGGTCGCGACGGCGTCGCGGGTCTTAGAACTGCATCCGGTTGAGGCGGTCGAACAGGGCCCTGGAATCCTGCTCATCGCCGGCCTGGCACGCATCGTAGGCGCGCAGGGCCAGGCGGCTCACGCCGGCGAGCTGCTCGGCCGAGATCTTGGCATACTTCTCGCGGTCGAACTTCTCCCAGAAATCCTTATAGAGCCGGCTGCAGTCCATCTTGGTCTGAGCCACAACGGGGGCGGCCACTGGACCCGCAAGCGTGGCAAGCGCAATGGCAGCGATGGCAAGGCGCTTCATTTTCCGTTTCTCCCTATCCTCAGGTGCGAAGGAACTCCCGACGCGTCCTGAGCTCAGATACGGCGCAAAACCCACAAAGTTTCAGCCCACATGACAAAAGAGTTACTCCCGGGCTCTCTTGCGGGGTCTCGCAGCACGCGCGGCGCTGCCATTGACCAGTCCTTGACGTTTTGGCCCGGCCAATCTCTGGCAAGCCTTTGCCACCCAACTCACTCCCTGAAAACCTTGCCGGCCGATGGCTGTTGCGGCAGGAACCGGAAGGCCTATTCTCAAGCGTCCATTGGAGCCTCAGCCTTGGGAGTACGAGGGCTTGCTCTTCATTCCTCTCTCGGATGACAACCCGCTCAAGTTTCTCCGCTACCAGTGGGTGACGGTCGGCATCATTGCCGCCAACGTGCTCGTGTTCATCTTGCAGCTTTCCGGTCTCGGGCTTGCCGCGGGTACCAGTTTCGCCGTCGTCCCGGCCGAGCTCCTAGAGGTGGGCATCGTCTCGGGTGCGGCCCACGGGCCCTACGACACCATCCCGGTTCCCGAGGCGGCGACCCTCGTCACCTACATGTTTCTACACGCCGACGTGGTGCATCTGGCGTCGAACATGATGTTCCTGTGGGTCTTTGGCGACAACGTCGAAGATGCCATGGGGCATCTGCGGTATCTGGTGTTTTATCTTCTCTGCGGTATTGCCGGGGCGCTGGCGCAGACGGCGATGGAGCCGCAGTCGCAGCTGCCGCTGATCGGCGCCAGCGGCGCTGTCGCCGGCACGATCGCCGCCTACCTAATCTTGCACCCGCGGGTCCTGGTGTGGGTCCTGGCCTTCCGCCTCATCCCCCTGCGCGTCACGGCCACTTGGATCCTAGGGCTGTGGATTGCCACCCAGCTCTTCATGGTGCTCATCAACCGCGGTGACTACGTGGCCTGGTGGGCCCACATCGGCGGTGCCCTTGCCGGCGCCGTATTGGTGGTCTGGCTGCGGCGCCCCACCGTCCCCCTGTTCGATCGGGGCGCGGCCCCGAACCCGGAGCGCGACGCTTGGTGGCGCGCCTATCGGGCAGGCCTCCTCCACCGCGGCCTCCTGCGCCTGCGCAACCCCGTTCGCTGGGTAAGAGCCCTGGCCCGGTATGTGCGTGCGAGCGCCAATCGGCTGCTGCGCTGGGCGAGCGCTCGCGTTGCACGTCTTCGCGGCGCCTCCTCAGCCCGAGCCGCGTTGGCTGGCGCCGGTCAGGCGGTGGAGGGGAGCGCTGAGGCAAGCGCATCGGGGCGACGCAAAACTGCCGACGTCCTGGCGTTCGAGCCGCGCGGCGAGCACTTCGCGCTCATTCGCCTCAAGGCCGACGGGTCGCGCTCGGAGATCGTGCTGACGACCGCCAACGTCGTGCACCTGGGCCTCCTGGCGCCCGGCTTCTCCCGTCAAGTGCTGACCGACAAGCTCGGCAAGCAACCGGGGGTGGTTGCCGCCATCGTCCGCTCTGGGGCGATGAACGCCAACTTGCGCTTCATGGAGGTGTTGTTGACCATCCTTGACCGAGGTGGCGCGCGGCTCGATCTTTCCACCACCGAGCGGCGAACGAGGGCACTGGCCTCCAGGCTGATGGAGCGCGCCGATCGGATCGCCAACACGCCGACCAAGCCCGCCAAGGATCCCCGATAGCGCTGCTGCGGTCCGCAAAATGCCTTTGCAACTCGGGGCTGCGGGCGCCAACAGCGATTGGCAAACGCTAACGATACGCGCCGAAATCGCCCGATGACGGAGCCGATCAAGGCCCAGATTTGATGGTTGGCACACGAGGCCCGTGCGATGATGCAGCGGGCTCTGACCGGGGTAGGGACGTGGACACCGAGATTGCGGAAATGTCGATAACGCCAAGCCCTGACGGCGATGAATTCGCCCCGCAAGCGGGGCCCAGCAAGGACGAGCGCCTCGACTTTCTCAAGCAGGCGATCGCCTTCACGGAGTGGACGATCCGCTCCTTCGACACCAAGGCACAGATCTCCATTGCCGCCTTCGTGCTGTCGATGAGCCCGCTCTGGTCGATCCTCACGTCGGCATGTCCGCACGCCGCTGCCAGCCCGCTTGTCGCGGTCCTGCTCGCGCTCTTGGTGGGAACCATTCTGCTCTTTGGCTACGTCATCTGGCCCGTGACCTTGGCGCCCGCCAAGCTCACCGGTGGTTGGCAGACGCGGGGGCTGTTCTATGTTGCAGATCCCAACCAGCTCACGGCCAGCCAATACGCCGAGCGCCTCAAGGACTTGACGGTCGAAGAGGAGCTGGCTGCCGAAACGCTGAAGCTCGCCTATATTCGGGAAATCAAAAGCAGCCGCTTCAAAACCGCCCTGAAGGCCGTGGTGGTATTCTATGCATGGGCCCTGATAACGTTCCTATTGTTGCGAAGTTGCTGAGCGGCAAGGTCGCACGGCCCTCGCGCGAGGAGACGGACGGGCCGATGGTCGTGAGCGCCCACGAGGGGAGCGGATGACGTTGCCGCAGACCAGCTCGCACACGACGGCCCCCGCCGGCTCGCTGTCGCACGCAGCGCGTCGAAGGGTGGCGAAGTTGACCGATGTGCTGCGGGGATGGCTCCGGCACGCAAAAAGCGCCGTGCCCAACCCGTCCGCACGCGGCCTTGAGCCGGCCCCGGGAGAGCCGCAAACCCCACCGCAGCGAGGCGGTCTCTTCCGCAAATACGCCGCCCTGCTGGTGGCGCTCGTCGGTGGCTCGCTCATCGTCAGCGCCGCCATCGAGATGTACTACTCCTGGGGTGAAAGCCGCCAGGCACTCATCGCCGTACAGCGCGAAAAGGCGCAAGGCGCGGCCGCCGTCATCGAGCAGTTCGTCAAGGAGATCGAAGGTCAAGTCGGCTGGGCGACCGGCTTCCTGCCGGCGGGCAGCGGACTGGAGCAACGCCGCTTCGACTTCCTGCGCCTGCTGCGGCAGGCGCCCGCCATCACCGAGGTGAGCTATCTCGATGCCGATGGCCGCGAGCAGATCAAGGTGTCGCGGCTCGCCATGGACACGCTGGCGAGCGGGGCAGATTTGAGCCACGAGCCCAAGTTTGCTGTCGCCAGGGCCAACAAGCGCTATCTGAGCCCGGTTTACTTCCGCAAGGAATCGGAGCCCTACATCACCTTGGCGATGACCGGCATTGGCCGCAGCGCCGGCGTGACCGTTGCCGAAGTCAACCTCAAGTTCATCTTGGACGACATCTCGCGCATTCACGTCGGCAAAGCCGGCGTTGCCTATGTGGTGGACGAGCACGGCCTGCTCATTGCCCACCCCGATATCGGCCTCGTGCTGCGCAAGACCGACTTGAGCCGGCTGGCGCACGTGCGTTTGGCCCTCAACAAGCTGAAAGACGGTGCCATCGACGTGCCTGCCGTCTCCCTCGATCATTCGGGCCGCGAAGTTCTGACCGCCTCGGCACCCATCGGTTCGCTCGGCTGGCTAGTGTTCGTCGATCTGCCGCTCTCGGAGGCGCTGCAGCCGGTCTACGCCGTGCTCTACCGCACGCTTGGCGTGCTCGCCGGCGGTCTGTTGCTCGCAGCACTCGCAGGGGTGTGGCTGGCGCGGCGCATGGTGGTGCCCATCAGCGCCGTCGCCCAGGGTGCAGCGCGCATCGGCGGCGGCGATCTCGACTATCGCATCGACGTGGCATCCGGCGATGAAGTGCAGAGCCTTGCCGACAGTTTCAATGACATGGGCAGCCGCCTCAAGGCCTATTACGCGGGCCTTGAGCGCACGGTTGGCGAACGCACGCGCGAGCTTTCCGCGGCGCTGGAACAGCAGACCGCAACCAGCGAGGTGCTGAGCGTCATCAGCCGCTCCCCGACCGAACTGCGGCCCGTGCTCAACACCATCGTCGAGACTGCGTCGCGGCTGTGCGAAGCCTACGACGCCGTGGTGCTGCTGAGCGTTGGCAACAAGCTCACATTCGCGGCGCACTGCGGACCCATCCCCATCGATTTCACCGAGTGGACCATCAACCGGCGCTGGACGGCGGGCCGCGCCTTCGTCGATCGCAAGCCGATCCATGTGCACGACCTCGCCGCCCAGGGCGATGAGTACTCGGACGGCCATGCTATGGCAGCGCGGCTCGGGCATCGAACGATTTTGTCCACGCCATTGCTGCGACGGGGCGAGGCCATCGGCGTGCTTACGATCCGCCGCACCGAGGTGCGCCCCTTCTCCGACAAGCAGATCGCGTTGCTGCAAACCTTCGCGGACCAGGCGGTGATCGCCATCGACAACGTGCGGCTGTTCGAGGCCGAGCAGGCGCGCACCAAGGAGCTGACGGAATCGCTGGAGCAGCAGACGGCAACGGCCGACGTGCTCAAGGTCATCAACCGCTCCACCTTCAATCTTGAAACTGTGCTCAACGCCCTGGTGGAGTCGGCGGCTCGGCTCTGCAAAGCCGACTTCGCCCTCATTCGACGGCGCGAAGGCGACATCTACCCGATCGCAGCCACCTTTGGCCTGACACCCGACGAGCGGCATCATTTCGAGCGCTATTCGACCACCCCCGACCGCGGCTCGATCTTTGGCCGCACCATCCTCCAGAGCCGCACCGTGCACATCGCCGATGTGCTGGCAGACCCTGAATTTACCCGGCCCGCGGCCGCTGACGCGGTAGGCGTGCGCGCGGGCGTCGGCGTGCCGCTGATGCGCGAGGGCGTCATCGTCGGCGCTCTCATGCTGATCAACCGGCAGCCGCGCTCGTTCACTCCCAAGCAAATCGAGCTCATCGAAACGTTCGCCGACCAAGCCGTGATCGCCATCGAGAACGTGCGGCTGTTCGAGGCCGAGCAGGCGCGCACCAAGGAGCTCGGGCAAGCCTTGGAGCGACAGACCGCGACCGGCGAAGTATTAAACGTCATTTCTCGCTCGCCCACCGATGTCCAACCGGTGTTTGACAGCATCGTGCAAAGCGCGGTCGAGCTCTGCGGCGCGGGCTTTGGCGTGCTGCATCGCTTCGATGGCGAACGGCTCCACCTGGCGGCGCACAAGATGACCCCCGAAGTGCTCGAAGTCGTCCGCCGTGCCTACCCCATGCGTCCGAGCCGGTCGCAAGCCGCGGGGCGGGCAATCCTCACGCGTGCGGTCGCCGAAATTCGCGATGTGCTCGAGGATCGGGAGTATCACCGCGACCTGGGCCACGCCACCGATGGGCGAAGTCTCCTCGCCGTGCCAATGCTGCACAGAGATGGCAGTCCGATGGGCGCCATCGTCGTGGCGCGGAGCAAACCGGGCCCCTTCGCCCCGAGCCACATCGAAATCCTCAAGACATTCGCCGATCAGGCCGTCATCGCCATCGAGAACGCACGGCTCTTTGAGGAAGTCGAGGCGCGCACCGCCGAGCTCACGCAATCGCTCGAATATCAAACGGCCATCAGCAACGTCTTGAGCGTCATCTCCCGCTCGCCCGATGCGCTGCAACCGGTCCTCGACAGCATCGTTGAGACCGCCCAGCGTCTGTGCCAATCGGACCGCGCCCAATTCTTTCGGCTGGACGAGGGCAAGTATCACCTCGCGGCGCAACAGGGAACCGATCCAGACTTTCTCAACTATCTGGCCCAGAACCCGATCTCGGCTGCGCCTGGATCGGGCTCCGCGACCAGCAAGGCGTTGCGCGAGCAGCGCACCATTCACGTGCCCGATGTGTTGGCGGAGGCGGAGTTTGCCGGTGCCAATCGGCTTGGGCGGGGCCGTTCCGTCCTCGCAGTTCCGCTCGTTCGCGACCGCGTGGTGATTGGCGTCATCACGGTGGCCCAAAACGTCGTTCGCCCCTTTAGCGCCAGACTGATCGGGCTGGTCGAGACCTTCGCCAGCCAAGCGCTGATTGCCATCGAAAATACGCGCCTCTTCGAAGAGGTGCAGGCACGCACGAGGGAGCTGCAGGAGCTGCTCGAATACCAGACGGCAACGGGCGAGGTCTTGGGGGTCATTTCCCGGTCGCCCACCGAACTGCAACCGGTGCTTGCCACCATCGTGGAGACCACGGCGCGCCTCTGCGGGGCGGACAAGGCCATCATTCGCCGCCGACAAGGCGACAGCTTTGTCGTTGTGGCCGCACACGGGGGGAGCGCCGAGCAACGCCAATACCTGGCGGAGCATCCGGTGGCGGCGGGACCGCGCTCGGTGGTAGGCCGCGTGGCTCTAACCCGGCGCACCGTGCACATTCCCGACATTCGCACCGAGCCCGGCTTTACACAGTTCGACCTGGCGCAAGAAGCAGGCTTTGCCTCGCTGCTGGCGGTTCCACTGTTGCGCAAAGGTGAACTCGTCGGCGTGCTCGTCCTCACCCACAGCGATGCCTATCCCTTCAGCAGCGAACAGATCGAACGCGCCGAAACCTTCGCCGACCAGGCGGTGATCGCCATCGAGAATGCGCGCCTGTTCGAGGAAGTACAGGCGCGCACCGCCGAGCTTTCCCGTTCGGTCGCCGAACTCAAGGCCCTCGGCCAGGTGAGCCAGGCCGTCAACTCCTCGCTCGATCTCAAGATCGTGCTCGCCACGATTCTTGGGCATGCCTGCGAGATGTCGGACACCGCCGGCGGCGCCATTTACGTGCTCAACGAGGAGAGTGGCGAGCTGTTGCTCGAGGCCGGCCACAACATGACCGATGAGCACCTGGCCGCCGTGCGCCAACACCCGATTCATCTCGGCGACCCGGTGGTGGGCGAATGCGCCCTTCGCGGCGAAGCCGTCGAGATTGTCGACGTCACCGCCGAGGCTCGCTCATATCCCCTGTTTGGCATCCTGGCGCGCGCCGGCTTCAGGGCGCTGTTGGCGGTGCCCCTGTTGCATCAGGGCCGCGCGATTGGCGCGCTCATCGTGCGGCGCCGTCGTCCCGGCGCATTCGCACCCGACATCGTCAACCTGCTCAAAGCGTTCGCCGCCCAGTCCTCGCTCGCAATTTACAATGCGCGCCTCTTCCACGAAATCGAGCGAAAGGGCGAGCAACTCGCCGTCGCCAGCCAGCACAAGTCGCAGTTCCTGGCCAACATGAGCCACGAGCTCAGAACGCCGCTCAACGCCATTCTTGGCTATACTGAACTGATGCTGGACGGCCTTTACGGCGACCTGCCGATCAAAACCACGGATGTGCTGGAGCGGGTGCAAAAGAATGGCACGCACCTCCTCGGGCTCATCAACGACGTTCTCGACCTCTCCAAGATCGAAGCCGGCCAGCTGGTGCTGAGCCTCGAGGAATACTCCCTCAAGGACATTGTGCAGACGGTTGTATCGGCCACGGAATCGTTGGCGTCGGCAAAGAAGCTGCCGCTCAAGGTGGACGTGGTGGACGGCCTGCCGCTGGGGCATGGCGACGCGCGCCGCATCGCCCAGGTGCTCCTCAATCTGGTGGGCAATGCGATCAAGTTCACCGACGTTGGCGAAGTGCGCATTGCCGCCCAGATGGCCAATGCTATGTTCTCGGTGGCCGTTGCCGACACAGGACCTGGCATTGCCGCATCGGAGCAGGCGCGCATCTTCAATGAATTCCACCAGGTCGACAGCTCCAACACCAAGAAGAAGGGCGGCACCGGCCTCGGCCTCGCCATCGCCAAGCGCATCGTCGAGTTGCACGGTGGGCGCATTTGGGTGACATCAGAACTGGGCAGCGGCTCGACCTTCCAAGTCGAGTTGCCGGTCAGGGTAGAAGAGCGCAAAGGTGCAGCATGAGCAGATGCATCCTCATCGTCGAAGACCAAGAAGACAACCGCGCCATCTTGCGTGACCTTCTGAGCACCGCCGGCTATGAGCTGATCGAGGCGACGAACGGCCAGGAGGGCGTCGAGCTGGCGCAGCAGAAACGGCCCGATTTGATCCTGATGGACATCAACCTTCCGGTGATGGACGGCTACGAGGCGACGCGCCGCATCAAGGGCGACGCGACGCTCGGTGCCACCCCCATCATCGCCGTCACGTCCTATGCTTTGAGCGGAGATGAGGCCAAGGCGCGCACGGCCGGCTGCGACGGTTATGTCACCAAGCCGTTCAGTCCGCGCCAGCTGCTCGCTAAGTTGCGCGAGTATTTGCCGGGCGAGGATGGCTAGTGCGTCAGCCACCACTGATCCTCATTGCCGATGACAATGAGGCCAACCGCGACATTCTCGCGCGCCGGCTCGAGGCGCACGGCTATGGGCTGGCCATGGCCGCCGACGGTGCGGAGGCCCTGTCACAAGCCCGCGCGCTGCTGCCCGACCTGATCCTGCTCGACGTCATGATGCCCAAGTTCGACGGTCTGGAGGTGTGCCGTCAGCTCAAGGCCGACAAGAGCCTGCCTTTCATCCCCATCGTTCTGGTTACGGCGCGCAGCGATACCAAGGACATCGTCGCGGGCCTGGAGATCGGCGGCGATGAATACCTCACCAAGCCCGTCGACCAGGCGGCGCTGGTGGCGCGCGTGCGCTCGATCCTGCGCGTCAAAGAGCTACACGACACCGTGCACGATCAAGCCAAGCGCCTCGCCTCCCAGTCGGAAGAGCTTGCCCAATGGAACCGCACGCTCGAGCAGCGCGTCGCCGATCAGCTTGTGGAAATCGAGCGCATCGGCCGCTTGCGCCGCTTCCTGTCGCCGCAAATCGCCGAGGCCATCGTGTCCGCGGGCGGGGAGAAGGTGCTGGAAAGCCACCGGCGCGAAATCACGGTCGTGTTCTGCGACCTGCGCGGGTTTACGAGCTTCGCCGAAACGGCGGAGCCGGAGGAAGTCATGAAGGTGGTGCGCGACTATCACGAGACCTTGGGCCAACTCATCCACAAACACGAGGCAACGCTCGAGCGCTTCACCGGGGACGGCCTGATGGTGTGGTTCAACGATCCGCTCCCCTGCCCAGATCCCTCGCTCAAGGCGGTGCGCATGGCGGTGGAAATGCGCGACAGCGTCGCAGCCCTGCTCCAGCGATGGCGCAAGCTCGGCCATGAGCTGGGCTTCGGCGTAGGCATCGCTCAGGGCTACGCCACGCTCGGGCGCATCGGCTTTGAGGGCCGCTTCGACTATGCCGCCATCGGCACCGTGGTCAATCTGGCTGCCCGATTGTGCGGCGAGGCCGCTGACGGCCAGATCCTGATCGATCGCAAGGTAAACGCTGCCGTGGACGCCACCGCCACAACCGAGCAGGCGGGGCAGCTCACCTTGAAGGGGCTGCATCGCACGGTGGCAACATTCAAAGTGACGCGCGTCAACGGCTAGTCCGGAACGCAAAGGGCTCCTAGCCCTCGAGAGGCGATCCATGCGCCGTTGGATCTTCGGCCGTGGATGAACCTTGGGTACCGCTGCGGCCAAGCCGCGCTCCCTGCGCGAGGGCAACCTGTGCTAGCTAAGGCACCACAGTCGGGGATCGGCGACGTGGGGCTGAGGACGAAGACATGGGACTGGGCTGGGTGGCAATGGGCAACGCAATGTGCCAAGCAAGGGTGGGAGGCGCCGATGTGGTGCGCGCCTGGAGGGCGGCACGCCCGCCATCCCGGACGCAGTGGATGCGGGGACTGGGCTGCGGCGCCGGCATTGGCCTTGTCATGGCCGCGGCCCTCGTTGGCGCCGCATGGGCACACAGCGACGAGCAGAAGTCGGGAACCCATTGGCTCAGAAAATGCACGAGCCCCGAGGTCAACGGGCAGATCGAATGCGCCATCTATGTGCGCGCGATCGTCGAATATGACGAAATGCGCGGCACGCTGTTGAAAGAAGCGCGCTTTATTTGTCCCGAGCAGGGCCTCACGATCGGCCAATCGCGCGAGATCGTGCTGCAATACCTGCGCGCCCACCCGCAGGACCTCAAGCTGCCGTTCGTTTTGCTCGCGCATCAGGGACTGGCCGCGGCGTTTCCCTGCGCGCGTGAAGGAGGTGCCGCCGCTCCCGCCATGGCAGCGCCGGCGAAATAGCCCGCGCCGGCGCTGCGGCAAGCTTTGCCTGACCCGCGCCGATCGGCTATAAGCGCCCAAAAATTCAGCACCTTTCCACGAGTATGACCAAATCGAACAAAGCGGGGCGCCCGGCAGCCAGACTGCCTCGAGGCCTGAGCGATACGCCTCCCGAGGGGGTGCGCGACACCTCGCGCATGCTCTCGGTCATCCGCCAGATCTACGAATCCTATGGCTTTGAGCCCTTGGAAACGCCGGCGATCGAATACACCGACGCGCTCGGCAAGTTCCTGCCCGACCAGGATCGCCCCAATGCCGGGGTGTTCTCATTCCAGGACGAGGACGAGCAGTGGCTGTCGCTTCGCTATGACCTCACCGCCCCGCTGGCGCGCTACGTGGCGGAACATTTCGACCGTCTGCCCAAGCCGTTCCGGCGCTATGCAGTGGGTCCCGTCTGGCGCAACGAAAAGCCGGGGCCGGGCCGTTTTCGCCAGTTCACCCAGTTCGACGCCGACACGGTGGGTACGGACAACATCGCCGCCGACGCCGAGATCTGCATGCTGACCGCCGACACCTTGGAGGCACTCGGTGTCCCGCGCGGGCAGTACGTCGTCAAGGTGAACAATCGCAAGGTGCTCGATGGCGTACTGGCCGGCATCGGCGTAGATCCCGTCAGCGAGGCCGATGCCGTCAAGCGGCTCACCGTGTTGCGCGCCGTCGACAAACTCGACCGCCTCGGACCGCAGGGCGTGGCCATGTTGCTGGGGTCGGGACGCAAGGACGAATCGGGCGATTTCACGCCGGGCGCCGGCCTCGAGCCGCGCGCGGTGGATGCGGTGCTGCGCTTCATCGGCGCGGGATCCCAGGGGCCGGGCAAGACCCTTGCTGCCATCGAGCCGCTGGTGAGGGGTGCCAACATCGGCCGCGACGGCCTCGCCGAGCTCACCGAAATGGAGCGGTTGCTCGCAGCGGCGGGCTATGAAAGCGATCGCGTTGCCGTTGATGCCAGCGTGGTGCGCGGCCTCGACTACTACACCGGCCCCGTATTCGAGGCCCAGCTCACCTTCGAGGTCCGCAACGACGATGGAGCGCTCGTGCGTTTCGGTTCGGTCGGCGGCGGGGGACGTTACGATGATCTCGTCGCCCGCTTCACCGGCCAGCGCGTGCCGGCAACCGGCTTCTCGATCGGCGTATCACGCCTGCAGGCGGCGTTGGCGGCCATCGGCAAGGTGGAGGCAGGCGGTCGCCTGGGCCCGGTCGTGGTGCTGGTGATGGACCGAGCCGACCTGCCGCGGTTCCAAAGGCTGACGCAGAGCCTGCGAGCCGCTGGCGTGCGCGCGGAGATGTATCTCGGCAGCGCCGGCATGAAGGCACAGATGAAGTACGCAGACAAGCGCGCCAGTCCGTGTGTCGTCATCCAAGGAGCCGACGAGCTCGCGCGCGGCGAGGTACAAATCAAGGATCTGATCGAGGGTGCCAAGGCCGCCGCCACCATCAAAGACGCCAAGGAGTGGCGCCAGACCCGCCCAGCGCAGGTATCCGTTCCCGAAGCGCACCTCGTCGAGGCCGTGCGCGGGGTGCTGGCGCGGCACAAGGCCGATGCATGATGCTGGGCGCAATATCCAAAGCGAAGACGGCGCCCGGCCGTCACGTCGGCTCGCGCGGGAGCGCTAGGCTGCAGCCAGCACGCATGGAGTAGCCCCATGCCCGCGGAAGCCGCGCAGAACGTGGAGGCCCTCGCGGCCCAGGCGCAGCGCCTGATGGCGACGTTCATGCGTGCCGGCTACGAGCAGATCGCGCCGGCCATCATCCAACCCGCAGGCCTATTCCTCGACGTGGTCGGCGAGGCGCTGCGCGCGCGTACCTACGTCTTCACCGATCCCGACGGCGAGGAGCTCTGCCTACGGCCCGACCTGACGGTGCCAACCTGCCGCCTGCACTTGGCCCGCCACCCCACCGGCAACGCCCGTGCGCGCTATTGCTACAGCGGGCCTGCCTTCCGCTACCAACCGGGCGGGGCCACCAGCGCGCACCCGAGCGAGTTCCGCCAGGCCGGGATCGAATCGTTCGCCGCGGTGGATCGCGAAGAAGACGACGCTGCGGTCCTCGCCCTCATCGTGGAGGCGTTGGAGGATGCGGGCATCCGCCAGTTTCGTCTGCGGCTGGGCGACCTCGGCCTCTTCGCAGCGCTCCTCGATGCCTTGGCCATGCCGCAGCGCTGGCGCCGACGCCTGCGCCATCATTTCTGGCGCCCCGAGGCGTTCCGTGCCGAGCTTGCGCGCCTCACCTCGCGCGATGCGCTCAAGGTCAATGGGCTGCCGCGCGCCTTGGTGGATGGGCTCGACCCGGCCCGGCCACAGGAGGCCCAAAGGCTCGTTGAGGCGCACCTGGAAGCGGCCGGGCTGGAGCTCGTCGGCAGCCGCACCCTACCTGAGATCACCGATCGCCTGCTGGCGGAGGCTGCCGATGCCCGCGAGGAACCGCTCGCCGCGGCCACAGCCGCGCTGATCGAAGGCTACACGGGCCTCAAATCCCCGGCGCGGGAGGCGGCCCACCGGATCGAGGCGTTGATCGGCCCGCACAAGCTCGACCTCGACGTACCCCTTGCCGCCTTCCGGCGCCGCCTCGACCTGCTTGCGGCCGCTGGCATGGACACCCGCGCGGCCACCTTTGCGGCCGAGTTTGGTCGCAACCTCGAATACTACACCGGCTTCGTGTTTGAGATCATCGCGCGCGAGCTCGGCCCCAGCAGTCCCCTCGCCGGCGGCGGCCGCTACGACAGCCTGCTCGCCGACGTCGGAGCCCCGGCGCGGGTGCCGGCCGTCGGCTCGTCGATCCACACCGAGCGGCTCTTGAGTGTGCTCAGCGCAGAGGCACCATGACAGATCGGCTGGTGCTCGCACTGCCCTCCAAGGGCCGCCTGATGGAGCAATGCGCCAACATGCTGGCGCGGGCGGGGCTGGTCGTCGCCAAGTCGGGCTCAGCCCGTGGCTACCAGGGCGACATCGCCGAACTGCCCGGTGTCGAGGTCAATTTTGTCTCCTCGGCCGAGATCGCCCAGCTTCTCAAGAGCGGCAAGGCCCACCTTGGCATCACCGGCGAGGACTTGCTGCGCGAGACCATCGCCGACTGCGATACGCGCATAGCCTTTCTGCGCCGCTGTGGCTTTGGTCAGGCCGACGTCGTGGTGGCCGTTCCGGCGGCATGGATCGACGTGCGGCGCATGGCCGACCTGGAGGAAATGGCGGTGGGCTTCCGCCGCGTGCACGGCCGGCGCATGCGCGTTGCCACCAAGTACATGAACCTGACGCGCCGCTTCTTTGCCCAGAAGGGCGTCACCGGCTACCGCATCGTCGAGAGCCTCGGTGCGACCGAAGGCGCTCCGGCAGCGCTGCTGGCCGAACTCATCGTCGATATCACGACCACCGGTGCGACGCTGCGCGCCAACGGCCTGAAGGTCCTGGAGGACGGCGTCATCCTCAAATCGCAGGCAAGCCTCGTTTCGTCCAACGCCGCGCCGTGGACCGGGAAATTGCAGGAGCTGGCGCGCACCATAGCGCAACGCCTCGCGGGGTGAAGGCTCCCCCCGGCAGCCCTTCAAGGCACCGATCCGGCGCCGCGCTGCACCATCGCGCCCTAGACAATCCATGAGGGCTAAGCTTCTAGTGCGCTTGCGCCGTTGGCTGCCCGGATCCTTGACCTTGGGCGCTCGAATGTTGGAGCCGCGGCGACCTCATCGAGCGCGCCAATAAGGGGCGACCCCATCAGACGAGCCAGGCCGCGAGCTTGCTGAGCCAACTCGGGGGCCAACTCTGTGAGCCAACCGGGAGAGCCAATGAGGCCCGACATCCAGGAAGAATACCGATGCCAATGAGCAGATCGTTTGCCGCCTTGTCGCTCCTTTCGGCGCTGGCCGCCGGCACTGCCGCCGCGTCGGCCCAGACCGCCAATTGTACCTGGTATGCCGAAACCGCTCTCAAGCAACAGCAACGCAACGAGCGCGGCAAGTGCGGCTTTGCCGGACCAGAGTGGAACATGAACCGCCAGGGCCACCTGGCCTGGTGCGCCACGCAAAATCCCGACCGCTGGAAAGCGGAGGCGCAAAAGCGCGAGCAGATGCTGGCAGGCTGCAAACAGTAAGGCGACCCGCGGGCTCGGTGTCCGTCACGGCCTCTGCAAGCTGCCGCCATAGCGCACAGCCTCGGCCTCGCCCTTGCCCTTGGCGCGCGATTTGACGCCGCGGCCCGGCTCGATCTGGCCCAACCGCACCGGCCTCTCGCCTGCGGCCGCCAACGCCGATGCCACGCTTTCGGCCTCCGCCCGCCCGGCGATCACAACAAGGCCGATGCCGCAATTGAAGGTGCGCAACATCGCCGCATCGTCAAGGTTGCTAACCTGTTGGAGCCATGCGAGCACGGCTGGCATCTTCCAACTGCCAAGATCGACATGGGCGGCAAGCCCCACCGGCAGGACGCGCGGGAGATTGTCGCTGAGCCCGCCACCGGTGATGTGCGCAAGCCCCTTCACGGCGCTGCCCGTTGCGCGGATCGCGGCCAACACCGGCCGCACATAGATGCGCGTTGGCACCAAGAGCGCAGCGCCGAGGCTCGATGCGGGGGCAAACGGCGCCGGCCCATCCCACGCAAGGTTGGCCTTGGCCACCAAACGGCGCACCAGCGAAAAGCCGTTGGAATGGACCCCCGAGGAGGGCAGCCCGAGCAGGACGTCACCCTCGGCGATGTCGGCCCTTGGCAGCACCGCCCCGCGCTCAACTGCGCCCACGGCAAACCCGGCTAGATCGTAGTCGGCACCGTGATAGAGGCCCGGCATCTCGGCCGTCTCGCCGCCGATGAGCGCACAGCCGGCCTGGCGACATCCCTCGGCGATGCCGGCAATGACCGCGCGCGCCGTCGCAACCTGGAGCTTGCCGGCGGCAAAGTAGTCGAGGAAGAACAGCGGCTCCGCCCCCTGGGCTAGGAGGTCGTTGACGCACATGGCGACGAGGTCGATGCCGACGCTGGCGTGCCTGCCGGTGGCGATGGCGATCTTGAGCTTGGTGCCAACGCCGTCGTTGGCAGCGACCAGGATCGGATCGCGGAAGCCTGCCGCCTTGAGGTCGAAGAGCGCCCCGAAGCCCCCGAGGGCGGCGTCCGCCCCCGGTCGGCGCGTCGTGGCGGCAAGGGGTTTGATGGCCTCCACCAGGGCCTCGCCGGCATCGATGTCGACCCCTGCCGCACGGTAGGAAATGGCGGGACGGCGGTGCGGGCGGCGAGGCATGGCGGTGCGCAGGCTCCCAACTTTTGCCCAAAGCATGACCCAGTATTCCCGCATAGCAGACGCGCATGCGGGCCGGTAGGCTCCGTCACTTGGCTGCTGTGGATGCCGCAGGAGGGGCAAGGCGGGGGATGCGGATCGCGGGCAGATCGGCCATTGGCAAGGCAGGATTGGCGCTTTGCGCCTGCCTCACCCTCGCTGCGCCTTGCGCCAGCGGGGCAGAGGAGGATGCACCCTTCACGGTCGGCAACTATCCCGTGGAGGCGCGCGCAGAAAATGCGGTCAGCGCCAAGAGCAAGGCCTTGGCCGATGGCCAGCAGGCCGCCCTGCGTTCGCTGCTTAAGCGGCTCGTGCCGGTCACGGCCCACCAGCGGCTGCGGGCGCTGCGCCAAGTACCCGCCGGCGACCTCATCGAGGGCGTGCGGGTGCGCTCGGAGCGCAACTCCTCCACCGACTACATCGCCAGCCTCGACTTTACGTTCCAGGCACAGGGCGTGCGCGACCTGTTGCGGCGCGAAGGCATACCGTTCGTGGAAGAGCAGGCGCCGGTGCTCACCCTCATTCCCCTGTGGCGCGGCTCAGGCCGCTCGGTGCCCAGTGAGGAGGCGGCCTGGAGCAACGTGTGGAAGAGCCTCGACCTGGAGCATGCGCTGAGCCCGGTGCGGCTCGAACCCCTCAAGAAGCAAGTCCCGCCCGAGGCGGTCAACGCGCTTGCGGACGGGGACGCCAGCGCGCTGCGCGCACTCGTCGCGGCCTATGGCGGCGAGCTCGTTTTGCTGGCCGTGGCCGATCAAGACCTTCCGGCCAAGCGCCTCAGCCTCACCCTGACGGGGCGAGACGCCGCGGGTGCCTTCGTGCTCAAGCGCAGCTACCGCATAGACCCGGCCGATCCAGGCTACGCCAGCGAGCTCGCCGCCGTGGTCTCGCTCGGCATCCTGGAGGGCCGCTGGAAGGCGCTCAAGGGCGCCGGGGCGGGCGCTGACCCCAGCGTCGCGGTTACGGGCGCGCCGGCGGACAGCGCGCTGCTGCTCGCCATCGAGTTCCGCGGCATGAGCGAGTGGCAGGACATCAGTCGCAAGCTTGCCGCAACGCCGGGCGTTGAGGAGCTCGAAGTGGCGGGGCTCTCGGCCCGCGGTGCGCGCGTGACGCTGCGCTATGCCGCGGGCGCCGAACGGCTGGCCGATGCCCTGGCAAGCCAAGGCCTAAGCCTGCGCAACGCCGGCGGCACCTGGGTCTTGTCGCAGCAATAGGGCCCTCGACTGGAACGCGGGGTGGGAGCTAAGCTCCGGCGGCTGAGGGCCGGGCGGTATCACCCCCCGCGATTCTCCTGCCTAGACAATCGCCTGTTAAAGAGCGCTGCAGTCGGCCGTGATTATCAACATCCCGAACTTCATCACGCTCGGGCGCATCATTTCCGTTCCGATCATCTTCTGGCTGCTGCTGACCGGCCAGGCCAAGATCGCGTTTTTCGTGTTCGTCTGCGCCGGCATCAGCGACGCCGTCGATGGCTGGCTGGCCAAGCGCTACAACTGGGGAACCGAGCTTGGCTCCTACCTCGATCCCCTCGCCGACAAGCTGCTGATCGTCAGCATATTCATTGCGCTCGGCGTACGAAACGAGTTGCCGCTCTGGCTCGTCATCGCCGTAGTCAGCCGTGACATCCTGATCGTCGCCGCGGTGCTGCTCGCCTGGCTGCTCGATCAGCCGGTCCGCATCAAGCCGCTCGCCGTGAGCAAGGCCAATACGGCCGTGCAAATCCTGCTCGCCGCCACCGTGCTCGCCGATGCGGCTTTCGGTCTCGGGCTTGAGCGCACCCGCCTGGTGCTGGTGTGGATTGCGGGAGCATTGACCCTTCTTTCGCTCGCCACCTATCTGCGGGCTTGGTTTCTTCACATGACCAGCTATGACTCCGCCAGCTACGACTCCGCGGGCAAGAACGGGCCGGGGGGCTGATCGCCGGCGCGGAGCGCACGCCAAGGAGGGATATGCGCGTCGAGCGGCAGGTCTGGTTCTGGGTGGCGGTCCTCATCGTCCTCATCCTCGCCATCGCGCTGCTGCGCGACATCCTGCTCCCCTTCGTCGCGGCCATTGTCGGCGCCTATTTTCTCAATCCCATTGCCGACCGCCTCGAGGCCGATGGCCTCAACCGGACGTTGGCAGCCATCCTGATCGTCGGCGTGGTCGCCGTGCTGGTGGCCCTCGCGCTGGTCCTGCTGGCCCCCGTGCTCAGCGATCAGGTGCGGCAGATGGTGACGGCCTTGCCGGGCGAGGCGGAGCGGCTGAAGGCGCTCGGTGAGCGCTTTGGCCGGGATTGGTTGGGCCCAAGCTTCCCCTCATTCCAGGCGGCCCTCGATCGCATGCTGGCAGACCTGTCGCAGAACTGGGCGGGACTGGCGGGCACCGTCATGGTATCGGTGTGGAGCCGCGGCCTGGCGCTCGTCAATTTTGTCTCTCTGCTTTTGATCACGCCAGTGGTCGTGTTCTACCTGATCGTCGATTGGCACCCGATGTTGGCACGCCTCGACGAGGCCCTGCCGCGCGATTATGCTCCCACCATTCGTGGCCTTGCCGTCAGCATCAACGATGCCGTGGCCGCCTTCATCCGCGGACAAGGCACGATCTGTCTCCTGCTTGGCCTCTTCTATGCGCTGGGTTTGAGCTGGGCAGGCATCGATTACGGCCTCTTGGTTGGGCTCACCACCGGGCTCCTCGCCTTCATCCCGATCATCGGCTGGCTCGTCGGCTTACTCTTTGCGTCCGGCCTTGCCGTCATGCAGTACTGGCCCGACTACACGCCCTTGTGCAAGGCCGTGGGCGTGCTCGTGTGCGGCATCGCCATGGATACCGCCTTTCTCTCCCCGCGCTTCGTCGGACAGAAGATCGGCCTCCATCCCGTGTGGATGATCTTCGCGCTGTTCGTGTTCAGCTATCTCTTCGGTCTCGTCGGCACGCTGGTGGCGGTGCCGCTGGCGGCCGCCGCGGGCGTGGTCGTGCGGTTTGCGCTCGGGCTTTATCTCGACAGCTCCGTCTACAAGGGCAACAGTGGGGTTGAGGGCGCCGCGGCCCTCTCCCACAACGCCAATCCAAAGGACCAACCGTGACCGCTACGCCCAGCCAGCTCGTGCTCGACCTCGCGCACCACCCGGCCCTGCAGGCGGAGGACTTCCTCGTCAGCCGGTCCAACCAGGCGGCCGCCGACTTCGTCGACCGCTGGCCAGACTGGCCCAGTGCGTCCGCCATCGTGGTTGCCCCCGCTCGCGCCGGCAAGACCCATCTGGCCAACGTCTGGCGCCTCAAGTCCGGCGCAGCGCGCCTGGAGGCAAAGCGCATTTGCGAAGCCGACGTGGCCCGCCTGAGCGGGCCGCTCCTGATCGAGGATCTGCACGCTGGCATCGGCGAGGAACGCGTGCTGTTCCATCTGCTCAACCTGGCGCGCGAAGAGAAGCGATCGCTGCTCATCACCTCGCGTGTGCCGCCGGGCGAGCTGAGCGTCGCGCTGCCGGATTTGCGCTCGCGCCTGCGCGCGCTCCCCGTCGTCGCCATCGAGCCGCCGGACGAGGCCTTGCTCAAGGCCGTGTTGGTGAAGCACTTCGCCGATCGCCAGCTCGCGGTGGAACCGCACGTGATCGGCTACATTGCCCTGCATATGGACCAATCGATGGAGGCAGCGGCCATCGCGGTGGCCGAGATCGACGCTGCGGCGCTCTCCTCCCAGCGCCGGGTCACGCGCGCCCTGGTCCAGCACGTGTTGGCCAAGCAAGCGTTGGCTGAACAAGTGACGGGCGAGCCAGCCCGATTCGAGCCGGTCTTGTCGCCCCAACGGCGCCAGCGCGAGGCGTGAACCTCGCTGCCACCAAACCTTCATCTTACCGTTGCAAACTACCTGCCACCTGTGCCAATTGAGTGGCATAATTATCACAGATGATTTCCCAGCCAGTGCGGATCCCCATGAGCGCACCAAAGACGAGATTGAAGGAACGCGAGCTTGTGGTCGAGGCGCCGGCGCAGCCAGCGCCGCCGGTGGGGCCCCTGCGCTTTTACAATCGCGAACTCTCCTGGCTGCAGTTCAATCGGCGCGTGCTCGAAGAGGGGCTCAACCGCCGCCACCCGCTGCTTGAGCGCGTGCGCTTCCTGTCGATCTCTGCCTCCAACATCGACGAGTTCTACATGGTGCGCGCGGCCGGTCTTTATGGCCAGGTAGCCGCCGGCGTCGTCCACCCGAGCCAGGATGGCCTCACGCCCGCCCAGCAGCTCACCGAGATCAACCGCTTCGCGGCCCATCTTGTCAGCGAGCAACAGGCCTGCTGGGCAACGCTGAGGGCGGAGATGGCTGCGGCCGGCATTCATATCGTCGAACCCAAGGAGCTCAAGCCTGCCGAGCGCGAATGGCTCGACCGGTTGTTCGTTGCACAATACCTGCCCATCCTGACGCCGCTCGCCGTCGACCCCGCCCATCCCTTCCCCTTCATCCAGAATGCCGGCATCACCGTCGGCGTGGAGCTGCGACGCGAGCGCGATGGCACCACCATGCACGCGCTGTTGCCGATCCCGATGCAGCTCGTGCGCTTCATCCGCCTGCCACTGGAGGAAGGCGCCCGGCAGGACGGGGTGAAGCCCATCCGCTTCATCCGCATCGAGTTGGTGATCGGCATGTTCCTGTCCCGGCTGTTCCCAGGCTTCCTGGCGCGCAGCCACGGTGCCTTCCGGGTCCTGCGCGACAGCGACATCGAGGTGCAGGAAGAGGCGGAGGACCTGGTCGCGGTCTACGAGACCGCACTGAAGCGCCGGCGTCGCGGCCACGTCATCCGCGTGGAAATCGATGGCCAGATGCCAACTCGCCTGCAGCGGTTCGTGGTGCAGGAACTCGAGGTGCGCGATGATGCCGTCTTCATCAAGGAAGGCATGCTGGGCCTTGCCGATACCGCCCAGCTCATCGTATCCGAGCGGCCCGACCTGGTGTTCAAGCCCTTCACCATCCGCTTTCCCGAGCGCATCCGCGAGTTCAACGGCGATTGCTTCGCGGCAATCCGCAAGAAGGACATCGTGGTGCACCATCCCTATGAGTCCTTCGACGTGGTCGTGCAGCTTTTGCGCCAGGCAGTGGCTGACCCCAATGTCATGGCCATCAAGTGGACGCTCTATCGCACCTCCAATGACAGTCCCATCGTACGTGCGCTGAAGGATGCCGCCGATCTCGGCAAGTCGGTCACGGCCGTGGTCGAGCTCAAGGCCCGCTTCGACGAAGCCGCCAACATCCGCTGGGCCCGCGATCTGGAAAGCGCCGGCGTGCACGTGGTCTATGGCTTCATCGAGCTGAAAACCCACGCCAAGCTCGGCCTCATCGTACGCCGCGAAGGCGCCGAGCTAACCACCTACTGTCACATCGGCACCGGCAACTACCACCCCGTGACCGCCAAGGTCTATAGCGACCTGTCCTTCTTCACCGCCGATCCCGTGATCGGACGCGACGTGACGAGGATTTTCAACTTCATCACCGGGTATGCCGAGCCCGCCGAAATCGAGGCCATCGCCGCCAGCCCGCAGGGCATCCGCACCCGTTTCCTGGCGCACATCCGCGACGAAATCGCCCACGCCAAGGCCGGGCGCAAGGGTGCCATTTGGATGAAGCTCAACGCGCTCGTCGACGCGCAAATCATCGATGCGCTCTACGAGGCGAGCCAAGCCGGCGTCGAGATCGACCTCATCGTGCGGGGCATCTGCTGCTTGCGCCCCGGCGTGCCTGGGCTATCGGAGAACATCCGGGCCAAGAGCATCGTCGGGCGGTTCCTGGAACACGGCCGCATCTACTGTTTTGGCGCCGGCCATGGCTTGCCGGCGCCAAAGGCCCTCGTCTATATCAGCTCCGCCGACATGATGCCGCGCAATCTCGATCGGCGCGTGGAGGTGATGGTGCCAATCACCAACCCGACGGTGCACGAGCAGATCATGGACCAAATCATGGTGGCCAACCTCAAGGACAACCAGCAGAGCTGGCGCATCCTGCCGGACGGTGGCTCGGAGCGGATCAGGCCCGCCCCGGGCGAGGAGCCGTTCAACGCCCACGAATACTTCATGACCAATCCGAGCCTCTCAGGGCGAGGGCAGTCGCTGAAGGACAGCTTCCCACGTCGGTTCAGCCTCGCCCAAGAGCACTAGTCGGGCACCGGGCGCGTGGACCGCGAAGGTGGCGAATTCGGGAGGGCGGGCGAGCTCGAGCCGATCGGTGTTGTCGACATCGGCTCAAACTCGGTGCGCCTGGTCGTCTATGAGGGCGCCGTCAGGAGCCCCACGCCGCTCTTCAACGAGAAGGTGCTGTGCGGCTTGGGCCGGCAGGTGGGATCGACCGGCCATCTGGGCGCCGACAGCGTCTCTTCGGCGCTCGAAGCGCTGAACCGCTTCAAGACCATCACCCGCATCCTTGGCGTCAAGAACATTTGGGCGCTTGCCACCGCCGCCTGCCGCGACGCTTCCGACGGTGCCGATTTCATTGCGCGCGGGGAGCGGGCGCTCGGCGCCAGGATCCAGATCCTCTCCGGCCAGCGCGAGGCCGAACTGGCCGCCAACGGCATCCTGATGGGGTTTCGCTCGCCCGACGGCGTGGCCGGCGATCTGGGCGGCGGCAGCCTGGAAATCATCGAGGTCAGGAGCGAGGCGCTACGCCAGTCGGTCACGCTGCCGCTCGGCGGCTTGCGGCTCATCGACGCCTCTGACGGCCGCATCGACGAGGCCATCGACATCACCGACGACGGGCTTGGCGGCGTGCCGTGGCTCGAAAGCGGGCGCAACCGCGCGTTTTATGCGGTCGGCGGGACCTGGCGCGCCATTGCCCGCCTGCACATGGAACAGACCGACTACCCCCTGCACGTGATGCACGGCTACACCATGCCCACCGAGGAGGCGATCGACTTCTGTGAAGAAATCCGCAAGGCCCGAAAGCTGTCGGCCATGCCCGGCATCGTGGAAATCTCCCGGCAACGGCGCGAGGTGCTGCCCTACGGTGCTCTGGTGCTCGAGCGGCTCTTGAAGAGGCTCGAACCCTCGGCGGTGCACTTTTCGGTATTTGGCATCCGCGAAGGCTTGGTCTACAGCCTGCTCTCGGAGCCGGAGCGCCGCAAAGACCCGCTCATCTCCTTTTGCGCGGAGTACGCGCGCATGCGCTCGCGCTCCGCCGAGCATGCCTTGGAGCTCAGCGCCTGGACGGACGTCCTGTTCGAGGCACCGGGCCCCAGGGAGACGGACGAGGAGCGCCGCCTGCGCCATGCTGCGTGCCTGCTCTCCGACATCAGCTGGCGGGCGCATCCCGATTACCGCGGCGAGCAGAGCCTCATCCTCATCGCCCACGCCGCGCTCGGAGGCATCGACCACCCAGGTCGCGTGTTTTTGGCGCTCACCAACTACTTCCGGCACATGGGTACCGGTGCCAGCCCGGAGAGCGAAGGCAAGGACAAACTCTCCGACCGGCTGAAAGCGATCGTCTCCAAAAAGCTCTTCAAGCGCGCCCGCATCATCGGCGCGGCGATCCGAGCGGGGCACATGCTCTCGATCGGACAACCCGGCATCATCGACGAGACGCCCCTGACGTATGAACGGCATAAGTTGGTGCTGTCGATCCCCAAGGCCTATGCGGCGCTCGACGGGGAGCGTCTGCGCCGGCGGTTTGCGGCCTTGGCCGAACTCCTGGAGCGCGAGCCCGAGATTCGGGTCAAGCGCTGAGCCCCGGCTCTCGCCCCCGGGGGCGCGCCGCTCAACTGCCGCGCAACTCAAGGCACTCTATCGGCAAGGGCCCCCGCGGGAGTGCGCCAAGAGGTTGGTGCCCAAGTTCCCGGCACTGCCGCCCCAAACTTTCTCTGCGGCGGCACTTTTGCCGAAGGCTGCTCGCACGACTGTTGCTCCCAAGCCTGTCACCCCCAAGTCTGTCACCCAACACAGCGGCCTGTGGATTGGCGTACGCGCGCCACGATCTTAAGTTAGTATGGGTGAGCAGCTGGGCTGGATGGGCTGGCAACGAAATGGCCGAGGATCCTTATAAGGTGCTGGGCGTCCCGCGCGATGCGCCGGACGAGGAGATTCGCCGCGCCTATCGCAAGCTTGCCAAACAGCTCCATCCCGATCTCAATCCAGCCAATCGCGTCGTGGCCGAGGAGCGGTTCAAAAGGGTCTCCGCGGCCTACGACATCGTCGGCGACCCCGTGAAGAGAAAGCAATACGATCGCGGCGAGATCGATGCCAGCGGCGAACCGCGGCGGGGCTTCCATCGTGCGCATGCCGGCGGAGCGAGCCCCTTCGGCGGCCGCGGCGGCTCGCGGCCTGGCGAAGACTTTGGCTTGGGCGACATCTTTTCGGACCTCTTCGGCAGCATGCGCGGACGCAGGGCGGAGCCCGATGCCGCGTTCGGCGCCCGCGGCCGCGACGTGCGCTACACCCTTGAGCTCGATTTTCTGGAAGCCGCTGCCGGCGCCAAAAAGCGCGTGACCATGCCGGATGGCGGAGTGCTCGACCTAACGGTGCCGGAGGGTGTGGCGGATGGGCAGGTGCTGCGGCTCAAGGGCAAGGGCTCGCCCGGTCTCGGCGGCAGCGAGCCGGGAGACGCCCTGATCGAGATCAAGGTTAGGCCGCACCCGCAGTTTGCACGGACCGGGGACGATATCGTCCTGGAACTCCCCATCACCATCGATGAGGCCGTGCTCGGCGCGAAGATCGAGGTGCCCACCATCTCCGGTCGGGTGCAGCTCACGCTTCCCAAGGGCACGAGTTCCGGCCGGGTCTTTCGCCTCAAGGGCAAAGGCGTACGCAATGCCGGCGGCGGTCATACCGGCGATCAGCTGATCAGCGTTCGCATCGTTTTGCCCGACAAGATCGATGACAAGCTCGCCTACTTCCTGTCCGAGTGGCGCCAGACCCACCGCTACGATCCGCGCCGCTAGCCGGCGATTTTGAAGCCTGGCTTTCAAGCCTCGTCACGCCCGCGTGACGCCGCCTTCCCAGCGGCGCCCGGCACCCCAATATGTGGGAGTAAGCGCTGCGGTCAACGAGTTGTGCGACGAGGCCCTAAGCCTTTGAGATCGCAAGCAGAAAAATGAAAGACAGCAGGAGGACCGCCCACCGGGCGGAATAAGGCTCATGGATCGCTCGATGCGAATGGTGCTCATCGCCGGCGTGCTTATGCTGGCCTTGTTCGTTGCCCTAGTCGGCTCGGTGAGCGCGCAGGCCCCGAGCTCAACCTCTGCCACGGTTGGGCTGAGCCCACCCGCCCAATTCGACTTGGCCCAAACCTGAGCCAAACCTGAGCCCAAACCTGGGCCCAAACCTGAGCAGAACCGGCCGGCTCAGGAGCCAGCAACGCCTTGGCCAAATGGGGCGCCAAATGGGGCGCCAAATGGGGCGAGGACATTTGAGAAGAGGGTCTGAGGAGAGGGTCGGGAGCTCCGACACTGGGCGACCAACGGCGCCGGTTCGGCCTCAGCCAGCCGCCCGCGCCTTGCGCGAGCCTTCGCCCGGGAGGTGCAACAGCGCAACCTCTCCGCCGTCGACCCTGAGGGCCAGTCTCCCGTCCTTCAGCTCTTTGGCGTGGATGCCAAATAAGTCGTAGCGCCAGCCCCTCATGGCCGGCACGTCGGGGGTGTCCTCCACCGCCATCCGTTCAAGGTCATCACCATCGGCGATCAGACGTGGCGCCACCTTGTGGCGAGCCGCGCAGGTCTTGAGCAGCACGCGCAGCAAATCGAGAAGCGCCAACTTTTCGGCGGGCAAAGGCACCCCGGTGCGCAAGGGCGGAACGCTTTTGGGGTCGCGCCCAAGACCCCGTTTCACCGCCTCGATGATCTCCTTGGCGCGCGCCGACCTCGCAAAACCATCACTGAGGGTGCGCAGCTCTGCCAGCTGCGCTGTCGCAGTTGGAGCATGATTGGCGATGTCGTAGAGGGTATCGTCGCGCAGGATGCGGCTGCGCGGAACGTCCTGTGCCTGGGCTGCCCGCTCGCGCCAGGCGGCAAGCTCGATCAAAACGCCCAGCCCCTTGCGGCTCTTGACCCGCAGCTTGAGCCGCCGCCATGCCTCCTCGGGGTTGGCTTCGTAGGTGCCGGGCTCGGTCAAGGTCGCCATCTCCTCCTCGACCCAACCGGCGCGCCCCTCCCGTTCCAATTCTGCTCGCAGATAGCGGTAGATCTCGCGCAGGTGAATGACGTCGCCCAGCGCATAGGCGAGCTGCTTGGCCGAGAGCGGTCGGCGTGCCCAATCGGTGAAGCGCGAGGACTTATCGAGATCCTGGCGGGTCACCTGCTTCACCAAATTGACATAGCTTACGGCTTCGCCGAAGCCACACACCATGGCGGCAACCTGGGTGTCGAAGATCGGATGCGGGATGAGGTGCGCCTGGTTCCAGATGATTTCCAGGTCCTGTCTGGCCGCGTGGAAGACCTTCACCGTTCGTTCGCTCGCCATCAGCTGGAAGAAGGGCTCAAGCGAGAGGCCCGGAGCCAGCGGATCGACCAGCGCCTCGTCCTGGGGACCGGCAAGCTGGATGAGGCAGAGCTTCGGCCAATAGGTCTGCTCACGAATGAATTCGGTGTCCACGCCCACGAAGTCGTGTTGGCGCAGGCGGGTGCAGATGCGGGCGAGCTCTTGGGTGGTTTCGATCAGGCGCATGGGTCGCGGGGCTTATAGCGCAGGGCTCGGCCATTGTCGCGCAAAAGGCGCACCCAAGGCCCGTCCTGCCCCCACCCATGATGGCAGCGCCCAGCCGGTCTCGCCCCGCCCGATGGGGATTGGACAAGCCGACTGGTGCCCGCGGCTGCGAGGTTCCATCGCGCGCACCGTGGAGGGGCAGCGGTTGTGGCAGAACCACAATTGACCCCGCTCCCCGCCCATCTTATTTCAGCGCCATGGCGAAGCTCGCAATCCTCACTCTGCCCGACAAGATCCTGCGCAAGATGTCGCTGCCCATCGAGCGCGTGGACGAAGGCGTGCGCACGCTTGCCGAGGATATGCTGGAAACCATGTACGCAGCGCCCGGTGTGGGCCTGGCGGCCGTACAGGTGGGTGTGTTGCGCCGCCTCATCGTGCTCGATACCGCCAAGGGCGAGGACGACCCGCCGCACCCGCTGGTCATGATCAACCCGCAGATCGTCGCCCTGGGGTCGCAGATGCGGCGCCATGAGGAGGGCTGCCTATCGATCCCCGACGTGCGCATCGAGATCGAGCGGCCCTCGTCTGTGACCGTCGAGTACCTCGATCGTGAGGGCAAGCGCCAGGAACTCACCGCCGAGGGCTTGCTCGCGACCGCCATCCAACACGAGATCGATCATCTCAACGGCAAGCTGATCATCGACTTCCTGTCGCGGCTCAAACGCGACATGATCGTGCGCAAATTCAAGAAGCAGGCAAAGGCAGAAGCGCCGGCCGAAGGGGCCTGACACGGGATCAGAGGAATGGCTGAAACGCTGCGCCGGTCTGCAGGACTGCTCAAAGGCTGAATTGCCCGGGGGGTGCCACGCCCCTTGGTGCAGGCAAGGTTTTGGCTTTCATGCGCGTCGTCTTCCTTGGCACGCCCGCATTCGCGCTGCCCACCCTCGCCGGCATCCTGGAGGCAGGGCATGAGGTCGCCGCCGTCTATACCCAGCCGCCGAGACCCGCCGGACGCGGCATGGCCGTGTCGAAGTCTCCCGTCCACCGCTGCGCCGAGCGCCATGGCCTGCCGGTATTCACCCCGGCAAGGCTCCGCACCGATGCTGAGACGCACACCTTCGCCGACCATCGCGCGGAGGTGGCCGTCGTCGTCGCGTACGGACTGATCCTGCCCGTGCACGTGCTCGAGGCGCCGCGCGCCGGCTGCCTCAACTTGCATGCTTCGGCGCTGCCGCGCTGGCGCGGCGCTGCCCCGATCCAACGGGCCATCATTGCCGGTGATGCCGAGACGGCGGCGACCGTCATGCGCATGGAGGCAGGCCTCGATACGGGACCCATCTGTCTCGTCGAGCGCGTGCCCATCGGCGCCGACGCCACCGCCGGTGAGCTGCACGACCTGCTGGCTGAGCGAGGCGCCAAACTGATGGTGGAGGCGCTGGGCGAGCTCGCGCATGGCCGCCTGCGCTGCACGCCGCAGCCAAACGAGGGCGTCACCTATGCCGCCAAGCTCGACAAGGACGAAACGCGCCTCGATTTCCGGCGGCCCGCTCGCGAGGTGCACAATCGCGTACGTGGGCTCTCGCCAGTACCGGGCGCCTGGTTCGAGGTGACGCACGAGGGCCGGACGGAGCGCATCAAGCTGTTGCGAACCCTTGCTTTGGACGCCGCTGCGAGCACACCCCCTGATTTCACTCCAGACCCCATTCCCGATCCCAGCCCCGGCACGATCCTGGACGATGCCCTCACCGTCGCCTGCGGCGAGGGCGCCGTGCGGATGCTGGCGGTGCAGCGCTCGGGCCGCAAGCCGATGCTGGCTCGCGAGTTTCTGCGCGGCTTTGCGCTCGGAAGGGGAACGCGCCTGGCACTGCCCCGCCACGATCCTTCGGATTGAGCATTTGCTGAGGGCGATACGGCCGGTGAGGCCATCGGGCTGGCGCTGCCGCGGGCCACCCGCTCGACGGGCGCGACCCCTTGTGTTGTAGGCGCCGCGGCTGGATAGCGCTAGCGAGCGATCGGCGCCCTGCGAGGCTTGCGCGGCCGTTGCAGGCTTGGCGACAACGACGCCAGACAGGGGGCCGCGGAGGGTCGGTGAAGCGCCGCCGAGCGATCCTCCTCGGCGTAGGCCTCCGCCATCTCGGTCACCCCACGTTATCCCGCCCTCGCATGCCACCGCACCGTCAGCGCGCATGATCACCAGCACATCTTCACCGGCATATCTTCATGGGCATATCTTCATGGGCATATCTTCATGGGCACATCTTCACCGGCACATCTTCACGGGCACATCTTCACGGGCACATCTTCACGGGCACATCTTCACCGGCACATCTTCACCGGCACATCTTCGCCGGCACATGGGCCATCCTCTTCGCTGACGGTGCCCGTTTGGCGGCATTGGCGGCAAGCCTCACCTGCGCGCAGGCTTTCTGGAGGGGCAGGTCCGCGCAGGAGCGGCGCGGGCGGCTCCAAGCCGCCGGACCCCGCTCGCCATCGGCTTGCCGCAGGCGAGGCGAGGCATTAGTGGAGCCTCGCCCCGGGTCAATCTAGGATGAAGCAAGAGGTCGCGCCTACCCCATGCCACGCTACCGCGTCACGCTTGAGTATGACGGCACGCCCTTCGTCGGCTGGCAGGTGCAGGCGGTCGGCGTCTCCGTGCAGGGTCGGCTGACCGAGGCGATTGCCAAGCTGGGGGGCGAAACCGTATCGCTGCGCGGGGCCGGCCGCACGGACGCTGGCGTGCACGCCAAGGGCCAGGTCGCGCACTTCGACCTCACCCGTGCTTGGCCGTCGGACACGGTGCGCAGCGCGGTGAATTTCCACCTGAAACCGGACCCGATCGCGGTGCTGGACTGTGCGATTGTGACGGAGGCGTTCGACGCGCGCTTCAGCGCCACTGCTCGCCACTACACCTATCGCATGTTGGCGCGATCGGCCCCACCCGTGTTGGACCGCGATCGCGTGTGGTGGGTGCCCCAGCGCCTTGATCTTGTCGCGATGGATCAAGCCGCAAGCCAGCTGGTCGGCCGCCACGACTTCACCACGTTCCGCGCGGCCGACTGCCAGGCCAAATCGCCGATCAAGACGCTCGACCGTTTGGCCGTCGCCGCCGCGGGCGAGGAGGTGCACATTATGGCCTCGGCACGCTCGTTTCTGCACAACCAGGTGCGCTCCATGGTGGGTTCGCTCAAGCTTGTTGGCGAGGGCAAGTGGAGCGCAGGCGATCTCGCCGCAGCGCTCGCGGCGCGCGATCGCAGGGCGTGCGGCCAGGTCGCACCCGCGCGCGGGCTCTACCTTGTACGTGTGGACTACGCCTGATCGCCTCGGCCGAACTGCCGTCGTCGGCGCTAGCCAGGGTCAACGCGTGTGCTGCATGCCCCAGGCCTCAAGCATTCGCATGATCGGGCCCAGCGTGCGCCCCTTCTCAGTCAAGGCATATTCAGCGCGAGGCGGGTGGTCCGCATAGAACCGACGAGCGATGATCTTGTGCTCCTCAAGCCGCTTGAGGCGTGCCGAGAGCGTCGTGGGACTGATCCCCGCAAGCGACCGCTCGAAGTCCTGGAATTTACGCGGACCCTCCACAAACAGGTCGCGCAAAATCAGGATGGTCCACCGCTCGCCGATCACCTCGAGCGTACGCGCCACTGGACAATGCCTGTTATGGCTCAATGGCATTCCCCGCCCACGCCGCTGCCGCCCAGCCCAGCGGCAAACCGACGAGGCGCCTCACCTGCGTTTCGACGGCTATCCTAGCAGATCCCGGGATTGTGAAGTGACTCCATTTTATAGAGTCACTATATATTATGGACTTTAAACATTTGGAGGCGCGTGTGATGTCCCTAGCGCTTGAGGCCCAACCCTCACCCCGTCGACATGCGACTGGACTGTTCCTTCTCGTTGCCGCTTTCACCGCATTTTGGCTCAGTCTCAACATCCTCTTCCCTCAATTGCAGGCGACTGGCGTCCCGTCGATCGTGGTGCGATTGATGATCCATGTCGTCATCTTGACCGGCCTGTGGCTCGGCCTTGCGCGGACCGAGTTTGATCGCGCGACACGCGTCAGAACCTGGTTCACCATCGCCGCCGTGTTCACCGCCTGGCTGGGGCTTGCCTGGTGGCTCGCCGTCGCCGATGCCTTCCGAGCCGGTCAACGCTCAGGCGTGCCGGCAATCCCCTTCGCTATCTTCTTGCCGGTGCTGTTCGGGCTGCCGGTCCTGCTAGCCTCCAAGCGCATCGGTGCGATCCTCGATGCCATGCCGACGCCTTGGCTCGTGGCCTTGCAGGTCTACCGCGTATTTGGCGGCATCTTCTTGGTGGCGTGGGGCCGAGGCACCCTCTCGAGCGCCTTTGCCCTCCCCGCGGGCACAGGCGACATGCTGACGGGTCTCTTGGCGCTGCCGGTCGCCTATCTGCTCTATACGAGGGCGGTAGGGGCCCGCAGGACAGCCATCGCTTGGAACGCCCTCGGACTCGTGGACTTCACCATTGCCATCGGCATGGGCCTCCTGACAAGCCCGGGGCCTTTGCAGATGATCGTCCCCGATGTTCCCAATGCTCAGCTTGGTACGTTTCCCACGGTCCTGATCCCGACCTTCGCGGTCCCCAGTTCAATCCTGCTGCACGCCCTGTCGCTGCGCCAGCTCTGGCGCCGGCGGACTTTGCGTGAGCTGCCATAGACGGCGCCGGCAGCACGCGCGCGGAATGCCGCAAGCTGGCCGGCCCCCCCGAAGCCCCTGCGATCTGGCCCCTGCGATCTGGCCCTGCGGACTGGCCTGAGCCGACCCGATGGTTCAGACGGCTTGCAGCCGCTGGGTGCGCTCGAGCACCGCAAGCACTCGAGCAAGGTCGTGGCCGCGCTTGAGGATGAGGCCGGCGGGCGCCACGACGCTGTAGGCGCCCTGTCGCCGCGCCAGCCGCGGATGCTTCTCAATGCGGTAAAGGGGTACTTCGCTGGCGTGGCGGAAGGCGGAGAACACCGCCTTGTCGCGCCCGAAATCAATGGCGTAGTCGCGCCATTCACCGGCGGCGACCTTGCGGCCATAGAGATCGAGGATGGCGCTCAGTTCAGCGCGCGTAAAGAAAACTGAAGTGGCAATGTTGGGATGTGTGAATGTGCTGCTGCCATTGACGCCCGCGCTGCTGCGCGGGCTGAACTGTATGGGCTCGGCTTCGCTCAAAGGCGCCTCCCTGGCTGGTTGAGCACCCCATGATCCTCGCTTCGCCCGGCAATTTCAAGCGCGCTCGCGGCCGGCGCGTGGCCCCGATCGGAGCCAGCCGCGCCCTGATCCGCCAACCCGCCGAATACGCTATCCATTCTGACACCTCGCTGGCGAGCGACAGCCTGCGGCAGGCGATGGGGCAGTCGCGCTTTCGCGCTTGACCGACCTGACGATGGGCCACATTCACGATGGCTCACACGCGCGGCGCGGACCCATCGCCCTCGCCCAGCGGCAGCTCCATGATGACGCTGTCGAGCCAGCGGCCGAGCTTGTAGCCGACCGAATGAATGGTGCCGCAGAACCTGAAGCCGGCGCGCCGATGCAGAGCGATGGAGGCGAAATTGGCAGAGTCGCCGATCACTGCCACCATCAGCCGATAGCCTTTGGCAGTTGCGGCCGCGATCACTTCGGCGAGGAGTACCCGGCCAACCCCTTTGCCCTGCGCATCGGGGGATACGTAGACCGAATTCTCCACGGTGAAGCGATAGCCGGGTCGTGCGCGATAGGCGCTTGCGTAGGCGTAGCCGATGATGCGCCCATCGCGTTCGGCAACCACATAAGGGTTGCCGGCATCCGTGACGGCGCGATAGCGACGCAGCATCTCTTCCTCGCTCGGCGGCTCAAGTTCGAAGCTCGCCGTGCCACCGAGAACGGCAGGGCGATAGATCGCGGTGATGGCCGCGATATCGGCGGGCCTGGCGGGGCGTAGCGTCAGCTGAAACATGCGCAAGCTCTCAAGGCGTCGGGGTGGAAATTTGCCCGACGGCCCCCGCAAATGCAAAGGGCCCCGCACAGCGGGGCCCAGCATGACGCCAACGACTGCGCGCTTATTCGCGATTGCCGAACAGCTGAAGCAGCATCACGAACATGTTGATGAAGTCGAGGTAAAGATTGAGGGCGCCCATGATGGCTTGCTTGGCAGTCGCCGTCGCGTCGCCCATCACCGTGTAGTAGTTGTCCTTGATCTGCTGGGTGTCGTAGGCGGTAAGACCCGCAAACACCAGCACTCCGATCACGGACACGGCAAACTGCAGGGCGCTTGACTGCAGCCACAGGTTCAACAATCCCGCGATCACGATGCCGATGACGCCCATGATCAAGAAGGAACCCCAGCCGGAGAGATCACGCTGCGTGGTGTAGCCGTAAAGGCTGAGTGCACCGAACGCCGCCGCGGTCACGAAAAAGACCTGGGTGATGGAGTTGCCGGTATAGACGAGGAAGATCGAAGACAGCGAGGCGCCCATCACTGCGGCAAACAGCCAGAACGCCAGTTGCGCGGCCCCCAGGCTCATGCGGTAGATGCGCCAGGACAGGAAGAACACGAACGCCAGCGGGGCCAGCATGACAACCCACTTGAGCGGGGACAGGAAGATCGCCTGACCGAACGGGGTGAGGTACATCCCCCGGTGCAGGGCGATGGCGCGACTCCCGATCGTGGCGGCAAGCGCTTGATCGGTGGTGACCGCATAACTGAATACGATGTAGGCGACGACGCCGGTGAGTGCCACGCCGGCGGCCATGTAATTGTAGACGCGCAACATGTACGCGCGCAGACCTTCGTCTACGGCAACATCAGTGCGCGCGCCCACTCGGCCGGCGTACCTGTTGTCGATTTGAGCCATTTTGGTCCATCCCTTCGACTGTGGTGCAAGCTCCAAGCTCGCGCCGGACTCTACGCGATGCGCCCGGCCGCTTGCAAGAAGTGCTGGTTGCGAATCTGGGGTCGCGACCTGAGCTGCGCAAGGCGGCATGCCCATCAAAAGACGCACTTTCCTGCCCCAAGCTTAAGTTTTAGTCAGATCGCAGATAGGGGACCGGTCGGGCCCGCAGCACGCGCCAGGTGCCAAGCCCGCCAAATACCGCCACCAGGCCGATCGCCGCCAACACCGCCTCCCCCGCCGCCCAGCCGGAAAAGACAAAATCGACCTCCATGGCGTGGGTGAGCACGATCCAAGCCGCCAAACTGCCGATCAGGACCGAGATAAACGCCGTTAACAATGCCAAAATGGCATACTCGGTCAAATGCGTGAGCAGGATACGGCGACTGGTGGCGCCCAGGGCCTTCAAAATAACGGCCTCTTGGATGCGCCGCCGCTGGGCGGTGGCGAGCGCACCGGCGAGCACCAGCGCACCGGCCAGTAGCGTAACGCTGCCGGCCGCCCGCACCGCCACCATGACGCGACCGAAGATGACATTGAAGGCTTCGATCGCGTCCTTGACGCGAATGGCAGTGGTGGCGGGAAAGGCGCGACCGATGTGCTGCGCAAGCTTGGCTTCCGCCGCCAGCGAATGGTCCTTGGGGAGCGTGATCGTTGCCAACAGGTTGTGGGGCGCCCCGCTCAAGGTGTTGGGCGAGAATACCATCACGAAGTTGAGGGAGAGGCTTTCCCATCGCACCTCGCGCAGATTGGCGATGCGCGCCGTCACGTTGCGGCCGAGCACATTCACCGTGATGGTATCGCCAACCTTGAGATGCAGCCCCTTGGCGGTTTCGGCCTCGAAGGAGACGAGCGGCTCTCCGGCATAGTCGGCGGGCCACCACGTCCCCGCCACCACCGTGGAACCCTCGGGCACATCTGGCGCATAGGTGAGGCCACGGTCGCCGGTGAGCACCCATTGCGCCTCCGGTGCCGCTTTGACGTCCTCGGCCAGCTGCGACCCTAGCTTGATGACGCGGCCCCGCAGCATAGGTGCCTCCGCCACCCTGGCGGCGGGCGCCTCGCTCACGACGAGGGCCCGAAACTCCTCGCTGTCGGAGGGCTTGATATCGAGCACGAAATAGTTGGGGCTCTCCTCGGGCAAGCGCGCGGTGAGCTCATGCACGACGGAGGCGTCGACCAGGGCCACGGTGACGAGCAATGAGAGCCCCGTTCCAAGCGACAGCACGACCGCGCGCGTAAGCCCGCCGGGTGCGCCGAGGCGACCGATCGCCAAGGCGAGCTCCGGCAAGCGGGGCCGTGCAACTGACCGAGCGAGGAAGGCCACGGCAGACCCCAGGCCCACGAAGACCACGAATACCCCGACGACCCCGAGGCAGTAGTAGAGCGCAAGCAGGCGAGCCTCCGCCGTGAAGATCGCCAAACCCGACAGCAACAGCCCGCAGCCCACGATCAACGCCAGGATGGGACGGCGCGGCAGTGCGCGCTGCGGCGCCACCTCGTCGCGGAAGAGAACATTCGCGCCCACCTGCTCGGCGCGCCCCAGCGGCCAGAGCGCAAACAGCAGCGACACGAGCAGGCCATACCCCACGCCCGTCAACAGACTGCGCATGCTGACGGCGAGATCAGCCTTGATCGGCAAGGCATCCCCGAACGCCGCCGTCAGCACCACCGGGATCAGCATGCCGAGCGCGATGCCAACGATGATGCCGATGCCGGCGATCAGCAGTACCTGCAGGAGATGGACGCCCAGAATGGTGCCGCTGGTGGCTCCGAGGCTCTTGAAGGCAGCGATCACCCGGCGCCGGCGATCTATGTAGGTCGCCACCGCATTGGCAACGCCAACGCCGCCGACCAACAACGCCGTGAGGCCGACGAGCGTGAGAAACTGCCGCAGTCGTTCCAGCGTACGCGACACTTGCGGGGAAGGATCGCGCCGATCGCGGACCGTATAGCCGCCTTCGGGCAGCACCGTTTTGACGAGCTCGCGGAACGCCACGAGCGCGCGATCCGACCCGTGCGCGCTCCCCGTGAGCTTGAGGGCGTAACGCCATGCGACCAGACTGCCGGGCTCGATCAGTCCGGCACGCTTGAGGGTATCGAGCGACACGAGCACACGCGGGCCGACCGTCAGTCGGTCCACGAGCTTGTCGGGTTCGGCAGCAATGGTGGCGCGGATTGGCACCTCGATGGTGCCGAGCGACAGGCGGTCACCGACCTTGAGACCAAGCCGCTCGAGCAAGATCGGGTCGACCGCGGCTCCCGGCTGCGCGCGGATCGCCTCATCGAGCGAGACCGCCTCGGCGAGGCGCACGCCACCCACGAGCGGATAGGCTCCATCCACGCCCTTGAGTTCAACGAGCGCTTGCTCGCGGCCGTCCGGCCGGCGCGCCATGGCGCGCATGCCGGCCGTTTCGCTGAGACGACCCTGCCCCGAGAGCCAGGCCCGCTCCGCGTCCCCAGCCGGTCGATGCGGACGGGACAGGGTGACGTCTCCCCCCAACAGGGCCTCTCCCTGCCGCTCAAAGCTCGCACGCAAGACGTCGGCCAACGCGCCGACCCCGGTGATGGCCGCCACGCCCAACGCCACGCAGGCGATGAAGACATAGAACCCCTTCAGTCCATTGCGCTGCTCGCGCAGCGCCAAGGTGAGCGCCAGCGGCAACCGCAATGCGTGGCGCCACCCGCCGAGATCCGTCGCCGCGACCGTCATGCGGTGGCAAGCTCCGCCCCAATGATCTCTCCATCTGCCATGCGCACCACGCGACCGCAGCGTTGCGCGAGCCGTACGTCGTGGGTGACGAACACGAGAGTGGCCTGCCGTCGCCGCTGCAGGTCGAACAGCAGCTCCACGACCTGCTCGCCGGTCTTGCCGTCGAGGTTGCCGGTCGGTTCGTCGGCAAGAACGATCTGCGGGCGCGGGCTCAAGGCGCGGGCAATGGCCACACGCTGCTGCTCGCCGCCGGAGAGCTGCGCGGGGAAATGCTCGGCGCGATGCGCAAGGCCCACCTCGACCAACAGCGCTCTGGCGGTCGCAAATGCGGCGGGCTTGCCGGCAAACTCCAGCGGCAGGGCCACGTTCTCAAGCGCCGTCATGGTCGGCACCAGATGGAACGACTGAAATACGATACCGATGTTGCTGCCACGGACGATGGCAAGCTCGTCCTCGCTAAGACCCAGAAAGTCGCGCTCGGCAACCCGCACCAAACCCGATGTGGCGCGTTCAAGACCGGCCACAATCATCAAGAGCGACGTCTTACCGGACCCGCTGGGACCCACCACCGCGACCGATTCGCCCGCCCCGATCTCAAGATTGACGTGCTTCAAGATCTCAACCGGGCCCGCGCGGCTAGACAGCGTCAGCGAGACGTCATTGAGGGCGATGACTGGCTTGGCCACGATCGCAACCGCCTCCCGTCCTAGGCCTTGCCTCGGGCTTTGCAAGTTTCTACCTCAATAGCCACGCTTGAACCGCCCCGAACGAGGAGGGAACCCATCCGATGCGCAAGGTGCCATCGAAGGCAACGCTGGCAAACATGGGAGTTGTCTTTCTCCTCTGCAATTGGCTCCTCTGCAATTGTCTCATTGCCGCGTGGGCCGGGGCCACGATTGCCCAGGCCGAGCGGCCGCTTCGCATCGTCGTGTTCGGCGACAGTTTGGTGGCAGGATTGGGGCTCAAAGCCTCCGATGCGTTCCCCGCACAGCTGGAGCGTGTGCTAAAAGCGCGTGGCCATGCCGTCGAGGTGATCAATGCAGGCGTTTCAGGCGACACGACGGCAGGCGGTCTTGCGCGGATCGCCTGGGCCGTGCCGGAACAAACGGACGCGGTGATCCTCGAGCTCGGCGCCAACGATGCGCTGCGCGGCCTCGATCCGGCGCGCGCCAGGTCCAATCTCGACACCATCATCACGACCATCAGGGCCAATGGCGCTGAGGTGCTGCTCGCCGGTATGTTTGCACCGCGCAGCTTGGGCAAGGACTACGTGCGCGCCTTCGAGAGCATCTATCCCGACCTCGCCCACAAGTATGGCCTCATCTTCTATCCCTTCTTTCTCCAAGGCGTGGCGATGGATCCCAAACTCAATCTCAACGATGGCATGCATCCCAACGCACTGGGCGTGGCCGAGATTACCAAGAGCATCCTGCCGACCGTGGAACAGCTCATCGAGCGCGTTCGCGCCAAGCATGCAACAGCGACGAAGGGTTGAAATGCCTCGACTGTTCACGGCCATCGAGATCCCCGCCACGATCCGCCAGCACCTCTGGCTGATCCGTGCGCCCCTTGCCGGCGCCAGGTGGATCGAACCCGACAACATGCACATAACGTTGCGCTTTGCCGGTGACATGGATGGGCGCACCGCCGACGACTTTGCCCAAGCGTTGGCCGGATTTGTTGCCAAGCCCCTGCGCATCACGATCGCGGGCGCCGGCGCCTTCGGTGGGCGTGAACCTCGCGTCCTCTGGGCAGGCGTGGAAGGGAGCGAAGAGCTCAAGGCGCTCTACCGCGCCAACGATCGGGCCGCTCGCGCCGCGGGCCTTGAGCCGGAGGAACGCGGCTTCAGGCCGCACGTGACGCTGGCGCGCCTTCGCGGCGCTCGTCAGCAGGCCGTGGCGGGCTTTTTGTCAGACAACGGCGCCCTGCGGCATGCGCCGTTCCTCGCCACCCGCTTTGTGCTCCTGTCGGCTCGTCCAGGCTCGGGCGGCGGGCCTTACGTGGTGGAGGCCGAATACCCCCTCATCGGCGCGCACGCATGAGCCCCGCTTCGAGCCGTTGCACGGGCCGCTTCATCACCCAATTGACCTGCCCCATGCCTGCAGTCGAGGTGACATCCCAGGAAATCCCCGGGCCCCCAGGAAATCCCCGGGCCCCCAGGAAATCCTCGGGCCCCAGGGAAAGGCGCGGGCGATCGCGCTTCAGTTCTGCATGCCCCATCTGCGTACGGTGGCCTTCTCGACATTGCGGAACACCAGGTTCTCCACAAAGAGGCCGATCAAGATCACGGTGAAGAGGCCCGCGAACACCGCGGGGATCTCGAGCATGTTCTTATTCTCGTAGATGTACCAGCCAAGCCCGCCCTTGCCCGAGGAGACGCCAAACACCAGCTCGGCCGCAATCAACGTGCGCCAAGCGAAGGCCCATCCGATCTTGAGCCCGGTCAGGATCGAGGGGAACGCCGCCGGGATCAGGATTTTGGTCACGAACGAAATGCCTCTGAGCCCATAGTTGCGCCCGACCATGCGCAGCGTGGTCGACACCGACCTGAAGCCCGAGTGCGTATTGAGCGCCACCGCCCACAACACGGAATGCACCAGCACGAAAATGATGGAGAGGTCGCCCAGTCCGAACCAGATGAGCGCCAATGGGAGCAGCGCAATGGCTGGCAACGGGTTGAAGGCAGACGTGAGCGTCTCGAGCAGATCGTTGCCGAGGCGAAACGTCATCGCCATGGCGGTAAAGAGGAGCGCCAATCCGAGGCCCAGCGCATACCCCTTGATCAGCAGCTGCACGGAGTTCACCACCTTTTGCGGGATGTCGCCGCTGGCGATGCCCTGCCAGAAGGCCTCGAGGGTGGCTGAGAACGTCGGAACCAGCAGCGGGTTATTGAGCCGTCGCGCGTAGGTTTCCCAGGCGATGGCGATGAAAATGAGGATCAGCGACTTCCTGAGCCAACCCTGATTGGCAAGACGCTGCAGCGTCGTGAGCGGCTTCTCCACCACGCCGATGTCGCCGCCGGCAATGACATCCTGCAGATACTCCGGACGGGCGGGCGGGCTCGGTCGGGGAAACCGCGCAACGGGTGCTCGCAGCTCAGCCATGGTGAAGGGCCTCTTGTTCCTCGATGCGATCGGCAAACAGAACATCATGTATGCGATCTGACAATTTGCGACCCGTGGCGGGATCGACGGGATCGCTACCATCACTGTTGAGTTCGCCCTTGACCTGACCGGGATGCGGCGACATCAGGAGAATACGGTTGCCGATGAGGACGGCTTCGGGAATTGAGTGCGTCACGAACAGCACCGTGAACCGCGTGTCCTCCCACAGCTGCAAGAGTTCTTCTTGCATCCTGCGCCGCGTCAGGGCATCCAGCGCGGCAAACGGTTCGTCCATCAGGAGAACATCGGGCTCCATGGCCATCGCGCGCGCGATCGCCACACGCTGCTTCATACCGCCCGACAGCGTGTGCGGATAGGAGTTGGCAAACTTCACAAGATTGACCTTCTCGATATAGCGCATCGCCTGCGCCTCCGCCGCCGCCCCGCGCATCTTGCCCGAGGACTTGAGGGCAAACATCACGTTCTGCTTCACGGTCTTCCACGGCAGCAGCTGATCGAACTCCTGAAACACGAACATGCGGTCGGGCCCCGGACCGCGCACAGGCACACCCTTAAGCCCCATGTTGCCCTCGGTCGGCGTCATGTAGCCGCCGACCGCCTTGAGCAGCGTAGACTTGCCGCAACCCGAGGGGCCGAGCACGACGAAACGGTCGGCGCGAAAGACGTCGAAGCTCACGCGATAGGTCGCCGTGACCAAGTGCTGCTCGGTCTTGTATTGCAGAGTGACCCCACGCACTTGGAGCAGGGGCGCTGGGCCTTGATCGGCCGTTGGCGTCGAGGGTGGCGTCATGCGCGAACTCGGGCGCGAACTCGGGCGCGAACTCGGGCGGTTGCTGGCATCGGCTTAGCCTCCGGGAAGCGCGTGGATCTCGGGAAAGAAGAGGTCCTTCCAGCTCGAGGGCATCGACTTGATCGAGCCTACTGAGTGCATGAAGGTGGCGAGCTGCAGGGTGCTTTCGGGTACCATCGTCCATTTCACCTGCGCACCAGTGGCAACCTCGGCCACCTTTTCGACGGTCGTCTTCGCTTTGACGTCCTCGATCCAGTACTGCGAGGCAACCCTGACGTCCTTGACCAGCATCTCGGTCGCCTCCTCCCACGCGTCGATCAAGGCCTTGTAGAGGACGGGGTTGTTGTCGCGAAAGCGTGACATGGTCCAGGCCACGGTCAGGGTATGCGGCCCGCCGAACACCTCGAAAGAGTTGAGCACGGTGTGAATGCCGGGCGATTCCAGCTGCTGGTTCTGGAACGGCGGTACGCTGAAGACGGTCGCGATATCGCCCGATCCGCTGAGCAAGGCCACCGTTGCGTCCGGTGGCGACATGCCAATGGTAATTGGATCGAGCTTGGCGAAGTTGGCCCGGCCCCACGCCTTGGCCGCCGCCATCTGCAAAATGATGGCCTGGATCGAAACCTTGACGGCCGGCAGCGCGATCTTGTCCTGATCGGTAAAATCGGTAATGCCCCTGATGTTGGGATTGCGCGAATTGAGCAGGATGGGCTGCGAGGTGAAGGCGGCAATACCCTTGACGGCGTTGGCCGTGCCCTGCGTGCGCGACCAGATCGTAAGCAAACCCGGCACGCCACCCGACACGATATCGACAGATCCCGATAGCAAGGCATCGTTCATGGCCGCCGGGCTGTTGAAGGTGGCCCACAGCACCTTCACCTCCGCAATGCCCGCCGCCTTGGCGTGCTTTTCAACGAGGTGCAGCCGCTCCATCAGGTTGAACTGCAGATAGCTCACCGAGAATTGGCGAGCAAAGCGTACTTCCGGCACTTGCGCGACCGCCGCCGCGACCGCCACCAACAGCGCGACCGCGGCACTCGACAACATCGCAACCCACCTGCCCATCTGCACTTTGCTTGCATCCTCTTCACGCTTCGCGCGGCGGCGACCGGCCGTGCCCCATTACCTCACGCGGCAGTCATCACCCGCCATCGATCATGGGCAACCGTCTGCGGACTGGTTCACTGGCGTGCTCTCGTCGTTGCCTGGCCGGGCTCGTTCTTTGAGCGACATGCATCCTAGGTTTGGGCGATGAACGGATTGCGCAATGTGCCAAGGCCGGTGATCTCCACCTCGACCACATCCGTTGGCTTCAAATCGGGTGAGCTGCCGTCCGTTCCCATCCAAAGCACGTCGCCCGGGTAGAGCGTAAGATAGCGCGACATGGTGCTGATGTACTTGGCGACGCCGAAAATCATGTCGTTGGTGCGAAAGCGCAGCGTCTCCTTGCCGTTGACGCGAATGCGCGTCTCGAGCGCGTCGAGATCGACCTGCGTGTCGATCCACGGACCCATGGGCTTGAAGGTGTCGGTGTTCTTCGCGCGCCAGAGCGTGCGATCGGACTTTTGCCACACGCGCTCGCTCACATCATTGCCGATGCTGTAGCCGAGCACGCAGGACAGGGCATCGGCCTCACTGAGGTTCTTGGCCTTCTTGCCGATGACGACGACGAGTTCACCTTCGTATTGCACCTTGCTCGCATCGCGCGGAATGACGACGGGCTCCTCGTGGGCGATCAGCGCGTTGACGGCACGATAGCCAACGTCGGGCTGCTCGGGCAGCGATGCCTTGATCCCCTGCTTGGCCGCCACCTCGCGGATGTGCTCGGCATAGTTGAGGCCGACGCAATAGAACGTGGGCGGCACAACCGGTACCTCAAGCTTGACCGATTTGAGCTCACGCGTCGCCCCGGTGCGCTCGTAGCCGATGAAGGGATCGCCCGACACCTCGGCGATGCCGTCGCCCTCAAGGATGCCATAGCCGGTGCGGCCGCCGTGCGAATACCTGATCCAGCGCATGCCCTCCTCCTCGCTTAAGCCATCGTTGTGATTGGTAGCACGCCAACCGCGGGTCTAGCATTGCCCGTCTCGCATGGCGCCAAGACTGCATGCAAGGGAGCCCGGCGCCTGCCGCTTGCTTGGCCCCGCAGGAGTATCGACCATGGCACAAAAGCTCGATGACGCTGCCCGCAATGGCTTGGCCAAGCGCCTGCCCGAGTGGACCCGAACCGAGGGTCGCGATGCCCTTCACAGGACCTTTACGTTCGCCGATTTCAATGCCGCGTTCGGCTTTATGGCGCGGGCGGCGCTGGTGGCCGAGAAGCTGGACCATCATCCGGAATGGACCAACGTGTGGAACCGCGTCGATGTCACCGTGTCGACGCACTCTGCCGGCGGCCTCACCGATCTCGACGTCAAGCTTGCCCTTGCCATGGACAAGATCGCGGGCTGATGGGGTCGGCACCACTCAGGCCAGGTTGGGAGCGCGGTTCGCCTCGCGCGTGGGTCTTTTTATTTGACATCGCGGCCGTCCTCGAACACCTTGCGCGGCAATCCGACGGCCCGCAAGCCCGAGCCGCCGCCCTGCCCATGGGATCCCCGAGGGGACGCCGGGAGGCAGGGGGGTCAACGCCCGCCAGCGCGTAGCGCCCGCGGGCGCGCTTGGTGTTGGCGAGGACACGGTGACCCCGTTCGTCGCGCCCGTTGCGAATGGTGTGGCTTGCCCCGTTGGGGGAGGCCCATTGGTGGAAGGCAACGATGTTCGAATCGCTATCCGATCGCCTCTCCGGCATCCTCGACAAGCTCACCCGGCGCGGGTCGTTGACCGACAGCGACGTTGCCGAGGCCATGCGCGAGGTGCGCCGTGCGCTGCTTGAAGCCGACGTGGCGCTGGAGGTGGTGCGCTCGTTCATCGACACGGTGAAGGCCAAGGCCGTGGGTCAGGACGTGATCAAGTCGGTCACGCCCGGCCAAATGGTGGTCAAGATCGTGCACGATGAGCTCGTCACCGTGCTCGGCGCGGACACCCGATCCATCGACCTCGCCGCACAACCACCGGTGCCAATCCTGTTGGTGGGCCTGCAGGGTTCGGGCAAGACCACCACCTGCGCCAAGATCGGCTACCGGCTTGCCACCCGAGACAAGAAAAAGGTGCTGATGGCGTCGCTCGACGTGCGCCGGCCGGCGGCACAGGAGCAGCTGCGCGTGCTGGGCGAGCAGACCAACATCGACACGCTGCCCATCGTTGCCGGGCAAATGCCGCAGCAGATCGCGCGGCGTGCGATCGATGCGGCCAAGCTTGGTGGCTACGACATCGTGCTGCTCGATACGGCCGGGCGAACGCACATCGACGAGGACCTCATGCGCGAGGCCAGCGAGGTGCGCGACGTCGCGCAGCCGCACGAGACGCTGCTGGTCGCCGATAGCCTGACCGGCCAGGACGCGGTGAAGTTGGCGAAGAGCTTCGAGGAGCGCGTTGGCATCACCGGCATCGTGCTGACACGGGTTGACGGCGACGGGCGCGGCGGCGCCGCCCTCTCGATGCGGGCCGTGACGGGCAAGCCCATCAAGCTCATCGGCGTTGGCGAAAAGTGGGATGCGCTGGAGGATTTCCATCCCGAGCGCATTGCCAGCCGCATCTTGGGCATGGGCGACGTGGTGAGCCTGGTCGAGAAGGCGGCCCAGACCATCGACATGGAAAAGGCTCAGGCCATCGCCCAGAAGATGCGCAAGGGCGAATTCGACCTGGAGGATCTGGCCGATCAGCTCAAGCAGATGGAGCGGCTGGGTGGGATGTCGAGCATGCTGGGCCTCTTGCCTGGCATCGGCAAGGTCAAGAAACAGCTCGATGCCGCCAACATCGACGACGGCATCATCAAACGCCAGCGCGCCATCATCCAGTCGATGACGGCCAAAGAGCGACGCAACCCCAAGATCCTCGACGGCAAGCGCAAGCGCCGCATCGCCGCCGGCTCCGGCACCAGGCCAGAAGACGTCAACCGCCTGCTCAAGATGCATCGCCAGATGGCCGACATGATGAAGACGCTGGGCAAGCGCGGCGGCATGTTCAGCCGCATGATGGGTATGGGCGGCGGCGGTGGGCCCAGCGCGGCGGAGCTAGAGAAGATGCAGGCCGAGCTTGGCCGCCTCGATCCCAAAGCCCTCGAGAGCTTGCCCAAGGAGCTCAAGGAGCAGCTCCCCAAAGGTCTGCCCCAGGCTGCGCGGGGCATGCCTGGCCTGGGCGGCAGGGGGCCTTTGCCGAAACTCCCGGGCCTCCCCGGGGCGCCACCCTTCCGGGGACTGCCGGGATTGCCGGGCAAGAAGAAGTGAAGGCGGCGCTCGACATACCCGTGCTGGAATCGCAGCGCTTGCGGCTGCGCGCTTGGCGCGAGGGCGATCTGGAACCCTACGCCCACTTTTGCGCCAACCCGGCAACGGCGCGATTTCTCGGGGGCGTTTGCGGTCGTGAGGACGCCTGGCGCCGCCTCGCCGCGTTCCTCGGCCACTGGGTCCTGCGCGGCTATGGCAACTGGGCCATCGAGGAGAAGACAACCGGGCGCTGGATCGGCTACAGCGGGTTGTGGCAACCGGAAGGGTGGCCGGAGGCAGAGGTCATGTGGGGCCTGGCCGCCGACCGCCAGGGGCAGGGGTACGCCACCGAGGCCGGCCGCTGCGCGCGCGAGTTTGCCTACCGCGAGCTCGGTTGGAGTACGCTCGTCAGCTACATTGCCCCGGCCAATGCCCCTTCCCAGCAGGTTGCCGCGCGGCTAAGCGCGGTGCACGAGCGCGACCTTGTCCTGCGTGGCGCCGAGGTCGGCCTCTATCGCCATCCAAGTGCGGCGGCCCTGCGCCGCTGAAAATTGCCAACGAGCCATCAAACGAGGAGAAGACAACATGTCCGTGAAGATCCGCCTCTCGCGTGGGGGCACCAAGAAGCGGCCCTACTACTACGTGGTGGTGGCCGATTCCACCTCGCCGCGCGACGGGCGCTACATCGAGCAGGTGGGGACGCACAATCCGCTGCTGCCCAAGGACAACGCCGAGCGGGTCAAGCTCGATCTCGATCGCGTCAAGCATTGGCTGGCGATGGGCGCCCAGCCCACCGACCGCGTCGCACGCTTCCTCGATGCCGCTGGACTGAGGAAGCGCGAGGCCATGAACAATCCCGACAAAGGCAAACCCAAGAAGAAGCGCTTGGAGCGGGAAGCAGCCCAGGCAGAGGCCGCGGCGAAGAAAGCCGAGGCCGGTGAAGCCAAGCCGGCGGCGTGAACGCCGCTTGCCGCTGATGCGCATCACGCGTCAGCACGCGCAAGCTTCAGGGGGCGAGGTGGGCGCCCTCGCGCCCCACGCGCCGGCGCGCGAGTTCATGGTGGTCAGCAAGAAAGGGCAAGTGCGCGTTTTGCTCGGCCGCATCGCGGCCGCGCATGGCATCCGCGGCGAGGTGCTGATCCATGCCTACACTGAACCGCCACAAAACATAGCCGCCTACGGACCACTCACCGATCGCGCGGGAGCGCGCGTGTTCGCTATCGAGTGCCGTCGCGTCACCGCCAAGGGCGTGGTCGCCCACCTCGCCGGCATCCAGGATCGCAGCATGGCCGAGGCGCTCAAGGGCACCGAGCTCTACGTCGCGCGCGATCGGTTGCCGCCGGCAGCCGAGGGGGAGTTCTACCATTGGGATCTCATCGGGCTTGCGGCCCACAACGCTGAGGGCAGGCGCATCGGCGAGATCGTCGCCGTGCAAAACTACGGTGCCGGCGATCTTTTGGAGGTGCGCCTCGCCGGGACGGCGAGGACGCAACTCATCCCTTTCAGCGAGGCGTTCGTGCCGCAGGTGGATCTGACCGCCAAGCGCGCGGTCATCGTTTTTCCAAGCCCGCAAGAGGAGACCTGAGCCTCGCGGGCCATGACTTCGCGACATTAGGCGACGGCAATTCAAAGGAGAATGGCCAGAGGTGATTGGCCAGAGGTGGTTGGCCAGAGGTGGTTGGCCAGAGGTGGTTGGCCAATAGGGGCGGGCCATGGCAGGCTGGTCGCGATCCCACGAGGAAAGCGGCCCGAACAGCTTCCGCGATGTGGGAGAGCGGCAGCATTGCGTCATGCGGGCTCTCCGCGCAGAAGACGGGGAACCTCCCCGCTGAGGCCGGCGGCTTCGGCGACGAACAGCCGTTTGAGGCCCGGCATGCGCTCGACCAGGCCAAGCCCAAAGTCGCGTGCCGACCGCAGCAAGGTCCAGTCGTTGGAGAAGAGGCGATTGAGCGCATCGAAGGTGGCAGCGGACAGAGCCGAGTCAAGGCGTCTCCAACGCTCGTAACGCTCGAGCACCGCGATGGAGCCGAAGTCGAGGCCGAGACGGGCCGCGTCGGCGACCACCTCGGCCAGCGCGGCCACGTCGCGCAGCCCCAAATTGAGGCCCTGGCCGGCGATCGGATGCACGCCGTGCGCCGCATCGCCCACCAGCACGAACCGTTCGGCAATGAGCGCACGCGCAAGGTGCATGTCGAGCTGCCAGGAGGCCCGCGGGCCCGCCAGCGTTATTGCCCCGAGCCGGTGACCGAACCGCTTCGCAACCTCGGCGACGAAGCCCGCATCATCGAGCGCGAGGATTGCGTGCGCTGTCCGCCGATCCTCCGTCCACGTAATTGACGCGCGATCCCCCGGCAGCGGCAGAATGGCGAACGGACCAGAGGGAAGAAAGTGTTGCGTGGCACGACCGGCGTGCGGCTGCTCGAGGCCGACCGTCGTGGTGATACCGGTCTGCGGATAGCTCCAGCGCACGACGCCGATGCCGGCCGCCGCGCGCAACGGCGATTGACGGCCGTCGGCGGCAACGAGGAGAGCGGCATGCAAAATGGTGCGCGCATGCCCGCCCGCAAGGTCGATGGCGACGCCGTGTTGGTCGCTCTTGAAGCCCACGGCCCGGGCGCCGTCGATGAGCCCAATCGTGGCGCGATCGGCCGCAGCCACCAGCAGCGCCTCGCGCAGCCGGCCTTGCTCGACGATGTAGGTGGCGGGTTCTCCGCCGGCGACGGTGTTGTCGTAGGTGACGAGCACCGGGCGGAAGGCGTCCTCCAGGCTCGAATCGGTGATCTCGACGGCGGTGACGGGCTGGGCGTGCGCAGCAAGGCTGGACCATACCCCCAGCACCTCCAGCATGCGCTTGGCTCCGGCGGAGAGCGCAAAGGCGCGCGGCACCTTGGCTGCTTCCATGGCCGCGCTTCGCCGGGAAAGCGGCACACGCTCGACGACGGCGATGCGGGCCGTCCCGAGCGCGTCGGAGAGAGCGCAGGCGAGCGCCAAGCCTGCGGTACCGCCACCCGCGATCGCGACGTCGTAGCGCTCGATGCTGCCGCCCATTGTCCCCGCGACCGGTTTGGCCATTAATACCGTGGCGTCATCGCCGGAGCGTCAGAGCCCTTGGCCTGCGCTTTGGCATCGGCTGCTAGCGCACATGAGATGCCGCCATGCAACCCAAGACCGCCAAAGCCGCTGCCGCCAAGTCCACCGGCGCGCTTGCCGATCTCCTCGCCATATTGGACCTCGAACCGCTCGAGGAGAACCTGTTTCGCGGCCGCAGCCCCCGGGATGGCTGGCAGCGCGTCTATGGCGGCCAAGTGCTCGGTCAGGCGTTGGTCGCCGCCGTGCGCACGGTGCCGGCTCAACGCGTCGCCCACTCGCTGCATGCCTACTTCCTGCTGCCGGGCGATCCGACCCGGCCCATCATCTACAATGTCGAGCGCGTGCGCGATGGTGGCAGCTTCACCACCCGCCGCGTCACAGGCATCCAGCGCGGTCGCACCATGTTCGTCATGAGCGCGTCCTTCCACATCGCCGAGCCGGGCCTGGACCATCAAGATCCCATGCCAAATGTGCCGCCGCCCGAGGAACTGCCGAGCGAGCAAGAACTGAAGGCCCGGTTGCTCTCCCGCTTGCCCGAGACCATGAGGAGCTATTGGGAGCGCGAGCGGCCCATCGAGATGCGCCCGATTGACGTCAGCCGCTATTTTGCACGCGAGGCGCGCGCGCCCGAGCAGATGGTGTGGATGCGCGCCAGCGGTCGCTTGCCCGACGCCCTGCCCCTGCACCAATGTGTGCTGGCCTACGCCTCGGACTTCACGCTGCTCGACACCGCACTCATTGCCCACGGGAGACTGATGTTTGACAGGGACATCCAGCTGGCGAGCCTTGACCACGCCCTGTGGCTGCATCGCCCGTTCCGCGCCGACGATTGGCTGCTGTACGCCCAGACGAGCCCATCGGGCCACGGGGCACGAGGCTTCTGCCGCGGCAACGTCTTCACCCGCGAGGGTTCCTTGGTCGCTTCCGTGGCCCAGGAGGGGCTGATGCGGGAACGCCCACGTGACGCCACAAAGCGGGTGGGCAAAAAGTAGGCATTGCCTATTTAATGGGCGGATGGGCATCCTGCTGGCGTCGCGATAGCCTCGTATTCTCCTACGCTTGTCAGTGCCTTATGCGGCAGTTCCGAAATGGCATGTGTTTTGACTCTGGCCCTTGCGCGCTGGCGCATGCGCGCGCGGCGGCTGCCGATTCTGCTCTTCGTGCGGGCAGGACGGCCAAGGCACAAGGGGACGTCCAATGAAGCTGGTGACGGCCATCATCAAGCCGTTCAAGCTTGAAGAAGTCCGCTCGGCGCTCACCGATCTCGGGCTGCAAGGCATGACGGTTAGCGAAGTGAAGGGCTACGGCCGGCAGAAGGGGCACACCGAGATCTATCGTGGGGCGGAGTATACGGTGAGTTTTCTGCCCAAGGTGAAGATCGAAGTGGTCGTGCCGGCGAGCAGCGTGGAGAAGGCCGTCGAGGCCATCATTCGTGCCGCCAGAACCGGGCAAATCGGCGATGGCAAGATCTTCGTCTCGCCGGTGGACCATGCGGTACGCGTCCGTACCGGCGAAACCGACGAGAGCGCCATTTGAGAAGCGCTGCCCACCTGCTCCGAGCCACCCATTCGCTCCCCGTCGCGCACGTTCGCCGCTCATTTGGAGGCACCCGCAAAATGAACCATGGTCCCTTGCGCCGTCTCGCCGCTGCGCTAGGCGCAGCAGCCCTGGTGGCGCTCATCGCCACGCCCACGTTGGCTGCGGCGCCCACACCTCATAAGGGCGATACCGCCTGGATGCTCACCGCGTCCGCGCTGGTCTTGCTGATGACGGTCCCGGGCCTGGCCTTGTTCTACGGCGGCTTGGTGCGTACCAAGAACATGTTGTCGATGCTGATGCAGGTGTTCTTCACCGTGTGCATCATCTGTGTGATCTGGGTCATCTACGGCTACAGCCTGGCTTTTTCCGAGGGCGGCACGTTCAACTCCTTCGTGGGTGGGTTTTCCAAAGCCTTCCTCGCCGGCATTACGCCCGACAGCAACGCGGAGACCTTTACCGACGGCGTTGTGATCCCCGAATACGTCTACATCTGTTTCCAGATGACCTTCGCGGCAATCACGCCCGCGCTCATCGTGGGCTCGATGGCGGAACGCATGAAGTTTTCTGCCATCGTGCTGTTCATCCCGCTGTGGGCAACGTTCGTATACTTCCCAATCGCTCACATGGTCTGGTACTGGGCGGGCCCCAGCGCCACGGTGCAGGCCGCGAAGGCCCTCGCAAGCGCCGGACCTGACGCCAAGGCCGCTGCGCAAGCGGCCATGGACGCTGTGACGGCCAATGCGGGACTGGCCTTCCAATGGGGCGCCATCGATTTTGCCGGCGGTACCGTGGTCCACATCAATTCCGGCATTGCCGGCTTCATGGGCGCCCTGCTCGTCGGCAAGCGCGTCGGCTTCGGCCGTGAAGCCATGCCGCCCCACTCGCTGACCATGACCCTAATTGGCGCGGCGCTGCTCTGGGTCGGCTGGTTCGGCTTCAACGCCGGCTCGGCGCTCGAGGCGAGCGGAACCGCCGCCCTTGCGATGATCAACACCTTCGTGGCCACCGCTGCGGCCGCGCTGGCGTGGATGCTGGCCGAGAAGTTTGCGAAAGGAAAGCCCAGCCTCCTAGGCGGCGCATCCGGCGCTGTCGCCGGCCTCGTCGCCGTCACCCCGGCATCGGGCTACGCAGGTCCCATGGGTGCTCTCGTGCTCGGCATCGTCGCCGGCATGGCGTGCATGTTCATGTGCTCGTCCGTGAAAAACGCGATGGGCTACGATGACGCGCTCGACGTGTTCGGAGTGCATTGCATCGGCGGCATCATCGGCGCCCTCGGCACCGGCATCCTTGCGTCCCCGTCGCTGGGCGGCGTGGGCATCTTCGATTACGCCGCCGGCAAGGTCGCCGCCTACGACATGGTCACACAGGTGATCGTCCAGGCGAAGACCGTCTGCCTCACGCTGTTATGGTCAGGGGTCGGATCAGCAATCATCTTCACGATCGTGAAGTCGCTCGTGGGACTGCGACCTGGGACCGATCAGGAGCGCGAAGGCCTCGATCTCGTCGATCATGGCGAACGCGCTTACAACTACTAAGCTTGCGGCGTGGCTCGCGCTCCATTGGGCGCGCCGCTTGCCTGAGCACGCGCTTCCACCCGCGTGCTCCTCACGCCCGAGGCCTTGGCTTCGGGCGCTTTTTTGTCCGCGCCATCATGCCGACCCGCACCGCGGCACGCCCACCGAGCCGCTCGAGCAAGCGCACGAGATGCTCGCGAGCAAGGGCAATGCAGCCTTCGGTTGGTGCGTAGTCTGATCTCGCCACGTGCACGAAGATGGCGCTTCCCTTGGCGCGCACACGCGGCGAGGCGTTGTAGTCGAGCACGACCAGCACGTCGTAGAGCGAGTCCGCGCGCCACAGCCGCTCCGCGCTCGCCGGATAGGGGTGTTTCACCAGGCGATTGTAGTTGCGGTCTGCTGGGGCATCGCACCAGCCATCGTCTTGGCGCAGCGGCCGGGTGGGCAATAGGGTGCGCGGACGCCAAACGCGATCGGCGCGATAGAGCACGCAAGCGAGTAACCAAACTCCTGCCGGGGTGGCGCCGTCGCCCTCACGCTTGCGCACATGGATCCCGCTGCGTCCAAGGGCGCAGGGAAACGTCAGATGGCCCAGCCTCAGCCAACCGCGGGTATCGCCGGAGCAACGCGAGAGGGTCGCCAACGCCCGGGGCATACCTGACAGACCCGATCTCAGCCTTGGCCCTTTGGTCGACAAACGCTATTTCCCCACCCAATCTAATGCTAGACTGTGGGCTACCAGCAACAATCAGGCAATGACCGGAGCTGAGCAGCATGAGCACCGCACGGAAGATTCTCATCGTCGATGACGACGAGGACCTTCGCGAGTCCCTGAAAGACCAGCTGGCACTGCACGATGAATTCGAGGTTTTTGCGGCCGGCACCGCCGCCAAGGGCATCGAGGTTGCCAAGAACGAGCATCTCGATCTCGTCATGCTCGACGTCGGCTTGCCGGACATGGACGGCCGCGAGGCCTGCAAGCTTTTGCGCAAAAACGGTTTCAAGAGCCCCATCGTCATGCTGACCGGCAACGTGTCGGACGCCGATATGATCCTCGGGCTCGATTCCGGTGCCAATGACTACGTCACCAAGCCCTTTAAATTCGCGGTGTTGCTGGCGCGCATCCGCGCACAGCTGCGCCAGCACGAGCAGAGCGAGGATGCAGTCTTTGCCATCGGCCACTATTCATTCAAGCCCGCATCGAAGATGCTGATCGATGAGAAGGGTTCCAAAATTCGGCTCACGGAAAAAGAGACCTCCATTCTCAAATACCTCTACCGCGCCGGCGAGAAAGTCGTGACCCGCGACGTGCTGCTCCAGGAAGTGTGGGGCTATAACTCGGGCGTGACCACGCACACGCTCGAAACCCACATCTACCGTTTGCGCCAGAAGATCGAGAAGGATCCCTCGCACGCCGAGTTGTTGGTGACCGAGACGGGTGGCTACAAGCTGGTGCCCTAACCGGCGTCCGCGATTGTGCTATGATGCTGACCCGCCCCGCCGAGCTCCGCCATGCCGGAGCGCTTGGGGATCGAGGACGCTGTCAGCCACCTGCGGCATGAGGTTTTGGCCATCTCTCGCTGCGCTCCAAGCCTCCCCCTCAGCGGCATTGCGTTGGTTGGCATTGCGCTCTCACACGCGCCAGCGCCGTTGGCGGGATGGTCGCAACGCGCCGGGCGCGGGACAAGAGGCAAACAAGCCGCGAGACCAAAAACTTGCCTGGCTGGTCCACTTAAGCCCGCGGCAGTCCGCGGCCATCAGAGCCCCGCCCGTGGGGCAGCTGAGTGGTGCACAAAAGACGCAGTGCTTGACACCGCCACGCTGGGCCACTGACACTGGGCAAAAGAAATGCGCCCAACCCCGGGGGAGGAGTTGGGCGCGAGAAGCGCGTCATGCGCATGGTGCCGGGAGGGAAGCCGGCACCGCAGACGATGTCTTTCGGCTAGACGGGGGGCACTACCGATGAAGAGCGACATCGCCCGCTATGACAAGACATAATACTTGTAGGGGGCTTTGCAATGGGTTAGGGGGTTCGATCACGAAATTGTTACGAATTGTTTCACAATTCCCCAAATTATTTAATTGCGCGATCCCCAGAAGCCACGCGGTGGTGAGCGCCGCTCCTACTGGTTAAGCCTCTGAAAAACAAGACTTGTTGGGACGAAAAGGGCGGGATCAAGCGATTCGGTCTTGCTCACCTCGGTGAGCTCCACCCGCGTATCAAGCCCTTGGGAATCGGTGGTAATCCACTCCTTAAGCTCAAGGTTAGGCTTCTTTGTCAGAAACAGCTTGATGCGGCCGGGATTGTCGGGGTTGCGATCCTGCAACGCCAGCACGATGACGTCGTCGACCTCCCTGACCTCCAGCACGTGCGCATCGCGCAACAGGTCGACATCCTTCCGTAGCAGCACCCTGAACGGCGTTCGGTCCAACTCGACACGGTCGTCGGTCTTCATGTCGAAATCTTGGATGGCCATGTACTGACCATCTGACAGGATCACCAGGCGGCTCGGAGGATTGTAGTCGAACCGAAAGCGCCCGGGCTGCTGCACATAGAACTTTCCACGCAGTCGCTTATTGTCCGCGCTGGTCTGCACGAACATTCCCTTAAGTTCGGTCATCTGATTGAAATAGCCGGTGACCTTCTGGATCAGCTCCATCTGCTTCTTGTCGAACTCTTCTCCGGCGATGGCAGCTTCCTTATTGACGGTCTGGCTCCAGGCGCCGCCAGCGCCGACCGGGTTCGGCGGCAGCGGTCGTTTCGCTTCCTCCGCGGCTGCCCAGAGGGGGGCAAGGGCAACCACCACGATGGCCGCAGAGCGCGCCCTGATGCGTAGGTGCATGGAAATCCCCCGAGGTGCCGTGCGGCCGGCGTGAATCGACCCAATAGCCACCGTTTGTCCCAACATTGAGACGAGATTGTGGGCGCTTCGTGCGCCCCCTGACGCGACAAAAGTATTGCGCTTCCTGCGGCTCTCCTACCACGCTTCGCCGTCCGCGGCCCCCTCGACAAGCAGGACCTGCCGCCGCCCACCCATCTTGGGTCCGCTC
>DATBGH010000043.1:0-19446 GCA_036558085.1 Hyphomicrobiaceae bacterium
CGCGCTCGATGCTCTGACCGTCATGGACCCGGAAACCATGGAGCCGGTCGCGGCCGACGGCCAAACGATGGGCGAGGTCATGTTCCGCGGCAATGTCGTGATGAAGGGCTATCTCAAGAATCCCGAGGCGTCGGCCACGGTCTTCAAGGGCGGCTGGTTCCGCTCCGGCGATCTCGGCGTGCTGCATCCCGACGGTTATGTCGAGGTGAAGGACCGTTCCAAGGACATCATCATCTCCGGTGGCGAGAACATCTCCTCGCTCGAAGTGGAAGAGGTGCTCTACCGGCATCCGCAGGTGATGGAAGCCGCCGTCGTGGCGCGCGCCGATGCAACGTGGGGCGAGCATCCTTGCGCGTTTGTCACGCTGAAGGTTGGAAGCGAGCCGGTCAGCGCGGAAGACATTATCGCCTTCTGCCGGGCCAACCTGGCACACTACAAGGTGCCGCGCACGGTGGTATTCGGAGCATTGCCCAAGACGTCGACCGGCAAGATCCAAAAATTCGTGCTGCGCGAGCACACCAAACGTCTCGCGTAGCAGCGAGCCTTACAGCAACCCGCAGTTGTGCGACATGGCGGCGCGGGGGGGCCCCGGTTGCGCGCTTCTGCCGATCTTGTGCCGCCATTGGCGCGCAGTTGGCGGAACGCTTTGCGGGGTTAGTCATTGTCAGCGCGGTTCGTCCTTCGACGGAGGGACCTCCGGGCAAACATCGGTGGGGGTTTAGGCGCCATTCGTCCGAGATCGGTGCGTCCTACAGCGCAGCGATGTCGGCTGCCTGCAAGCGTCGACGGGAGTTCCAGTCATGCAATCGCTCTATGCTTCGGCCTGCTCTGGGTTTGGCCAAACATTTGGGGTCTCGTTTCGATGCCTCGCGACCGTTGCGATCGTTGCCACGACCCTGTTGGGCGAGCCTGCGCAAGCGGCCGTGGACGACAGCTGGGCCGGTCCCATGATCCACCAAATGATGTCGGCGCGGACAGAGGACGGCGGCAGCCATGGTCACATGCGCAGCGCCCATCGGAGCGCGATCGATCCCGATGGCGCGAACGCGCCGCGGACGCGCAAGGCGAGCCGGAAGCGCAGAAGCGCGGCTCGCCATCGCGACGGTGGCCGGCTCGCCAGCCTTGGGCGCGACATGCACCCTGCCTACTTGCGGCCACTCTCGGTGATCGAGTGGGCAAGGCCCACTCTCGGCGCCACGATTACCAAGTCGGTGGGACCGACCGGTGAGGGCGTCGGCCCCATGGTCGCCAGCCTCGGGCGCGAGTTCTTTGCGCCGGCTCCCTTGTCTGCTCCGAGCCTGGCGGGAGACGCAATCAAGTGGCTGCCGACGGCACTGACCGACTGTCTTGCGGAGCCCCTGCGCGGCGTCCTCATCGAACTGGCCGGTGCCTTTGGTCCCCTTACCGTCCGCTGGACCTGCCGCAGCAGAACGATCAACGCCCGCGTCGGCGGGGCAAAGCACTCCTATCACCTCACCGGCAATGCGGTCGATTTCAACATGACCGGCAACTACCGCGCCATCCTCGCATTCTTAAAGGCCAAGACTGAGGTGGGCGGCTTGAAACATTATGGCGGCGGGGCATTTCACATCGACACGGGCCCGCGGCGTACCTGGTGAGCCCAACCGCCGGCAACCCGCACAGGAGCGTGCTTGTGCAGCCCGAAGCGGCTCGGGCATTGGCCTGGGATATTTGCGCCACGCCGGGCCAAGGACGATCGCCCGCCTTCTTTCTTCCGCCGAAATAGCGCGCCATTCTAGACGGTCGGTGCGGCGATCGCCGCAGGCATTGCCCGCGAGGCTATCGCCAGGGGAGGCAGGTCATGGCCGAACTCAGTCCGCTGCGCCAGCTGCGCCTGGGGCAGCTGCCAAAGATGGTGTCATGGTATGACCCGCGGCTCTTAGCGCGCATTGGTGTGCGGACGATCATCTCGTCCGTGTTCGGCCAGTATGCGGATCAACGCCTCATCCAGGCGGTCACCGATCCGTGCGATGATCAAGAGCTCTGCACGCGCTACGACTACAGTGATCCCACCGTTGCAAATCCAGCCCGGCACATCGCTGCCGATGAGACGGGCGCCTATTGGCTCGATTATGTCGCCGACGTCGGCGACGGCTTTGAGTCCACCTACACGGTTGCCTATCTGATGGCGCAGGACAGCCTGGACGTGCGGCAAGCCGGGCGCTTGCGCCACGGGGAGGTGCTCATCATGGGCGGCGACCAGTGCTATCCGCAGGCGACGCGCGAGGAATACAAGAGCAAACTGCTCCAGCCGTACAATTGGGCCTTTGCCGCCGCCAAGCCGGATCGGAAGCTGTTTGCGTTGCCCGGCAACCACGATTGGTATGACGGCCTCAACTCCTTCGACAGCCTCTTTTGCGCGGCGCGCGACAAGAACTCCAGGGGCAACATGATCGGTGGCTGGCAGTGCCAGCAGCATCGCAGCTACTGGGCCATCAAGCTTCCCTACAACTGGTGGATCTGGGGCGCCGACATCCAGTTCTCGAAGTACCTCGATGCCAGCCAAGTGAGCTACTTCGAGACGGTCGCCGCACAAATGGGGCCCAAAGACAACCTCATCGTGTGCCTGGCCGAACCCTCCTGGCTCCTGGCAGAGGCCACCGGCGCGGACGAGGAAGAGAACTTTTTCAAGATCACCGCCATCGCGCGCAAGCAAGGCGTGCGCATTCGCGCCGCCATCGCCGGCGATTGGCACCACTACGCGCGCTACTTCGCCCACGAACTGGACGTGCACTTCATCACATCGGGTGGAGGTGGCGCCTTCATGCATCCCACCCACATCTTGAAGAATGCAATTTCCGTGCGTTGGCCCGAGCGTCCCGATTACGAGGAGGACCCCGCGCCGGATACCACCGGGGTTCGGCCGGGCGAGGGTTGGAAATCGAAAGCCTATGACATCCACCTCAAGCGCAACACCAAGGTGGCGGGCAACGTGGTGGAGCAAGCGGTGCAGGACGTCCAGGACGCACTGGAGCCCCTGCAAAGCCCCACGCTGTCGCAAAGGCGCAAGCGCCAACCCCTCAAGCAGCAGGCGCCCAAGTGCTATCCGGCAAAGAGCAAGAGCTATCTGCTCAGTCTCGGCAACATTCTGTTCCCGTTCTACAACCCGGCGTTCGCCATCGGCATCGGTTTGATCTATTGGCTCATCACCTGGGAGTTCCAGACGCTCGTCACTCGCCACGAGATCTCGGCGGGAAAAATCGATGCCCTCGGCATCACCACGTCGCTTGGCGACGTGCTGCCCTTCATGCCGCTCTATCTCGTGCAGGCGATGATTGCCTCGATCAGCCTGGTGGTGATGATCGGCGGTCTCTATGCGGTCCTTGTGTGGTACGTGGACGCGGTCGATTACCCGGGGCCCCGACGCTATCTCACCAAGTTCTTCGTCGGCTCGGCGCACTTCCTGGCGCATCTGAGCGCGATGTTTACCCTCTCGCTCCTGGTCGTCATGCTCGACACATGGATCACGCCGCCGATCGAAAGGCTCGTCAATGTCATCTACGAGTCGCGCAAGGAGCAGGGACCGATCGTCCAGGACGTCATTGAGGAATCGCTCAAACCGCTGCAGCGCCGCACCGAGGAGCAGCAGCGCATGTCCGCCCAGTCGGGCGAGAAGAAACCCAAACCCATTCGCGAGATCGTAGGCTTCATGTCCTATCCAACGCTGATGGTTGGCCTCGGCGCGCTGGTCGGGGGATCGCTATGGGGGTTCTACTGGGTGCTGACCGGATTGAACCGCATGCATGCCGGTGAATCATTCGCAGCCCTGCGCATCAAGAATTACAAGAATTTCCTGCGGCTCAAGCTCGAGCCCGACAAACTTACCATTTACCCGCTGGCCATCGACAAGGTCCCCGGACCCGACCACTGGATGAATGCGCCACGGGGCAAGGCCAACCCGCTGCCCAACAATCCAAAGTTGATCGCGGTCAAGCCCATCGATGTGCGCCTGATCGAGAATCCGATCGTGATCGCAACCAACGACGAGCTTGACCAATGACGGATGGCGCCATCGGGTGCTGGCGCGACAAGGAGCGCTAAGAGGCTCAGCGGGCGCCGTCCGCCTCGACGTCCTGGTCGCGCACCAAGGGCCCGCTCCACGGCCCGCGCACGGTCACACCCTCCCCACCCGCCATGTCGGAGATCTTGAGCGGGCGATCGGCTGGCACATTCGATTTCATGAGTACATTAAGATCAAGGGTACGTTCGGAGAGATCCACCCGTCCCGAAGCGGCAAGTCCCAAGACACCGGATCGGGCCTGCACCTGCTCGGTCATGAGGACACCGTTGCGGATGAGTGCGCGCGCTTCGACCAGCTCAAGATTGGTCTGTCCCTTGGCCAGGGGCGCCCAACCGGGCTGGCCGTTGGACTTGGCCGCGGTGCGCAGGGCCTTCACATCCATTGCCAGCCGCCCGCCCTCCGGCATGGTGAGGGTCGCCTTGCCGGAGAGGCGACGCGTCAGTTCTGCCGGCGTCTGACCGGCACCTTCGATCTCGAAGGCAAGCATCGCGCGACCGGTGAGGATCGCAGAGCCGAACAGGAAGGAGGCGGCCGAGCCCGTGTCGACGTTCTCAGCCCTGCCGCGCAGCGCGTAACGTGGCACGATATCATCGGCGTTGGCGGTGACTTGTGCGCTCAGTTTGCCACCGAACAAATCAAGCTCGGCGATGTCGGCCAAGAGCTTGCCCGACCGGACGGCAATCGTCGCGGCGCCGCGGCCGAGCCCATAGCCCTTGAGAACGACCTTGGGTGCGGAGATGCGCAGATCGGCTTCAACGTGCCTGATCAGGGGAAGGGATAAATCAAACAGCGACCACGTGGCGGTCTGGCGATCGAATAGGAACGATTGCGCGCGCGCGGCGTCCGCGTAAGGCGTCAAGTCGAGCGCCTGGAAGGCGAGCGTGGCATCAATGAGCGGGCGCTCGCCCGTCATGTTGAGCACCAGGGCGCCAGTCGCTTCATTGCCGTCGATCGTGACCTTCGCATCCTCGACGGCGACCGAGCGCGCCGCCCAATTGATCTGGCCTTTGACGGTCAGGGCATTGAGGCCGTCGGCGAGGGGCACTGGGACACCGAGCCAGCGCGCGGTCCGTCGCAAGCTCGGACTGGTCAACTCGATCTGCCCACCGAGCTGCAGGTCGTGCGCCACATCGATGCGGCCATCCAAGGTGGCTTCCAGCAGGTCACCCTTTAGGGTTAGTTTCATTGGCCAGCGCGCCGAGAGCCCCTTCTCGGTGGGCGGGGTCAGCGTGCCATCAAAGCCAAGCCGCTGCCCACGGAAGGCGAAGCTGCCACGGCCAGTAATCTCACCCTTTCGACGTCCGGTCAGTTCGGCGTCTATTTCGCCGATGGTTTCCGAGGTTCCGTCGGCGGCCGTCACAAGGAGCGTGCCCTGACGCACCGTGAGCGTATCGAACCCCATGGTCTGCAGCTGCTCCACCAGCGCAGGGGCAACGGCGCTCGCAAGGGTGCTCTCCAGCGCGCTCTCAGGGTCACTGTCGTGGAGGTTCAGCCCCGATGCGTTGAGATTGAATACCGGCGCATCGAGGACGAAGCGGGAAATGGGTGTGCCGGCAGCTGCGTTGCCGTCGGCATAAAGCGTGCCGCGGCTGAGGACCAAATCGGGTGCCGTGCTCAGACGGATCGGCGCCGTCACGACGTGCAGGTCTCGCGGCGAGGCCATCACGGCGTAGCCAGCAAAGGGTTCGTCGGTGGTTCGCGACCCGAAGAACGATGGTGCCAACATGGCCAGGAGCAGGCAGGCAAACGTCGCAAGAACGAAGGTGGCAAAGCGCGAGATGACGTGTTTGCGTCTCATGCCTTTGACTTCAGCCTGATTTTGCCGGCCATACCGGCGCCGCGTCCCGATCCCAGTGGCGATGCGGCCGAGCTTCTGCTGCGATCCAGGCCGCGGTCAGGGCCGCGACCGGGGCTTGTGAACAAAACCCGTTCTTACAAACCCGTGTCGTCGAGTGCAAGTCGCAGGGCAATGCCTTATTTCCTTGCCCAATTCTCATGCCCGCAACTGAGGAGACGACGCCCCCTGGCGCATTGATAGCGCGATATGACAAAAAGAACCAGCTAAACCCGTCGCAGGACCTGGCCATGACCGATCCGCTGTGGAGACCCGAAAAAACGCGCGCCGCGCAAACGACACTTGCCGCGTTCTCAGTGTGGATGGCATCGCGAGCGTCCAAGTCCTTCGCCGGCTACGAAGAGCTGCATCGCTACTCGGTCGAGCATCGCGCCGAGTTCTGGTCGGCCCTGTGGGATTACACCGCCATCCTTGGCGACAAGGGTGGGGCTCCCTATCTCGTCGACGGCGACAAAATGCCGGGTGCGCAATTTTTCCCGGGCGCTCAGCTCAATTTCGCCGAAAACCTCCTCAGGTGGAGGGAGCGCGCTGGCGACGCGCTGGTCTTTTGGGGCGAGGACAAGGTCAAGCGCCGCATGAGCTGGCGCGCGCTGGGTGAGACAGTGGCGCGTACCGCCGAGGCGTTGCGCGAGGCCGGCGTCGGTGTGGGCGACCGTGTGGGTGGCATCCTACCCAACATGCCGGAAGGCATCGTCAGCGTGCTGGCCACCGCGTCGATCGGCGCGGTGTGGTCGTCGTGCTCGCCCGACTTCGGCGCCCAGGGCGTGCTCGACCGCTTCGGGCAGATCGAGCCCAAGGTGCTGATTGCGTGCGACGGCTACTATTACAACGGCAGGGCCATCGACATCGCCGACAAGCTGGCGGTCATCGCGGCCAAGTTGCCGTCGCTGCGCGCGATCGTGGTGGCACCCTACCTCGGCCGCGATCGCGAGGTGGTGCAAGGCCTCAATGCGAGCGGGCACAAGCCGGGGTGGCGGGCGCAGACTTGGGCCGATGCGGTAGAGGCCCGCCGGGCGGCGCCACTCAGTTTCGCAAGGCTGCCGTTTTCGCATCCGCTCTATGTGTTGTTTTCGTCCGGAACCACCGGCATGCCGAAGTGCATCGTGCATTCGGCTGGCGGCGCCCTGATGAAGCACTTGTGCGAGCAGCGGCTGCACTCAGACATCAACGAGGGCGATCGGCTGTTCTATTTTACGACACTTGGGTGGATGATGTGGAACTGGCTGGTCTCGGGGCTCGCGTCCGGTGCGACGCTGCTGCTCTACGACGGTTCTCCGTTCCACCCTTCCGGCAACATCTTGTGGGACTATGCGCAAGCCGAGAAGTGTACACACTTTGGCACGTCGGCCAAGTACATCGATGCCCTCGGCAAAGCAGAACTGCAGCCGATCAACAGCCACGATCTCGCGAGCATCCGTGCCATGCTGTCGACCGGTTCGCCGCTGGCACCGGAAGGCTTTGAATACGTCTATCGGTCGATCAAGCACGACATGCACCTGGCGTCCATCTCCGGTGGCACCGACATCTGCGGCTGCTTTGTGTTGGGCGTTCCCACGCTGCCGGTGTGGGCGGGAGAGATCCAGGGCGCCGCGTTGGGTCTTGACGTCGACGTCGTTGACGAGCGCGGCGCGCCGGTCAAGCGAGGCAAGGGCGAGCTCGTCTGCAAAGGCCCGTTTCCCTCGATGCCGGTGGGGTTTTGGAATGATCCGGACCAGCAGAAGTATCGCGCCGCCTACTTCCTGCGCTTTGCCAATGTCTGGCACCATGGCGACTTCGCCGAGTGGACCGAGCATGGCGGCATGGTCATCCATGGGCGGTCTGACGCCACGCTGAACCCGGGCGGAGTGCGCATCGGCACGGCAGAGATCTACCGCCAGGTCGAGCAGCTCGAGGAGGTGCAGGAGGCGATCGTCATTGGCCAGGACTGGGACCATGACGTGCGCGTGATCCTGTTCGTGGTCCTGAAACCCGGCGAGATGCTGGACGAGGCGTTGCGCGAGCGCATCAAGAGGCAGATCCGAACTGGGGCAAGCCCGCGTCACGTTCCGGCCAAGATCGTACAGGTGGCCGACATCCCGCGCACCAAGTCCGGTAAGATCACCGAGCTTGCCGTGCGCGACGTGGTCCACGGCCGCGACGTGAAGAACAAAGAGGCGTTGGCGAACCCCGAAGCGCTCGACCTCTACCGCAACATTGCCGAGCTGGGGCGCTAGAACATTGCACCGGAGAAACTGTCCATGGCCCGGATTCCCTATCCCGACCTCGATACGGCGAGCCCCGAGGTGCGCGAGATGCTTGGCCGGCTGCCGCGACAGGCCAACGTCTTCAAGATGCTGGCGCACGCTGAGACCTGCGTGAAGCCGGTGATGAAGTTGGGCGGCGCCCTGCTTGGCAAGCTGCAGCTTGATCCCAAGGTCAGGGAGCTATGCCTGCTGCGGGCAGTCAAGCTCGAAGGCGGAGAGTACGAATGGGACCAACATGTGCCGATTGCGCGCGACTTCGGCTGCAGCGAGGCGCAGATCGCGGCCCTCGAGGATGACGACGACACCGCTGCATGTTTCGATGAGCGAGAACAGGCGGCACTGCAGTTCACCCGTGAGGTCGTGCTCGACGTGCGCGCGTCGGCGGAAACATTGGCGCAAGCGCGCAAGCATCTGAGCGATCGCCAGATCGTCGAATTGATCCTGATGGCAGGTTTCTACATCACGCTTGCCCGATTGACGGAAACGCTTGGCGTGGAGACGGAGCCGCCGATGGCCAGCGCCGTTGTGCGCGACATCGAGCACCGCGTGGCGGCAAAGAAAAAGGGCCTGCCGACCTGATCAAGCCAGTGTGTGGGCCCGCGCGCCCCGAGGCGCACCGGACCAGGGCCTTGTCACAGCAGCAAACGGCGCGTGTGCTCAATACCTATTGGCAATGGGGAGCTCTTCGGCGGGGAACAGCGTGATCACCCGACAGCCCCTGTCGGTCACCACCACCTCCTCCTCGATGCGGGCGGCCGAATAGCCGTCCGTGGCCGGGCAATAGGTCTCGAGCGCAAATACCATGCCCTCTTTGATCTCGGTGGGGTGGTCGAGGGATACCACGCGCGAGATGATCGGCCGCTCGTGGATGGCACACCCGATGCCATGGCCAAACTGCAGACCGAAGGCGGCCATCTCGTCTGGGAAGCCGAACTCTGGGGCGCGGGGCCATACGCTCGCCACCTTGTCCGTGCTCACCCCCGGCCTGATGAGCGCGATGGCGCTATCCAACCACTCGCGCGCCCTCTTATAGGCGTCGTGCTGCACGGGCGTCGCGCGGCCGACGTTGAAGGTGCGATAGTAGCATGTGCGGTAGCCCATGAACGACTGGAGAATGTCGAAGAAGGCCTGGTCGCCGGGACGCAGCATACGGTCCGTGAAATTGTGCGGGTGCGGATTGCAGCGCTCGCCGGAAATGGCGTTGACGGCCTCTACGTCATCGGAGCCGTGGCGGTAGAGGAACTCGTTGACCTTGGCGACGATGTCGTTTTCGCGCACGCCGGGTTTGAGCTCCTCGTGCACCAAGTGATAGGCCCCATCCACCATTGCCGCGGCGCGGTTGAGAAGGGCGATCTCGTCGATCGATTTGATCTCGCGGGCCTCCAGCATGGCTTGCTGGCCGTCCACCACCTTGAGCCCGACCTTCTCGAGCTCATGCAGCATGGGCGGCTCGATGATGTCGACGCCGAGCGGCATTTTGGCGACACCCGCATCCCGGATCAGCGCCGCAATCTCGCGGGCATGCTGCTCCATGAGGCCGAAGGCGGGATTGACCGTGCCCCTGAGGCCGAGGAGGCCGGCCTTGCAATTCTCGGGCCTGAGCCAAGGAGCGTAGAGGCGATGATGCACCGCCGCCGAGCCGAAGTCCCACAAGATTGGATCGGGACTGGTGCGCGTCAACAGTGCCCAGCGGCAAATCTTGTCGCGCTCCCACTCGCCGATTTTGGTCGAGGTGAGGTAACGGATGTTGTTGACGTCCATCACGAGGAGGGCGCCGAGGTCGGATTTGTCAAGCGCCGCCCGCGCGCGCGCCAGCCGATAGCGATGCAGGCGCCGGTAGTCCACGCGCTCCTCGAAGTCGACGCCCATGGTGCCGAGTGCCGGCAGTGCGCGGCCCCAGTTGTAGCGCGGGTCGACGTCCTCGGCGCGGATGGTTGCGGGCTCAGCGACAGGCTTGGCCATCTCTGCCTCCTTGGATGGGCGCGGGTGCGCGGGCGCTCGCCAGTTTCCTGCCGCGGCGCGCCGCTGGCAAGGCGCTCTGGGAAGACGGCCCTGCCCTGCCCGGCGCACGACGCTCAAAAGACGCGCGCTCGACCGAGGCTCGCAGATCGCCGGGTAGGGGAGGGGCGTCCGAGACCAAGACGGAGGCTGTCGTCAAGAGAAAATCGCGCGAGCGCGGCGCTCCCGAAACGGCTATACTCCTGGGCATGCTGGGGTCCGGCTCAAAGGTTCGCGTGCGCAGCGGCAAGCCTGCCGATGCGGTGGCGCTCGCCCGGATCTTCAAGGAGGCCTGGCTGCTGGCCTACCGCGGCATCATTCCCCACCTGCACCTGGAAAGCATGGTGCGCCAGCGCTCGCCGGAGTGGTGGCGCGATGCCCTGAAATCCGGCGACAGCTCGCTGGTGCTGGAGATGGCCGGGACGGTGGCGGGCTATGCCACCATCGGCAACTCGCGTCAGCGTGGCCCATTCCAAGGTGAAATCTACGAGCTCTACCTTGATCCCCTCTATCAGGGCTTGGGTCTCGGCGAGCACCTGTTTGAGGGCTGCCGGTACGCCCTCGACATGCGCAAGCTCAGCGGCTTGATCGTGTGGGCGCTGCTCGACAACACGGCGGCCTGCGATTTCTACTGGCGTCGCGGCGGGCGACCCGTCGCCAGCGCGTTTACAAAGATCGGCGGCGAGCGCCTCGAAAAGGTTGCCTTCGCCTGGCGATGAGTGCCGCCCTCGCGCACATTGGCCAGAGTAACTAGCCAGAGTAACTAGCCAGAGTAACTAGCCAGAGTAACTGGCCAGAGTAATTGGCCAGAGTAATTGGCCAAAGTAATTGGCCAGAGTGATTGGCCAGAGTGATTGGCCAGAGTAATTAGCCAGAGTATCAGCCAGAGCCTCGGCCATTGTTGGCCTGAGCAAACCTATCTTGCGTGCCGCGCATCGCCGCCCCAGCGCTTGACGAACGGCGCCGGCAACTTGGTCCAAGGCCTCGATGACGCGCGCCGCCGGCGAGGGACGGCCGACCCGTCGAATGGCGCGCCCTACATCGGGCTTTTGCCGCCAGCGCCCTCGGCGCGGGGCTCCTGGCGGCAATCGAAGGCTTTGGCCTCAACGTCTGCGACCTGTCGGGCCAAGGCAATGGCATCGCTATTGGCGAGCGCGTCGATGTAGGCCACATGGCAGCTGTCGGCAGGACCCACCTTCAGCACCACCAGCACGTCACCCTTGCGGCCATCGCGCGAGGTATGGAAGCGCACGATGGTGGCGTAGGGGATCTGCCGTTCACCGCGCCGATCGAAGCGCCATTCGATGGTGGCGCGGTCGCTGCCCTTCTCGAAGATGGTGTTGAAGGCGCCGAGCGTCTGCGTGGCGGCCCGGCGCGTCTGTGCGTTGGCCCCGACGCTTAGGAATTGGCGCAAATGGCCCTCGCCAATATAGACCGGCAGCCCGCCGAGCCCGTCGCACAGCCATGCCCCGCCGTCGGGGTGCGGCTTGATCGGCTTGCACGCCTTGAGCTCGACGGTTGTGTAAAGGCTCTTGAGCGGATTGGCCGCGACCGGAGCGGCGCCAAAGAGTGAGGCCAGGCAGATGCTTCCCCCTGCCGCCACAACAACCGAGCGCACCGCCTCCTCCTTGCCGCATGAGGGTCCGTGACCGGCCCATCGGGCATCGAGCCCCCTGGGAGCAAGATAACACGGGCTGAGCTAAAGTAATGACGGGAGCCGCGCGACGCCCGGGTGGACTTTCGCGCCATGCCGGGCGTTGCTATACCCCCATCAAGCCGGGCCGAGGGTCAATGCCATGAGCAAGATGAAGATTGCCGTCACCGGGGCGGCAGGGCGCATGGGACGCGAATTGGTGCGCACGATCCACGGCAGAGAGGATTGCGCGATCGCCGGCGCCATCGAGCAGGAGGGCTCCATCGCGCTGGGCCAGGACATCGGCCTGTTGGCGGGGCTCGGCAAGCTAGGCGTGACGATCACGGACGATCCGCTCGAGGTATTCGCCAAGGTGGATGCCGTGCTCGACTTCACGGTTCCCAAGGCCACCGTGGAATTCGCGGGCCTTGCCGCCAACGCGCGCATCATCCACGTCTATGGCACCACCGGCCTCAACGTGGAAGATGAGGCCAAGGTGGCGGCGGCAGCTCGGCACGCGACCATCATCACCGCCGGCAATATGAGCCTTGGCGTCAATCTTCTGACCGCCTTGGCGCGCAAGGTCGCCGCGGCGCTCGATCCAGATTGGGACATCGAAGTGCTTGAGATGCATCATCGCCACAAGGTCGACGCCCCCTCGGGGACCGCCCTGATGCTTGGCCGCGCGGCCGCCGAAGGCCGCGGCGTCAAACTCGAGAATGTCAGCGCGCGCGCGCGCGATGGCCACACTGGCGCGCGCCGGCGCGGCGATGTCGGATTTGCCGTCCTGCGCGGCGGCAGCAACGTCGGCGAACACTCGGTGATTTTCGCCGCCGAGGGTGAGAGCATCGAACTCACCCACCGTGCGACCGACCGCGGCATCTTTGCCCGGGGCGCCGTCAAGGCCGCCCTTTGGGGCCGCGGCAAGGGGCCGGGGATCTATTCCATGATGGACGTGCTGGGCCTGGCGGACGCCCGTTGACGCCAAAGGTCATGGGCCTGTGACGTGCTTGCGCACCCCGCCCGATCGCAGGGACCCCCTTGCGGGCTCGCAGCGCATGCTGTTCGGCATGTTCGGGAAAGATCACTCCTGGCATTTGCGCGCGCGAGACGAGAGCCGCCGCGCGCACGTCGATGGGCTCATCAAGCGAGCCAGCCTTGATGCTGATTGTCGCATCGCGCCGCGTCGCCAGGCCAAATGCACGAGCCGCAAGGGACAGAAGTTGCAAATGCTGCGTGCGGCCGCTGTCGGTGGGACGGCACCAGCCCGGGCTCCCGTGCGCCAGGGCATAGCACTGGCTCTGCCGATCACAGAAATGCCGAACGCGGAGGGGGATTATTTGCGGCACTCGAAGCCGTGGCACATGTAGATCTTGAGCGGTGCGAGAAGTTCGTAGCGCCCCCCGCTGCATTGGCAGCCCACAGGCGGGAGAAATGATGCACGCCGTTGGCCATGGCTGTGGCGCCGCATCGGTTTGGGCCCGTCAGCTTGGGCCTGTCAGCTCGGGCAATCGAGCTTAAGGGGCGTCGACGATAATTTGACATCTGCGGGTCCGCTGTGGCGGTTCGACCCAGGTTTGGACCCGGGGTTTGGACCCGGCTTTGGACGAGTTAGCGAGCGTGCTCGTCGATGCGCGAGCGCCAAGTTTCTTAGGCCTTGACCGAGCCGCGGATCAGCGATCTGCCTGTCATCTGTGGCGGCTGCGGCAGGTCCATGAGCTCAAGCAGCGTCGGGGCGACATCGGCGAGCCTGCCCTGGGCAAGCGCCACCTCGCCGCCGCCGACCAGCACCACCGGCACGGGATTGGTGGTGTGCGCCGTGTGGGGACCACCCGTGTTTGGATCGCGCATCAACTCGCAGTTGCCATGATCGGCCGTGACCAATAGCGCGCCGCCGGCGCCGCGGATGGCCTCAACGATGCGGAGAAGCTCCCGATCCACGGTCTCGACGGCCGTGATGGCGGCGTCGAGCTTGCCGGTGTGCCCGACCATGTCGGGATTGGCAAAGTTGAGGACGATGAGATCATACTGACCCGAGCCGATGGCCGCGACAGCCCGCTCGGTGAGCACAGGCGCCGACATTTCGGGCTGCAGGTCGTAGGTGGCGACCTTCGGCGAGGGCACCAGGATGCGATCCTCGCCAGTGAATTGGCGCTCATCGCCGCCGTTCAGAAAATACGTGACGTGCGCATACTTCTCCGTCTCAGCCATCCGCAGCTGTGCGCGCCCGGCGTTGGCGACGACTGCGCCCAGCACATTGGCGAGGCTGAGCGGCGGGAAGATCGTGCTCAACAGCTTGTCCAATTCCTCGCTGTATTGAGCCATGCCGGTGGCAGCGGCGAAGCGGACGACACGCGGCCGCTCGAATGCCGAGAACTTCGGATCAAGCAATGCCGTCAGGATCTGGCGCACGCGATCGGCGCGGAAATTGAAGCACAGCACACCGTCCCCGTCCTTCATCCCGCGATAGCCGCCGATCACAGAGGGCACGATGAACTCGTCGCTGACCTTGTGCGCGTAGGCATCCGCAATCGCCGCCAACGCGTCGGGAAAGCGCGGGCCCTCGGCCGCGACCATCGCCCCATACGCCTTGGCGATGCGGTCCCAGCGATTGTCACGATCCATGGCGTAATAGCGACCGCAGACCGTGCCGATCGTCGCCTGCGAAGGCAGGCCCGCGCACAGCCGCTCGACGTATTCGGCGGCAGCTTCGGGCGGCGTGTCGCGGCCGTCGGTAACGGCGTGGACCACCGTTGAGACCTTGGCTGCGGCCAAGACCTTGGCAAGCGCAAGCGCGTGATCTTGATGGGAATGCACCCCGCCCGGCGACACCAAGCCAATGAGGTGGCAGGCACCGCGGGATGCGTTGAGGCTCTCAATCAGCTTGAGCAACGCCGGTGCTTTGGCGATCTGGCCGTGGTCAACGGCTTCATTGATGCGGGGCAGGTCCTGGAGCACGACCCGACCGGCGCCGATGTTGAGGTGGCCAACCTCCGAGTTCCCCATCTGCCCGTCGGGTAGCCCTACGTCTTTGCCGGATGTCTTGAGCAGCGCGTGGGGACAAGTCTCCCACAGCTTGTCAAAGGTTGGCGTTCGCGCCAGACGGACGGCATTGTCGGGGGCCTCCTCGCGCCAACCCCAACCGTCCAGGATTGCCAGCATGACGGGTCGGCGCCTGGGAATGTCTGCCTCCATATCCACTTCAGGGCCGATCACGCACCGGCGCCTATCGCCTAACGCCCATGTTGGGCAAGGCGTTCACCCTTGGCCTCGGTTTTGCGCTTTTGGAGAGTTGGCGTCAAATGCGGGCGCAACTGCCGATCAAAGGGGGAGTAGACCATGTCGCTGGACGAGGTGACCGAGCAGCTGAGCAGCCACAAGGACGCCTATAACAAGTGGGTTGGCGTGTACATCGGCGTGTTGGCGGTTCTGCTGGCGATCTGCAACGTCGGCGGTGCCAACGCCACCAAGGACGCCATTCAGAGCAACATTGTCGCCTCCGACACTTGGGCGTTCTTTCAGGCCAAGAACCTTCGCCGCAATTCCACGACGCTTGCGGCCAACGAGCTCGAGCTCATGCTCGCCGCCCAGCCGACGATACCCGAGGAGGTCAAGCGCAGGTTCGACGAGAAGATCAAGGAGTACCGCACGGAGGTGCAAAGGCTCACCACCGATCCCGCCAAGAAGGAAGGGCTCGACGAGCTGTTCACCAAGGCCAAGGCCTTGGAGGTCGATCGCGACCTGGCACTCGCCAAAGACCCCTATTTCGACTGGAGCCAGGCCTTTCTGCAGATAGCTATCGTGTTGGCCTCGGTGCACCTCATCATCGGCAACGTGTGGCTGTTGATCTTAAGCGGGGGCCTCGGCACGCTGGGCCTCATTTTGATGGTCAACGGGTTTACCCTGGCGGTGCGGCTGCCCTTCATCGGTTAGCCGCCGCTGGCGGGCCTCGTCGCCAGGGGCCAAGCACCGGCTCCGCCAGCCCGCGCGAGCGGTGAGCGGCGAGCTAGGGATGGCTGAGGGGCGGCGGTGCGATGATCGGGGTCCTAGCGCGCGTTCCCGCAGAAGCGCTGAATGCGTTTGCACGCCTCCTCCAGCTCCGCCGTGGATGCCGCGTAGGAGAGCCGGAAATAGGGGCTCATGGCAAAGGCGGCACCGTGCACGCACGCCACCCCCTCCTCCTCGAGCAACGCCAGCGTGAAATCCTGGTCCGTCTTGATCTTGCTGCCCTTGGCCGAGGTTTTGCCGATCACCCCGGCGCACGAGGGATAGACATAGAAGGCGCCCTCGGGCTTGGGACACTTCACACCCTTGGCCTGGTTCAGCATCGACACCACGAGATCGCGCCGCTCCTTGAAGATCTGAGCGTTGCGGGCAATGAAATCCTGCGGCCCATTGAGCGCTTCCACCGCCGCCCATTGTGAGATTGAGGACGGGTTGGAGGTGGACTGGGACTGCAGCTTGCACATGGTCTTGATGAGCGGCTCCGGCCCGGCACCGTAGCCCATGCGCCAGCCCGTCATGCAGTAGGTCTTGGAGAGCCCGTTCATGGTGAGGGTGCGCTCGTAGAGGCCCGGCTCCACCTGCGCCGGCGTATAGAAGGCGAGATCGTCGTAGATCAAGTGCTCGTACATATCGTCGGTCAGCACCCACACGTGACGGTTCTTGGGCGCCACGAGCACCTCGGTCAGCGCCTTCAGCTGCGCCCGGGTGTAGGCTGCTCCCGAAGGATTGCACGGCGCGTTGAACACGAACCACTTGGTGTTGGGAGTGATGGCGGCATCGAGCGCCTGCGGCTGCAGTCGGTACCCGTCCTCGAACTTGCAGTCGGCGAACACCGGCTTGCCGCCGCCCAACCGAACGATGTCGACATAGGAGACCCAGCAGGGCGAGGGGATCACCACTTCATCACCCGGATTGAGCGTGCAGGCGAGCGCGTTGAACAGCACCTGCTTGCCCCCGGTACCAATCGAGACCTGTGAAGGCTTGTAGTCGAGACCATTTTCGCGCTTGAACTTGGCGACCACCGCGGCCTTGAGCTCGGGGATCCCATCGACGTCGGTGTAGCGCGTTTTGCCTTCGGTTATGGCCCGGATCGCGGCAAATTTGACGTTGTCGGGCGTGGGCAGATCCGGCTCGCCTGCCGACAAATCCATGATGTTGCGCCCCTGGGCCTTGAGCTCACGCGCCTTGGTCGACATCGCAATGGTTTGCGACGGGGAGATGCGGTTCACGCTGTCGGCAAAGAAGCCCATGGCTTGCCTCGTCGGCTCGAATTCCGGGCTCGCGGGTTCGCGAAGCGCGCGGGACCCTACGCTGCACGGGCCGCGAGTCAAGGTGAAAGTGGCCGATTTTGGCGGCATTGCGCCGTGGCGGGACATTGCTGGTGCCGGAGGATGGTCCCATGCGGACCGGCGGCTCCTTGTCGAGGAGCCGGCGCTGCGCCTTGACCGTCCTCGATCGCAATGGTCTATCGGGCCTCGCCTGTGCAACGATTCCCCGGCCGGGCGGCGCCGGCCTAGGAGGGTGCCTTATGACTGTCGCCACCCCTAAGACGCACACAGATACCGTCCTCATCATCGATTTCGGCAGCCAGGTGACGCAGCTGATCGCCCGGCGTGTGCGCGAGCAGGGCGTCTACTCGGAGATCGTGCCGTTCAACCGCGCTGAGGACGCGCTGGAGCGGCTGCGCCCCAGGGCGGTGATCCTCTCCGGCGGACCCGCCAGCGTCACCGAGTTCGGGACCCCGCGCGCACCCGACTGGGTTTTCACCGCCGGCTTGCCCGTGCTCGGCATCTGCTATGGCGAGCAGACGATGGTGGCGCAGTTGGGTGGTGGCGTGGAGGGTGGACACCACCGAGAGTTCGGTCGCGCGGAGCTTGAGGTGACGGGTGATGCCATGCTCTTCAAGGACGTGTGGCGCAAGGGCGAACGCGATACGGTGTGGATGAGCCACGGTGACCGCGTGACGCGGCTGCCACCCGGCTTCAAGGTGGTGGGAATATCGAAAGGGGCGCCGTTCGCCGCCATCGCCGACGAAAGGCGCAAGCTCTATGCCGTGCAGTTCCACCCCGAGGTGGTGCACACGCCCAAGGGCGGCCAGATCATTGCCAACTTTGTACGCCGCATCGCTGGCCTGCCGGGCGACTGGAGCATGGCCCATTTCAGGTCGAGCGAGATCGCCAAGATCCGCGCCGAGGTCGGCAAGGGGCGCGTCATCTGCGGCCTCTCGGGTGGTGTCGACAGTGCAGTCGCAGCCGTACTGATCCATGAGGCCATTGGTCCGCAGCTCACCTGCATCTTTGTGGACCATGGACTGTTGCGGCTCAACGAGGCCAAGGAGGTCGTGTCGCTCTTCCGCGGTCACTTCAACATCCCACTGATCAATGTCGATGCAAGCAAGCGCTTCCTCGCCGCGCTTGCCGGCAAGGGCGACCCCGAGGCCAAGCGCAAGACCATCGGTGCGCTCTTCATCGAAGTGTTCGAGGAGGAGGCCAAGAAGCTGGGCGGTGCCGAGTTCCTGGCACAGGGCACGCTCTATCCCGACGTCATCGAGAGCGTGTCGTTCACGGGCGGTCCATCGGTAACGATCAAGTCGCACCACAACGTCGGCGGCCTACCTCAACGAATGAACCTAAAATTGATCGAACCACTGCGCGAGCTCTTCAAGGACGAAGTGCGCTCGCTCGGGCGCGAGCTGGGGCTGCCCGACCATTTTATCTGGCGCCATCCCTTCCCAGGGCCGGGCCTTGCCATCCGCGTGCCCGGCGAGGTGACCGAGGAACGGCTCGAGGTCCTGCGCAGGGCCGACGCTGTGTTCTTGGACGAGATCCGCAAGGCCGGCCTCTACGACAAGATTTGGCAGGCGTTTGCCGTGTTGCTGCCGGTGCGCACCGTGGGTGTGATGGGCGACGCGCGCACCTATGACCACGTCTGTGCGCTACGCGCGGTAACCTCCACCGACGGCATGACGGCTGATTTCTTTCCGTTCCCGCACGATGTGCTGGGCCGCACTGCCACGCGCATCATCAATGAGGTGCAGGGCATCAACCGCGTCGTTTACGACGTTACATCAAAGCCGCCGGGAACGATCGAGTGGGAATGATTTTGGCCCATCCCAGGGTATCCCACGGTATCCTGTAAACCGACATAAGTGTCTGATAATGCAGCAAAAATGCTTCGCCACCCTTTGGGGCTATCGGCCGGCAGAGACGGTGTCTGACGGACTGTCTGACGGTCTCTTTTCCCATTGCACAATTCGAGTTGGCTCGATACCGACAGGCTCAGAGCGCCCCTCTGACGGTCTTTTTTCTAAGCCAATACGCTGAAATAAAAAGGATTTCTGTCGTGAGGATGCTGGAAAACGGCCTGACGGTCTTTTTTAGCGGAGGCGTGCCATATGTTGACCGATGCAGCCCTTAAGCATCTGAAAGGAAAAGACATCGAGCGAGGCGCGCCGGCGACCGCGATCCACGTTCGAGACATCGTCAAACAGCTTTACGGCTTCGCGATTCTGCACGGCGAGAAGGTCGCCAACCCGGCTGACGACGTAGGCCCGGCCTCGATCGCGACCTTCGTACCGAAAGACCGGTCGCTTTCGCCAACCGAGATCAGGATCATGCTCAGGCAGCTCGAGAAGGTGGCGACGCTGCCCACCATTAGGCTCGGCATGCGC
>DATBGH010000044.1:0-24625 GCA_036558085.1 Hyphomicrobiaceae bacterium
GTGCCCTCATCCTGAACCCGCCCAGCGCCTGGGCAGTGGCCAAGCGCGATGCGCCCAAGATCGCCGAACAGCTGTGGACCCACGGCATGCCTGCGGGACCCCAGGGGCGGTTTGCGGCGATCTGGAATTTCAGCAAGAACAAGTCCGCAGCCAAGAGCTTGCTTGCGCACTTGTCCCAGCCCGCGGCGATCGAGAAGCTGGTGGTGGCGAGCGGGGGTTATGATGTGCCGTCGTTCAGCAACATGAAGACCCTCAAGGTTTGGGCGAATGAGGGGCCGCCGAAGGGCACGCTCTATCACTATCCCAACCCTTACAACCACCAAGTGCTGTCGGTGGCGGCGGCGCCCTCGCCGCCGAAGATCGCGCAGCAGATCTATGCGCAAGGCATCATGACCAAGATGACCGTGCGCCATCTGCAGGGCGAGCCGATGGAGACGACCCTGGCATGGGCGGAGCGGGAGGTCGAAGGCTTCATGCGCAGCTAGCGTGAGGTTGGACGGCGGGTGGAGGCCGGTCGCTTCCGCCTCGCGCGCGCTTCGCCCTAATTGCCAAAGATTGCCGCGAACGGATTATAGGACTGGGAGGAGGCTGCCTTCTGGCGCGGGCGTGTCTTTTGACGACCCGGCAGATCGGATTTCTCGATGGCCATCGGCCGTTCGATCGAGGAGGTGGCGAGGTGCACGGCCTGCCCCTCGAGCCGGGAGGCAACGCGGCTGTCGAGACCATAGATGTCGGGTCGGAAGTGGAGCTTGCCGCCGTCGTCTACCACCGCCGTGAAATAGGTGACGTGCACGGGGATGGGGGTGGTGAGCTTGATCTCACCGCCGCGGCGCACGTACTCCTGTACCTGCTCGCTTGACCACCCCTTGTCGTGAGCAAGCAGCACCTCTGCGAGCTTGATGGGATTTTGCACACGCATGCAGCCGTGGCTGAAAGCGCGGATCTCGCCGCCAAACAGGTGCCGTTCAGGGGTGTCGTGCATGTAGACGTCATGCTTGTTGGGAAAGCGGAATTTGACGATGCCGAGCACGTTGGTGGGACCCGGTGGCTGACTGAAGTCGAAGCTTTGGATGTCGACGCTCGACCAGTTGACGGAATCGGGGTCGATCGGGCGCCCGCCGCGGCTGACGTGCAGGCCATAACCTCTGAGCACCGCGGAGGCTCCGCTGGAGAAGAACCAGCCGCCCCCGGCATTGCGCAGCAACGGGGCCAGCTCGTAGGCCTTCATACCCGGTGGTACGCCCCAGGACGGGTGGAAGATGATGAACTGCATGTCGGCCGAGAAGATCGGCGTGGGCGAGCTCGGTTTGCCAACCACGATTTTCTCGGTGAGGACCTCCTTGCCGTGGTCGTAGACGCTGGTCATCTGCTCGGGCACGCTATCCCAGACATGGACATCGCCGAGATCGTCCGGCATCCAGCGCCAACGCTCCATGTTGACGATGATGCGCTGGAGATTGCCGCCTTGGGATGGGTGGTCGGCGCCGTTGAGGACATTGCGCGTGGCGGTGCTGATGACGCCGGTCTGCTCCAATCCGTTCTGGACCTGGACGGCCTTGACCGCGGTGGCCAGCGCGTCGTCATAGAGCGTCTCGTTGGCGTCGGACGCCGCGGGAATGGCAAGCCGCTGGCGCAGCAACGCAATCTGAGGGTGCTCCTGCCCCGGCTTGATGGCGGGTCCGGCCGGTATTTTCACGATGGACGGCGGATCATCGGTTCTGGCGCCGCGGGCGGCGAGCATCGCTTGGCGCAGGCGCGCGAATTGCGGGTGCTTGGGATGCAAATTGCGCAGGTAAGCGTCGGCGGTATCCACGTCGTCGGTGGCCGCCAGGGCCTGCAGCAGGCTCTTGGGATCGTAGATCACGGGCTTCTGGTCGAACATGCGGCTGACCGACGGGGGGTCTAGCCGGCCGCCGCGGGCATAGCGCCCGTATTTCAGCGCGGCAAGACCGAGCTTGATCTCAGCATCGGCCAGGGCCTCGTCCGTTGCCTGACCGTCTGGCAGCGCCGGCAAATCAAAGGCGGAGGCCTTGAGCCCCCAGTCGTCGGCCCGGCGGATCTCGGCCATGGCCTGCGTGGCGCGAGGGGTGAAGCCGTCCTTGCTCGTCCAAACGGGCTGGCCGTTGCTCTCGGCGTAGAAGGCGACGAGACCGGCGTAGTCTTCCTTGTCGGCTTCGCTGCCCCGGGAAGGCGTTGCGGCCAGGCGCTCACGCACCAGCGCCACGATTGGATGCACGGTATCGGCGGGCTTGGTCGCCAGTGGCGTGAGGGGTGCACCGGGTGCGGCGGGTGGCGGCTTGCTGACCTCGGCAGGCGCCAGCGGATCAGGCGTTGCTGGCCCGGCGTCAAGGCCCTGACACCAGGCCGGCACCGCAAGGGTGCTTGTCACCGCTATGGCAAGAGCGATGGCGAGATTGCGCCGATTGGTCATGCAAAGATCCCCGCAAGGGCTCGTTGCCGAGCAAAGTCATCAGTTTGGTCGCATGGTAATTTGCAGGCTCCCTGCTCCGCCAGCCCGCACCCTGGATGTACCTGTGACTGTGTGGCAATCGTGCACTAATCAGGGGCTGTGATGCCCGGAAAACAGGCTGCGGCGGGGCGAGCAGGCCGCTCGCACCTCCCGGGGTCATGCCGGGGCGTCGAAAGACCAGCCAAGTGTCAGCCCCCGTTGCACCGGCCATGGCGCGCGCACCCCAGCGTCGTGGGAGCGCGGGCGACCGTGATTCGCAACGCAGCCTTGCCAGGCACCGCCTCGGTTGGACCCGTGTGTTGGCCTGGCCGCATCCTCGCCTCGAGCCCGACCGCGTTAGTGGGTTCTTAAGGCTTCTCCGCTCTCATCAAGGCCATGGCACGCAAAGGAAGCTGCGGGCTTGATGCGTGCGGCGCGTAGGTAGTTTGGTATGCGTGTGGAGCGTGGCCTCTTGCTGGTGCTGGCTGCGGCGGCAACGTTGGGTGTGGTTTGCGCGCTGACGGGGAAGGATACCGGCCTCTTCGAGGTGCTGACCCGGGGGACGTCGATCCCGGCAACTCCCGGCTCCGCGCCTCAAGCCCCGCGGCAGGCGGCTCAGACCTCGCAGGCACCGGTGCCTGCAGAGGTCGTCGTGCTGGCCCCGCGCGGTGGGCTCGTTTCGCCGCAGACCTCGGCAGCGCCATGGTCCGACCACCTACCATTGGCACTGCGGCTGCAACGCGAACTCGCTCGTGTCGGCTGCTACGACGGGGAAATCAACGGGATTTGGACCCCGGCGACGCGCCGAGCTCTCAAGGCCTTCATGGATCGGGTCAATGCGGCGCTGCCGACCGAGGCACCAGATCGCATCCAGCTGCTGTTGGTTGAGGCCGCACGCGAGAGGGTGTGCGGTGCTGCGTGTCCGGCCGGCGAGACGCTCGCCGAGGGCCGGTGCATCCCCAACGGCGTTCTGGCCGGAAGGAAGTTGGCGCCAAACGCGCTGCCGACGGAGGCTCGCGCCGACCAGGGCCCAGGCAGCGCAGCCGCCAGGCCGATGCCAGCGCTTGCTGGGGACGCATCGCGCAGGGGGATTGCCACGGGCGACCAGGGCTTGACGGGTCCGCCACAGGGTGGGCCGGATCTCAGCACGCCCGGTCAGCCCCCCACTGCCACTCGCGCGGTCGAGGCAAGGCGCCGGCGGGGAAAGCCGAGTTTCTTCGGGTTTGCGATCTTCAAGCAATTCGAGAAGCTGGGGTTTTAGCCTCCTCCCCGACTGCCTGAGGCTGGCCAGCCGAGGAGGCGGGTGCAAAGCCCATGGCCTGGGCGAGCAGCCGATAGCTGTGTTGGCGCGCCGCCTCATCGGTGGCCCACGTTACCACTGCGATCTCCTGGACCTTAAGGCGTGTGGCCAGCTCGTCGATGCGCTCGGCCACCTGCGTGCCGGTGCCGATGAAGGCGGCCTTGCGATATTCGGCCATGCGCGCGAGCTCCGCATCGGTATAGGGGTAGGCGACGGCGACGTCGGGGGGCTCGAGGGGGGCGAAGATGCCGCGGTCACGCAGCAGCCGGAAGCGTGCACGAGAGGCGAAGTGGTGGTGTGCCTGCGCCTGTGTATCGGCCGCCAAGGCCCACACGCAAAGTGCCGTTTGCGGGGCAGGATGGCGGGGGCTCGGCCGGTAGAGCTTGCGGTAGATGTCGAGCGCGTGGGCGCCGGCGTGACCATCGGCAAAGAACCAGGCGAAGGCGTAGGGCAGGCCGAAGTGCGCCGCCACCTGAGCACCGTAGTCCGAACTGCCAAGCATCCAAATTTCGGGCGTGGTCTCCCCGGCCGGGTTGGCCTTCACCTGTCGGAAGGGGTGCCCCTCAGGCAGCGGCGAACCCGTCACCCAGGCGATGAGATCGCGCACGTCGGACGGGAACGCGGCGGGGCGTTCGTTGGCGAGCGGATTGAGGGCGAAAGCGGTGCGTCCGTCGGAGCCCGGCGCGCGTCCAAGACCCAAGTCGATGCGGCCGGGTGCGATGGCATCGAGCACGCGGAACTGCTCGGCAACTTTGAACGGGGCGTAGTGTGGCAGCATCACGCCTGCACTGCCGACGCGGATGCGCTGCGTTAGGCTGGCGATGGCGGCGATCAAAATTTCGGGTGCAGTACCCACGATGGTGTCGTTGCTGTGGTGCTCCGACAGCCAAAACCGGTCGTAGCCCAGCGCCTCGCAGTGCTGGGCGAGTGCGATCGTCGCACGGATCGCCTCCCCGTGCGGACGACCGACGACGGCGATCGATTGATCCAGAACCGACAGGCGCACGTGTTAGCCTCGCTTAGGATCGAGACCGCCGAACGGTGGGTCGCGTTCGAGCACCTCCTGGACGCGCCCGGGGTCCACTTCCACCTGGAGGGCGGATCGTTCGAGCTGCAACAGCATGGGCGAGCGGCTGTCGCGATTTTCCCAGCCGCGGTTGAGCGCCTCCGTCAGCTCGGCATAGGCAAGATTGGCGATCCGCATGGGCACGCCCAGTTCGCGACCGAGCTCGGTGGCGAGCCGCATATCCTTGTGTGCGAGCTTGAGCGCAAAGCTGGGTGGGTCGTATGAGTTGATGAGGAAGCGGTCGCCCAACCGGTCGAAGGTGCGCGAGCGTCCCTGCGCGCCGCTGCGCACCGCCTCCCACAAGGCCAGCGGTTCGACGCCGCCCTTGATACCCATGGAGAACACCTCAGCTAGCGCGGTCTGTATGGCATAGCCTGCACAGTTGTGCACGAGCTTGGCCACCGAGCCAGCGCCGATCGGGCCGATGTAGCGGGCCGCATCGCCGATGGCGTCAAGCTCCTTCTTGTGCTTCTCGAAGATCGACTTATCGCCTCCGACCCAGATTGCCAGTCGTCCTGACTTGGCCCCGGCCGGCCCGCCGCTCACGGGGGCATCGAGCAGATGGATGCCCCTCTCGGCGTAGAACCGGTGCAGCCGGCGCACTAGCGAAGGGGCATTGGTCGTGAGGTCGAACAGCACGGAGCCCTTTCTGAAGCCGTCAGCCAGCCCCTCAATGCCAACGGCGACCGCTTCGAACTCGGGCGGTCCTGGCAGGGAGGTGAAGACCACCTCGCATGCCTCGGCGACGGCCTTTGGCGTCGCTGCCCATTGAGCTCCCGCAGCGAGGTGGGCGCTGGCGTTTTGCCGCTGCAAATCGTGCACGATCAGCTGGTAGCCCGCCTTTTGCAGATTGGCTGCCATGCTGGCACCCATGATGCCGAGACCGATGAAACCTACCTGCATGACTGCGTCCTCCTCACAGGCGTTTGCGACCACTGGAGTGTATGCGCGTGGCGACGCCGCGCACAGAGCCTGAACGCGGATGGGCCGCGCTCAACGTGCATTGCTCGCGGGCGTGCTTGGCTGGCCGGCCGTGCGTGGCCAAGCCGCAGGCGTTCTGGTATGCGAAGTCCAGGGACAAAGTCTGCGCAAGGAAGTCGCCCGTGCTCAGCGCCGAGGACAACCGGGTGCTTACACAGAGCGGTGCGGGCACGCCGATGGGCGAGCTGCTGCGTCGGTTCTGGCTGCCTGTGCTGCTGTCTGAGGAATTGCCCGAGCCCGACGGCCCGCCCAAGAAGATCGTGGTGATGGGTGAGCCGCTGCTTGGCTTCCGCGACACGCGCGGCCGGGTCGGCATCATCGACCAGCATTGCCCGCATCGTGGCGCCAACCTCTGGCTCGGCCGCAACGAAGAGTGCGGCATCCGCTGCGTCTATCACGGCTGGAAGTTCGATGTCGAAGGGCGCTGCCTCGACATGCCGACCTCTTATCCCGACCTCAACGCCAAGGACAAGATCGCCATCAAGGCCTATCCCGCGCGTGAGCACGGCGGAATGATCTGGGCCTATATGGGACCGCACGAGCGCATGCCGAAGCTGCCGGCGATGGAAGTGGCGCTCGTGCCCGTCTCGCATCGCTATGTCACGAAGAAATGGCAGGACTGCAACTGGGTGCAAGCCGTCGAGGGGAGTATCGACACGGCACACTTCACTTTTGCCCATCTGGCTTTCGACAAGGGGCAGGATGAGAACCTCGATGTCCGCAAACACCTCGCCAGCCCGATGTCACGCATGAACTTCGATCACGTGCGCTGGATTGCCGACGATCCGCGCCCCGTCATCAAAGTGGATTCGCATGCGGCGGGGCTCGCCATCGCCGGAGGGCGCTTGGCACGCGACGACAATCGCTATTGGCGCATCGCCCAGTTTTTGATGCCGGTGCATGCCTACGCCCCAAGCGCCCTGCCGGGCGAGAACATGTTTGGCCAGACGTTCGTGCCGGTCACCGACACGAGCTGCTGGATCTATACCTATGCCTGGAACCCCGAGCGCCCCATCACGGACGCGGAACGCGCACTTTACAAGGGCGGCAACGGCGTCATCGCCGAGGTGGACGAGAGCTACCTACCGCTACGACACAAGGGCAACGACTACCTGATCGATCGCAAGTTGCAAAAGACGAAGAGCTATACCGGCATAAGCGGCGTTTCGGAGCAAGACGCGGCGGTGCAGGACAGCCAGGGGCCTATTGCCGATCGAACCCGCGAGCACCTGGGGCCGACCGACCTTGGCATCCTGCGGTTCCGCAAGCTGGTGATGGACTGCGCCAGCGAGTTGGCGAGGGGAAAGGAGCCCGACGCCGCCCGCCGTGCGGACCGCTACCATGTGCGCGCGGGCGCTTGCATCACCCACAAGAGCAAGGACCTCGCTGCGGTGATGGTGGAGCGCTTTGGCGACCCCAGCGGCTACGTCGGCGGGGCCTCCTCGGCGCTGGCAGATTGAGGTGACAGGTCGCGCCCTGTTCAGGCATGATGGGCTATGAAGATCATCAGCGGCGGTCAGACCGGGGTGGACCGGGCCGCGCTCGACGTGGCAATCGAGCGGGGCATGGACTGGGGCGGCTGGTGTCCTAAAGGCGGTTGGGCTGAGGACCTACCCAACCCGCCGGGCCTGCTGACGAAATATCCAAGATTGAAGGAAACGCCGCTGCGCAACCCGGTGCAACGCACGGAGTGGAACGTGCGCGACAGCGATGCGGCTCTCATCATCACGGATGGCGCGGGCCTGTCGATCTCGATCGGCTCGCGGCGGGCGCATCAGTGGGCGCACCAGCACGGCAAACCAGAGCTGGTGGTTGATGCCAGCGCGAGCGGCTCGCGAGCGCGGGCGGTGGCTTGGCTGCGTGCTCAGCAGAGGCGGTTTGGCGCCGACATGGTGCTCAGCATCGGCGGTCCACGCGAGAGCGAGGCGCCGGGCATTTACGCACCCGCGAGGCACCTTATCGCCGCGATTTTGGCCGGCCTCTCCTGAGCGTGTGTCGCGGCCACGCAATGGCCGATCGCGCCGCAGGCGTGAGGTCAGCGTGGTGCCAGCACGATGGGATCGGGCGCGGCGCGACCGAGTACCAGGTCGGAGGCCTTCTCCGCGATCATCAAGGTGGCGGCGTTGAGGTTGGCCGAAAGCATCGTTGGCATGATGGAAGCGTCGATCACTCGCAAGCGCTCGATGCCGTGCACGCGCAGCGCTTCGTCAACGACAGCCATCGGATCGTTGGCGGGAGCCATGCGGCAGGTGCCGGCGGGATGGAACGTCGTGGTGCCGCGCTGTTTGGCGGCCCCTAGGAGCTCATCATCGCTGTCCACGCCAGGGCCGGGAAAGTCCTCGCGTTCGTAATAGGGCTCGAGGGGTTTCGACTTGAGCAGACGGCGCGCGAGCTTCATGGCTGCAAGCAGGACCCTCCGGTCGGATTCCAGCGCCAGGTAGTTGGGCTGAATGATAGGCGCCTCAAACGGATCGCTCGATCTCAGACGCACGTAGCCCTTGCTCTCCGGGCGCTGCTGCCAGGAGGCAACCGTCATGCCGGGCTCGCGCTCGAGCTCGCCTTGCACGCCCTCCCTGTAGCTTGCAGGTGTGAAGGTGAGCTGGATGTCGCAGCTCGCCACCGCCGGGTCAGACCGCCAGAAGCAATAGACGTGGGTGGGACTGAGCGACAGGATGCCCCTGCGTGTGAACATCCATTTGGTGATCTCCCCGGCGAGCTTGAGCCCACGTGAGCGTTCGTTGATGGTGTCTATGTTCTTGACGCGGGCGACGAAGCGTGGGGCGTAGTGATCGCGCAGGTTCTCGCCGACGCCGGCCAGAGCATGACGTACTGTTATGCCGAGCGCTTGGAGATGTGACGGCGGTCCGATTCCCGACAGCAGGAGAAGCTGCGGAGAATTGTAGGAGCCGGCGGACAGGATGACCTCGCGGTGGGCGTGCACCGTGCTCGCGGTGCCGTCGCGTCCGCCTTTGAGATAGCGCACGCCGACGGCCTGCTTGCCGTCGAGGATGATGTTGGTGGTGTGCGCGTTGGTAAGGACGTGCAAGTTCGGCCGGCGCATAGCTGGATGGAGGAAGGCGCGCGCTGCGCTCATCCGGCGGCCGTTGAGGATGGTGCGCTGAGCGTAGGCGATACCTTCTTGGGCCTTGCCGTTGTAATCAGGGTTGCGGGGAATTCCTGCCTCAACGGCGCCAGCGATGAAGGCGTCACAGAGCGGGTGGCGCCATTCGATGTCGGTTACGGCAAGGGCTCCATCGCGGCCGCGAAAGACCGGATCGCCATTGCCGATGCGCTTTTCCATGCGCCGGAAGTAGGGGAGCACGTCGGCGTAGCCCCAACCGCGATTGCCGAGCTGCGCCCATGTGTCGAAGTCCATGGACTGACCGCGATTATAGATGTGGCCGTTGATGGAGCTCGAGCCGCCAAGGGTTTTCCCGCGCGGGGCAAGGATGCGACGCCCGCCGGTCCATGCACCGGGCTCCATGCTGTAGAGCCAGTTCACGCGCGGATCGTGATAGGTCTTGATGAAGCCGGCGGGGATGTGGATGTAGGGGTGCCAATCGCTCGGGCCTGCTTCGAGCACGCACGCTGTGGTCTTGCCGTCCGCAGTCAGCCGGTTGGCGAGCACGCTGCCGGCCGAGCCCGCGCCGACGATGACGTAGTCATAGGTCTCCACCCGGCGTCCCCCTATCTGGTGTACGCGGCCAGCGGCCCATCACTTCTCGAGCCACACATCGTCCAAGCGCCAGTTGTTGTAGAGGCTGTTGCGCTGCAGAACGAAGCCCTTGACGTGGGGTTGCCAGCACAGGCCGGCCACGCCTTGCGAGATGATGGGGCGCGCCACGTCCTCGGCAAGCTGCTTCTCGATATCCCAGACGAGCTGTCGGCGCTTGGCGAAATCGAGTTCGCCGGATTGTGCCTCGATCAGCTTCTCGACGTGGGGGTTGCAGTACTTGGTATAGTTGCGCTCCGAGCCGCAGGCGTAATTCTCGTAGAAGTTGACGTCGGGATCGTCGATGGCGCCGGCCGTGAGATTCATGCCGACCGAGTACTCGCCGCGCGCAATCTTGGCGAACCACACGCTGGTGTCGATCACCTCGAGTTCACCCTCGACGTGGATGTGCTTGAGCTGGTCGATCAGCAGCACCGCGGGGTCGCGATAGAGCGGGATGTTGCGCGTCGCGACCTTGATTTTGAGCGGGTTGGCTGGGCTGTAGCCCAGCGCTTCCATGATCTTGCGCGCCTCACTGCGGTTTTTGCCAACGTCGGCGCCATAGCCGGGCAGTGCGGCGACGATTTCAGGCGGCATGCCCCAAAGGCCTTCGGGTCCGGCCAGCATGACGCCGCCGATCTTGCCCTTGCCGTCGGTGATGATGTCGATGAAGTCCTTGCGGTCGAGGGTTAAGGCAAGTGCGGAGCGGATCATGGGGTTGTTGAAGGGCGCCACTTCGCGGTTGACGATCAGATTGAAGGAGTTGTTGGTCGGCTGCAGCTCGCAGCTGGCCTTCGGCAATTGCGATTGGACGTCCTTCATCAGCGCGACGGTGAGGTCGAGCGAGAAAGTCATGTCAAACTCGCCGGCGACGAAGGCCAGCGCGCGCGTGGAGCGGTTGGAGATGACGCGCCAGTCGATGCCGTCGAGGTAGGGGTGACCCGGCCGCCAGTAGTCCTGATTGCGCACGACCTTGACCGATTCATTGCTCTTGAACTCGACGAATTTGAACGGTCCCGTGCCCACGGGTCTGGTGCGCATTTGGGCGGCCGATACGTGACAGGGATAGATCGGCGTATAACCGGTGGCAAAGAAGGAGAGGAACGAGGGCTGCGGACGGCCGAGTACTAGGGTCACCTCGTGCTCGCTGTTGACCACGACTTCCTTGAGATTGTGCCACCAGATCGCGCGCGGGTTCTTGCGGAACTTGTCGGCGGCCCTGTCCTGCAGTTTTTCCAGCGTACAGGCCACATCCTTGGCGGTGAAGGGCATCCCGTCGTGCCACTTGACGCCCTCGCGCAGCTTGAACGTCAGCCGCGTCTTCTCGGCATTCCAAGCCCAGCTGGTGGCGAGTTCGGGTCGGATGTTGTCGGAGTTGTTGAGCCTCTCGTGCTGATCGAAGAGAACGAGGTTGTTGAAGAGACTCATGAACGGGGTCACGGTCGAGACCGTAGCCTCCTCATGGATCGAGGCACTGGGCGGGTTGTCCCAGATATACATGCGCAGCGTGCCGCCGGGTTGTTGGGCGAGCGCCGACGTGATTGTCTGGAGGCCAATGGCGGCGAGGAGGACTAGGGCCATAATCGACAAGCGCTGCTGCATGCGCATCCCTCGCTTCAGCACCGTTCTTGGCATGCGCAGTTCGGCCGAGCGCGTGAGTGGACAGGTGCCGTCGTTGTTCTCTTCGGCTCGCAGCATGGACGCTGCCGCAGGCCCTTGGCAAGCGCGATGGAACCTTTTTGAATGCCTCCAATCAATCTGGCGGCGCGTCGAACCCTGTAAGCCGCCTCATTGAGCTGGGTTGCGAAGGCGCGCGTGTGATCGATCTTGCAGCGCCGTTCTGGCCGCGAGCAGCGGTTGTGCAACTTGGGACCTGCACGAACTAGGTCCCGGGTGAGCCTCGGTGGCGCAACGTGGGCCTGAAGGGTTGTGAGGCGTTGATCTCGACGAAGCGTTCCCGCTGGTCAATTGAAATGCAAGCCGCCGTTGACCTGGACGGTCTGCCCGGTCATGTAGGCGTTGGCGACCACCATCAGCACCGCCTGTGCCACCTCGTTGGGGAGCCCTAGGCGGCCCAGGGGAATGCGTGCGGCAACTTCCGGCCGATGCGGCGACATGTCGGTTTCGATCAGCGACGGCGCGATAGCGTTGACAGTGATGCCCTCCTTTGCAAGACGGGCTGAGTATCCGCGCGTGAGACCTTCCATGCCGGCTTTGGAGGCATTGTAGTGCAGGCCCACCACGCCCGCTCCGCGTGCAGCACCCGAGGAGATGTTGACGATGCGGCCCCACCGCCGAGCGCGCATAGAGGGTAGGACCGCCTGGGTGCAGAGGAACGCTGATTTCAGGTTGACCGCAATGGTGCGGTCGAAGTCGGCTTCGGTGAGGTCATCAAGGCCCCGGCGAATGGCCATTCCCGCGTTGTTGACGAGCACGTCTATGCCGCCGAGTTCACCGGCGATGGAACCGACCATGGAGTTGACCGCGCTGCTGTCCGACACGTCGGCGCGAACGGTCATGGCGCGCGGGCCAAGGCCGCGCACGGCGTCAGCAACGACGAGGGCGTCCGCTTCGCGCTCGCGGTAGTTCACCGCCACGTCGGCGCCGGCCTGGGCCAACGCCAGAGCGATTGCTTTGCCGATGCCGCGCGCCGCGCCCGTCACCAGCGCGACGCGGCCTCTAAGGTCGGTGTTGCCTGTCATCCCTATGGCTCTCCTCTCCAGCGCGCCGATGGGCAGGCGCTGAGGGAATTGCCCAGCGCTCGCGCCTCTCTTCGTTGTGGATAAGTGCTGTGCTCGCCGTTGGCGCGGGCGCGCGGTGCTTGCCTGGGGCGTGCGTGGGTCCCAGACTGAATCTCTTTTGCAAGACCTTGGGCAAAGCGGGAATTGCGAGGTCGAGCATGGTTGGCGGGGCGCCATTGCAGCGACGGTCGGGTGGGCTAAGTCGCATAGCGGTGCGCAGCCGCCAAGGCCGGCGCGTGTCCGTCGCTGGGACAATCATTGGAGGCTTTGCCGGCTTGCTGCTCGGAGCGGCATTCTGGGGCATCTTTGGGGTGCACCAACCCAAGAGTGGATCCGCGTCGGGGATGGCACCGGAGCTGTCACCGGCATGGGCGCCCGACTGCACCGTGCTCAGCCTCGACCGCCGCCGGGGCCACACCACCGCTGGGCCCTGTCTTGACCATGTGCCGGCGCTGCGGCAGGCCGACGCAAGTGCACGCAAATAAGGCAAGCTGCAAGCGGGCGCGCGCCAACGCAAGACCACTACCGGAGCCAATTTTGGTCCCCTGTGAACTGGCCGCTACAGGGCGGTTTCGACCCTTTTCAGCGCGGCCTGCAACTTGTGCAGGGTTGCCTCGAAGGCAGCGCGGCGTTCGCGATTTTCCTCCACCACCTCTGGCGGTGCCTTGGCAACGAAGCTGGCGTTGGCAAGCTTGGTGTCAATCTTGCGGATTTCGCCCGCACACTTTGCCATCTCGCGGTTGAGACGCGCCCGCTCGGCCTCCATGTCGATCACGCCGGCGAGGGGCAAGGCCGCGATTGCCTCGCCCAATACGATCTGCGCCGCGCCCTTGGGGGGCGCCTTGGCGATCGAAATGCCATCAAGCCGGGCCAGCCGGGCGATGGTCTCCTCGTGGCGCTCGACGCGCCCGCGCGTGGTTTTGGACGCCCCCACAAAGAACAACGGGATCTTGGCGGCAGCTGGCACGTTCATCTCCGAACGCACCGAGCGCACCTCGCTGACAAGCCTGACGAGCCAGCCGATCTCATCGTCCGCCTCCTTGTTGGCGAGCCCTCCAAATGCCGGCCAGGAGCTGAGGCACAACAGGTTTTCACGCTCGATGCCGACCTCGACAAGACGCGCCCACAGCTCCTCGGTGATGAACGGCATGAACGGGTGCAGCAACTTAAGCACTTGGTCGAGCGCCCAGGCGGTGGTAGCGCGGGTCTCGGCCTTGGCCGCCTCGTCGTTGCCGGTGAGGATGGGTTTGGCGAGCTCCAGGTACCAATCGCAGAAGGTACCCCAGGTGAATTCGTAGACCGCCGTTGCCGCCTCGTTGAACTTGTAGGCCACGATGCCGGCGGTAACGGCGGTGCAGGTGCGTTCGACTTCGCCCGCGATCCAGCGGTTGATGGTTTGCCTGACCGCGCCCGGATCAAATCCTTTCTGGCGCACGCACTCGTTCATTTCCGCGAAGCGCGCCGCGTTCCATAGCTTGGTCGCGAAGTTTCGGTAACCCTCGATGCGCTGCGTGGACAGCTTGATGTCGCGGCCCTGTGCCGCCATGGCCGCCAGCGTGAAGCGCAGCGCATCGGCACCGTACTTGTCGATGAGCACCAGGGGATCCATGACGTTGCCCTTGGTCTTCGACATCTTGGCGCCTTTCTCGTCGCGGACGAGGGCGTGGATGTAGACATCATGGAATGGGACCTCCTGCATGAAATGGAGGCCCATCATCATCATGCGCGCTACCCAGAAAAAGATGATATCAAAGCCCGTGACGAGAGCGCTGGTTGGATAGAAGCGGGCAAGCTCTGCGGTAGCCTCGGGCCAGCCCAGGGTGGAGAATGGCCACAGCGCCGAGGAGAACCAGGTGTCGAGCACGTCCGGATCGCGCCTGAGGGTCACGTCCTCACCGTAATGGGCGGCGGCTGCAGTCACCGCGGCTGCTTCGGCTTGCGCAACGAAGACCCTTCCATCGGGTCCATACCACGCGGGGATTTGGTGACCCCACCAGATCTGCCGCGAGATGCACCAAGGCTGAATGTTGCGCATCCACTCGAAGTAGGTTTTCTCCCAGCTCTTCGGGATGATCCTTGTGTCGTCGGCCTCGACGGCGGCGATGGCGCGCTTTGCCAGTTCCGCGGCATTGACGTACCACTGGTCGGTCAGCCAGGGTTCCACTACCGCGCTGCCGCGCTGGGCGTGCGGTACGGGGTGCGTGTTGGGCTCAATCTTGGCAACGAGCCCCAACGCCTCCAGGTCGGCGACGATGCGCTTGCGTGCGGTGAACCGGTCGAGCCCGCGATACTGGTTGGGAACGTTGTCGTTCAAGCTCGCGCTTGCGTCGAAGATGTTGATGAGCGGGAGCGAGTGCCGCTTGCCCACCTCGTAGTCATTGAAGTCGTGCGCGGGCGTGATCTTGACTGCACCAGAGCCCTTCTCGGGGTCCGAATACTCATCGGCGATGATGGGGATTTCACGCCCCACCAGAGGCAGGACCACGGTCCTGCCCACCAAGTCCTTGTAGCGCGCGTCGTTGGGGTGCACGGCCACCGCGGTATCACCCAACATCGTTTCCGGTCGCGTGGTGGCGACGACGATGAAGCGTGTCGGGTCGTCCTTCAGCGGATACTTGAAATGCCACAGAGACCCCTTGACCTCGACCATGTCGACTTCTAGGTCGGAGATCGCGCTCTGGAACTCCGGGTCCCAGTTGACGAGGCGCTTGTCTTTGTAGATCAGGCCTGCATCGTAAAGATCGACGAATACCTTGAGCACGGCCCTGCTCAAGCCCTCGTCCATGGTGAACCGTTCGCGGCTCCAATCGCACGAGGCGCCAAGGCGCTGCAGCTGGTTGACGATGGTACCGCCGCTCTCGGCTTTCCACTTCCACACTTTCTCGATGAATTTGTCGCGACCGATTTGATGGCGCCCAGGCTCTTGTCGCTCCATCATCTGGCGCTCGACCACAAGCTGCGTAGCGATGCCGGCGTGGTCCGTGCCTGGCTGCCACAAGACATCCTTGCCGCGCATGCGCTCGAACCGGCACAGCACGTCCTGCAACGTGTTGTTGAGCGCGTGGCCCATGTGCAGCGAGCCCGTCACATTGGGCGGGGGAATGACGATCGCGTAGGGCTCGGCACTGGCGCGCTCTGGCCGGCCGGCCTTAAAGGCTTGGGCCTTGATCCACGCCTCGTGTATGCGCGCTTCGACGTCGGTCGGGTGAAAGGTTTTCTCGAGCATTTCTCGACGGGGTCGCGTGTTTCGGATGCGGGGGCGCGCTTGGTTAGGGCCGCATCACACCACGGACGTGGGGCTAACAGCGATGGCACGCGCCACCTCTTTGCGCACGACCTCCTCGACGAGGCGCGGCAGGTTGGCCTCAAGCCACTGGCGGATCACCGGTTCCAGCAGCTCGCCGATGACCTGTTCGAGGCCGCGCGCCTGTAGGCCGGCCCCAGACGACGACGGCTTAACACCGGCGGGCTCAGCCTGCGAGGCGCCCATCGCCATCGATGCGCCCTGGGCCTGTGGCTCATCGAGCTTGGCCTCGACGGTGCGTGATGGTTCCGAAGGCTGCGCGCGGGCGACCGCGGCCGGCGGCATGGCTTCGGGCTCGGGCGTGCCGGGGTCATCGAGGCTGTCGTCCGCCATCTCCGGCGCAGGCATCAGGGGCTGCGTTTTTGCCGTGTGAATGTTGTCCGGGGCCGGCGCCGCCATTTTGCCGGGCGCTGCGGTGCGCGGCGGGTTCGGCTGGGTTTCCGGCGCGGGCATCCTTGCAACGGTCGGCGCCTGCTCCTCAGCGCCGAAGAGGGGTGGCAGCGAGGCTCGCAGATCCTGAGGCCGCGACAGTTTGATTTCCCTGTCCATCGACCCTGCTCCCGCCTCGGGCGGCGTCTGCGTCGTCGGCGCGGGCATGCCGTCTTGCGCCGCGGTGCCGACGGGCTGGCGCAAAAACCAGAGGGGGTCCGCGGCTTGCCGACGCGCCTCCGAGGGACCGGCCGCCGCCGGCCGTTGGGCCTTTTCGTCGGCCGCCAGCAGCTCGCTGTAGTCCTCGCCGGGGGGCGTGGCACCGCCCGTGTCCTTGAGCACCCCCGCCAGCCGCGCCGACAAGCCCCCATCTGCGGGGCGACTGCTCGCCTCCCCGCCGGCACTCGCCGCCCCGCCAGTCCTGGCAGGGCCCGCCTCTCCCGCCACGCTCTTCTTGATTTGCGCGAGGATCTCCTCGAGGCTCTGCGCCCCGGTCGCATCTGACTTTGTCATACCAACCTCTTCCATGCCGCGGCCCGCGTCGCGGTCCAGAAGCGGACCGGTTCCAAACGACATGTTTCACTTGTCGGCCCCAGCTCTCTATAGCGGAGGCATGCGCGCCGCACCAGGTGCGTCGACCGCGAACACGGGCGTCGCCGGCTGGTGCGGGGACCCAAAGTCAAGAGGGGGCGCGGCGTTATTTTACCGGAGGTGGGGCGGCGTCAATGACTTCGCGGCGGCCATCGGAGTGGGTGATGGAGATGTCGAACCACTTGCTGCGCACGTCGTGGTAGTGCGCGTCCGGGTCGTAGACCAGCGAGGCCAGGTTGAGCTCCTGGGCGTCCAACCGGCCGATGGTGGAGAGAACGGTGTAGGATGCCACCACGACGTTGCGTTGGTCGGTGACGAGATTTACCTCGGCGTTCAGCAATTCCTGCTCGGCGTTCAGCACATCGAGGAGCGTACGCTGCCCCACGCGCTCCTCCTCGCGCACGCCAGCAAGTGCGATCCGGTTGGCGTCGACGGCGGTTTGGTCCGATTCGACGGCCGCCTTTGCCGCCTGCAGCTGCGCCCAAGCTGTGACCACATTGGCCTGCGTTTCAGTGCGCGCTTGTTCAATCTCCTGCAGGCGCTGGACGTGGGTCTGCTTGGCCTGCCGCACGCGCGCCTGCACCTCGCCGCCGGTGTAAAAGGGCACGGTCAGCCTGCCCGTGATGCTGCCGGTCTCAGTGGACTCAAGCCCGGCGATATCGTCAAAGCGCTTGGCGTAGTTGGCTTCGAGCTGCGCGGTGGGCAGGAGCTCACCGCGCACCAGATCGATGGTGTAGCGTGCAGCTTGCTCGCGATAGAGCGCGCCCACCACGTTCGGGCTCTCGCGCAAGGAAATCTCCACGTTTTCGGGGAGCGACTTGGCAACCAGGGGCGACTCGCGCGCATCCACCAGGTGGCTCGGGGGGTGGCCAATCACACGCTCGAAAGTGGCGCGGCTGGTCTTCAAGTTGGCGCGCGCCAGGTCGAGTGCTGCAACGGCGGCGGCGCGCCGCGCCTGGGCTTGTGCAACGTCGGTGCGCGTCACTTCGCCTACGTTGAAGCGATCCTGCGTGGCCCGCAAATCCCGCGTGAGCACCGTGACGTTGTTCTCGCGCAGCCGGACGATGGCGGTGTCGCGCACGACATCGCCGTAGGCCGTCACCGCCTCCAAAAGTACGCTCTCTTCCGACAGCCTTAGCGTCTCGCGTCCGGCCCGCACCGTAGCCTCTGCCGAGTTGACGGCGTTCACCGTGCGGAAACCGCGAAACAGCGGTTGGACCAAGCCGATCTGATAGCCGCGCGGGTTGGTATCGCCGTTCGCGGTGGTGCCGGGATTGGTGGTGATGTGTCGGAACGAGGTGTCGGCGCTACCCGTGACGCTTGGCTTGTACCCCGCTAGCGCGCGTGGCACCTCCTCGTCAGTCGCGCGCTGGTTGGCGCGCGCCGCATCGAGACGAGGGTTGAATTTGTAGGCTGCCGACAGCGCCTCCAACAGCGTCTCGGCTCGGGCGGGGCCCAGCAGAAGCACGGCTGCGAGCACCGCAGTGAGCGCTACCCGGTAGACCTGCGAGATGTCCGCAGTGAACGTGCGTCTTTCTGCAGCTCCCACGTGGCCTCTCAATTTGGCGCCGCCCGACACGGTGCACACCTCGCCCTGCCCTCCGCCCGCCTTCTTGTGTGTGGTCGCCTGTTCTGCGGAAGGTGCAACGATGTCTCTCGACTCGAGCTTGTCAGGGTTATTTCACAACCGGTGCCGGGAAAGAGCGAAACGGGCGGTGTGGGCGGCGATTTCCCGCTTGCGTTGCCAACTTTCAACACCGCGCGAATCGTTTAAGAGGTATCCACAACTATTCGCCGACCGCGCTCACAGGACAAACTCGGGTTGGCGGGCAAATCCCGGCAAGGTCGGTGCGCCGGCGTCGAAGGCGGGCCGTGCATCGAAGAGTTTGCCTGTACGCCGCCACAGCTTGGCGCGGCCCAAGGTACCATCCGCGACGATAGCCATAAGACGGCCGGCGTCCTTGAGCTGCGCCAGGAGCTCCTCGGGAACGTTTGGCACGGCGCCCTCGAGCAGGATGGCGTCAAAGGGGGCATGCGTTGGCGCCCCCTTTGGCAAGGCGCCCTCAAGCACGATGGCGTTGGTGATGTCCAGTTGCCGCAGTGCCTCGCCGGCACGCTTGGCAAGCGCGGTATCGACCTCAACCGCCACCACGGATTTGGCGAGGCGCGCCAGCACCGCCGCGGAGTAGCCGGTGGCGCAGCCGATGTCGAGTACGACAGCGTCCGGGCCGATCTCGGCCAACTGCACGAGTTTGGCAAAGGTGCGCGGCGCCAACAGGCTGCGCACCGGCCGGACGCCCGTATCGACGACGGGTACCGACCCATCCATGTAGGCAAGCGCGCGCAGCGCCGATGGCACAAACGCCTCTCGCGGCACCTCGAGCATGGCGCGGATGATGCGCCGGTCGGTGACATCGCTGGGGCGCACCTGGCTCTCCACCATGTTGATGCGTTGCTGCTTGGTGTCGATCATGGCGAAATCCGGCGAGGTCGCGTGTTGCGGGTAGGGTGCGTGATGTCCCTTTAGCGGCAAACCTTAGCCAATGGCCAGGCATCGGGCCAGCCGCCGTTGGTTGGCGGAACTGCCGCCAATCGCCGCAAAGCGAGAGGTGCGGGGCCGACACTCCGGTGAGACCACAAGCGGCCTCTAAAGGCGGCCAACCTTGGCGATGCACGGGGTCAGATTGGGCCCTGGCATTTTCGCCGCCACCATTGCCACGCCGAAACGGCGCATGATACATGCTCGCGGCATGGGGCCACGTGGCGGAGTGGTGACGCAGCGGACTGCAAATCCGCGCACCCCGGTTCGATTCCGGGCGTGGCCTCTCAGGGCGCGCTCAGACCCTCAGCAAGTCCTGACCCGGCCGCTCTGAGGGATCTGCAACCCGGTCAGCGCGCGCTCATGCGCCAAGCACCCGCGGGGCTGCCCCTTTCGCCATCGCTGTGCAACGTACCCCGCCGGGCCCGTTGGACGTGCGGCCGGCCCCCCCGGGACGGTGGCCCGCATCAGATTGTTAAGGCCAAGGGAGGAATCCAAGTGCACAGGAGCAGCGCTGCGCGCGACAGTAGCGCTAGCTCGTAGGCTCGATGTGAAGGAGTTTGCGCAATGCGCGGACGTAGGTTGTTCGGATGCTGGGCGCTATTGCTCGGTAGTCTTGCTCTCGGCAGTACGTCGGCTGGCGCTGGAGGAGATGGGTGCTGCTGGCGCCATCGCGTTTACACGCTGCCGCTGCTCTTCTCCAATCCGGTGCAAACCTCGTTTGTCTACTACCCCTCGTATCGCCGTTGGCACCGTGGGCCGAGGGCCTATTGCGGGTGGCGTTATCGCGGCTGCCGGCATTGGTGAACCGGCGGTTGGCGTTTGGCTGGTTGTCGCGAGCACGCCCCATCAGCCGCCCGGTGTGCTGACGTACTCTGCCGGGCGACGATTTGCCGGCTCTCGCGCGCTTTGCCGGCGCGCGGGTGCGGGGGTTGGTCCCGGTGGGCGATGGTGCGCCCCGTCACGGGCTACCTACCCACGGACGAGCTTGAGCTCATCGCCCGATCGTCGGCTTACCTACAGCGACGCAGCACAGTTCGGCCTTTGCGGTCACCGGCCCAATAAACCGCGCCCAGCCGCGGCGGGCTCTTTGCGCTGCGGCGCTGCAGGTGGCGTCGGGCTCGGCGCCGGCTTTTGCAGCTCATCGTCGACGTTGACGGGTTTGCAGCCCTTGGCATCAAGCACGATGTTGAGCGCCAACACGCGCTCATGCTCTACGGCAAAGTCGTGGGCCGCGGGACGATCACCGAACAGGGTAGGCGCTGGTCCCTCCTGTTCTTGCTTGGCCTGCTTTTGCAGAGCGCGCAGCCGGTCGATGTGCGTCTTGATCGTGACGGTGAGCCCGGCGCAATTGCCGCGCAGTTCTTCAGGCAAGAGCAATTGTCGAGGCCGCGCCAACAGTCGCGCCATTTCCCGGTCGGCGTCGGTACCCTGGGCCGCGGCGGCCGAGGCGAGCAGCGCCGATAAGGCAGCAGCGATGAGGGCGCGCGTGGCAACCATTTCGGCCAGAGAGAGGGTTTCGAGAGCGGCAGTGTGCTCTGGCAATTGCGGCCGTTGTTCGGGGTATGCAGGGCAATTCGAAGGCGGCGATCGTGGGCCGGAAACGATGGCGTGGGGCGCCGCGTAGACGGGTGGACCTTGGCGCCGCCTGGCTCTGGTGGGGACAGGCGCCCAGCGGGGACCGTTGACCAATCGAGTAGGTCATTGGTCGGACCTTGGCGGGGCCTAGCTGCCCGAAACCACTTTGTGCCGCAATCCAGGGTATGCTTGGGGGCATGGCCTCTGGCGGTCCAACATGATCAAGGCGTGGCAACGGTTGAGTGCGATATTGATCGCGGTATCGGCCTGTGCCGATGCCTCCTTCGGCTTCCAAGACCGTGATGTTGGCGATCGGTCCGGAGAGCTGCCAACCGCCCACCAGGTGCCGGGACTGGACGCGGAGCTACCGCAGTCGGGGATTGGCTCCGGTGCTGGTACGGAAATCCGCGTTCCTGGCGTCGGGAGCGTGGGAACCCTGCCGAAGCTGGATTTCGGCTTGGAGCTCCTCTACGGCGCCAACGAATCACCAGGTCGGCTCGACGATCGTTCGCAGCCCTCGGACGTGCAGATCCGGGCGACCATCAAGCATCGTTTCTGACCGGTCCAGAGGAGGTCTGGTGGGGTTTCCCCGCTGGTTCGGCGGACCAGGCATAGCGATGTGGTAGGCGCCGTCTGACCAGGGGAAGCTAACTTGCGCTCGTGTCGAGGTAGCGGTCGATCAGCGCAAGCACATCGGCATGCGTTGCGCTGTCGTTGAGGCGGGAGATGCTGGGGGTCGTCCCGCGCAGTGCGCGCGCCGCGCCATCGGCCAGGTGCACGCGCAGGTGCTCGTTCTGCGTCAACTCGCCAGCCGCACGGTTGAGTGCGCCCCAGATGCAGAACTGGGTTGCTTCGGGCGACCGCCAATTGACGGGTCGCCCGCGGTCGTCGCGTGCGAATTCGCCCTGTGTCCACATCTGCGGTACGGCGATCAGCGCCCGCGCCCGCCCAACGATCTTGCGCTCCAACGGTTGTGCCATGGCTCGACCTGCTCGCGCTTGCTGATCATCTCAGTCTTTCACCGCCCCTGGCGATGTGCAACCGGTCAAATGTATGGCAGCACCGCTTGGTTCTGGAGGTCTGCGGGTCCGCCACTGGCGCCCCGGCAAGGCCCCGCTTGGCCCGCCGGCGTTGCAGGACTCTCCCCGCCAATTCACGAAGGGCTTGGCGCGGCGGCCGCGGGTTGCTATGACCCCTGCCGCGATCCCTGGTCGTTCCGCGGTAGCTCAGCGGTAGAGCAGCCGGCTGTTAACCGGCTGGTCGTAGGTTCGAATCCTACCCGCGGAGCCAAGGACTTAGCCCCGAAAACAGGTACCGCTTCAGGGGCTTCAGGTACGGCATAGGTACGGAGGAAAGTGCCGGAATCCCGCGCCTGAAACGCGATAGAGAGTAGCGACCGGCCGCCACACCAGGCGGCCTTTTGTTTTTGGGGCTTCGCTGAGGGCTACGTCGTCGCCGGCATAAGCTCTCAGAAGACGATGCGACGAAGCGGATCAAGCTGCGGGCGAAGGCAGGACGGCCTCCCAAAGAGGATAATGCGGACATTGTCCGTATTTCCAGAAACGCGCACGGTGGGAAGCGTCGCGGCGAGATCACTCGAGAGCAGGGGGCAGAGCGGATCAAGGCGAGAGCGCACGGTGGGGACCGGAAGACGGAGGCGTTTCAAGAGCGTGACGTCACGAACTTGAAGCGCAGCGACACAGCAGCCCGCGTCCAAGCCCGCCTCTGGCGCGACGATCCTGACAGCCCGCACGCTCTTGAACTCGCCGGCCTCGTAGCGCGCGAGGATGTCCGGCCGCTTCCTGGTGATGCGACGAAGAAGGGCCTCAGAGCTATTGCCCTGCTTCAAATCCGTACCAAGTACGGATTGCGTTCCTGGTCCCCGGTGCTCGACCTGCGCCCGGGCGTTCTCGGCGAGCATCCGCTCGGTCGTCAGCGCGGGTCTTCCCCGGGGCTGCGCCGGCGCTCAAGGACAAGGTTGGCGCTCTCGTCTGCCATAGCTAGCCAGCCTTGCGCCTCCGCGCCGCCAGGGCCTCAGCGAGCAATTCACGGATGATCGCGCTGCGGTCGGGCTGGTCGTAGCGGCCAGCCACGATGGCGTCGATCTCGTCCATCATCGGGACGGGGAGCCTTATGGCGATCGGCTCGTGTAGAGCGCGCCCGCCTACAGCTGGGGGACGACCTCGAGTAGCGCTTTGACTGCGTGCCATAGGGCGAGTTGTATTGTATCGCATCCGGTCACGTAAACTCACGAAAAAGTGATGGGATATCTGAGAGCAGCTCGTCTCCTTATGTCTATTTTCGTATCCTGTTCTGCTACAGTTGATTCGCTAGCCTGCCGTATCGCGTCTAGCGAACCTCAACCGCAAAAGAGGGACCACCCATGCTCACTGACGCAATCCTGTTCATGTGCGTAGTCGGCGCTCTCGGCGTCGGCGGCCTGCTCGGCCTGGCCTCGCTCGTCGTCATGGCGATCGAGGTCCACCGCGAGGGCTTCTAAACGGAGCGGGCCTGGAAGGGGGGCAACCCGACCAGGCCCATCGTCTCAACCGACCCAACCGCAAAGAAGGGGGGTATCAACATGCAGAGTACTATCACACGACTCGCACACGGCGCATCTTTGCGCCTCGCGTGGCTGGCCTTGGGCGCGTTCTTTGCCGGGCTGACGGGCCGCGTGCTGCTCTGGGAGGTCCACAGCTTCTCGGAGCTCCAGGCCGAGCACTACCTCACCATCGGTGCCATCGTCGGCGCAATCGCCGCCGGCGTGTTCTTTGGGCCGATGCTGCGTGCCGGCAAGCTGCTGTCCGCGTTGGGCCTCGGGCTCGCCTTCACGGCTGCCACCAGCTACTGCCTGATCGGTAGTGCCGGCCGTGGTGATGAAGCCGCGTTCGAGCGCAACGCCAAGGCGCGGCAGGTCAACGAGGAGCGCGAGCGGCTCCAACGTGACCTCGCCGAATCGAAGCTGCGCTACCAAGCCGCCGTTGATGCCGAGACGGCAGAGTGCTCGGGAGGCGCAGGTCCGAAATGCATCGCCAAGCGTCAGACCACGGCCCAGCGTCGTCTCGACCTGGAGGCGGACACCATCCGCGCCAACGAGATGAAGGCCGAGGCGCGCGAGAACGGCAAGTTGAAGCGCGCGGCTGAGTTGGTCTCGTTCTTCGGCCGCGTCGAGATTGCGACTGCTGAGCGAGGGCTCGCGTTGCTGTGGCCGTTCGTGCCGCCGCTGGTGGCCGAGCTCCTCACCATCGTGTTCTTGCACCACGCGTTTGCGTTTCGTGGTCCGCCGCGTCGGCGCCGCGAACGTCCCGAGTCTGGGACCATCGCGGACAGTCCCACGCCGGGACCTGGGACGGTCCAAGTCCCGCAGTCCCAACCGTCCCGCGAGACCGTCGGCGTAGTGGTACCGTTCCGTCGTCCCACGAAGCCGACCGCGACCACCGAGGCGACCGTGCTGGCCTACGTAGCCGAGCGCCTCGAGGCTGGCGAGACGTTGCCGAGCCAAGCCACGATCGCCCGGCGCTTCCAGTTGCCCAAGCAGACGGTGTCGCGGTGGATGGGTCGATGGGAGGCCGCAGGACTGCTCTCGCGCACGCGTGACGGCCGGCGCAATGTGATCAGCGCCAGCTGAGACGAGAAGTCAGAACGGCCGCCGGCGAGGTTGTGAGCCTCGCCAGCGGCCGTTTCTTATGTCTGCGGCGCCGCCGGCTCGGTCAAACCGATCGCCACCGGCGGCCGGCCGTAGCGCGCGAAGAGCTGGTTCAACGCCTCGCCAATCGCTATCTGCTGGCTCACGCCCAGTTCGGTGGCAAGGCGCTTGATCTGCGCGTGAGCCTCTTTGGTCTGCCAGCTCATGAGCGGGTGCAAGTTCTTTCGGCTCGGCGGTGATCGATAGGGACGACGACGGCCCGGCCGTGGGCGCGGTGGTGTTGGCGGCG
>DATBGH010000045.1:0-12519 GCA_036558085.1 Hyphomicrobiaceae bacterium
TGTTCGCCATTTAAAGTGGTACGTGAGCTGGGTTCAGAACGTCGTGAGACAGTTCGGTCCCTATCTGCCGTGGGTGTAGGAGTATTGAGAGGAGCTGTCCCTAGTACGAGAGGACCGGGATGGACGCACCTCTGGTGGACCTGTTGTCGCGCCAGCGGCACAGCAGGGTAGCTATGTGCGGACGGGATAACCGCTGAAAGCATCTAAGCGGGAAACCCACCTCGAAACCAGTGCTCCCTCGAGAGCCGTGGAAGACGACCACGTTGATAGGCCGGGTGTGGAAGCACCGTAAGGTGTGGAGCTTACCGGTACTAATAGCTCGATTGGCTTGTTCGCTCTCATTATGCAATGCTCATCTTGGCCCGTGCAGGCTCCCTGCTCACGATCGTGGATGGGGTGGCGTCGGCAAGGGTGGTTCCTGCAGGACCGGCGTGCGCCGTGCGCGCGCTCAAGTGGGCGTGGGACTCGCCTCAAGACCAGTTTGCTTCACCCCTTCGCCGACCTGGTGATTATTGCGGGGTGGCTGCACCCGATCCCATTCCGAACTCGGCCGTGAAACGCCCCAGCGCCGATGGTACTCCGTCTTAAGACGCGGGAGAGTAGGTCATTGCCAGGTCTGCCAAGGGGTGAAGTCGAGATTGCAATCCCTTCTCCATGAACTTACAAGGCCGCCGCTCTCCGAGCGGCGGCCTTTTGCGTTGGACCCTGCGTTGGATCGCCGGCGCGCCGGCGCCCACGTTTGCAGGGCGCTGCTGCAGCTGCCCGATTGCCCGGTCGCCCCGATTGCCCGGTCGCCCCGATTGCCCGGTCGCCATGCCGGACCCTATATCTGCTCCATGACCCGCACCCCCAAGGATACCACCCCGCGCCCACGACCCTCTCGCGGCAAGTCGGGCAAGCCGCCGGCACCGCCGGCAGAAGGCCGCTCCGGGACGCCGGACACAAAGCCGTCCCGACGCGGGCTGCGCCAGGCGCCAGCCCCACGGTTGGAGAGCTACGTCGCCCCTGCCGAGCCGGCAGAGGGGCGCGCGCCCAGCGAGGGGGCTCGCTCCACCCTCCCGGCGCTGCGCCAGCTTGGCCCACCGTCGCGTAACTTTGCCGACCTGACCGCATCCCTCAACGCGCTGCTCGCCAAGCCGCAGGAGCGGTCGGAGCGCGCCCGGCAGGTGTTGGCGCAGCAGCCCATGCTAGCCACGCATCCGTTGGTTTCCGGCCACAACCCCCTCTTCACACCGCACCGGCCGCCGCGTCCCGACAAGAGCGAGGGTGGCATCGCGTTTGAGATCGTGTCGGACCTCGAGCCGAGAGGCGATCAGCCAGGCGCCATCGAGGAATTGGTCAAGGGCGTTGCGGCACACGAACGCAACCAGGTGCTGCTCGGCGTCACCGGTTCGGGCAAGACTTACACCATGGCGCAGGTGATCGCGCGCACCAGCCGCCCGGCCTTGGTGCTCGCCCCGAACAAAACTCTGGCGGCCCAACTCTACGGCGAGTTCAAGAGCTTCTTTCCCAACAACGCCGTCGAGTACTTCGTCTCCTACTACGACTATTACCAACCCGAAGCCTACGTGCCGCGTACCGATACCTACATCGAAAAAGAATCGTCCATCAACGAGCAGATCGATCGCATGCGCCATGCGGCGACCCGCGCGCTGCTGGAGCGCGACGACGTGATCATCGTCGCCAGCGTGTCGTGCATCTACGGCATCGGCTCGGTCGAAACCTATACCGCCATGACCTTCGCGGTCGAAGTTGGGGAGCGCCTTGAGCAGCGCCAGTTGCTCGCCGACCTTGTGGCACTGCATTACCGGCGCAGCGACACCAACTTCATTCGCGGTTCCTTCCGCGTGCGTGGCGACACGATCGAGTTGTTCCCGGCCCACCTTGAGGACAGAGCCTGGCGCATCTCGCTGTTCGGCGACGAGGTGGAATCGATCACCGAGTTCGATCCGCTCACCGGCCAGAAGGCGGACGACCTCAAGCTGATCAAGGTCTACGCCAACTCGCACTATGTGACACCCAAGCCGACCCTGCAGCAGGCGCTGAAGGCGATCAAGCGAGAACTCAAAGAGCGTCTCGAGGAGCTCAACAGTTCCGGCCGACTGCTTGAAGCGCAACGGCTGGAGCAGCGCACCATCTTTGACATGGAGATGATGGAGGCGACAGGCTCCTGCGCTGGCATCGAGAACTATTCGCGCTATCTCACTGGGCGCCAACCCGGCGAGCCGCCGCCGACGCTCTTTGAGTACCTGCCAGATGACGCGCTGGTGTTCGTGGACGAAAGCCACGTCACCGTACCGCAGATCGGCGGCATGTTTCGCGGCGACTATCGCCGCAAGGCGACGCTGGCCGAGTATGGTTTCCGTCTGCCCTCCTGCATGGATAACCGGCCCCTGCGTTTTGAGGAGTGGGACGCGATGCGCCCGCAGACGCTCTACGTTTCCGCCACACCCAGCTCCTGGGAGCTTGAGCAGACCGGCGGCGTATTCGTTGAGCAGGTGATCCGGCCGACTGGGCTCACCGATCCCGTGGTTGAGGTGCGCGCAGCCAAGAGCCAAGTCGACGACCTCATCGATGAGGTGCGCGCGGTTGCGCGCGCTGGTTATCGCACCCTCGTGACCACACTGACCAAACGCATGGCGGAGGATTTGACCGAGTACATGCACGAGCAGGGCATTCGCGTGCGTTACATGCATTCCGATATCGAGACGCTGGAGCGCATCGAGATCATCCGCGACTTGCGGCTTGGCGCCTTCGACGTGTTGATCGGGATCAATCTCTTGCGCGAAGGCCTCGACATCCCGGAGTGCGCGCTGGTGGCGATCCTCGACGCCGACAAGGAAGGCTTCCTGCGCAGCGAGACCAGTCTCATCCAGACCATCGGTCGGGCCGCGCGCAACATCGATGGTCGGGTGCTGCTTTATGCCGACACGATGACCGGCTCGCTCGATCGGGCCATCGCCGAGACCAACCGCCGGCGAGAGAAGCAGGGGGCCTGGAACCAAGCCAACGGCATCACGCCGGAGAGCGTGCGCAAGAACATCTCCGACGTCCTCTCCTCCGTCTATGAGCAGGACCACGTGAGGGTGGATACGGGCTTCGCCGAGGAAGGCAAGACGCTGATCGGCCACAATCTGGAAGCGGTGATCGCCGGCCTGGAAAAAAAGATGCATGCAGCCGCCGCCGACCTCGAGTTTGAGACCGCAGCGCGCCTGCGCGACGAAATCAAGCGGTTGCGCGAAACCGAACTGGCGGTCGCCGACGATCCGCTCGCGCGCCAGGCCGATGTGGAAGAGAAGGCGGGCGCTTACCGTGGGGAGCGCCGATACGGCCCAGGCGGTAAATCGCCGGCCGCTAAATCGCCAGCCAGCAAAATGCTGACCTCACCGCAGCCCTCCGCAAGAGGCGTAGATATGCGCGGTGCACCCTCCCCCCCGCGCCAGGAGGACGCGGGGAACTCGCAAGGCTCTCGCATCGCGCGCGCCTATCAGCCCGTGCAGCCGACGTTCGCACAAAGCACGGCTGTTCCAGGGTCGCGCGCGCGCAAGCCGACACTCGACGACATGGGATCGGCCGCCAACCGCACGGTTCCGGCTCGCGCTCCCAACGTCGATCCGCGCACCAAGGCCGGCGCGTACGGCGAGAAGGTGCAGGGGCCGCACAAGCCGACCCTCGACGAAATGGGACCCCACGCGGAGCGGGGCCTGCCGGTTGCCGGCAAACCCCGTCCACCCAAGCCGGCAAACACCCTCGAGATCTTCGAACCGCGTGAGAAGAAGAAACATCGTCACGGCCGCCCGCGCAAAACGGGCCGTCCCGGTGCGTGAGGCCCGACGGAAAAGTCCCGTGAAAGGCGCAGGCGGTGGGGAGCCGGGCACGATCTGGCCACACCGTGCAGCACCAAGTTCGCGCAAAGAGTGTTAACGAGCACAGACCGATCGCCAACGGCCAAGTTCACGCTCGGCTGGCCCTTCTCCTGCGCGAGGAATGTTTTCAATCCGGGCGCGAGCCGCTTATAGTGCCGAGGTGTGGGAGTAATTTGGGTGGGGCAATACGCGATGCTGGAGCACCACGCTCGGCTCATCCTCCGCGACTTATATGCGTCCTGGGAGGGAAGCGATTTGTTCGGCACGTTATCCTATTTCGCGCCGAGCGCGGCATTCGCGGTGCACGCGATGCCGGAAGGTGCCTCGTTGATCGGCGCTGGCAGTGGCTTGGACGACCTCGGCAACCGGCTGGAGACGTTTTTGCATCGCGTCGAAGTGCGCGAGTTCAGACTTCTGCAGGTGGTCTCGAAGGGATTGTGGACGCAGAGTCGTGCCTATTTCCGCTACCGCCACCGCAATGGCAGCATGGAGGTCGATGGCACCATGCGCCACCTCTGGAAATTCATCGGCGATGAGATCGCCCACTTCGAGCTGTTCCACGACTCCCAGTGCATGCGGGCCTTCTATGCGATGGCGGCGCTGGAATCAGCCGCGTAGGGATTTGACGCCCGCTGGGCCGGGGCCCACCCCGGTCCAATCGTCGCCTCGTCAGACAGCTCCCGCCGCGACGCAACTCTGCGCGATGAGGCCCTTGCCCGTCGCGGCCCTGGCCACTGCTTCGGTGCCCGTCGCGACCCTCGCAACTGTTTATATGCGTCAGAAGAGCGCGCCCGGCCTCGCCTGCGGCCTCCAGCGGGGCCGGCTGTCGGTGCACAGCAGGCTGTGCTAATTCCAAAAGGCGGCGCCGCCTAACGGCTCAAGCACATCGGCAAAGGAGATTGGCACATGGACCGCCGCCAGTTCTTCGGCGACAGCGTCGCGGGCACGCTCATCCGACTGGTCCTGCTGTCAGTCGTGGTTGGCATCGTGTTTTCGGCCCTGGGGATCACGCCCTTCAACTTGATCGAGCGGCTGCAGCACCTCGTCCGCAACGTCATGAACATGGGCTTTGATGCTTTCAACTGGGCCTTCCAGTATTTCCTCCTGGGAGCAGTGATCGTCTTTCCCATCTGGTTCGTGGTGCGCTTGCTGCGCAGCCGCCGCGACCCCAAGGCATGACAAGGGCTTGCCCGCCGCACAGGGCTGCAGGGCCGTTACTTAGGTGCCGCCAGGGAGGTCTCCGGGACCGACTACCCGTTGCTCGTGCCGCGGGATTGGTTATTGCTCTCGGCGTGAGCTCCGCTCCGACGCGTCTGCGACGTCTGGCCGCCCTTGCGGCCCGCTGCCGCTGCAAGCGCCCGATTCTGGGCGAAGCTGCGATGCTCCGGCTTCACGGCACGACCACCTTTCCGGCCGGCCTCGGCGGCGAGCGCACGATCTTGCGCGAAACTTCGCTTCTCATGCGGTACGTTGGCACCGCCCTTGCGGGCAATTTCGCGTTGCTTGTCCTGCTCCATGCTGGCGAAACCGCGCAGCGCTCCGGTGCTTTGGCTCTTATGCTCCTGAGCCATGCCGTCACCTCCTGCCTTGTTGTGATCTGACCCGAAAGTGCCAAGTCAACCGACTGGCAGCGCTTGGGGTTCCCACATTCCTGGAGTAAAGGCCGCGTTAGTTTGACCATGCTGACCGGAAGCTGAGCCGTTATCCCCCCAAGCAGCGCCCGGCTGGCGCGCGTCTTGCGCGGTCTGCCGGCGCACAGGAGCCTGTGCAGCCCCCATCAGCAGGGCTAAATGGCCAGGTCGGGCTTGCGCAGGGTCGTAGGCCGCCCGACTAGCGGGCTCGAGCGCGAATGTGACGCAGCCCCTTTGCCGGCTTCACGAAGCTGACACGGCACGCAACACCGAGCTCGCCGGCGGCGACCAGCGCCCTGCGCTCCACCACCGGCCAGCCCAGCCTCTTGCGACAAGATGAGGCTCAGCCCGCCTTCCCGACGCGTGTCTTGCCCTTGCGCGCGGTCTTGAGGTGCTTACCTTCGCCAGGCTTGCTCGCCGCCTTCCGCAGTTCGGGCCTGCTTGCGGGCCTCGGCGCGATTGGCTTGGCGGCGCTCCGGGTCTCGCTCTCGACGCTGCGACGCAGGGCATCCATCAGGCTGATGACGTTGGTGTGGCGATGCGCCGGCTGCGGCTTCACGGGCATGCCCTTCTGCTTAGAGCGGATTAGCTCGATCAGTGCGTTTTCGTAACGATCCTCGAACCGATCCGGCTCGAACCTGCCCGCCATCTGGTGGATGATGTGCCGGGCCAGCTCCAGCATCTCGCGGGGCAGATCCAGATCCGGGATCTCGGTGAAGTAACTATCCGCGGCGTGCACCTCATTGGCGAAATGCAAGCTGGTCGCCACGATGCCCTTGCCGCGGGGCTCGAGCTTCAGCACACGCTCCCGGCGGAAGAGAACGGCGCGCGCGAGCCCCACCACCTCGTCCGCTCGCATCGCTTCGCGGATCACGGCGAAGGCCTCCTCGCCGACGCGATCGGTGGGCGCCAGATAATAGGGGGTATCGAGATAAAGCGGGTCGATGTCGACGCCGGGCACGAAGCGCTCGATATCGATGGTGTGATTGCTCTCGATCGCAACGGCTTTAAGCTCGGCGTCCTCGAGCATGACATATTCGCCCTTGGCAACCTCGTAGCCCCTGGCTTGATCTTCCGTCGCAACGGGTTTGCCCGTCTGGTCGTCGACGAACTGGCGCCGAACGCGGTTGCCCGTCGCGCGATTGAGGGTGCGGAAGGAAACGCGCTCCGACGACGTAGTGGCCGGATAGAGGGCGACGGGGCAGGACACGAGCGAAAGCTTCAGATATCCCTTCCAATTGGGCCGTGGGGCCATGGGGAGCGCTCCGATACGCAGGGGACAAGGCGGCTCGCCGAGACTATCGCAGGGGCGCGTTAACGGTTTGCTTACGCTAAGCCCTCGCGCCACACCGCCGACCGAGTACGCAGGCGGGACGTCCCCCCACACGGTCTGCGAACAAACGCTAGGCGCGGGCGCCCGGAGGCGCACTAGCTGCCTGCATGCAGCCGGCGAGGCAGCCAAATCAGGCGCGACCAAAGAAATGACCCGCGGCTTGGGGGGACCGCGGGTCAAAGCGCGACTGGCGCGTGAGGGAAGCAGAAGGGGGGTTCTGCGCGCCGGTCGCAATTTAAACGTCGCCGCGCGTGGCCGGTTCCGCGCCCGGCCCGAAAAAATCTTGCAACCACTTTGGGCAACAGCGTTAACGTCGTTGCGGCCGCTTCAGCTACCCAATGGATGTCGATAATTTATTGAATTTGCATACTAAATAAGGGCGCCAGACTGCGACCACGCCGCCACGCCCGTTGCCTGCGCATCGGCGCAAGCCCCCCACGCCGCGGGCGCACCCACAGATTGCTTGCGCTAGAGTTGCTTAGGCCAAAGTCCTTGGGCCAGGGTTGCACGGGCCAGGGTTGCACGGGCCAGGGTTGCATGGGCCAGGGTTGCATGGGCCAGGGATGGCATGGGTGAGGGATCCTGTGGACGCCCCGTATTCCTGGCCCACGTTATGACTGGCCCCACGTTCTCATCTTGAGTGTGGGGTGTTTTCCCTGGCTCCCGCCGTCAAGACGGGGCAGTGCCGCGGCCCTCGTGAGCCTGCTCGGCTCCCGTGCGTGCGATCGGACCAGTGCTCCCTCGATGAGCCTTTTGCAATGCGCGCGAATGCCCTACATACTTCGTCGGCCGGCCAGTCCTTGAGCATACGGTCTCCGTTGCCTCGGCAGCGATATCGAGGCGGCCAATGAAGCGACCTGAGCACGGTCATTAGCCAGAGCAAGCTGTGTGCGCCATGTCTCTAGCCGAGCATATTGCCCCGCACTTGCCGAACCTGCGTCGATTCGCCCGTCTCCTCACCGGCAGTCAGCGGTCGGGAGATACGGCTGTCGCTCGGCTGCTGGAAGCGATTGTGGTTGACGCCTCGGTGTTCCCGAACCTTCCGCCGCGCATCGGCCTCTACCAATGCTTCCTCAGCGCGTTCACCACCCGATTGGAGGACCCCGCCGCACAGGCCGAAGAAATCGGTACGACAGCTGCTCGCTCCCTCGCGGCCCTGCCGCTGCAAGCACGCCAGGCCTTCCTGCTCGTCTCCGTGGAGGAGTTCGAGCGCAGCGAGGCGGCCCAGATCCTTGAGGTGTCGGAGAGCAGAATCAACGAGCTGTTGGAGCAGGCCAGTAAGGAGATCGGCCGACAGATCGCCACCGACGTCCTCATCATCGAGGATGAGCCCCTCATCGCGATGGACCTCGAGCGCATGCTGCGCGATCTCGGACACCGCGTGACCTCGGTGGCGCGCACGCACAAAGACGCCTTGAAGGCAGCGACCCTGCAAAGACCGGGGCTGGTGCTGGCCGACATCCGGTTGGCGGATGGCAGCTCGGGCCTTGACGCCGTCAATGACATCTTAGGCACCCTCACGGTGCCCGTGGTGTTCATCACGGCTTATCCGCAGAAGCTGATGACGGGTGAGCGGCCCGAGCCCACGTTCCTGATCACCAAGCCGTTCCGCGAAGACGCAGTGAAGGCCATCATTAGCCAGGTGCTGTTTTTCGATCAGCAGGCCCGCCGGCGCACCAACGGCCGTTCTGCGCTCACCAGCTAACCTCCAGCACCGGAGGGCCGGCGCGCGCTGGCTAGCTCAGCATCGCGGTAACGGCCGCGAAGGCAAGACCGGCAACGATGGTGACCAACATGGCCATCAGGAACGGCCATTTTGCTCGCATGACGATGCGCCGTCTTTCCTCCCTCAGCCAGTCGCGTACAAAATCCGTCGACGGCCAAAGAGACTCCTGCCCAAGGCCCGCAAAAGTTTCCTTTCTGTCTCGTCTGTGTCGCAGATACTGCGAGCGCACCCGCGCATAACCAATCCGCGCCAGTGCCTGCCGGCAGCGAGCATCCTCCTGGGCCCTCACGACGATCGCCGGCAGCGAACCGTCCGCCGATGGCGGACCTGAAAGCCCTTCGAGCTGAGGCGTGTTCGCTATTTGTGTATCGAGCATCTGACCGATCCCGAAAACGCAGAACTCAGCGGGCGGCCGCGCTCCGTCAGCGATCGAAAGTGCACGCCGCGTTCGACCAGCGATCGAAGCTGCAGCAAGAACTGCAAATGCGGAAAAGCGGGGGCGATCCGTCGTCTTCTTCGCCGGCTGTGGCCCATCCACCACAGTTGGCGGCGTGCGCCTGCCCCGAACACGCGCGTGGCCATACCCACTCCACATTTTGCCGGGCGCACTAGGCACCGTGCGGGGACCTCCAGCTGCAGCTGCCTGCGCTGGCGCGTCGGAGGTGCCCATGCTGGCAAGGCTACGCCTGCTGCTCGCAATGTCATTGCTGTGCCTTGGCACGTGGTTCGCGGCGCTGGCACTGGAGGGCTATTGGCCGGCGGGCGCCACGATAAGCACCCCATCCCGTCCGCCTTCCCCAGGGCTGCCGGCTAAACCGCCGCCAGCCGCCGGCACCGCCAAGCCCGCTGCCGTCGAGAAGCGCCGAGCCGTGAGCACGGCGCAATCGCCGTGGCCCCTGAACCTCTTCGGCAACTAGCCCGGAACCCGCCTGCGGCATCAGGTTGCCCAGCTCAAATGACCTTCCCCTGCCGGAAATTGGCGATGTCGCCCGCGGTGTAGCCAAGTTCGCCCAACACCTCCTCCGTGTGCGCGCCGAGGCCGGGCGTGGGGCGGTCAAGCACGCATGGCGTCCGCGACAGGGCGACGGCCTGATTGACGATGGCCACCCTCCCGCGCGTCGGGTGCTCGATCGGGGCCGCAATCGCCAGATGCTCGACCTGGGGATCGGCAAACATCTGGTCGATCGAGTAAATGGGCCCTGAGGGCACACCTGCGGCGTTGAGCTTGTCCACCAGCTCGGCGCTCCTGTAGCGCTTGGTGAATTCGCTCAACGCGGCGTTGAGCCGCTTGCGGTTCTTGGAGCGCTTCTCGCCGCTCGCGAACTCGGGATCCTTGAGCAGGCTCTCCGCGTCCAAGGCCTTGCAGCAGCGGGCGAAGATGTGCTGGCCCGACGCGGCAATGTTGATGTGCCCGTCGCTCGTTGGAAACACTCCGGTTGGAATGCCGGTCGGGTGGTCGTTGCCGGCCTGGCCGGGGACCTCGCGGGCGACAAGCCAGCGCGCGGCCTGGAAGTCCAGCATGGCGATCTGCGCCTGCAACAGCGAGGTTTGCACCCACTGGCCTTCGCCCGATACATCGCGCTCGAGCAACGCGATGAACGCCCCCATGGCGGCATAGTTGCCCGCCGACAGATCGGCGATGGGCACACCCACGCGCACCGGGCCCTGGCCCGGCAAGCCGGTGACCGACATCAAGCCGCCCATGCCCTGGGCGATCTGGTCGAAGCCCGGCCGGTTGCCGTAAGGACCATCCTGGCCGAAGCCCGACAGGCTTACGTAGACGAGCCGCGGGTTGATCTTGCGCAGCGTCTCGTAGTCGAAGCCCAGCCTCCGCTTCACATCGGGCCGATAGTTTTCAATGAGCACGTCCGCTCCCGCCGCCAGCTTCTTCAGAATGGCGACGCCGTCCGCGGCCTTGAGATTGAGCGTGATGCTGCGCTTGTTGCGGTGCAGGTTGAAGAAGTCTGGGCCGTCGCGCACGCCGCCCATCATGGCATCCTCATCGCCCTCTTGCGGCATCTCAACCTTGATGACGTCGGCGCCCCAATCGGCGAAGTGGCGCGCTGCGGTGGGCCCGGCCCGGGCCCGCGTCAGGTCGATCACCTTGAAGCGGGACAGCGGTCCTTGGCGTGTGGCGCTCATGGCGGGCTCCGGTGGGTGCTTGCAATCAGACGGTCAGAACAATTTTGCCAAAGTGCGCGTTGGCGCGCATATGCGCCAGCGCCGCCGCGACTTGGCCGAGAGGGAACGTACGGTCGATGGGTAACCTCAACTTTCCGCTGACCACTGCGTCCCACAGATCGGCACGCATGGCACGATTGATCTCTCTCACCTCGGCCACCGAGCGCGTGCGGAATGTGACGCCGATGTAGTCGATGCGCTTCATGGCGTGCAGGTCAAAGTCAAATTCGCCCTTGAAGCCGCCGAGGCGGCCGACGTTGACAATGCGTCCCAACACCGCCGCCGCGCGCAGGTTCTCGTTGGCGACGCTGGCCGAGACTTGGTCGACGATGAGATCGACCCCCTTGCCGTCGGTCGCCTTCAGCACCGCGTCGGCCCAGGTCGCCTCGGTGGTGTCGATGGCCAGGTCGGCGCCGAAGTCCCTGAGGCGCTCGCGGCGCTTGGCGTTGGTGGATGTGCCCATCACCAGTCGCGCGCCCTTCAGTTTGGCGATCTGCAGACCCATCAAGCCGACGCCGGAGCTGGCACCCTGGATCAGCACGGCCTCTCCCGCTTTGAGCCGTCCAGCGGTCACGACGGCGTTGTGCATCGTCTGCAGGGCGACCGGAAGGGTCGCTGCCTGTTCGTAGCTCATGTTGTTGGCTGGGATTTTCGCAACGCGACCCCAGTCGGCCAATGCGAACTCGGCCCAGCTTCCGTTGCCCGAACACATGACGCGGTCGCCTGGCTTGATGCCCTCGACATCCTTGCCAACCGCTGCGACCTCGCCGGCAAACTCAAGCCCAAGTACCGTGCCGGGACCGCCCGCGGCGCCGTGCATGCGTCCGGAGGCCATAATGAGATCGGCGCGGTTGAGGGCCGCCGCCCGCACGCGCACCAGCACCTGACTGGAGCTCGGATCGGGCTTGGGTGCGTCCCGCACCTCAACCCCGCTCGGCGTGAGCACTGCCGCCTGCATCCAATATCCTCCCCGACTGTGGTGATCGGCGATGGCGTACCATTGAGCACACGGCCGACACGGGGCCAAGTGGCCCTCACGCAAGGCTGCTGCGCCGGCGCGAGCAGCAATGCCACGCTGGGGCGATCCATCGACCGGGATTGCGACGGGGCAAGATCTGCGCCCGTGCAACGCGTGTGCGACAAACCGCGGGGGGTTACCGGCCGTCCGCCCTCGTCTAGAATGGCTCTAGGGAAGGCCGCCGGCAATCCCGACGGGCCGATCAGGGTCCTCACAGAAAGCCCCGATGGAGAATGACCTAAGGGGAAAAGCCCCACGGGAACTTCCCAAGGGGGAGAGCCGTCCAAAGCGGAAGCACCGGGGGGAGGTTCCGCGCGAGGACCACAGAGGGCTGGCGCGGCGGCACGTAGATGGGTGCGGCGCGTCACCCGGGTGTATGAGGGCGTGTACGAGGGCGTGAGACCATGGACTACGCGAAGGCCTTTGCCCAGGCGTTGCTGGCGCTCAAGGCTGAGGGCCGCTATCGGGTATTCGCCGACATCCGGCGCGACTGCGGCAGCTTTCCCACGGCCCAGCACTACACCGCCGATCGCTCAAGGCCCATCACCGTGTGGTGCTCAAACGACTATTTAGGGATGGGGCAACATCCCGCCGTGCTCGCCGCCATGCACGCCAGCCTCGACCTTGCCGGGGCCGGCTCGGGTGGCACACGCAACATCTCTGGCACCTCCCACTATCACGTCGAGCTCGAATGCGAGCTCGCCAGCCTCCACGGTAAGGAAGCGGCGCTGCTGTTCACGTCCGCTTACGTGGCCAACGATACG
>DATBGH010000046.1:0-14896 GCA_036558085.1 Hyphomicrobiaceae bacterium
GGACTTGGACTACGGGTAGTAGGCTGAGATTAGGTCGGACTGTCGCCGTTCCGCGTGCGCTCGACGGCACCCTCCAGCTCGTGACTTCACAAGCTCAGAGTTTCTCGCATTCCTGTGATAGGATTGTGATATGGATCCCCGTGTTGACTGCATCGCTTCCGCTCATCACGGAGGCCTAAGTCCTTAAATTCACGTGGTTCTACCGGTGGTGGAGCCGAGGGGGATCGAACCCCTGACCTCGTGAATGCCATTCACGCGCTCTCCCAACTGAGCTACGGCCCCTTGATCGTCGGGAAGCCGATCCAGGCATGCGCTGGCGGCCCGCTTAAGTAGGCCGCGACGGGCGATTGCGCAAGTGGGCGCCACGAGGTCGGACGGGAGCCACAAAGTCCGCCCCCTTGGGGTGGCCCGCGAACGCTAGCGACGTCCCAGGCCATTCATTGGGCATCCGCGGATCAGCTCGAATGGTGAGGGCTCAGCCAGCCCGGTGCTGAGCTCAAGCAGCGCTGCAGCTCGACCCCGCCGCCTGGGGCGCTGCCTCAACCAATCCACCTCGCAAGATGCTGTCACGACACCTACATCTGCCCGTCAAGTGCCGGTCATGCGGCGCTTCTAGCGTCGTGTCGATTCGAGCGTGCTTCGCAACCGCACGAAAGAGGCCAGTATGCAGAGCGGCGCAACGCGGCAGGTAGGGCTGACGCGGCGGCAGGTCATGACCGCTGCGGGCGCATCCGCCTTGACGCTGACGACAAGCACCGGACAGGCGGCGCCGGAACGAGCGGCCAGCGGTTCAGTGTTCGAGGACCTGGAGGGTACAGGCAAGCGCGGCCCGGCAAGTCGCGGCATTGCCGGGGTAATGGTGTCGAACGGCCGCGACGTGGTGAAAACCGATGCCGAGGGACGCTGGCGTCTGGCGGTGAGCGAAGGCGATAGCCTTTTCGTGATCAAACCGCCGCATTGGGGCACGCCGCGTGCTCCCACCTCAGTCCCGCAATTCTCATATCTTTATCAGCCGCGAGGAAGCGCGAAAGACATCGCCTGGCACCACGCTGGCGTCGCAGAAACCGGTCCGCTGCCTCGCTCAATTGATTTTCCCCTCGCCCGGGAACGGGAAAGCGCCCGCTTCGAGGTCCTGCTCTTCGCCGACACACAGCCGCAGAACAGGCTCGAGCTCGGCTACCTGCGCGACGACATCATCGCCGGTGCACTTGGAACAAGGGCGGCCTTCGGCATCAATCATGGCGACGTGGTGTTCGACGACCTCTCGCTCTATCCGCGATATTTGCAGCTGTTGGGTGCGACGGGGATCCCTTGGCACCATTGCCCCGGTAATCATGACATGAATTTGGAAGCCAGGGACGACCGAAGCTCGCGCGAGACTTGGAAGCGGGTATTCGGACCGCGCCACTATGCCTTTCAATACGCCGGTGCGACCTTCATCCTGCTCGATAACGTGCATTACTTCGGTGATAACCGCGGAGCACCGAGAAACGACGCTTATTGCGGACGCATCGGAGACCAGCAGCTGCAGTTTGTGCGCAACGTGCTGGCACACGTCCCGCGTGAGCATCTCGTCGTCGTGTCGATGCACGTCCCCCTGTTGACCTATCAGGACCCCTCCAAGGCAGCCGACAATACGGCCGATCGCAACCGCCTGCTGAGGCTCCTTGCAACACGTCCACACACCGTGAGCTTCTCTGGACATATGCACCTGACGGAGCATCATTACCTCAGCGATGATACAACGGCTGACAGCGCTGCCAGCCATGTCCACCATCATCAGGTACTGGCGGCTGCCTCGGGCGGCTGGTGGGGCGGACCGCACGACGGCCGTGGTATTCCCTCTGCAGACAGTCCCGACGGAAGTCCCAACGGCTATCACATCTTGGCGGTCGACGATGCACGCTACTCGACGCGCTTTGTCCCGGCGACCGGCAAAACCTCGCGCCAACTCCGCGCTGTCTTAAACAGTCCTGCTGCTCGCACAACCGCGGTCATTCGCGACGGCTCCGACGCAAACCCCCGCGCACCGATACCAGCCTGTGAACTCGCGGCGTGCGAGTTGGTGGTGAACGTATTCGACGGCGGACCACGCACGCACGTCAGCTACGCGATTGGCGGGCGCCCTGCGCGCGTGACGATGCAGCGCCAAGCCATATGTGACCCCTTCGTCGCACGGCTGTTTGCGCGATCGGCGGCAATGCAGAAGCCCTGGGTGCAAGCCGTGCCCTCCTCGCACGTGTGGACTGCAGGCCTGCCGTGCGATCTCGCGATGGGTGCTCATCGCGTCGAGGTGCGGGCCGTCGACGAGTATGGGCGCGAGCGCGTCCAGCAGCTGCTGCTGGAGGTGGGCCCGCGCGGGGCGCTAGCGCAACCTTCCTGAGCCGCGCCACGCAATTTTCAGCTTCCTGGCATGACGGCAACACCGCGGGAGCTGCGCGCGGCACGCCTGGACTGCGGTCTCCTCGGCTGTCATATGCTGAGCCGCGTCTGGCCGGGCGCGCGGTGCTGATGAGGGGTTAAGATGGGTCGCCTTTTTTTGGGCATTCTGCTTTGCGCTATAGACCCGTGCGGCGGCAGCGCTGACGCTCCGGAGGAGAGATTGCAGCCGTTCCGCCCAAGGCGGGATTGCGGCTGGGGCCAGCAGATGCGCGGGGGATGTCATGCGCCGGTCCATGTCGGGCAATGAAGTCGACGTCATTGGCTGCTTTGCCCGTAGCCAATTGAGCCCTGAGGAGATTGCCAAGCACCCCGACGGTGGCGCCGCCCTGCACGGCAAATTCGCCAACGCTTGGCCGCACTCACACACGGAACGCGGCGCCAAGCCACGAGGCCGGGCGCGAAAAGCAAGAACCGGGACAAGTCAGGCCCGTCGCTACAACCCGCGACGCCCTTTGGTCTCCAGCAGCGGGGCCTCGCCCTTTGACTTCAAGAGACGGTTGTAACCCCAGCAGCGATGAGGACCATGCCAAATGCTTGCCATACGCTCAGCTGCAAGCGCACTCGCCTTGTTCGTGTCGACAGCCAACCTGTGCGCGCAGGATCAGGCGATCCTCGGCCTGTGGACCACGGACAAGGGCAAAGGCCGAGTGGAAATCGTGAAGTGCGCTCCACCCAAGCAGGGTTTGTGCGGCACCATCGTGTGGATCAGCGAGCCTAACGACAAGCAGGGCAGACCCCAGACGGACAAGGCCAACGAGAATGCGAGCCTCAGGAACCGACCGATCGTCGGGCTGCCAATCTTCCAGGGCTGGCGCGAGGTCGGTCCCAACAAGTGGAAGGGCGCCGTATACGACCCTGAGGATGGCCGCGATTACGACGTCGACATCAGCCTGGCGGGCGACAGGTTGACGCTCAAGGGTTGCATTGCCTTCCTCTGCGATTCCGATACGTGGACGCGCTACCGCGGTCAATGACGTCGATGGCGCAGCGCCATCGAGCTGCGCAAGCGGCGCCTGGGGCTGGCGTGGCACCGATCGGGAAATGCCGCGTGCCAAAAACAGCGCAAGTGCTGGTTCCAGCAAGAAGCGAGTTGGCGCTCCAATGCACCGCAAACCATTTTAATCGCGGCGAACCTTCGCTATTTTCGCCCAGAAATAAATCGGCCAGGATGATTTGTGATCCGCGATGCAGGCATGGCGCATTTTTGTAATTTTGCGCCGCCTCCGGCACATCGAATTCCCTATGAAACTGTTGAAAGCGGCGAAACGCCCTGGAAACTAAATTTATGGATTAACATAGTGTTAATATTCTCGCAATAACCTTCAATCCAATAACTCACGATCGTTTGTGTTTACCGTTGGGCTGCGTCTTAGTTTCAGTTTCGACCCGGCGTCGGACCTCGCGCCGAAACGCAAGATGGCCCTTCCGGCTGCCGGGCTCAGTCGCACGTCAAACCCGTAAAGCTGCGAGGACACCATGCTGTTCAACAAGAAGGCGGAGGGAGAGCTCATGCACGGCTTGTCTGCAATCAAGCGCCCCTCAACTGGAGCGGCCAACGCCACGGAGCCAGGCCGCAACATCAATGGCGCGCCGACCCGCTCGGTCATCGATGCATGGCTCCAGATCACCGGCAATCTCCATAGCGAAGGCGAAGTCCAGGTCGACGGTCAGGTTCACGGCGACATCCGCTGCGCACACCTTACCGTGGGTAGGGATGCGCGCATCGCCGGCAATATCACCGCCGAAGAGGTGGTGGTGCGCGGCCAAGTGACGGGCCTCATCCGCGCCAATCGCGTCATCCTGCAAGATACCGCGCGGGTTGACAGCGAAATCGTGCACACGAAGCTTGCGATCGAGGAGGGCGCTACGTTCGAAGGCATCGCGCGCCGCTGCGAAGATCCATTGAGCGCTGAAACCGCGAGCGCCGATCCCATGCGCAACGGCAACGGCAAATATCACACCGAGCCGGCGCCGGCACTCGCCTGATGATCGGGTCGTCTCTCTGAAGCGACGAGCGCGATAGGACCACGCTCGAGGCGTGGCTCTATTGTTGTTTGTACTCCTTGTTTTGCACTTCGTGCTGACTAGGCCGCCGTGACCGTCGGGGGATGCGTGACCAGCGACTTGAGGTCGGCAGACATGTGGGCGAGCTTGGCGTGATCCGGTCGCGGTCGCTGAAGGCCCGGAATGCGTGCAAACGCCTCCTCCATGGCTTGCGCGGCGGCCAGCAGCGCTAGATCGCCCCGAAATCGACCCGTCACCTGCAGCCCGAACGGCAGGCATTGTTGGTCGCGTCCACAAGGCAGAGAGACGGCCGGGTTTGTCGTCAGGGTGATGAAGTAGGTGAGCGCCAGCCAGTGGTAGTAGTTGCGCAACGGCTTGCCATCCATCTGCGGCAAATAGAGCTCCGTCCATGGCCTCGGCGACACCGGCGTCGTCGGCGACAGCACCAAGTCGTAATCACGAAACACCGCCTGGAAACGGCGGAAGATGCGCGTCTGCTCGGCCTCGGCCCAGGCCGCGTCACCAAGGGACATGGTGGCACCCATTTCATAGTTGGCGCGCACATTGGGGCCGAGCAAATTTGGGTCCTTGCGGTAGGTAGCGTGATAGCGTGCCACGAAGTTGAGCGCGCGGACTATGTCGAAGCAGCGGTCTGCCTCGCCGAAGTCCAGCGTCACCTCGTCGCAAACCCGAAACAGATGGCGCAAGGCCGCGATCCGCTCGCGCATGACGGCGCGGATCTCGCGCGAGACGGGGCACTGGCCAAAGTCTTGCGTCCAGGCCACGCGCAACCGCCCGAGGTCGGCAGGACGACCGGCGGCGACCAGCTCCGGGTCCAGCGCGAAGGTCAGCGGCTCTGCGTCATGCATGCCGATCTGTGCGGCGAACAACTGGCGCGTGTCGGCGACGGTCCGGCCCATCGGTCCGAGCACGGAAATCGGCGTCCAGCCAAGCGACCGAAACTCCATCGGCACCAACCCCGGCGACGGGCGCATGCCGACAACGCCACAATAGGCTGCAGGGATGCGCAGCGAACCGCCGGTGTCAGAGCCGGTGCAGACGGGCAGCATATCGCACGCGAGTGCCACAGCCGAGCCGCCTGACGATCCTCCGGCATTGAGGCGCGTGTCGAACGGGTTTCCCGTAGCACCCCAGACAGAATTGCGCGTATTGGCGCCGGCACCGAACTCCGGAACGTTGGTCTTGGCGACGACGATGGCACCCGCACGCCGGATGTTGGCCACCATGGCGCAATCGGCCGCGGCGACGTGATCGCGATAGAGGGGAGAGCCGTGGGTCGTGGAAAGTCCCTCTGCATCGTGCAGGTCCTTGATGCCGGCAGGCAAGCCGTGCAGAGGTCCGAGCGGTTCGCCATCGAGGACGGCTTTCTCCGCCGCCTTGGCCTCGCGGCGTGCGCGCGCAAACGCGGTGGCACAGACGGCATTGACCTGAGGATTGAGCGCCTCGATGCGCGCAATCGCTGCCTCCATCAGCTCGACCGGGGATATCTCCTTGCGTCCGATCTGGCGCCTGAGCTCGACGCTCGATAGCGCATTTAGATGCTCATTGCCGGACATGTGCTTCCCCGATGCTTGAAGGTCGGGACCGACCACTCTTCGCTCACGTTGCAGTTGATGGGCGGCGCTGCGAGCAGCTCCACTGAGGTTGCAGGACCCCTGCGCTCGCCACGATGGCATTTCGAGCGAACCTCAAACGGTGCACCTGCCTAGAAAATCAGCCCTGGCTTCGTCTCCTCGTCCAGAGGCCAGATGGGGCGCTCGACGCGCTGGTAGGCGATCTTGCGGTAGTCGCGCGCCAGCGGAGCGTCGGAATCAACGTAAATCACCCGCTTGGCGATGGGGCCGAAGGCCGCCATGAAATGATTGGTCGATTTCACCACGACAATGCGTCGCCGGCGCGGATCGATGCCTAGGTTGGTGAAGAGTTCCAGGCCGAGTGCCTGCGTGCGATTGGTGATGAGCGCGATCTCGACCCCGCCCACGCGCACCGCCGCGCAGTCGCCAAGGGGCACGCGTGTGGGCCCGAAGCTCTGCCAGCAGTCGCGCGCCAACCGCATCACCGTCACCGTGGCGTCAACAGGGATACCCGATGCGGGACCGATCTTGCCGCCGAAGCGCAGCGGCAAGGCTGCGCCTTCTCCCGCATCGAAGCAGAGCCGAACCGCGATTGGATCCCAGATCGGTCCGACGGCGGCGCTCTCTACGTTGCGCTCGATGAGATGGCGCACGATGGAGGTGTTGTCGGACGGCGCTCCCCCGCCGGCGTTGTCGGCGGGTTCGGCGATGACCACAGGGGTCGCGTTGCTCGCTACCGCCGCGGCCACGCCATCGGCAATGGGCAGGAACGGCGGAACGGTCTTGCCGCGCATGGTGACGAGCTCGCGGCCGAGCCGCGTCGCCAATTGATCTGCCTTGTCCTTGTCGCCGTCGGCGATCACCAATACGCGGCTCGAGTTTTCTGGCACGTCCGCGTACGGAAAGCAGTGCACGATGGAGATCGACAGGATACGGTCCTTGCCCTCCATGGCCTTGATGCGGTCGACAAGGCCGCGCATCAACGGCTCGGTCGTGGGATAGCTCTGCAGTTGCCGGCAGTCGTAGAGCGACATTACCGGCGTGATTTTTCCCCGCAGCGTGGCGAGCACGAGGTCCAACACATCCTGGGCGCGGTCGACCACATCGGTATGGGGATATTCCTTGTAACAAACGATGATGTCGCAGGCGCGGATGCGCTTCAAGGTGAGATGGCAATGGGGGTCGAGCTCCACGCCGATCACGCACTCTTTGCCAACGATGGCGCGCGCGCGCTCTAGGATGTCGCCCTCCACGTCGTCGTAGCCGTAGGCGACCATGGCGCCGTGAAGGCCGAAGAGCACGCCGTCCACCGGCATTGCGGCCTTGAGTTGAGCGAGGATCTCGTCGCGCATGAGCTCATAGTCGGCCCGGTTGGTGGTACCAGACGGACTGGCGGCAAAACAGCTTCCCTCGATGAGCGTGAACCCCTCCTGCGCCGCACGCCCTCTAGCGACGAACAGCGGAGCGGTACACATGCGCGGCGCATCGTCGGGATGCTCGCCGGGGCGGTAGAACACGCTCTCCTTGTAGGCCTCGAGACTGGTCGGCAGGGGAGAGAACGTGTTGGTCTCGGTGGCGAGTGTGGCAGCGAAGAGGCGCATGGAGAGCTCCCGAAGGCACGCCCCACTCAAGCATCGAACGTGCGTCCTGCAAAGAGGGGCTTCCCACCGCGCAATGAAAAAGGGCCCCGCATGGCGGGGCCCCCGAGGCATTGCGTGCGGTCGTCTTAGATGGCCCCTTTGAGGTCCTTGGCCGCACGGAAAGCAACTTTCTTGCTGGCCTTGATCTTGATGGCTTCGCCGGTGGCCGGGTTGCGGCCCATGCGCGCTGGACGCTTGCGCACTTGAATGATGCCAAGCCCGTTGATGCGGATGCGCCGCCCCTTCTTCAGGTGCTTGGCGATCTCGCCGACCATGCCCATGAGCATGGCGTTGACCTGCGATTTCGGCACGTCGTGGCTTTCAGCCAACGTCACTGCCAGGTGGCGAAGCGTAACGGTTTCGGCCTTGGCCACCTTCTTCTTGGGAGCGACCCTGGGGATGCTCATTTCTGCCTTCTGCATGTGCTGCCCTTTGCTGCGATTGCGCTGGTGAATGTGGGGAAATGCATTGATTTCACACCAATATCCGTATTCGTCGATTCGTGATACGAAAATCCTGAGTGTTCGGGCTGCATCAATGCGCCGCGTTGTCCACTTGCCACGGCCTCTGCAAGTCCGGTTAACGTAATGGGCCGGGCGTCATTTTGGAGCGATCTTAAAACCCGACATAATCCATCTTTGAGCCTTTGTTATTCACCGAGGGGTGCAAAAGAGGGCTAAGAATGATCGGCCTTCGCAATTCCTCTTGCCGCCAATCTTCTCCTCAGCCCGCTTCCCGCCTATCGTGTGAGGAGGCACTGGGTTCATCGCCAAGAGCGCAGGTGGGATCGCTCCCGTCGCGGCGCAAAAATCTAGGCCCCGGGCGAGGCCCAGTGCTCGTTCGTCGCCCCCGAAGGTCGATGGGGCAAGGGTCTTGCACAGCCCCGCTCCCGATCGCATATCCTAACCGCAGGTGCCCTTGCTATGCTTCCCCCGGTTTGGGGGATAAATCGGGGCAAGTTATGCGAACGATGGTGGTATGTGCGGCGCTGCTCTTCGGCGCCGGCTTGGCGCACGCCGGTCCGGCCGAGGACTGCAACCAGCTTCGCAACGCTGACCTTCAGCTGCGCGGCTGCACGGCCTATATCCGGCTCGGCAAGGGTTCCCCCGAAAACCTCGCCACCGCCTATCTCAACAGGGCCAACGTCTACGCCCAGCGTACCAAGTACGAGCTTGCCTTCACCGACTACAGCGCAGCATTGGTGCTCGATCCCACCAATCCCCTGATCCCCTACAACCGCGGCAATGTCTACTTCGATAGGCAGCAGTACGAACGCGCAATTGGAGACTATTCCAGGGCCATCGAGCTTGATGGGAGCTTCGCGTTGGCCTTTTTCAACCGCGGTTTGGCGCAGGAACGGCTTGGCGATAACGCGGCGGCCGCCGAGGATTATCGCCGGGCGCTGGCCCTTGATGCAACCGTGGTCAAGGCCCAACGGCGGCTCGAACGGCTGCAGTCCCAATAGACACCCAATGAGATCAAAGCAGCCACCATCTCGTCGCAGTCCGGGTCGGTGGTGAGGGCGGCAGATCACGCGCGGGGGCCCGGCTTGCAGCGAGCCTCCCGCGCTGCCGGTCAGTCGAGCTCTCAGCACCTTAATGCCCGCGCCCGGCACCGCCCGCCGCGTGCGACGTCCTGGCGCTAAGTCGGGGGAAATGCTTCAGTAGCAGCGGGTCTGAGCAACAGGGCCGAGGGTTTGGCTCGGGGGTCGGGGCGGAAACATTGCAAGGAGCCGGACGGGTGGGTGATCGGGAGAAGACGCGGCTGGTACACGCCTCACGGGCCGCCATGATGGGCGAGGTGGGCACGGTGAACCCGGCGGTGGTGCGCTGCTCAACCGTGCTCTATCGCGACATCCCCACGCGCCGGGCGGTGCAGGCGCGGCGCGCCAAAGGCGAGCGCAGCTTCTCCTACGGCGCCAACGGCACACCCACCACATTTGCGCTTGAGGACGCCATCAACGAGGTCGAGGGAGGGGCGCGGACAGCGCTGCTGCCAACGGGGCTGGCGGCCATTGCCCACGTCTTCCTGTCGGTGCTAAGGCCGGGTGACCACGTCCTGCTGGCCGAGACGGTGTACGGACCGGCGCGCGCCATCGCCGAAAGCTATCTCAGCAAGCGCGGGATCGCTTGTGAGTTCTACGGGGGTGACCACAGGGAGGTGGAAGGGCGCCTCAGGGCCAACACCCGGATGGTCTACCTCGATAATCCCGGCTCCATCGTCTATGACATTCAAGACGTGCCCGCGCTTGCCAGGCTACTCGCCGGGCGCGACACTCTGCTCGCGGTCGACAATACCTGGGGATGCCCCGGGCTCTACCGCCCACTGGCACTCGGCGCCGACTTATCGATCGTCGCGATCACCAAGTACATCGCGGGCCACTCCGACTTGATGATGGGATCGGTCTCGGCTGGCCCTCGCTGCGCCGATCTGATCTGGAATGATGCCCGGCTGCTCGGCCAGACGGTCAGCCCGGACGATGCCTATAGCGCGCTTAAGGGGTTGCGCACGGCAGCCGCGCGTCTTGCCATGCATCAGGCACACGCGGGCGAGGTCATCGCCTGGCTTCAGGGGCAGCCCCAGGTGAAGCGCATACTCTATCCGGCCTTGCCCGGCGATCCGGGGTATGCCCTGTGGAGCCGCGACTTCAAGGGCGCCAACGGGCTCTTCTCCATGGAATTAAAGCCGTCCATTAAGCCAGCCGACGCCGACCGCTTCGTCGACAGCTTGCGCCTCTTCGGGATCGGCGCGTCGTGGGGCGGCTATGAGAGCCTGGCGCTCACATATCCATCGATCCACGGCTGGCACGGGGGTGCGCTCGTGCGCCTGCACATTGGCTTGGAAGACCCGGCCGATTTGATTGCAGATCTGGCGCAAGGCTTGGCGATGCTCGGTTGATCTCGCGGCGCCCGAACGCGACGATCCTCATCTGGGAGGCAGCGCACACGTGGTCCAACCCATCACCTCGATTGAGGACTTGCGTGTCCTCGCCAAGCGGCGCGTGCCGCGCATGTTCTACGACTATGCCGACTCCGGCGCCTGGTCGGAGAGCACCTATCGTGCCAACGAAGCGGACTTCCAGCGCGTCTATCTGCGCCAGCGCGTGGGCCTGGACATGTCCAATCGGACGCTTGCCACGACCATGGTCGGGCAGCCCGTCACCATGCCGGTGGCGCTGGCGCCGGTCGGCCTCACGGGCATGCAGCATGCCGATGGGGAGATCCTGGCGGCGCGCGCGGCGGCCGCGGCCGGCGTTCCCTATACGCTCTCAACCATGAGCATCTGCTCGATGGAGGACGTGGCCGAAAACTCGCGCGAGCCATTCTGGTTTCAGCTCTATGTGATGCGGGACCGCGAGTTCATCGATCGCTTGATCGACCGGGCCAAGGCCGCCGGCTGCTCGGCGCTCGTGCTCACGCTCGACTTGCAGATCCTGGGCCAGCGCCACAAGGACATAAAGAACGGGCTGACCGCACCGCCACGGATGACCTTGTCCAACATTCTCAACATCGCCGTGCGGCCACGCTGGTGGCTGAGCATGCTGGGCACCAAGCGCCGAGCCTTCGGCAACATCGTCGGTCACGTCAAGGGCGTGACGGACATGCGCGCGCTCTCGGCCTGGACCGCCGAGCAGTTCGACCCGACCCTCAATTGGGACGACGTCAAGCGCATCAAAGACCGCTGGGGCGGCAAGCTCATCCTCAAGGGTATACTCGATCCCATAGATGCGGAGCTCGCCGCTCAGACCGGCGCCGACGCGATCATCGTCTCCAACCACGGCGGGCGCCAGCTCGACGGCGCCATGTCGTCGATCGCGGCCCTGCCCGCCATTGCCAGGGCCGTGGGTGGCCGCATCGAGGTGCTGATGGACGGCGGCATCCGCTCGGGGCAGGACGTCATCAAGGCGCTCGCGCTGGGTGCCAAGGGGGTGTTCATTGGCCGCGCCTATGTCTACGGGCTGGGTGCGATGGGCGAGGCAGGCGTTGCCCGGGCACTGGAGATCATCCGCAAGGAGCTCGACGTCACCATGGCGCTCTGCGGCTTGCGCGACGTGCGGCAAGTGAACGGCGATATCCTTGCAAGGGCACAGCCGCACTTGGCGCCACTCTAGGTGGGCCGCAGCCCCGTTGGCCGCGACAACAGCTCCCGCAGATGCGGCAAGTGTTCGCGGCCCCAATAGAGATCGCCATCTTCCAAGAGGAAGCTTGGCACGCCGAACACGCCAGCGGCTTCCGCTTGGCGCTCTACCTCCTTGAGCTCCCGTCGCCCTTGGCCGGCGGCAAAGTCGGCAAAATCGGTGGCATCGGCGCCGGCTTCGACGAGCACCGCGGCTATCTTTTCGAGGTGCTCGATATCGAGCTCGCGTTTCCAGAAGCGCTCAAAGGTAAGATCGTTGTAGGGGCGGAAGACGCCCTGCCGCTTGGCGTAGAGCAAGCCGATGTTGGCCAGCGATGAGTCGAAGATCTTTTGCGGACCCAGGATGGTGAGGCCGCGGCGGTTGGCTTCGCGGCGGCAGTCCATGTAGCTATACCTCACGCGGCGCCACTGGTGTTGATTGCGGCTTTCCGCCTCGACAATGCCCTGCGCGTTGACGCGGGCGCTGCCCAGATAGGACGGGATGTCGAGCGTGTAGGGCAGCCAATCGAGCCGGACCCCGCTCTCCCGCTCCAGATCGTAAGCGAGGTCCTTGGCCAAATAGGCATAGGGGCTCTTGTAGTCGATGTAGAGCTTGAGGCTGTGCGCGGTCATCGTTCCGGGTCTTTCTGGCTGAACTTTTTCACCTTCAGGGGGGTGGCGAGCATTTGCAAGATGGGGTTTGGGCTCGCACGAACGGGCGCGCCCGTCTATCTTGCTCACACGTTCGAACGTGCTAGGCCCGGAGCCTGAAATGCTCCAGCATCGAGAAGCGCCATGCCGCGTCGTCTGATCGACATCTCCTCACCGCTCAAGGCCGGGATCAAGAGCGACCCGCCCCACGCACTGCCGAAGATCGAGTACCTGGACCATCACCAGACCGCCCCGGCAATCGCCGAATACATGGGGGTGAGGGTCGACCAGCTGCCCGGCGGGGAATACGCAGCCGTCGAGCGCTGCGCCATCAGCACCCATAACGGCACCCATCTCGATGCCCCCTATCACTACTTCTCCAGCATGAATCACGCGCTCAAGGCGGGCGGCGAGCCGTCTTGGCGGATCGATGCGGTGCCTTTGGAATGGTGCTATCAGCCGGCGGTAAAGCTCGATTTCCGGCATCTTCCTGACGGCTACGTCGCCACCCCGGGTGATGTCGAAGCCGAGCTCAAACGCATCGGCCACACGCTGAGTGCGCTCGAGATCGTGGTGGTCAACACCTCGGCCGGCGCGAAATACGGCGACGATGACTACGTCGATTCCGGCTGCGGAATGGGCAAGGCGGCAACCCTGTGGCTGCTGCAGCGCGGCGTGCGCCTTGTCGGCACCGACGGCTGGAGCTGGGATGCGCCCTTCTCCCACACGCGGCGCAAGGTGGCCGCCACGGGCGATGCCGGCTTGATCTGGGAGGGCCATCGCGCCGGTCGCGAGATCGGCTACTCGCACCTGGAAAAGCTGCACAACCTCGAGCAGTTGCCGGCGAAGGGGTTTGAGGTGATCTGTTTTCCCGTGAAAATTCACCGCGCCTCGGCCGGCTGGACACGCGCGGTGGCAGTTCTGCCGGATTGATGGAGCCCGACCCATGCGCGACCCGAAGGCGTTGATCAGCACGCAAGAGCTTGCGAGCCTGTTGGGGCAAGCAAACTTGAGGATCTACGACTGCACGACCTATCTTGAGCCCACACCAATGGGCAGCGAGGACCCCTACATTGCCGTTCCCGGCATGCGCACGTTCGCGGCAGCACACATCCCCGGCGCCGACTTCCTCGACCTGCAGGGCGAGTTCTCCGATCCGAACACGCGACTGCGGTTCATGATGCCGCCCACGGCGCAGCTTGAGGAGGCTTTCGGCCGTCATGGCATCGGCACGGGCAGCCGGGTCGTCCTTTACAGCATCGGCAGCATGATGTGGGCGACGCGCTTTTGGTGGATGTTGCGCTCGCTCGGGTTCGACGATGCGGCCGTACTGGACGGCGGCTTCGACAAATGGAAGGCGGAGTCCCGCCCGACCGAGAGCGGACCGGCGAAGGGCTATCCAGCAGTCCCTTTCAAGGCCACGCCGCGGCCGGGTTTGTTCGTCGACAAGGCTGGCGTCTCAGCCGCGCTTGGGGATCGCAGCACGGTGATCGTCAATGCGCTGGGGCCGCAGTTTCACCAAGGGCTGGAGCCCAGCCGTTATGGACGGCCGGGGCGAATTCCCGGCAGCGTGAACGTCCCCGCGGCGCAGCTCATCGACGCCAAACTTAAGGACTTCCTCCCTCTCAGAGATGCGGCGAGCAAATTTGAGCGCCAGGGCATCAGCAAGGACAAGCGCGTGGTGTGCTATTGTGGCGGCGGCATCTCCGCCACCATCGATCTCTTCTTGCTGCACCAGCTGGGCTACGACAACCTCTTGCTCTACGATGGCTCGATGGGCGAATGGGCGAAGGATCAGTCGCTGCCCATTGAAAGAGATGCCAACTCGTGAGCGGAACCAAACCATGAGCGGGCCCAGGCCATGAGCGGGCCCAGGCTATGAGCGGGCAAGCGTTGCCGGCAAAGCTCGTCGCTGCCATCGCGCAACTGCATGCGGCGATGGGCAAGGTGGCCAACGGCGACACCTCCGGCATCAAGGCGCTCTATGCGCACAGCGACGATGCCACTAGTTTTTACGGCTGGGGCGGCTACGAAAAAGGCTGGGACGCGGTCTCCAAGCGCTGGGACTGGGCGGGCCAGCAGTTCAAGGGTGGAACCGTCAGCTACCAAAACGTAACTTCGGTGGCAACCGCCGAGCTCGCCTACACGACCGACATCGAGACATTTTGCGTGCGGATGGCCGGGATGGACCAGCCGGCGCAGTGGTCGAACCGTGTGACGCACATCTTCCGCTTCGAGGGCGAATGGCGCCTGGTGCACCGCCACGCCAATCGCCTTGAGGAGCGATACGAGCCATCGCGCGTGCTCAAGGAGCGCCAAGCGCAGGACTGAGCAGGGAGCGGCGATTATTGCCGTGCTGGCCGCCAGGCGATCAGCGGGTCAATCGGCGCATAAAATTGTGGGCCGATGGGCGCCACCAACAGGAGAGGATCTAGCGTTCCAGGGCCA
>DATBGH010000047.1:0-168160 GCA_036558085.1 Hyphomicrobiaceae bacterium
TCGCACTTGCAATTTTGGCCGCTCGGGCCCGTATCGCGGCTGCTTGTCGGCCTTCACCTGCCGGGTGTGCCGCTTCGTTCCTGCCCGCTGTGTCGTCGCAGGGACGCAGCGCGTCTGTCAGCGCATGCGCTGCACTTGGGGCGGCTGAGGCCCATCGCCCGCAGCATCCACATCCAGAACCACGCGGTGTGCTGAGCGCTGCGACTGCGTCGCCGCGACCGTTGCCCAGCCATGATCCACGCCACGCAACAGCATGGCGCCTCGTGGAGCGCGGCCGTTGGTAACAACCAGCGGTAGAATCGCGCCGATTTGGCCACGAAGATCACGTGACATTCTTGCCTTATCAACAGATTTGCACGCTGGGATCGCAATGCAGCGTTGGGCGTTTATGGGCATCGGGCACAATGGCGCCCGTAAGAAGAGCAGCTAGGCGGAGGTCGTATCGTGCAGAGCAAGAAAATCGCCGTCGTGGCACTCCTGTGCGCTCTCGTGGCGCTCGCGGCGTGCCGTCGCGAAGAATATGTGCCACTGAAGCTTGGCGGCCCGGCAGCTGAGCAACCGGCGCGCTGAAGCTGGGGAAACGGCATCCCCACCAGCGCCGCACCCACAAGCGCCGCCCCAGGGGCCCTCGCATGAGGGCCCCTGGGGCGCTGAGGTTAGGCGACCCGATCGCCCTTCTTGGCCTCAATCGTGCGGTTGTCCACGGCGGGCAGCATTTTTGCTGGATCGCGCGTGACGACGACGTCAATCACCACGGGACCGTCCTTGGCCATGAGCCCCCTGCGCAGCGCGCCCGCGAGCTCGCCGGGATCGTCGATGCGGATGCCGGTGCAGCCCATCGCCTGTGCCACCCTGGCATAGTTGGTCTCGGCCAGATCGGAGGACTGGTAGGCGCCGGCCCCATACATCAGATGCTGTAGTGCCTTCACGTAGCCTGAAGCCCCATTGTTGAAGACGACGATAGCAAACGGTAGCGCCATGCGCCGCGCCGTTTCTAGATCCCCCAGCGACATGTTGAACCCCCCATCCCCCGTAAGCGACACCACCGGCCGCCCCCGGCCCGCAAGCGCCGCGCCGATGGCGCCCGGCAGCCCATAGCCAATGGAGGCGAAGCCTCGGTCCGGCACAAAACCACGCCCGGGCCGCTTGGTGTCATAGATCAGCCCCGCCCAGTGCGCGGCAAAGCCGCCATCGGCCACCAGGATGCCGTCGGCCGGCATGACACCGTTGAGCTCGCTGAGGAGGCGCGCCACGTTGATCGGCGTTTCGCTAGACGCGAGCCGCTCCTGTACGCCGGTGCGCCAAGCCGCCATGCGCTGGCTCACGCCCGCAGCCCACTCACCTCTTGCTCGCCCTTTGCCATCGCCGGCAAGCGCCGATGCAAGATCACGGATGCCTTCGCGCACATCGCCCCACAGCGCCACCGTCGGGCGATAGGTGCGGCCGAACTCCTCAGCCAGGATATCGAGATGAATGACGGTCTTGCCCGCCTTCGGGATGGAGAAACGCTTGGTGGCGATCTCGCCTAGTTTGCATCCTGCCACCAGCAGGACGTCCGCTTCCTCGATCAACGCGTTGGCAATGCGATCATAACGGCCGAAGAGCCCGGCGTTTAACGCATCGGTGCAGGCGATTGCGCCCTTGCCGGTCATGGTATGGGCGACTGGAATGGCGTGCGTGCGGACAAATGCGCTCACCTCCTCAGCCGCCTGCGAGATATGCACGCCACCGCCGCAGAGCAGCATCGGCCGCTTGGCCTCGGCAAGCAACTGTGCAGCGCGGGCCACGTCCTCGGCGGCCGGGCGACAGCGCACTGAGGGCGCCGCCTCGCACCGCCGATCAACCGCAAAGTCTTCCTCTTGGAAGGGGATCGTGCCGTGGCACACGTCCTCCGGCACCGCCACCACCACTGGGCCTGGGCGGCCGCTGGTCGCGACCTGAAAGGCACGGCGGATCAGCTCCGGGATCCGCGAGCCATCCTCGATGCGCAGGAGTTCCTTGCAGGCCGGTCGCAGAATTTCTGTTTGCCGCGCCTCCTGCGTCATGTTCTTGCCCGCATGCAGGCGATTGCTGTCGCCGATGAAGGCCACGACTGGCGAACCGGCGTTAAGGGCCTCCACCAGGCCGGTGGCCAGGTTGGTGGCACCTGGGCCCAGCGTCGCATCGATCAGGCCGACGCGCCCCGATACCTTGGCGTAGGCGTCCGCGGCGAACGCGCCACAGCGCTCGTCGTTAATGAGGTGATGGTCAAGCCGCAGCCGCCGCGCCGCATCATAGAAGGCCAGCAGCTGAAACCCGCCCATCCCGAACATGGGGCCACAATTGAAGGCCTTGAGCATGCGGGCCATGGCCTCGCCGCCCGTGATCTCGTTTGCCTGTGCCATCCAATGCATCTCCTCCCGATTACCCACGGGCGCCGCAGCGAGCGGCGCGGGCCGTGTCGAGCGCACCCGTCTGCCCTCATCTGACGGATTCACCCCTCGCCCTGTCAACGCGTGAGATCCTGCGCAAACAAGGCGCACACTTAAGGCGCATACTTAGAGGCGCACGCTGGCCCGCCCACACTGCGGTTCGCGGGAGCGACAAGCAAGGGGCCATGTGGAAGGGCCTTTGCAAGATAACAGTCGCAACGATGAAAATGACAAGGCGCGCGGTTCGGCTGGCTCAGATGCGCTCGCCAACACCGGCCCGGACGCGGGTGGGTTCGCCATTACCCCGTGGCGGCAACGGATGGAGCCGCACCCGGCCCACATCGGGCGCGGGCGCACGGGATGGATGGAGCGCCAGACGGCGAAAGGTGCCGGCATGGCGCGTGCCATCCAGTGTGGCCAGATACGGGCTCCACAGCTGGCGGCGCGCCTCGATGCGTTGCAGCGGCCTGGGCGCATGACGTATCGGCGAGAGCGGCGCCAGGCGCTGGCCGCCGAGCCAACTGTAGGTCGCCTGCCAAATCTCCGGCGGTGCCCGGCGGTTGCGCACTCCCCGCAGCTGCACGATGTTGGGCATGCTCACCTCTTCATCGTGCAGCCCGATCTCCACGCAGGCGACACGCCGCACGCCTTTGCGGATGGAAAAGATCGCTGTCAGCCCAGCGTGCAGCTGATCGGCATACTGATCGAGGCAGTTCTCAAGCGCCTCGCTTTCGGCGATGAAGTCCTCCACGGTGCGGAGCGCCACAAAATCGAAGCCGCCTGCGGCGGCATCGGCAAGCCATGGCGTCTCGATGCCGGGTCCAAGCGACTCGATAAGGCGCAAGCGCTGGCGCCATGCGGTGAGCTCCTCGCGCGCCCGCTTGAAGCTCATCTCGGGCGTCCACGGTCGGCGTAGCAGACGATGGCCCAGCAGGCCCGGGCGGCCGCTGAACCATGCCCACGCCGCCATGAACGCAAAGAGATCTTCGGGCGGGCCTACCAGATCGCGCTGGCGCGCGAGCCAGAGCGCGTAGGCCTCACTCGCCGTCTCCAAGGCGTGGCTCACGCGCGCGAGCCAAATCGACAGGACACGTTCATCGCGCGGGATCAGATTGGCAATGTGCAGGCAGAAGTTGGGCTCGAGAGGAAAGGTCGGCAGGGGTTCGTTGAATGCACCGGGTGGCAGCCGTCGCAGCCACCACGGAAGCCCCAGAGCGTCTGCGGCCTGGCGCAGCGATGCGCCCGTCGCAACGAGCTCGAACGTGTGCTCGCGCGTTGCGGCGGTGCCGTAACCGCTCACCAGCGCGAACAGCAAAGCGGGAAAGGTTTCGGCCAGATCCTCAAGCTCATTCGAACAGCAGGTGAGCTCGGCGACGTAGCGCCGACACCAGGGATGAAATGCCTCAAGCCGGCGCTGCCGGCGCGCCTGGGGGTCATGTTGCTCCACAGCGCGATCGCACGCGGGGTCGACGGCCGTCATCTTTCTCTTCTTCTTGCCACTTGTTCGGCGCGCCTGCCCCGGCCGCTCCTGTGGGTAGCGAGACAAAGTGGCGAAATGGCGAGGAGGACGCCGTCACGACCGGGGATCGTGTGGGCAGGATCGGGATCGGCAAATGGAGGCTAATTTGTCACCGCCGGCGCCCCGGCCCCTCGCGCCGCAGCGGGCGTCGGGCTCCTCTTCACTGCAGAGCGGCGAGAGCCTGGCCGAAGCCCGCGAGCGAGATCGGAATGCCAATGCCCGCCTCCTCCGTTTGGAAAATAATGAAGACTGCGGTCTTGCCGGTCTTGAGCTGCTCGATGAGTTGGGGCTCAGCGACGACCTGTGCGTAGCAGGCAAAGTTATGGCAACGCACAAACGGGGCGTGACCCACGTCCTTGTCGTCGATCTTGAGACCGAGGCCCGGCGGCAGCAACACGCCCAACGGCGCGAACACCCGCAGCACGCGCTTGCCGTCGGAGAATTTCTGAAAATAGACGGTGAGACCGATGTTGTTGCGATCCTCCGCCGTGACGCTTTGGACAAGGGCGCAGACCTCGTGCTTGGCGCCGGGCGGCGGCGGCCGGCACACGACCTGCCAGTCTCCGTGCTGGGCTTTGACGGTCCCGCCCTCGGGCGTCTGTGCGGCGGCGGATCCGGCAGGCAAGCTCAGCGCGGCGCAGAGCGCGAGCACAGCCAACCGCACGGCGCAAAGAACCCCGCTGAAGCCGTTGCTCGCTCCTTGAGCAAGGACCAACGTTGCCGTCCCAGGCCAGGCGAACATCGCGATCCCCTTCATGCCCGTCTCATGCCCCCTACCAGGTCCTGTGTCAGGCCCTCTGATAGTTCCTGTGGTAATTTTCCGTGGCGCTTCCCGTGGGCGGCCATTTCCTAGCGGTCGGCCACCGCCGCGAAGTTACCCGGTGGTGCTCGCTATGCCAACGCACCACGCCCGGCGCGTGGCGCACGCATGAGTGCAGTTGGCTGCGATCTCACCCACAATTCCGGCCAAATTGCGCCGCGTCGCACTCGCCGCACAGCCCTCACCGCGGCGCGCGTTCGAGCATGGAGAGTCAAGGCACCGGCGAAACCTCAAGCGCGCCGAGCGATGGCGACCACCGATGCCGATCGATGAGACGTCCAGGCGTGAGGATGGATGGCATCCCGCACCATTCCGAGGGATGGCATCGACCTAATCCCAGCGATGGCGTCCGCCAGCCGTACCGGGCTGTGGAGAGCGTGGAGAGCAGTGACCAGCTTCGCGCGTGGATATGCCGCAGCGAGCCGCACTTGAGTCCGTGTTCCCCCTCGTGCTTGGTGCAGCGCAGACAAGGGTCCCTGCCGCAGCATTTCGGCCGATGCAAACCGGGGTCATTGGCAGGGTCGTTGGTAAAGGAAATTGGGCCGGCGTATTGGGGAGAGCGGGGTGAGTTGCTAAGATAGACAAGGCGCCTTGGCCGCACCTTGCTGAGCTAGCGAAGATGGGCTTGGCTCATGGGCAATAAGCAGGAATTTGGGAGCGATCTTGGAGCGATCTTCATGAGGCGGTGGCGCCTGAGCACCTGGGTTCCTGCAGCCCTGCGAATTGGGATCGGCGGAGGCTTCATCACCGGGCCGGCATGGGCAGGTTCGGGTCAACCCACCTACAAGCAGATCGGCTTCCAGGAAGCCGTCACGCCCGTGGCGCACGAAATTCACTGGATGCACGACTACGTCAACGTGATCATTTTCTGCATCATGGCATTCGTGCTGGCGCTGCTGCTCTATGTTATCTGGCGCTTCAGCGAGGTGCGCAACCCGACACCCTCGCGCACGACCCACAACACGTTGATCGAAGTGCTGTGGACCGTGATCCCAGTCCTCATTCTGGTGGCGATCGCCATCCCCTCCTTCAAGCTCCTCTACTTCCAGTACACATTTCCCGCGCCGGATCTTACGATCAAGGCTACGGCACACGCGTGGAACTGGACGCACGAGTATCCCGACCAGGGCATCACCGTCGATTCCGTGATGCTGCAGGACAATGAGCGCCAAGACGTGATTCAATCGGGTATTCCGGCGTGGCAGGTGCCGCACAACTTGGCGGTGGATAACGAGATCCTGGTGCCGGTCGACAAGGTGGTACATGTGCTCATCACCTCAAGCGACGTGATCCATAATTGGACCATTCCCTCGTTCGGGTCCAAAGTCGACGCTGTGCCCGGTCGGATCACGGCCACATGGTTCAAAGCCGAGAAGGAAGGCATCTACTTCGGGCAATGCTCGGAGCTGTGCGGCAAGGACCACGCGTTCATGCCGATCGCAGTTCGCGTGGTGAACCAGCAGACGTTTAACGATTGGGCTGCGGCGTTGAAGGCGCGCGACAAGAAGAAGGCCAAGGAGATCATCCGCTCCATCGCGGTCAATCTGCCGGACCAGACCAAGATCGCGGGCGATGCAAGACCGCTGTGATGGGGCGCTAAGTCTCGAGCGCAACCGACCCGGTTTGCTGGAGCGGATCGAGTAACAGCGCGAGTGCACACACGAAGGCAAGCGAGATGGCAAGCAAGGCGCACGCAGATCACGCACCGGGAAGCGAGCACGCCCATACGCCCTATGGCATTTGGCGCTGGCTTAACTCCACCAATCACAAAGACATCGGCACCATGTATCTCTTGTTCGCCATCATGGGCGGACTGGTGGGCGGCTTTATATCCGTCATGATGCGCATGGAGCTGCAGGAGCCGGGCCTGCAGTATTTCGCCAACGGTCACATGTTCAACGTGTTCGTCACCGGGCACGGGCTCATCATGGTGTTCTTCATGGTGATGCCCGCCATGATCGGGGGGTTCGGTAATTGGTTTGTGCCGCTCATGATCGGCGCGCCAGATATGGCCTTTCCGCGCATGAACAACATCTCGTTTTGGCTGCTTCCGGCCTCCTTTGCGCTGCTCCTGACCTCCATGTTCGTGGAGGGTGCGCCGGGCATGAATGGCGTCGGCGCTGGCTGGACGGTCTATGCACCTTTGTCGACCCAGGGTCATCCGGGCCCGGCCATGGACTTCGCCATCCTATCGCTGCACCTGGCGGGCGCCTCCTCGATCCTCGGGGCGATCAACTTCATCACTACCATTTTCAATATGCGCGCGCCCGGCATGACACTGCACAAGATGCCCCTGTTTGTGTGGAGCGTGCTTGTCACGGCCTTCCTGTTGCTTTTGTCGCTCCCCGTCTTGGCTGGCGCCATCACCATGCTGCTGACGGACCGCAACTTTGGCACGACCTTCTTCAACGCGGCCGGCGGCGGCGATCCTCTGCTCTACCAGCACCTGTTCTGGTTCTTCGGCCACCCAGAGGTCTACATCCTTATCCTGCCGGGCTTTGGCATGGTCAGCCAGATCGTGTCGACCTTCGCCAGGAAGCCGGTGTTTGGCTATCTCGGCATGGCCTATGCCATGGTGGCGATCGGTTTCGTCGGCTTCATCGTCTGGGCCCATCATATGTACACGTCCGGGATGGGCGTGGACGCACAGGCCTACTTCGTGTTCGCCACCATGGTGATCGCCGTTCCCACGGGCGTGAAAATCTTCTCCTGGATCGCCACCATGTGGGGCGGTTCGATCCAGTTCCGCGTGCCGATGCTGTGGGCGTTGGGGTTCATCTTCCTCTTCACCTTGGGCGGCGTGACTGGCGTGATGCTCGCCAACGCCGGCGTCGACCGGGCCTTCCACGACACCTACTACGTGGTGGCGCATTTCCACTACGTGCTATCGCTAGGCGCGGTGTTCACGATTTTTGCGGGCTGGTACTACTGGTTCCCAAAGATGAGCGGTTACATGTACAGCGAAGCGCTCGGCAAGCTGCACTTCTGGCTCACCTTCATCGGTGCCAACGTGCTGTTCTTCCCGCAGCACTTCTTGGGCCTTGCTGGCATGCCGCGACGCTACGTCGACTACCCTGAAGCCTTCGCCTATTGGAACTGGTGGTCCTCGGTCGGCTCCTACATCACCGCGGCCGGCACCATCGTTTTCGTGCTCGGCATGCTCTATGCCTACTTCGGCGCCCGCCGGAGGGTGGGAAACAATCCCTGGGGCGTCGGCGCAACCACGCTCGAGTGGCAGCTGCCCTCGCCTCCGTCCTTCCACTCCTACGAGACGCTGCCCCAGTTTAGGGAGAGCCCGCATCACTAGTCTCGGCACGCCCAATGCGGAGCCCGCCGGGTGCGCGGGCCGGCGAAGCCCTCGCGAGCCCTCCTGGTGCAGGGACAGATCGCACGGCGGGCCCGCGGGCACTCGTGCGCACAGGTGCACGCCCGATCGCCTCGCTGCCGGCATCCCGCGCCGGCCGGTGACGGAACGAGGGCAACTCCACGCGATCGCTGGTGCATGACTGACCTTGGTCTACATTCGGGCGGCCTACGCTGCGCCCATGGCGTGGGCGGCAGCATCGCCGACTACATCGCGCTGATGAAGCCGCGTGTGATGTCGCTTGTGGTCTTCACGGCGCTCGTTGGCATCGCTCTGGCCCCGATACCCCTCCACCCCGTACTCGCCGTCATCGCGCTCATTTGCATCGCCGTGGGCGCCGGCGCGTCGGGCGCACTTAACATGTGGTACGACGCCGACATAGATGCCCGCATGCAGCGCACAGCGAGCCGGCCCATTCCGCGCGGCTACGTGGCACCCGAAGAAGCGCTGACCTTCGGCACCATCCTCGCCATCGGTTCGGTGGCAACGCTGGGGCTCGTCATCAACTGGGTGGCGGCGGGCTTGCTTGCCTTCACGATTGGCTTTTATGTCCTCGTCTATACCATGTGGCTGAAGCGGCGCACGCCGCAGAACATCGTGATCGGCGGCGCGGCCGGCGCCTTTCCCCCGATGATCGGTTGGGCTGCGGCGACGGGCTCAGTTAGCCTCGAAAGCATCACGCTTTTCCTCATCATCTTCATGTGGACCCCGCCGCATTTCTGGGCGCTCGCGCTCTACCGAACGCGCGATTATGCGCGGGCCGGCGTGCCGATGTTGCCTGTCGTCGCTGGCCAGGACGAGACCCGCAAGCAGATCGTAATCTACGCGGCGCTGCTCCTGCCTGTGGGACTGGCACCGACCATGGTCGGCCTCGCCGGCGGCCTCTACGCGTTGGTCGCCATGGCACTGGGCGCCATTTTCCTAGCGCTGGCGCTTGCGATCTACCGCACGCGCGAGGGACGCGTCGCTGACCACGCGGCGCGACGGCTTTTCGCGTTCTCGATCCTCTACCTGTTCGCGCTGTTCGCCACACTTCTGGTCGAAGGCAGCATCGGGCGGCTTCTGGACTGATCGGGAGGCCCCGGGTCAGTGGCGGACGAGGAGCGACAGGAGCGGGAACGGCGGCGCAGGATGAGATCGATCGCCATCGCGCTCGCCCTGGCGGGGCTGGTGGTGCTGTTCTATGTGGCCACGCTGGTGCGGCTCGGCGGCAACGTCTTCAACCGGCCGCTCTAGCAGCGGGCAACCGCGGCGAGAGGAGCCGGTCGACATTGGCTGAGCAAGACAGGCAGAGTGTTTGCAGCATGGCAGCGAAACCGCACAAAGGTCTTCAACCGAACCGACACCGCACCGTCGCCGCCTGGTGCGCTGGACTGGTCGCGGTCATGGTGGGGCTGGCTTACGCCTCCGTGCCGCTCTATCGCCTGTTCTGCCAGGTGACGGGCTTCGACGGCACACCGCGCGTTGCCACCGCCCCGTCCTCCACGGTCCTCGACCGCACCGTAACCGTCCGCTTCGACGCCAACGTTGCCCCCGACCTGCCGTGGCGGTTCGAACCCGACCAGACAACGGCCAAAGTCAAACTGGGGGAGAGCACGCTTGCGTTTTATCGCGTCACCAACACCTCGGACCGCCCGCTGTGGGGCATGGCCACATTCAACGTGTTCCCCGAGCAAGCGGCGCCGTTTTTCAACAAGCTGCAGTGCTTTTGCTTCACCGAGCAACTGCTGCAGCCGGGCCAAAGTCAGGAGATGCCGGTGAGCTTCTTTGTCGACCCACGGATCCTCGCCGACAAGGATGCATTCTGGGTTGAGCACATTACCCTGTCCTATACGTTCTACCCGGCAGCACCACCCAAATCCGCTGGCAAGACGGGAGATCCTGCGACACCGCAAGCGGTGCAACGCAAGGGGCAAGCCGGCTAGATTGCGCCGGCACGGAGCCGGCAAAACCGAAGCTTTGCTCGGGGCACCAGGAGCACACAGATGGCCGATACGCACGCCAAGCATCACGACTACCACCTGGTGAACCCTAGTCCGTGGCCAGCCGTCGGAGCCACGGCCGCCTTCATTACGGCGGTGGGTCTCATCGTGTGGATGCGTTCCATGCACGGCGAGGGGCTGTTCGGCCTCAGAGGTCCCTCGCTCTTTGGCGTCGGTGTGGCCGGTCTCCTATTCACGATGTTTATGTGGTGGCGCGACGTCATCAAGGAAGCACACGGCGGCGACCATACGCCGGTGGTGCAGCTGCATCTGCGCTACGGCATGATTCTGTTTATCGCCTCCGAGGTGATGTTCTTCGTTGCCTGGTTTTGGGGTTACTTCGACGCGGCGCTCTACCCCGCTGCCGTCCAGCCCATCGATATCACGGGGCCCAACGGCGCGATCGAGGCAAGCAAAGAAATCATCGGCATGGTCAAGCGCGACGAACTCTTTGGCGGGCATTGGCCACCGAAGCCGGCCGAAGTCGCCGAAACCAGCGGCTACTTCCGCGGTACGTTCGATCCGTGGAGCCTGCCTCTGGTCAACACGCTGATCCTGCTCACCTCGGGCACCACCGTGACGTGGGCTCACCACGCCTTGCTCGAGAACAACCGCAAGGGCCTGGTGTGGGGTTTGGTCCTGACGGTGATGCTGGGCATTCTGTTCACCACCTGCCAGGCCTATGAGTACGTGCATGCAGGTTTTAGCTATGCCGGTCATATGTACGGCTCCACGTTCTTCATGGCGACGGGCTTCCACGGCGCGCACGTGATCATCGGAACGCTGTTCCTCACCGTTTGCCTGTTGCGCGCCCTTGCAGGCCACTTCACGCCCAAGCAGCATTTCGGCTTCGAAGCGGCGGCCTGGTATTGGCACTTCGTCGACGTGGTCTGGCTATTTCTGTTCATGTGCATCTATGTGTGGGGAGCGGGCACACCGGCCGGCCATTGATGGCAACAGGTGCGCGACGCGGGGGTGCTGTTGCTTCAACAGAGGGCCCGGCGGGCGGTGCGAGGAAGGCGCGAGAAGACGATTGAGCCGCAACCGAGCCAGGGCTGAGGGGGCGGAAAGTCAGCCCTGAACGCCACGCCGGAGCCTCGTCGTGGAGCATAATACGCCGCAGACCTCTGCCCTTGGCGCCGGTCTCAAAGCGCGCTGTCCGCGCTGTGGTGAGGGTGCGCTCTTTCGCAGGGGCCTCGTCCTGCGCGACGCGTGCGAGCGCTGCGGTTTGAGCTTTGCGTTCGCCGATTCCGGTGATGGGCCGGCCGTGTTCGGCGTTCTCATCCTGGGGTTCTTCGTGCTCGGCGGGGCATTGATCCTCGAGTTCAAGGTTGGCCCGCCAGTCATCGTCCACGTCATTGTGTGGGGGCTGCTGACGCCGCTCGTTGCTTTCTTTCTTTTGCGCGTGCTCAAGGCCACCCTCATCGCCTTGCAATTCAAACACAAGGCCGAGGAGGGCCGGCTGGCGCCACCGGATTGAAGACCCCCCTCACAAACTGGCGCCAGGCCGGGCTGCTGTGGCCGAGCGTGCTCGCCCTTGCGGGCCTTGCCGTCCTCATTGGGCTCGGCAACTGGCAGATGAGCCGCAAGGCGTGGAAGCAAGGTTTGATCGCCCAGATCGGCGCGCGCGCACATGCCCCTCCCGTATCCCTCTCCCAAGCGTTGCAGCGATGGAGCGACAGTGGCGATGTCGAATATCTCCACGTGCGCTTGAACGGCCGATTTCTGCATGCACGCGAGCGCCATGTGTTCGCCGTCGACGAGCGCCTGGGGCCCGGTTTCTACATCTACACTCCCCTCAAGACGCCCGAAGGACAGCTGGTGCTCATCAACCGCGGCTTCGTGCCGACGACCCTCAAGGATCCCTCCGCGAGATCGGCCGGGCAGGTCGATGGGCAGGTGACGCTCACCGGCCTCGCGCGCCGCCCGACCGATCGCGGGGCCTTTACGCCGGCCAGTGAACCAGCGCGCAATGTGTTCTATTGGCCCGACTATCGGGCCATGCTTGCAAGCGTGCCTGAAGCCGGCCGGGGGGATCTGTCGGCCGTGCCGTTCTTTATCGAAGCCGACGCGGAGCCTGCCAACCCCGGCGGGTTCCCGCGCGGTGGTGTCACCCGACTGAGCTTGCCTGACCGGCATCTTGGGTACGCGCTCACTTGGTACGGGCTGGCCCTCGCCCTGATCGGCGTGTTCTTTGCCTTCGCCCGCACCCGTCTCAGGTCGGCCCACCCCCAGTGATGCGGCCAGCGCCGTCCCGCCATCCCCCGAAAAGGCGGACTTTTCGCGGCAAACGGCGGTTACCAGCAGATTTCATGGCCGGTATTCCCAGTGCGCCTTGTTAGGCCCCGCCGCGCGTCCTAGGGTGCGTTTGCGCCCAGTTCCGCCCCGCTCCGCCAGCCAAGAAAGCCGTTTCCTTGCGATACGTCAGCACCAGAGGCCAAGCGCCGGAGCTCTCCTTCGAGGACGCCCTGCTGGCTGGGCTTGCACGCGACGGCGGGCTCTATGTGCCCAAGGCCTGGCCACGACTGCCATCCGCCGCGATCGCGGGGTTTGCCGGCAAACCCTACGCGGAGGTGGCTGTGGAGCTGTTGGAGCCGTTCACCGGCGGCGCCATTCCGCGTCCTGCGCTCCTGGCCCTTGCGCGGGACGCCTACGCCCGCTTCGACCATCCAGCCGTGACACCGCTCGTGCAGATCGATCGCAGCCTGTGGGTTTTGGAGCTGTTCCACGGGCCGACGCTGGCGTTTAAGGACCTGGCCATGCAGTTCCTGGCGCGCCTGATGGACCACGTGCTGGCCGCTCGCGGCGAGCGCGTCACCATCGTGGCGGCCACCTCCGGCGATACCGGCGGTGCCGCCATCGAGGCCTTCCGCGGCTCGGATCGCGTTGATGTTGTGGTGCTCTTCCCGCACGGCCGCATCTCCGACGTACAGCGGCGCATGATGACCACCGCGGCCGAGCCCAATGTTGAGGCCATCGCCATCGAGGGCACCTTCGATGACTGCCAGGGTCTCGTGAAGGCAATGTTCAACGACCTGGCGTTTCGCGACCGCCTCCGGCTTGCCGCCGTCAACTCCATCAACTGGGGCCGCATCCTCGCCCAAATCAGCTACTACTTCGTCGCCGCCGCCGCGCTGGGAGGCCCCGATCGGCGTCTGCACTTCTCGGTGCCGACCGGTAATTTTGGCGACGTGTTCGCGGGATACGCTGCCAAGCAAATGGGCCTTGCGACCGAACGGCTCGCGATCGCCAGCAACGAGAACGACATCCTCTGCCGCGCCTGGGCCACGGGCATGTACACGCTGGACGAGGTGGTCGCCACCACCTCACCCTCCATGGATATCCAAGTCTCCTCCAATTTCGAGCGTTTCCTGTTCGAAGCCGCCGGCCGTGACGCTGCCTTCGTGCGTGCCAAGATGGGCGCGCTCGCCCAGAGCCGTTCGATCGGCCTCGGTGAGGCGATGGTGGCTTACCGCCAGAACTTCACGGCCGAGCGCGTCGATCAGCCCGCGGTTGCCGATTGCATCCGCCGGGTCAAGGCCGAAAGCGGCTATCTGCTCGATCCTCACAGCGCTTGCGCCGTGGTTGCCGCGCGCAAGGTCATGACAAACCAGTCACGTCACATGCCGCATGTGGCGCTCGCCACAGCCCATCCGGCCAAGTTCCCGGACACGATGGAAAGCATCACCGGCTCGCGGCCGGCTCTGCCGCCGCGGCTCGCATCGCTGATGGGTGATCCCGAGCGCACCAGCGTGCTGCGCAACGATCTCGGCGCGGTCCAACGCTTCGTGGAGGATCGGGCGGGACGCCGGTCGGCGAGCAGATCGGGAGTTGCGGCATGAGCACGCGGACGACGCGCCTGGTGAACGGCCTGCGCGTGGTCTCCCACCACATGGCGCATCTGGAGACGGTGTCGCTCGGTGTTTGGGTGGCTGCTGGCGCCCGCCACGAGCAAGCGAGCGAGCACGGCATTTCCCATCTCCTCGAGCACATGGCGTTCAAGGGCACCGAGCGGCGCAGCGCAACCGCTATCGCCGAGGAGATTGAGGCGGTCGGCGGCGAGCTCAATGCCGCCACCAGCCTGGAAACCACCGCCTACTTCGCACGCATTCTCAAGGGCGACGTCGCCCTCGCACTCGACATCTTGGCTGATATCTTGCAGATACCACGCTACGCCGAGGACGAACTTGAGCGCGAACGGGAGGTGATCTTGCAGGAGATCGCCGCCACGCGCGACAGCCCTGACGAGATCGCCTACGAGCTCCTCCAAGACGCAGCCTTTCCAAATCAGGCAATTGGCCGGCCGATCCTTGGCACGACCGAGAGCGTCACACGCTTCAGCGCCGACAATCTGCGCGCCTTCCTCGCGGCCAATTACGGTGCCAACCGCATGGTCATATCGGCCGCCGGAAGCGTCGACCACGACGAGCTCGTGCGCCACGCTGAGGCCCAATTCGGCCGCCTCAATGGCGGCGCGGGGGGTCGATTCGAGCCTGCGCGCTATGTCGGTGGCACGCGCACGGCGGCCAAGCCGTTCGAGCAAAGCCACCTCGTCATGGCGTTCGCTGGACCGTCCTATCGCGCTCGGGATTTCTATACCGCCCAAGTGTTTTCGGGTTTGTTCGGCGGCGGCATGTCATCGCGTCTGTTCCAGGAGGTGCGCGAGCGGCGTGGGCTCTGTTATGCGATTTACTCAAGCTGCTGGGCGCTGGCCGATACCGGATTGTTCGGCATCCATGCGGCAACGGGGCCGGAGATGATGAGCAAGCTGATCGAGGTCGTCGGCGATGAGCTCATTGCCGCGGCCGCAGAGAAGCCGGCTGAGGCCGAGCTTGCGCGCGCCAAGGCGCAACTCAAGGCTGGCCTGCTGATGGGGCTTGAGAGTTCCTCTGCGCGCGCCGAGCAGATGGCGCGCCAGCTGTTGCTGTTTGACCGCTTGATGGAACCATCCGAGCTGATCGAGCGCATCGATGCGGTGACGGCGGATGCTGTGCGGGAGCTCGCGGCCAACCTCGTGGGCGCTTCGCCCCCATCGGTTGCCGTGGTTGGTGCGGGACGCCGGGGCGAAGCATTCGCGCGCATGGCGGCCGAACGCGTGACGCGCGCATAGGCATGACAGCGGCCGCCATGGCGGCGGCCGCGGGTTAGAGGCAGGCGATGGCGTTTCTGAGATCCACAGCGCCGGGCGATGGTGAGGCCGAGCTCCACGGCCAGGCGGTGCTGCTGCGCCACCCGGCGATGGCCGACTATCCGGCCTGGGCACAGCTGAGGGCCATGAGCCGCCAACATCTCGTTCCTTGGGAGCCGCAATGGTCGCGCGATGAGCTGACGCGGTCGGCATTCCGCCGGCGCCTGCGCCAATACCAGCGCGAGATGAAGGAGGATTTGGGATACGCCTTCCTGATCTTTCGCGTGAGCGACCTGGCACTGGTGGGCGGCCTCAGCATCAGCAACATCCGCCGCGGTGTGGCGCAGGCGGCCTCGTTGGGCTACTGGATTGGGGCACCGCACGTGGGCCGCGGTCACATGACGGACGCGGTCAGGGCCTGCCTACCTTTCGCCTTCGTCACCCTCGGCCTGCACCGGCTGGAGGCGGCATGCTTGCCGCACAACTTTGCCTCCGCGCGTGTTCTGCACAAGGCCGGCTTTAAGCGTGAAGGCACGGCGCGCCGCTACCTCAAGATCAACGGCACGTGGCAGGATCACGATCTCTTCGCCCTGTTGCAAGACGATGCACGGGCGTGAGGTAAGGCACGGGGGTGATGACAACGCGCGGCAGGGCCCCAAACAGTGAGCGCGCATGGGCTTGGAGCCATGTGCGCTGCGCTTTCGTGTGCCTCGTCGCAGCGCTCCTCGTCTTGGCCAATGCACCTGCCGCCTACGCGCTCAAATCCATCGCGGTCACCAACGAGCTCGACCGCGTCGAAATAACGGCTCTCGGCGAAGCCTACGAGGGACGCGGCGACGTCCTGCAGATCGAGACCGCGCCGAGCGCTGACGGGGTGACCGGTCGCATGTCGGTTCGTGCCACGACGCCCGGCACCAATCCGGCATGGTTCGTGTTCGCGCTGACCAACACCACCGACAAGCCGATCGAGCGCTGGTTGGCATCGGACCGCTACGGCATGGTGGGCTCGGGCGTGGTGTGGCCCGATCTTGATGCGCGGCGCGTTGATGCCGTCACGCCTTCTGTTGGCTACGTTCCCGAGCGGATCAAGAACGACCGTGCCGATGTGTTTCGGCTTACGCTGGAGCCCGGGCAGACCGTCACCTTCGTAGCCGAACTCGCCTCCGACCGCTTCGCCCGCCTGTTTTTGTGGAAGGCCATCGAGTACGAGCAAAAGAGCCGAGATCGCCAGCTCTTCAACGGCATCATGCTGGGCATTACAGGCCTGCTCGCCATCTTCCTCACGGCCGTCTTTGCCGCCAATCACAAGGCCATCTTTCCGACCGCGGCCATCTTCACCTGGTGCGTGCTGGCCTACCTGTGCGTCGATTTTGGATTCTGGCACAAGCTCTTCAACATTCGCCCGGAGGAAAACGCGCAGTACCGCGCCGCTACCGAAGCGGGTATGGCAGCCACGCTTCTCATCTTCCTTTACACCTTCTTGCGGCTCGGTGCCTGGCACGGCTTCGTGCGCATGCTGTTGATGCTCTGGGTGACGGCGCAGCTCGTCCTCATTGGCATAGCCTTCCTTGATCCGCGCTTGGCCGCCACCTTCGCCCGTCTTTCCAGCATCATGATCGCGTCGGCGGGAGGTGCGCTGACGCTGTTCCTGGCCATGCGCGGGCAGGACCGGGCACTCTCGCTGGTGCCCACCTGGATGTTGCTGCTGGTCTGGCTGTTCGGCGCGGGTATTACCTTTACTGGCAGGCTGTCGGGCGACGTTGTCGTTTTTGGCCTGACGGCGGGCCTCGTGCTCATCGTCGTGCTGATCGGCTTCACGGTCACCCAGTACGCGTTCCGCACCATGGAGCCTCTCTATGGTGTGCAGCCCGCAGAGCAGCAGCTGAGATCGCTCGCCATCGACGGCGCGGGTGCCGGCGTGTGGGAGTGGAACGAGCGTCGCAGCGAGATCAAGGTCAGCCCCCTCGTCGAGGCCATATTGGGACTCAAGGCCGGCCAGCTCTCGACCAAGCTCGAGGACTTCTTGAAACATATGCACCCCACCGACCGGGAGCGTTTCAGGTTGCTGCTCTCCTCGGTCAAGGAGCGCCCCGATGGCGAGCTGCGGGCGGAGTTCCGCATGCGCCACGCCGATAGCTCCTACCGCTGGTTCGAGCTCGAAGCTGCGGCCGCTCCCGCCGGCGACCGTCGCAACGCCCGTTGCATAGGTCTCCTGCGCGATGTGACGGACACCAAGCGCGCGCAGGAGCGGCTCTTGCACGATGCCGTCCATGACAGCCTGTCGGGCCTGCCCAACCGCGAGCTGTTCCTCGACCGACTTGCCATCGTGGCCAAGCGTGCCACGCTCGAACCGCTGGTGCGTCCGGCACTGATCTTCATCGACATCGACAAATTCAAGTCGGTCAACGCCTCGTTCGGCCTCATCGTCGGCGACAGCTTGCTGCTAACCATCTCGCGCCGCCTTGCGCGCAACCTCGGGCCGCAGGACACCCTTGCCCGCGTCGGTGGTGACCAATTTGCGCTCTTGCTGCTCAGCCAGTCCAACCCGTCGGAGCTTGCCATGCTGGCTGAGCAGGTCCGCCGCTCGCTGCGCGCGCCGATCAGCATCGCCGGCCGGGAAATCGTGCTCACCGCCTCGATTGGCATTGCCCTCTACGACGGACCCGATGAGGATCCCGCCGAGCTCCTGCGCGAGGCCGAGATCGCCATGTACCGCGCCAAGCGGACCGGACCTGATCGCATCGAGATCTTCAACACGGCGATGCGTACCGAGAAGGACGGCCGCCCAGCCCTCGAGAGTGAATTGCGGCGTGCGATCGACAAGAAGCAGCTCAAGCTCGTCTTTCAGCCGATCTATTATTTGCCAACCGAATCGCTCGCCGGTTTTGAGGCCCTGCTGCGCTGGGACCATCCCACACGCGGAGCCCTGAGCGAAGCCGAGTTCATGCCAATTGCCGAGGAATCCGACCTTATCGGTCAGCTCGGCTCCTACGTGCTGGCCCGCGCCGTGCGCGAGGCGGCGCGCTGGCAGAAGGAGCTGCCCCGTCCGGATGCGCCAGTATTCGTGAGTGTCAATATCGCAAACCGGCAGCTGTTCAGACCGGAGCTCGTCAAGGAGGTGCGCCACATCCTAGGGCGCGCGGTGCTGCCACGCGGTTCGCTGCGGATCGAGATCGCTGAATCACTCGTGATGGAGAACCCGGAGAAGGCGACCGCGGTGCTGCGCGAGCTCTCCGAGGCCGGTGCCGGCCTAGCGCTCGATGACTTCGCCACCGGCTACTCCTCGCTCTCCTATCTCAACCAGTTCATTTTCGACGCCATCAAGGTCGATCGCTCATTCCTGCAAGCGAGCGGCGAGAATGGTGCCGGATCGGTGATCCTTCGCTCAATCGTGGCGCTCGCCCACGAGCTTGGCAAAAACGTTGGCGTCGAAGGCGTTGAGACGGAGGATGAGGTTGGTCTGTTGCGCACCATCGGCTGTCACTACGGGCAGGGTTTCTATTACGGTGAGCCCATGCCAGAGCGCGATGCGCTGCAGCTCATCAAGGTCGCACGTCGAACCGAGCGGCGCATGAAGCGGCGAAGTCTGCTGCGCCGCCGCGACGTGACCCCTGACGAGCTCCCCGCCGAAGCTGCGCCAGCGCCAGCAAGCGACCCCTCTCGCAAGCCGCCGTCGCGGCCCGCCCACCCTGCCGCGCCGGCTTCGCCGGGCAAAACGGCGCTGGTGCAATCGCCGGCTCGGGTGCGCGGACCAGTGCCGGCGGAGCCAAGCCGGTTGGCGGGTGGGCCGCCGCCGCTGCCCGCCCCTCAAGCCAAATCCAGCCCGGCGCCGCGAACGATGCCACCCTCTCCCGTGCTGCGCCCGCAGGCGCGCCCACCTGAGCGCGTCGCCCTGCCAGCGCCCGCACCAGCCTCCCCACCCGCGTCTTTGGCGGCGTCCGTGGCAACTTCCTTGGCAACGACTTTGGCAACATCCCTGGCAACATCCCTGGGCAAGAGGCAAGCGAACGGCGCCCGCGACGCTGCCGCGGCCCCTGCCGTTCCCGCCCAATCCGCCCAGCCGCGGACTGGCCCGCCCCCCCTGCCCAGAACGCAAGCCCAAGCCCCGGACCCACGCCAAGGTCCCCCGCCACTGCCCGCTGCCCCCGCGCGCAGCCCGCCCCAGGCGCTGCCGCCGCCGGCACAGCCCAACGGCCTGGCATCGACCAACCTCTCCAAGCTGCCGCCGGCGATTGCAGAAAGCCTCGCGAGACTGGCGGGATGGAAGGAGGAAAGCTCGGCCAAGGCGCCGGCCCCGGCAAGCGGCGCGGCTGCGACGGGCGCACCCTCCCCGGTCGACCGCGACGGCAAACCGCCCGCGCATTGAAGGACCTGCGGATTGGTGCTGGCCTCAGGCGTGTCCGGCTTCGCTCACCAGGTGCGAGGGATCGATGCCGATCTTCGACATCGCCCGCTCGTATTTCTGCTCCAGATTGCGGTCAAACAGCAGGTCAAGATCGGCCGGACAGTGCAGCCAGCCATTGGCGGCGATCTCGCTCTCGAGTTGCCCCGCCCGCCAGCCCGCATAGCCCAGCGCCAGAATCGCCTTGTCGGGGCCCTTGCCCGCGGCGATGGCCTTGAGGATGTCAATGGTCGCCGTCAACGACACGCCCTCGTCTATGGCCAGCGTCGAATCGGCTGCGTAGTAATCGGAACTGTGGAGCACGAACCCCCGCCCGGTCTCCACTGGGCCACCGACATGCACGTCCATCTCTGCCTCGCAAACGACGATCTCGTCGCCGTTGTCGGGGGCAATCTTGAGTTGCTTCAGCAGCTCACGGAAGCCAATGTGGGGGGCGCGCTGGTTGACAATGAGCCCCATGGCGCCCTCGGCCGAATGGGCGCACATGTAAATTACCGAGCGCGCGAAGCGTCGGTCGGTCATGACCGGCATGGCGACCAAGAGCTGCCCCTCAAGGTAGCCTTCGCCGCGCGCCTTCCATTTCCGTTGTGTCTCCATAGCCGGAAGACTACCGCCGGATTGGGATGGCTGGAAGGGGCTCGGCCGGTTCGATCACGTCCAGATCGAGCACTGTTGTATTGAGTTTGGCGCATGGCCGGCCTACCTGTTGTGGTGACGGCGAGGAGACCGATGAGCCGATCCCTGCAAGCCCTGTGGAGCCTCGTGGCCGCCCTCGGAGTTCTTGCGCTCGCCGGCGCCGGGCCGGCACAGAGCCAGGCTCCCGCTCAAGCTCCAGCCTGGTTTGAGCTTCTGAACGCGCGGGCGCGCCTTACCGGTGGCGCGCCGGCGGTGCACGGCGCCAGCTCCTACCTGGCCGGCGTGGAAATCGCGCTCGACGAGGGCTGGAAGACCTATTGGCGCATGCCCGGCGATGCCGGTGTGCCGCCCAATTTTGATTGGTCAGGCTCCAGCAATGTGGCCGCTGTGACCGTTCTCTACCCAGCGCCCATGCGCATGAGTGAGCCCGCCGCAGACACGGTCGGCTACAAGCACGCGGTGCTCTTCCCAGTCGAGGTGGTGCCAAAGGATGCAAGCCAACCCGTGCATCTGGCACTGGCCCTGGAATTTGGTGTCTGCCGCGAGATTTGCATTCCAGCCGAAGCCAAGTTGTCGCTCGCACTCACGCCGAGGGAGTTGGCGAGCCAAGCGTCGCCCGCGATGTTGTCGGCCCTTGAACAAGTGCCGCGACCCGCGGCAAGCCGCCACGCCGAGGACCCACGCGTCACGCGCGCAAGCGCCTTCCTTGAGGGTGGCGAGCCGCACCTCGTCGTTGTCGGGCGCTTTGCCAAGGGCGCCCGCGGCGCCGACCTGTTCGTGGAAGCCCCCGACGGGCTCTATGTGCCGATGGCAAGGCGAGTGCCCAATCCAAGCGGCGCTGGCGAGGCGCGGCCGGAGGCCGACAGCGGCAACGACCTCGTCCATTTCGAGATCGACCTCGCGCGCACGGGCAACGCTCACGAGTTCAAGGGCAAAACCCTGCGCCTGACCCTCGTCGGCGAGGCCGGGGCAAGCGAGACAAGCTGGACCGTGCCCTGACACGGCACCGGCCAACGCAACGACGAGCGGGCTCCCCGTGATTGGCTCGCAGGCGTAGCAAGCAGCACCGCACAGAGGCCAATTCGTCCGCGGCGAGCGGAGCGAAGCGGCGATGGTGCGCGCCGGTCGGTTCGGCTTGGCTTGGGCCCTACAACCGCATAAGTTCAGCCGCGGTATCTCACACCTCTGTCCCCAAGCACATCGCGTGAAAGGATCACCACGATGACGATCAAGGTCGGCGACAAGCTCCCCGATTCGACGTTCATGACCATGGGAGCTGATGGGACGCCCAAGCCGATGCAGACCCGCGACGTATTCGCCGGCAAGAAGGTCGCGCTGTTCGCGGTTCCGGGTGCCTACACGCCCACCTGCCACAAGCAACACATGGCGGGCTTTGTGCAGAACTTTGATGAGCTCGCAAAGAAGGTCGATATGGTCGCCTGCACGGCGGTCAATGACGTTTTCGTGCTCACCGCCTGGGCCAAGGACTCCAAGGCCGACGGCAAGATCCAGATGCTCGCGGACGGCAGTGCGGAGTTCGCCAAGAAGTTGGGCCTCGAGATCGACCTCACCGCCCGCGGTCTCGGCGTGCGTTCCAAGCGCTACTCCATGGTCGTTGAGGACGGTGTGGTCAAATCGCTCAACCTCGAGGACGCGCCTCCCAACCACGACAAGTCGAGCGCGGTCGCGATGTGCAAGATGCTCTGAGGCGGTGGAGGCGTTCTGCTCCCCCTCCCACGTTTGAGCCACTCGCAACCGATCCCGCGCAAGGATCGGCACATGCGAGCACCCAGGGGCAGCCACCCGCGCACCGCGGGCCTGCCCCTGGTCGGGTGCAGGCATGCACCTTCCGGAGCCACCCCTCGCGCTAGGGTTAATGCCACCCCATATATGGGAACCGCGGAACCCCGCAGACCCATCACAGAGTTTGGAGGACTGCCACATGCAGCTGTGGCGCAGAGATCGCGACCGCGACGCGTCATTCGTGTCCAACCGAGCCAGCAGCCAGGACGAGGAGCTGCTCGACGCCTATTCGAGTGCGGTCGTCAGCGTCGTGGAGGCCGTGTCGCCGTCGGTGGTGCACGTGCAGGTGCGCGGCGCGCGGCGCGGGACGATTGCCCAGGGCTCCGGCTCCGGCACCATCCTATCGCCGGACGGAATTGTGCTCACCAACAACCACGTCGTTGAGGGGGCTGCGACCATCGAGCTGGCCCTTACCGACAGCCGGCGCTTTGCCGCGCGCGTGCTCGGCCGCGACCCTGACACCGATATTGCCGTGTTGCGCGCCGACACTTCCGACGGTCTGCCGGCCGCGCGGCTGGGAAACTCCAAGAGGCTCAAGGCCGGCCAGATCGCCATCGCCATCGGCAACCCGCTGGGCTTTGAATCCACCGTGACCGCCGGGATCATCAGCGCGGTCGGCCGCTCGCTGCGCGCCCAGAACGGCCGTCTGATCGGCGACGTCATTCAAACGGACGCCGCCCTCAACCCCGGAAACTCGGGGGGTCCGCTCGTCAACTCGCGCGCCGAGGTGATCGGCGTCAACACGGCGGTGATCTTGGGCGCACAGGGCATCTGTTTCTCGGTGGCCGCCAACACCGCCCAGCACGTGCTGACGCAGGTGCTGCAGCACGGCCGTGTACGCCGCGCTCGGCTTGGCATCGCCGGCGACCAGGTGGCACTGCCGCAGCGGCTCAAGGCCAGAACGGGTCTCACCCAAGATTCAGGGGTGCGCGTCGTCGAGGTGCAACCTGGCAGCCCAGCGCAGTCAGGTGGCCTCGAGCCCGGTGACGTGATCGTGGCACTCGACAGGGACGTGGTGACGGGCATCGACGACATCGCCCGCATCCTCGATGGCAGCCGCATCGACAGGCGCGTCGCCGTCCGTATCCTGCGCGAGGGCCGCCTGGACACCATCGAGATCGTCCCGACCGAGCGCGTCGGGTGAATGCGCTAAGGGCCGGTCGGTTGCTATCGAACCGGCCCTCAAGCACGCCGCCGTCGGACCGATCATCAACCTGGCCAGGTCCCTTGATCAGCCGGCTCAGGCCGCTTTGGGATGCCACCAGCGTCCCGCCACCACCACGCCCTCGGCCGCGATCTTGCGATCTGCCTCCATGTGCTCGCCGACCACATCCACGTAATCGAACCGCCCCTTCTTGATCTTGAGAATGGTTGCATCACCAACGCAACCGGCCTTCAGGCTGCCGAGTTCAGGACGCCGGAGGGCCAGGGCCGCATTTTGCGTGGAGGCGGCGATCACGTCGGACAGGTCCATGCCGAGGCACAGGAACTTCGATAAAGTCGTCACCTGGTCAAAGGCTGGACCGTTGATGCACAGCTGGTGCACGTCCGAGGAGATGGTATCTGGCAGGAAGCCGTTGGCGAGCATGGCGCGCGCGGTCTTGAATGCAAACGAGCCCTTGCCGTGGCCGATATCGAACTTGACGCCGCGTTGGCGCGCCTCCAGCACAGTCCGTTTGACGGTCCCCTGGTGCGTCACCGGCGCGTTGGGGAATGGGCGGAACGCGTGCGTGAGGACATCACCGGGACGGAGCATATCGACCACTTCCTCGTAGCTCGGCGGAGGATGGTCGATGTGCACCATCAGCGGCATGCCTGCGGCATCGGCCACCTCGAGCGCGATTTTGAGCGGCACCGCGCCGCTCGTACCGGAGGCATGCAGCCCAACTCGCACCTTGATGCCCACGATGACATCGCGGTTGGCATTGGCGACCTCCACGGCGCCGATCGGATCCATCAGGCGCAGATCGCCGCTTTCGCCGACCATGACGCGATTGGAGAAGCCAAAGATGCCTGCGTGTGAAACATGCAGGTAGGCGAGGATGCGCACCTGGCTCTTATCGATGACGTGCGCGCGGAACCCCGCAAAATTGCCGGGTCCAGCGCTTCCGGTGTCGATCGAGGTCGTCACTCCGGAGGTGCGGCAGAATTCCTCCGCGTCGATGCCGAGCGAGGTGCCGCCCCAGTAAACGTGGGTGTGCAGATCGATGAGCCCTGGTACGACGATTGACCCGGAAACGTCGCGCACCTCGGTGCCCGGCCCCGGTTCCAGCTTGGGCGCTACCTTGGCGACCTTGCCGCCCGCGAAGGCCACATCGCTCACTGCGTCGAGCCGCTGGGAGGGATCGATCACGCGTGCGCCCCGAAGGATGAGGTCGTAGGTCATGGCAGCTCCCCTTGCTGATTGGCGCTCTGGAGCCCCTTCCTAGCAGATTGCGGTGGTCATGGGAGGCGAGCCTTTCCGCAAATAGCCGTAGATCGGCCATAAGGTGACCCAAATGCAGGCACATGAAGGTTGCAGGTGACGCGCTATGTGTTACCTTGGACACGTGCGGAAAAGAAGGGCTCGTGGGGCTAGCTACCGCACGCCCGACAGAGACCGGCGTGTTTGTGTTACGGTTTCGGGGGAGACGTAAAGTGCGTTCAATCCGTCCTATGGCCGCGATCACGCTCGCGGCGTGGTTGATGCTTCCCACACCGGTTCCTGCGCAACAGGGGGCCAAGAGTTACGTCCCAGCTCCTGTGCAGGCAAAACGCCCGGTGCCCATCATTGCGCAAGCGGGTGGCCACGCGGCGTTCACGGAGAAACTCAACCAGAACACCGTGACCGTCATCTCCGGCAATCCGAACGGGGCCTATCTCTATCTCGCCTTTGACATGTCGGCCGTGCTCGACTCGGGCAGCGACCTGCGCGTGCTGCCGGTCATCGGCAAGGGCGGCTATCAAAACATGATGGACGTGCTCTACCTCAAGGGCGTGGATCTGGGCATCACCCAGTCCAACATCATGAGCTATCTCAAACGGACCGGAGAGTTTGGCCCCAACATCGAAGGGCGCGTGGCTTACATTGCCAAGCTCTACAACGAGGAGATGCATATCCTCGCGGGACCGGGCATCAACAGCGTGCAAGATCTCAATGGCAAGCGCGTCAACCTCAGCGACATCGGCAGCGGCACGCAGTTCTCGACCCGGCTCATTTTCGAGCTGCTGGGCATCAAGGTTCAGGAAGTCAACTTTGATCAGTCGGAGGGCTATCAGCGCGTGAAGTCGGGGGATATTGCCGCCACCGTGCTGATCGCCGGCAAGCCGACGGGCTCCTTTGGCAAGTTCAAGATGGAGCCCGGTATGACGCTGCTGCCGATGCCGTACACCGATGTGCTTGAGCAAGACTATTTCCCTGCCAAGCTCACGAACGATGATTACCCCAACCTCATCCCCAAGGGCAGCTCGGTTGACACCATCGCGGTCGGTGCCGTGCTCGTCGCCTTTAACTGGCCACGCAACACCGACCGCTATCGCCGCGTTGCCGCCTTTGTCGACGCCTTCTTTGCCAAGTTCTCGGAATTCCAGAAGCCGGCGCGGCATTCGAAGTGGAAGGAATCAAACCTTACTTCCACGCTGCGCGGATGGAAGCGCTTCCCCGCGGCAGAGGAATGGCTGGCCCGCAATTCCGAGAGGCAAACCGTCGCCGGCAGCGTCCAGGTCGATCCGGCGATTGCACGCACGCAGGCGGCCAAGGCGGCGCCCAATGACCCGGCCGAGCAGGAGCGCCTTTTCCAGCAATTCATGGAATGGGCTAAGACCCAGAGACGTTAGAAGGCAGAAGGCAGCATGCGAAAGCTTCCTCCTTGACCTTTCCCGCGAACACACTCAGAGCACAGCATGGCTCAGAGCGCCGCGCTCACAGGACCAAGAGCAAGCAACGCAAAGAGCACCAACGAAGTTGGAATGCCAGGGGGGTGAGACCCGCGTGAACCGGGTGATAACGGCACGGGCAGAGGGGCGTCGCCGCCAAGGGCGCGGGCGAGGATCAGCCGTCCTCGCGTTCGTCCTCCTGGCAGCGCAGCCCTGGATCTTGGCCCCGTCGCACGCGCACGCGCAAACCAATCCACAGATCACCCTACCCCCAGCGATCTCAGCCGAGGCCGCTACACAAGCAGCCTTGCCCATCCGCGTGACGCCTGCCGACTCGGTGCCGCGCAACAGCTTCGTGCGCGTGCGCGGGCTGCCTCCGACGGCGGCCCTCACGGAGGGCTACTCGATCGCTCCTGGGTCTTGGGCCGTGTCGCTGGCGGCTCTGCCCGAGCTCAAGATCATGCTCCCGGCGGGCACTACGGGCCGATCCGAGATCACCGTCACCTTGGTGTCCATCGATGGCTCTGTGCTCGCCGAGACCAGGGCGACGCTGGCCATTGCCCCCGCTGGGCAAAAGAGTGAACGCAACCTGATGGCACGCGAGGCAGCCCCGCCGTCCTCGGCATCGATCCTGCGGGCGGGGGTGGGTGAGGGCGCCGAGCGAAGCGCACAACCGGCGCAACAGGGCGTCCAATCCATGCCGCCGCAGGATCGCGAACGGGCGGTCCGTCTCGTCAAGAAGGGCGACGAACAGCTGGCCGAAGGCAACATCGCGGCCGCGCGCTTGTTCTACGAGCGCGCCGCCGATGCTGGACTAGCCCAGGGCGCAATGGCGCTGGCGGGCACCTTCGATGCCTCAGAGCTCGCACAGCTTGGCGTGCGCGGCATCCAACCCGACCCCAAGCAGGCGCGACGCTGGTACGAGCGCGCCCAGCAGCTCGGTGCCAGCGACGCGGAGGAGCGGCTGCGCCGGATCGGCGCCAATTGACGACGGCGACGAAGGCCCCTGCCTGTCCAGCATTGAAAAGTTGAAGGGGTCTCGTTACGGGGCTCTCTGGGCTGTCTGACGCCAGGCCCAGCGCCCGTAGCGCCACGGTGCCAGGCGATGCCGTTCACCAGCAATGTCTGGCACCGGATCGAACCCGTGCGAGCCCCAGGGATGGCAACGGCAGACGCGCGACAGCGCCAGCCAGCTCCCGCGCCAGGCGCCGTTGCGATCGATGGCGTCGAGGGCGTACTGCGAGCACGTCGGTAGATACCGGCATTCCGAACCCACCAGCGGCTTCAGCGTCCAGCGATAGGCGTGCACCGGCACTTTGATCAGGGCCTTCCCAGCGGCGGTGGCGAGGTCTTTGGCCACGCTCTCGATTAAACGCCTGCCGCCACCGCCCATCATCGTCCTTATGCCGAGGCCTCTACCGGGGCTGCCTCGGTCCGCTTGGCCTCAGCCTTGGCGAGCGCCATCTCCACAGCATCGAATACCAAGAGGGTGGAGGCATGACGTGCCTTGTAGTCCTTGACTGGCTCAAGCACGGCGAGGTCCGCCCACCGACCCGTGGGAGGCGGACCACCCGTCTTGAGCATGGCGCGCATGGTTCTGCCGATCTCGCGTAGCTCTTCGGCATCCGTGCCTATGACGTTGCGGCCCATCACGGAGGCGGCGGCTTGCCCCAACAGGCAAGCCTTGACCGTCTGCCCGAACGCCGCGACGCGATCACCTGCGACCTTGAGGTCGACCGTGACCGTGGAACCGCAGAGCTTGGAGTGGGCCGTCGCCGTCGCGTCGGCGTCGGCCAGCCGCTGAGCCCCTGGTATGTGGGCCGCGAGCTCTAGGATGCGTTGGTTGTAGATCTCGCTCAGCTGCGTCATCGATTGCGCAAAGTCCCATTCGACGCCCGTCCGGATTTCTTGCCCGGACCAGGCTGGCGTACTATATCCCCGCATACTACCGTGACATGGTCGCACTCCCAAGCGTGCGCCGTGCCCGCAACGCATATCGCGTCTGCACTGGGGGATTTCAACGGCCTAACGCAGATGCGAACCCGCGGCGCAACGCCATCTTGCAATGCTTCAGGAACCCAGCCATCCGCGAGTCGAGCAGCACCAGCCATGAACGACATTGCGACCCGCAAGGGCGCCGTCTCCTTGAAGCCGGCCGCGCGCCGCAAGCCCACACGGGCTGAAGCGGAGGAAGCGGTGCGTATACTGATCGCATGGGCGGGCGACGATCCCGCGCGCGAGGGCCTGAAGGACACGCCGCGGCGGGTCACAGGCGCCTATGAGGAATACTTCCTGGGCTATGGGCTCGATCCGGCTGAGGTCCTCTCCAAGACCTTCGATGAAGCAGGCGGCTATGACGATCTCGTCATGCTGCGCGATATCCGCGTGGAGAGCCATTGCGAGCACCACATGACACCCTTCCTGGGTGTGGCCCACGTGGCCTACCTGCCGAAGGGACGCATCGTCGGGATTTCGAAGATCGCGCGCGTGGTGGAGATCTTTGCCAAGCGCCTGCAGACGCAGGAAACCATGACGGCCCAGATCGCCGATGCCATTGAGGCTGCCCTGATGCCGCGTGGGGTGGCTGTGCTGATCGAGGCCGAGCACCAATGCATGTCCATGCGCGGCGTGCGGCAGCCTGGCGTGCGTACCATCACCACGCGCTTCACAGGCGCAATGGAATCGGAGGCGAGCTACCGCGACCGCTTCCTGCAAATGGTGCATGGGCCTCGATTCTAAGGGGACGCAAACTCACGCGCGAGCCACCAGAGACCGCTTCATGACTGCCAATCCACCGCTCTTTGGCGCGCGCGGAAGCGCCGGCGAGGTCGAAACTGGCCTTCGCTTCCAGCCCAAGTTCGACGCTCAAGGCCTGCTGCCGGCAATTGTCACCGATGCCGCCTCGGGCGAGGTCTTGATGTTTGCCTGGATGAACGCGCAGGCCCTGGGGCTGACGCTTCAGACGCGGATCGCTCACTTTTGGAGCCGCTCGCGTCAGCGCCTGTGGCGGAAGGGCGAGGAAAGCGGCAACCTCATGCACGTTAGCGAGCTGCGCACGGACTGCGACCAGGATACCCTTTGGTTGAAGGTGTCGGTGGCGGGAGACGGCGTAGCTTGCCACACGGGGGCGCGCTCCTGCTTCTATCGCGCGCTGCTGCTCGGAACCGAGCCGGGTCCGGACGTGCCGCTGCAGCGGACTTAATCCTTTATTGACTCAATCCTGTTGCAGACCCGGTGCGGCGCGCAAGATCCGGGGATGCGCGACGTGGGACGCCCCTAAGCCAGCCGTTAATCCTTCCGTAGCGCTCGTTTAATGCCTGGGCGCTAGGCTTGAGGGCCGCGGGGGGACGACCCTCTCGGTCTGCGCGCGGCGTAAGGCTTAAGCATTGCGCAATGGGACCCGGCCATGGGTGATTGCAAGATCGGATTGGCTCTGGGGGGCGGTTCGGCCCGCGGGTGGGCGCACATCGGCGTATTGCGGGCCCTCAACGCTGAGGGCATTCATCCCGACATCATCGCTGGCACTTCGATCGGCGCGGTCGTTGGCGGGTGCTACGTGGCCGGCGAACTGGGCGCGCTGGAGCAATTTGCCCGGGAGCTGACACGTCGCAAGGTGCTGGGTTTCCTCGATTTCAATTTCGCCGGGTCCGGTCTCATCCATGGCCAACGCCTTTGCGACATCCTCGAGCGCACGCTCAAGGGGATCACCATCGAGGCGATGGAGAAGCGTTTTGTGGCCGTCGCCACCGAGATCGGCACCGGCCACGAGGTCTGGCTCTCGCATGGTCGGCTCGTCGATGCCATGCGCGCCTCCTATGCGCTCCCCGGCATTTTTCGCCCCGTCCCCATCAACGGCCGTTGGCTGTTCGACGGTGCGCTGGTGAACCCGATCCCCGTGTCGGTGTGCCGCGCGCTTGGCGCCCGCTACGTGATCGCCGTCAGCCTTTCGGCCGATTCCTGCGGCCGCGGCACGGTCGTTCCTCACCTGGAGGCGGCGGATCCCGAGGAGCCGGGCGCCGAGCAACCCGAGCCGGGGCTCATCCAGCGCAACGGCCGCGCCGTGAAGAAGCTCCTCCAGCGGCAGGTGTTCGGCCGTACCGACAACGGCCCAGGCATCTCGCGCGTGATGATGGAGGCCTTCAACATCGTGCAGGACCGCATCGCCCGATCACGGCTGGCGGGCGACCCGCCTGACGTCATCATCCAGCCGCGGTTGCCAGCATTCGGCTTGTTTGATTTCCATCGCGCCGATGCGCTGATCGAGTGCGGCCTCGCAGCCGCCAAACGCGAGATCGAGGACATCAAACTCGAGATCGCCTCGCGTCGGGGCCTCCCCGCTGTCGTTGCCCATATGACGTAAGCATCGCAACGCTTGCAGATGCGCCCCGCCTACCTGACGACTTAAGCGCGAGCGAGACGCAACCGGCCTGCCTGTGCCGCATCAGCTATGGGTGATGTACTCGCGCATGGCCGTGGCTTCCATCTCGACTTCGGCCACGTGATGCTTCACCACATCGCCGATCGAGACGATGCCCACGAGCGCGCCTTCCGTCACGACTGGCAGGTGACGGAACCGCCGCACCGTCATCATGGCCATCAGCTCGTCCAAGGTATCGGTCTCCAGGCAAGTCACCACCTGCCGGGTCATCGTCTGCGCCACGGGCTGCGCCAATGCTCCGGCACCGTCGTTTGCAAGCGCGCGAATAATGTCGCGCTCCGAGACAATCCCGCACACCTCTCCACCCGCTCCCACGACGACGACTGCACCAATGCGCTTGGCCGCCAGCTTGTTGGCAACCTCCTGCAGGCTGATGTCAGGCTGCACGGTCGTCACCGCCCTGCCCTTCTGCCTCAGAATCGCTGCTACGTTCATTGGCTTTCCTCCCATCCGCTCTAAGCCTGCGGACAGGTGACAGCACACGTCGCAATCGTGCTGCCTCCGCCAGCCGGCTATCCCGCGGCCTGGCCCACCGTCTAGAGCGCGATAGTGAAAGACTTTATAGGGCCGCGCAAGGGATCTATTCCGCGCTTGCGGCATCGTCGGCGAGCAGCGCCGGACGGTCGAAGAAGCCATAGAGGAGGAGCCCGGCATAGAAGCCGCCCAGATGCGCCTCCCAGGCGATGCCGGCTGCCTCGGTCAATCCTGGCGCCTGCGCCAGCAGCACGTTGAGCACGGTCCAGCCGACGATCACGGCGAGGATGCGGCGATCCCGCAACGTCTCCGACAGCGACAAAAGCGGCGTGCGCGCCGTGTTTGGTAGGCCGGATACTCCCGCCTCGCGCATGTCGCGAAACACAAAGCGGAATGCGGCACCCATCAGGCCGGAGATGGCCCCGGATGCACCGACCATCAGCACGCGCGCATCGCCATTGACGGCGAGATAAACCAGGGCCCCCGCAACCCCGCACAGGACAAAGAAGACAAGGAAACGCCAAACATCCGTGCGCCGCGCGATGGGTGTTCCGAACGCCAGACACCAAGCCGAGTTGACGATGATATGCGGGAGGTTCCCGTGCACGAACTGGTGCGTGACGAAGGAGGTGAGCACTGCCACGTGGCCGCCGGGCAAGTCGCCGGCTCCGCCGGTAATGCGCGCGGGAATGAAGGCCAAGGCCAGCAAAAGCCATTCGCTCTCGCCTGCCGGCAGCACACCCCACAACAGCAGGTGCACGGCGAAGAACAGCACCAACAGCCAAAGCACGACGCCCGGCGCGTTGAAGATCGGTTGCTGATCCAAGGCTGCCGCTCCGCCGCGTTCGCCCTGGGAGAGCCCGCTAACACGCCCGGCCGCGTGCTGACAACCCTAACGGTAGGGAAATCGGCCGCCAGCCCTCCCACCAGCCATCCCGCCCGCAGGCTGGCATGAGAGGTGCTCCTCCAGCCTTGCCCGGGCCGGCCACGTCCCGTTTCGGGACACCGCCCGGCAAGTGGCCCCGGGGAGCCAAACCGGGAGTGCGGGCAGAAACAACAAGGGTTGCATCGGCACATGCCGTCATCGCTCCAGACCCTCTACAGCTACTGGAACGAAGTGCGCGCAGGCCGCATTGCCCCGCAGCGTCTCGAGATCGACCCGGCGCAGCTCTCCGCCATCCTGTCGCAGACCTTCATGCTGGAGGTGCTCAACCCGGGCACTTATCCCTACCGGCTTGCGGGCACCCGGCTGTGCGAGATGTTCGGCTCCGAACTGCGCGGCAAGAATTTCCTCGATGGCTGGAGCGAGCAAGACCGGCGCGAGCTCGAAAGCCGGCTCGCCGCCATCGGCGCGCAGGGAGCCGTGGCACATCTGACCCTTGAGGGCATCCTCGATGCTCGCCACCGGGTCGAACTTGAGGTCAACCTGCTACCGCTGCAGCACGGCGGCAAGATCACGCGCATCATTGGCGCCGTCAACGTCACGTCGGCTCCCCATTGGCTCGGCAGCGCGCCTCTGCGCAACCTTCGGATCAAGCAGCATCGGCTTTGTTGGCCCGACGGGCGACCTCACGCCAGTGCGCTGCGCCCCGACAGCCAAGGTCCGTTCGCTGCCCTGTCGACAGCCGACGCACGCGCCACCAAGGCCGATCAGCGGCGCTTTCGCGTCGTCGAAGGCGGCCGCCCGAGCGGCAAGCACGACAAGGGCCAACATTGACCCGCTCTCATCAACCCTTCCTGGAAGACGCAAGCGGGGGTGGTGCCCTGGGGCCGTCATCGCTCATCTGGCCTCGTTGCCGCGCGCCGGGCCGAATTGGTGCAGCCGTTAGACCTTCCTTAAGCCAATACCCGGATAGTGTGCCAGACCGCTTACTGGTCTCAAACGTGCTCGATCGCAGACACCCCCCGGAGATCTCGGCGACTTGGGATGCGCACGATCACATGCATGCCAATCGCAACGATCTTTCTCGTCGCCGCTCGCAGAGCGCTCCATTTGGCTGTGCCGGATCAGCGCCGACACAACCGCGTCCCGATGACGCCGTGCGTCCGTTTCATCGGCGCGAACCCGGAGGAGCATCGAGAGGCAAACGTGGGTGGGCCTTGACGGAAAAATGAACGACGGTGTCAGGAACTAGGCAGCGGTGAGTTGGTTAAGTTCGGAGTATGCGCAAAAATGGCAAGTCGAGGCAATGACCCGCAAAACTTGCCGCGAACTGCCGGCCGCCCGCCCAGCAAAATTGCAGATCCGGTGCAGTACATTGAGGGTAGTAGTCGAGGGCGGGGCATGAAACGAGTGCGCGTCATACTGCTGGCGGCAATGTTGAGCGGTCCGCTCACCTCTGCCGCATGGGCCAACCCGGCGGCTCTAGCGCGGGACCAAGACCGCAGCTCGCCTTACATGCGCGTGTTTGGCGTGACGCAACCGCCGTATGGCTTCGTCCAGTTCTGCCAGCGAATGCCGGAAGAGTGCCGACAGGGTCCGCCGGAGGAGCAGCGCTTCTCGGCCACGCCTGAGCGCCTGAGCGAGCTTGATGCGATGAACAGGGTGGTCAACCACGAGATTGCTCCAGCCACCGACATGGAGATCTACGGTGTCGCCGAATACTGGACGATTCCCACCACGCGGGGCGACTGCGAAGACTATGCGCTATTGAAGCGCAAGCGCCTCATGGCTCGTGGTTGGCCGCCGAGCGCACTGCTGATGACCGTCGTGCGTGACGAAAAGGGCGAGGGCCACGCAGTGCTCACGGCCCGCACGGTGCAGGGCGATTTCATCCTCGACAACAAGGTCGACGAGGTGAAGACGTGGAACCGCACCCGCTACGAGTACGTCATGCGGCAATCGTATCTCAATACCATGATCTGGATGTCGCTCGATCCGCGCGAGGGCAGCTCCAACGTCCCGATCGCCGGCGTGCGCACCGCGCCCCGGCGCTAGTCGGGCTCAAAGGTCCTCCAGATCGAGCTCAAGGATTGCCATCTGGAACTGGTAGCAGAGCTCACCGTCCTCGTTGTCGACGGTCAGCGTTCCGACGAAGTCATCGCCCACGTAGACTTCGGCGGAATCCTTAATCTTCGGTCGCGCCCGCACCGACAAAGTCTTGGTGCCGAACACCTTGCGCATGTACGCTTGCACGCGCACCATTTCACGAGGATCCACGCAATCACTCCCTAGCCGCAGCCGCAATCGTCAGGCAACAGACGCTGATCCATGGTACGTGCCGGCTCGGGGCAGCCGGCGGGCCCCACCACCTTGGCCGGCACGCCCGCCACCGTAGTTTCGGGCGGCACATCCTTCAGCACCACACTGCCCGAGGCGATGCGGCAGCAATTGCCGACATGGATGTTGCCGAGCACCTTGGCACCCGCGCCGATCATGACATTGGCGCCGATCTTGGGATGGCGATCACCGGTTTCTTTGCCGGTGCCGCCCAGCGTCACCCCTTGCAGAAGCGAGCAGTTATCGCCCAGGCTTGCCGTCTCACCGATGACAATGCCGGTGCCATGGTCGAGCATAATGCCGATGCCGATTTTGGCCGCCGGGTTGATGTCCACCGCGAAAATGCGCGAGCTCTGGCTCTGCAGATAGAGCGCGAAGTCGCGGCGCCCGCGCTTCCACAATTCGTGGGCGAAGCGATGCGTGACCAGGGCGTGGAAGCCCTTGAAATAGAGCAGCGGTTCGATGTAGCGGCTGCAGGCCGGGTCCCGGTCGTAGACAGCGGCGAGATCGGCGCGAAAGGCGCGACCCAGTTCGGGCTGATCGGCCAAAACCTGGGTGAAGGTCTGGCCGATGAGGCCAGCGTCGACATCGGAGTGGTTGAGCCGTTGGGCCAGCCGGTGGCAGACCGCATCCTCCAACCGCGCCTGGCTCAGGATCGTGGCGTAGATGAACCCACCGAGCGCGGGCTCATTGCGCACCGCCTCCTCGGCCTCCTCCTGCACTTCGTCCCAGATCGGATCTACGGCGGCAATGCCAGCCCGCTGGGCCATGCGCGACTTTGTTGCCATGTGCCACTCCTTGAGTCGCGGCGCTCTTGCAACGCTTGCTTGCAAGCACGTAATGAGGCGCCGAGGCCAAGTCAATGTGCTGGCGGCGGTCCGACCCCCGTCAGGTTGCAGAGCTCACGAGGCTGGACGCCTCTTGGCCTCCGCCTCGATGCTTCGCACGGCCGCCGCCAGGAGGTCAGCCATCGTCTTGCGCAGCTCTGTCTCCGAGATGCGCACGCCTTTATCGTCGAGGTCCTGCTTCACCTTGCGGAAGACGTCCTCGTCGCCCTTCTCAACCAAGTCCGCTTTGCGCACGGCCTTGATGTATTCATCCACCTCCGCCCCAGAGAGGCCGAGCTTCTCCGCCGCCCATTGTGCCAGCAGCCGGTTGCGGCGCGCCGCGGCGCGGAACTTGAGCTCTTCGTCCAGGGCGAATTTCTTCTCGAAGGCTTTTTCCCTTTCATCGAAGCTGGTCATGGCCTGATCTCCACCGGCAGCGCATGTTCACGGGATGTTCCGGCGCCGCATGCAATCCCCGTGAGGCATTACCCGATGGGACCGTCGCAATCAATCGCGCCGGCCCGGCAGACGCTGGTCGGGCAGCCCGGGCATTGCCCACTGCAGCCGGCGGCGAGTTGGACATGCACCATGTGAACGGCTGGACCTCGGCTCATGGATCTTCATTGGACCTGGAAATCGGGACCCGAAAATCTGGGCCCGGAAATCTTGACCGGGAATCTGGACCTGGCGATCGGGACCTATCTGCCTGCGCAGGTGTTTCGATTGTTTCCCGACCGGCGTTCGGCTACTGTCCGCGCCTCGCTCCAAGCGCGCGCCCAACCCTCTTCGTGCGCTGCAGCATGTGGAATTGCGCTGCAATTTCAAAGGGGAGCTGTTGTCCGTAGGCCATTCCAGCTGAAACAAACGCAGGCACGAGGATGCGAAGAATGAACAAGCGCCGTCGCGTATACGAGGGCAAGGCCAAGGTGTTGTATGAGGGGCCCGAGCCCGGCACCCTCATTCAGCATTTTAAGGACGATGCCACTGCCTTCAACAACAAGAAGCACGCGCTGATTGAGGGCAAGGGCGTGCTCAACAACCGCATCTCCGAGCACATCTTTGCAAAGCTTGGGGAGATCGGGGTGCCAACGCACTTCGTGCGCCGCCTCAACATGCGCGAGCAGCTGATCCGCGAAGTCGAGATCATCCCGCTCGAGGTGGTCATCCGCAATGTTGCTGCGGGGTCCCTGGCGCAGCGTTTGGGGCTCGAAGAAGGCAAAGCGTTGCCGCGCTCGATCATCGAGTTCTATTACAAAAATGACGGTCTCGGCGATCCAATGGTGTGCGAGGAACACATCACCGCCTTCGGCTGGGCCAATCCGCCGGAAATCGACGAGATCATGGCGCTGGCGCTGCGTATCAACGACTTCTTGGTTGGCCTATTCTGCGGCATCGGCATCCGCCTGGTGGACTTCAAAGTGGAGTTCGGGCGGCTGTGGGAGAACGAGCAGATGCGCATTGTGCTGGCCGACGAGATCAGCCCGGATTGTTGCCGGCTCTGGGATGCGGCCACCTCCGACAAGCTCGACAAGGATCGCTTCCGCCGCGACATGGGCGGTGTGCTGGAGGCCTACCAGGAAGTGGCGCGTCGGCTTGGGGTGTTGACCGAGAACCCGCGCCCTAAGGGCACCGGTCCGGTTCTGGTGAGCTCCAAGCCCCATTGAAACGGGGGAGCGGGGCGCGTGGTGAGACGATATTAGACAGCAGGCAGCGCTCTGCCTCAGCTGCGGGAACTGCTCAGCATTTTTGATCCCCGGGAAACTCATGAAGGCGCGCATCAGGGTCACGCTCAAGCCCGGTGTCCTCGACCCGCAAGGCAAGGCCATTCAGAACGCCCTGGGGAGCCTGGGCATCACCGGCGTAAACGACGTCCGGCAGGGTAAATATATCGAGGTCGACTTGGCTGAAGCCGATGAGGCCAAGGCGCGCGAGCAGGTAGAGCGGATATGCAAAGAACTTCTCGCCAATACGGTCATCGAAAACTACGCCTACGAGCTCGTCGGATAGCATCGCTTGCGCCGGGGCGCGCGTTGGGCGCAGCGCTGCGGGTCGGCAGCGTAGCGCTGACGCTGTCCGCGGTCGCCACGCTGGTGCAGGCCCAGTCGACCGCCGAGACAAAGGCCTTCGAGAGCAGCCAATATCGCTACAGTGTGACCCTGCCGGCAGGCTGCAGATACGAGGAGGGCCCCGGCACGCTCGACGCCGTCTGCGCCGCCGACTTTGATCCCGACAAGAGCGCTATGGCCAGCGCTGCCGGCGCTCTCGTGCTGGAGGTCGGCGTCGAGCCGGTGCCTGAGGACGCCGGCAAGGCAACCACCGAACTGGCGCGGCGCTACGACGAGGCGCAGTTCAAGGCGGAGGTGCCCGAGAGCGCGTGCGGGGAGGCAGACAACACGCGGGTCAAAATCGAGAACGCCAAACAGGTTGTCGAAGACGCGCGGGTCGCCTATACGGCCGACGTCACCTGCCCGGAGATCAAATTCTTGGGATTGGGCGAGCGTCGCGCGACAGTTGAAGTGTTTGTGACACCGGGTCTGCGCTATCGGCTCATGGCGCGGGCGCCGAAAGAAGATTTCGAGCAACACAAGGAGGCCGTCGCGGCGTTTTTCGCTAGCTTCCGCATCCACCCTTGAGGATTGGAGGAAAGAAAAATGCACGCCTGCGTCGTCGTCTTCCCCGGGTCCAACTGCGACCGTGATGTGAAGGTGGCGCTGGAAGCGGTGGCCGGGCGGCCGGTGCGAATGGTTTGGCACGCGGATCCAAGCTTGCCCGCCGACTGCGATCTCATCGTGCTGCCCGGCGGCTTCGCCTACGGCGATTACTTGCGATGTGGCGCCATGGCGGCACACACGCCCGTCATGCGCGACGTCGTGGCGAGGGCGAAACGGGGCACGCCCGTGCTCGGCATCTGCAACGGCTTCCAAGTGCTGACCGAGACCGGGCTTCTGCCCGGAACACTCATGCGCAACGCCTCGCTCAGGTTCGTATGCCGCGATGTCTTTCTCAAGGTCGAGCAACCCGACACGCTCTTCACCAATCGCTATGCCAAGAACGAAGTGATCCAGATTCCGATCGCCCACGGTGATGGCAACTACTTTGCCGACAACGATACGCTCGATGAGCTGGAGGGTGATGGCCGCGTGGTGTTCCGCTATGCGGACGCAACGGGCCATGTCAATGCGGCCGCCAACCCCAACGGCGCTCAGCGCAACATTGCAGGCATCTGCGATCCGACCCGCCGCGTCTTGGGCATGATGCCCCATCCTGAACGTCTGTTCGAACCCGCCCTCGGGGGTATTGACGGCCGCCGTCTGTTCGAGAGCCTCCTCGTCAGCCTGCAGTGAGCTGGCGCCACAGCGCATGCGAGGCTCGCCAGGGTTGAGGGTCCCTTTTAGGCCGCCTGCGTTGCGCCCCGCACCGCGCGGTTGCGGCGCGCCGACGAGGCATCGGCGAAGGGTCGGCCAGGGGATAGCGAGGGGATAGCCAAGAGACGCCCAAGGTTCGGGGTCGTTGGCCGGGCGGTGACGGCGCCATAATTGCCCGCTACCTGTGCGCCCATGGAAACGCCGATCCGTGTCGCAACCCCGCGCAAGGCGGCCATTGCCTTCATCTTTGCCATCGTGCTGCTCGACGTCACTGCGCTCGGCATTGTCATTCCCGTGTTGCCCAAGCTGATCGAGACCATGCTCGGCGGCGACACACCACGCGCAGCGGAAGTCTTCGGCATCTTCGGCACCTCATGGGCGCTGATGCAGTTCACCTTTTCGCCGGTGCTGGGGGCGCTCTCCGACCGGTTCGGGCGTCGTCCAGTCTTGCTCATCTCCATGAGCGGTCACGGTCTGGACTACGTGCTGATGGCGCTTGCGCCCAGTCTCGCCTGGCTGTTCATCGGCCGCATCATTTCCGGTATCACCGCGTCGAGCTTTGCCACGGCGTACGCCTATATCGCCGATGTAACGGTGCCGGAGAAACGCGCCGGCGCCTTTGGCATGATTGGCGCGGCCTTCGGCATCGGCTTCGTGCTCGGCCCGGCGCTCGGCGGTCTCTTGGGAACGCTCGACCCGCGCCTGCCCTTCTGGGTGGCGGCTGCCTTCTGCCTCGCCAACGCCGCCTACGGTTGGTTCGTGCTGCCAGAATCGCTGGCATTCGACCATCGCATGGCCTTCAGTTGGGCGCGCGCAAACCCGGCCGGCTCGCTGCGGCTCTTCTCCCGCAACCCTCAGCTCATCGGCCTGGCCGGAGTTGCCTTTCTCTACCAGCTTGCCCATGTGGTGCTGCCCTCGGTGACCGTGCTCTACACGAGCTACCGCTACGGCTGGAACAATGCCACGATGGGCCTCACGCTGGCCGCTGTCGGCATCGCCTCCGGCATTGTCCAGGCGGCACTCATTCGCCCGGTGGTCGACCGCTTCGGCGAGCGCACTGCCCTAGTTGCCGGCCTGCTGTGCGGCGCCGCGGGCTTCAGCATCTACGGCCTTGCCACCACCAGCGCCGGATTTTGGGTCGGCATTCCCGTGATGGCCCTGTGGGGGCTGGCTGGCGCTGCCGCCATGGGCCTCATGAGCCGGCTGGTGGGCGTGACTGAGCAGGGCCAATTGCAGGGCGCCAACGCGAGCATCATGGCGTTGGCGGGCCTCTTCGGACCGGGCCTTTTTACGCAAACCTTCGCCCGCGCGATCGCGCCGGGCGAAGGTTGGCACCTGCCCGGAGCACCATTCCTCCTCGCCGCGGCATTGTTGCTGGGCGCGACCGCGCTGGCCTGGCGCGTGACGCGCAAATGACGGGGTCAAATGACGTGGGAGGGCCTGCCCGCTTGCACCGCTCCGGCACCCGTCCGTCAACGTCCGCCCTGCACCTGGCGGCAGCCCGTGTGTGCGCCCGACCGGCAAAGCCTAATCTTGCCAACTCGGCCATTTTCGTGCAGGAGCGCTCGCGCCCAATCGAGCCGCCGCGGCGCCGGGAAGCAATGGCAGTTGACGCCGATGGGTTGGTTCGGCAGCGTCCGACCTGTGCCTTTGCGTCAGCACCCGCGATGGTGATCAGCGCAAGCCTCGCGCTCGATCTCGATGGTGGCGTGATGCACGCCGTAGCGCTTCTGCAGTACAGTTTTGATGGCCGCAGCAATGCGATCGCCGTCATGTACGTCTGCGATGCGCGCGTGCAGCGTGACAATCGGCTTGTTCTGGGTGAGCGACCAGGCGTGTACGTGGTGGACGTCCTCCACACCCGGCACAGACGCCACCAGGTCCTGCCGCAGGGTGCGCACATCAAGATCAACCGGGGCTCCCTCCAACAGAATGTGTCCCGTCTCCCGCACCAGGGACCAGGCGCTGCGTAGGATCAGGATTGCGACCAGGGCTGAGAGCAGCGGATCGATCGGCGTCCAACCGGTCCACAGGATGACGAGGGCCGCAGCGATGGCAGCCGCGGATCCCAGTAGGTCGCCCATGACGTGCAGCAAGGCACCTTTGATGTTGACGTTGTCGCGCTCGGCCCCGTGCAGGATGCGAAATGCCGCAAGGTTGATGAGAAGTCCGATGACGGCGATCACGAGCATGGGGCCTGCGAGAACCTCCGTCGGTGCATAGAGACGCCGCACCGCGGCATAAACGATCACCAGCGCAATGAAGCCAAGCGTCAAGCCGTTGCTGTAGGCCGCCAGAACCTGGAAGCGGTGGAAGCCGTAGGTGCGCTGCCAATCGGCGGGACGATGGGCCATGCGGAAGGCCAGCCAGGCGAGGGCGAGCGAAGCCGCATCGGTGAGCATGTGGCCGGCATCGGCCAGCAGCGCCAACGAGCCCGCCAGCAGGCCGCCTCCGGCTTCCGCAACCATGAAGGCGCCGGTTAAGAGCGCGGCCCAGCCTATCCGGTGCTCGTTATGGGCGTGCACCTCGTTGTGCCCATGCGCGTGCGCATCGGCCTGGTGGGCCGGCGCTTTGCCCCTGTCTTCGGGTCGTGTCACGTGGTGCTTCGCCTGGTCGCTGGACCCGATCGCTCGCCCGACCGCTGCGATCCAAACTGCCATATAGGCGGGTTGGTCGGCCTTGCCCATGGCTTTGACGCATGCAGACCCCATTTGCAAATGCGGCAAAGACGTGCCGACGAGATATGCACATGCCGCGACACCTGCGCCAATGCTGCACAAGCCCCCGGGGGGGACTCTCGCGGCGCGGGCCGCTATAAGCGGCATGCTAAATGGGAATCGAGCGGCCCGCCCCCGCGCCTCACATCCAGGACATGCAGCCCTCCATCACGCCCCAGATCGTCGCCGAGCACGGGCTGTCGCCCGAGGAATATCGACGGCTTTTACGGATCCTCGGCCGCGAACCCTCGCTGACCGAGCTTGGCATCTTCTCGGTGATGTGGAGCGAACACTGCTCCTATAAGTCGTCGCGGGTATGGCTCAAGACGCTGCCCACCAAGGGGGCGCAGGTGATCCAAGGCCCGGGCGAAAACGCAGGCGTTGTCGACATCGGCGATGGCGATGCGGTTGTCTTCAAAATGGAAAGCCACAACCACCCTTCCTTCATCGAGCCATACCAGGGCGCCGCCACCGGGGTTGGTGGCATCATGCGCGACGTCTTTACCATGGGGGCGCGCCCGGTGGCCAACCTCAACGCGCTGCGCTTTGGCGATCCCGCCCACCCCAAGACACGCCACCTGCTTGCCGGGGTGGTCGCCGGCATTGGCGGTTACGGCAACTGTACCGGTGTGCCGACGGTGGGCGGCGAGACCAACTTTGATCCAGGCTACAACGCCAACATCCTCGTCAACGCCATGTGCGTCGGCCTCGCCAAGAAGGAGAAGATCTTCTATTCGGCCGCCAAGGGCGTGGGGCTCCCGGTGGTCTATGTCGGCTCGAAGACGGGCCGCGATGGGATCCACGGCGCGACCATGGCATCGGCCGAGTTTGACGATGCCGCAGCCGAGCGCCGCCCCACCGTGCAAGTGGGCGATCCCTTCACCGAAAAACTGCTGATCGAGGCGTGCCTTGAGCTGATGGCGAGCGATGCCATCGTCGCCATCCAAGACATGGGCGCAGCTGGACTCACGTCCTCGACCTCCGAAATGGCGGACAAAGGCGGCGTCGGCATCGAGCTCATCCTCGACGCCGTCCCGCAGCGCGAACCTGACATGACGGCCTACGAGATGATGCTCTCCGAATCTCAAGAGCGCATGTTGATGGTCCTCAAGCCTGGGCGCGAGGCCGATGCAGAGGCCATCTTTCGCAAATGGGGGCTCGATTTTGCCGTCATTGGCCGCACCACCGCCACCGGCCGCATGGTCGTCAGGCACAAGGGCGAGGTCGCGGCCGACCTCCCCGTTGAGCAGCTTGCCAACTCCGCACCGCTTTATGAGCGGCCCTGGGTCGCCACCATTCCGCCCAAAGCCATTCTGCCGGAATGGGTGCCGGCCCCCAATGCGATCCTCGGTACGCTCAAGACCATGATCGGCTCGCCGCACCTGTGTTCGCGTCGCGCAATTTGGGAGCAATACGACCACACAGTCATGGGCGACACCATCCAGCGTCCGGGCGGCGACGCAGCGGTGGTGCGGGTGCACGGCACGAACAAGGGCCTGGCGCTGACCTGTGATGTGACACCGCGTTATGTTGCGGCCGACCCAATCATGGGCACCAAGCAGGCCGTGGCCGAGAGCTGGCGCAACCTGATTGCCGTCGGCGCCGACCCGCTCGCCATCACCGACAACCTGAACTTCGGCAACCCGGAGCGGCCCGAGATCATGGGCCAGTTCGTTGGCGCCATCGCCGGCATGAAGGAGGCCTGTGAGGTCCTCAAATATCCCGTCGTGTCAGGCAATGTCTCGCTCTACAACGAGACCAATGGCCAGGCGATCCCGCCGACACCGGCGGTCGGTGGCGTTGGGATTGTGCCGAACCTGGCACTGACGGCAAATCTCAGACTGAAGGCTGAGGGTGATCTGCTGGTGGCGATCGGCCGCGAGGCTGGCCACCTCGGACAGTCGCTTTACCAGCTCATGATCACCGGCAAGTTCGAAGGCGCCCCACCGCCGGTGGACCTGGCCGACGAGATCAAGGCCGGCAATCTCGTCCGCTCGCTCATCCGCGAGGGCAAAGCGCGCGCCGTGCACGACGTGAGCGATGGCGGCCTCATCGTCGCCATCGCCGAGATGGCCTTGGCGGGAGACCTCGGCGCACAGCTTTTCCCCTACGAGGGCAAGCTGCCGGCGCACGCCGCTTGGTTTGGCGAAGACCAGGGCCGCTACGTCATCGAAGCGGCGCCTGAACTGGCCGAGGAAGTCGTCGAACGCGCCCGCCTTCTTGCGCTCCCCGCGCGCGTGGTTGCCCGCGTTGGTGGCGATGCCCTCATCCTCAGAGGCGAGCCTGCTCTTGAGCTGGCTGACCTGCAACGCGCGCATGAGGGCTGGCTGCCGGCGTACCTCGCGCAGTAGCGTTCTAGCTACGTTCCGGCACAGGCCATGCGCTGGCGGCGTGGGCAACGACCCTCTCGGGCCGCGCGGGAACCACCGCTGTGTCCGCTCTGGGCCTTAAAACGATGCCACACTGAACAGCTTGCGCGTGCCCCATACCAAGCACTGCTGGCGCACATGGGGCAGGCAAGCGCGGGGGTGTGGCGGCCGGCGAGCGCCTCGGCTTATGATGGCGGGCTATGTTGCGCAATTCGACGCGGAAGGCCGTGCCCAATGCCCATGGATGCCAAGGAGATCGAGCGGCTGATCAAGGCCCGCTTCCCCGGCGCGGAAGTCGCCATCAAGGACCTTGCCGGCGACGGGGACCACTATGCTGCTCACGTTGTCGCGCGCGAGTTTGCTGGCAAGACGCGCGTGCAACAGCACAAGATGGTGTACGAAGCATTGCAGGGCCGCATGGGCGGCGTGCTGCACGCCCTGGCCTTGACCACAGCGGCCCCGCAAGATTGACTTTGCGCCACCGTTGGCCCACATCCTCCCTCAAGCCAATGAATTCTCTTCGTGGCCCGCGTCGGAGGGGTCGCTGCCACACCGAGCCGTGAAAGGAAGCCTTATGAGCGAGCAAGCCGTGCAAGACTGGATCCGCAAGGCCGTCGCCAGCAACGACGTGGTCCTGTTTATGAAAGGGACCAAGAACTTTCCGCAGTGCGGTTTCTCCGCCCAAGTGGTGCAAATCCTTGGTCACATGGGCGTCGACTATAAGGATGTGAACGTGCTGGAAGACTTGGGCATCCGTGAAGGCATCAAGTCCTTCTCCCAGTGGCCGACCATCCCGCAACTCTATGTCAAGGGCGAGTTCGTAGGCGGTTGTGACATCGTGCGTGAGATGTTCCAGCAGGGCGAGCTGAGCCAGCTGCTCGACGACAAGGGCATCGCTTACGACAAGGCGAAGATGACGGCCTGAGCCAACGCGCCCGAGGCGTTGCGTGGACGCTTCCCACCTCGCCAAGCGCGAGGGAGCGTTGGGCGGGCGAGAGCGGCCCAGCCAACAGCGCCTGTGTGCCGACCGGCAAATTCGACCGCCGATCGGCTCGAGCCCGATCCCTCGAACGATCCCCACGAACCCAATCCTCTGGAGCCCAACACCCTTGGCCCTTATCCTCTTGCCCGATCCCCTAGGGGATGGCAGGCGCTAAGCCCGCGCGCTTGCGAGACCTTGAAGCCCCCCGCCGCGGCCAAAGGCGGGCTCTCGACTGCCCTTGGACTGGACGCGTGGACTGGACGCGTGGACTGGACGCGTGGACTGGGACCCGTGGACTGGGACCCGTGGACTGAACCCGGGAACTGGGACCTACGGCCTGGCCTGACCTGAGACTGGCCGACCTGAGACTGGCCGACCTGAGACTGGCCTGACCTGAGACCGACCCGGCATGGGTCTGCGGCGATGCCGCTTAGCTAGAGCAAACGGCCCCTTCAGGAATTACAACAGGCGCCCATGTCGCGACGTGACATATTGGCGCCGCCTGTCCTCGGCTAGGATGGGCGCTGCAGCATGTTGGAGAGAGCGCGGGGACCATGACGCTCGGCGGCCGTCGTTTTCTGCTCACCCTGGCCATCGTCGCCGCCAGCGTCTCGCTGGCGCTGGGTGTCAGCCTGCCCATCATCAAGCTCACCAAGTTTGTGTTTTTCACCTACGAGCATTCGCTCATTTCGACGGTGAACGCGCTCATCCGGTCCGGCCAGATCTTTCTTGGCATCACGGTCCTGGTGTTTTCGATCATACTGCCTGTGACCAAGCTGCTTTATCTGCTGCTCCTCTCCACACTGCCCCAGCGGGAGTTGCGGCGGCTGTCGCGCCAGTTGCGGGCCCTGGAATGGCTCGGCAAGTGGTCGATGCACGATGTGCTGGTTCTGTCGCTCTCGATCTTCTTCATCAAGAGCCAGGGCGTGTATGACGCCAAGAGCCTCACCGGCGTTTATTTCTTCACCGCCGCGGTGCTGTTCATGATCTTGTCGTACGCGTGGCTGCGCACCGACGCCAACTCCACCGAGCCCGCGGCTCCATCGCCCGTGCGGCGACCGCCAAAATCGGTCTCGACCTTGCGCAATTTCGCCTTCAGCTTCCTCATCATTCTCGCCACGGTGTTCTTTGCGCTGGGCGTGATGCTGCCGGCCATTCGTTTCACCACCGTCTTCGTGTGGACCAACCAGCACTCGGTCGCGACCATCATCTGGGCGCTGTGGAAGAACGAGGAATTCTTCCTGTGCTTCGTCATCTTTATGTTCTCGATCTTCTTCCCGTTCCTCAAGCTGTTCTATTTGCTCACCCTGGTCACTTCGCCCGATATGCCGGCCGAGTTCCGCAACAAATCGATCTCGGCCATGGAGTGGCTCGGTCGCTACTCGATGACGGACGTGATGGTATTGGCACTGATGATCTTCTATGTGAACGCGTCGGGCTATACGGAAGCCTCGGTGCTGCCGGGGATCTATTTCTTCGCCGCCTCGGCGATCATGACGATGTTGGCTTACGGTTGGGCCAACTCGGTCACGCCGGGTCTCACCCAGCGCAAGCCCGTCAGCCTGCAGGCGCGCCTGGCGGAGCTGGCGCCTTCGACGTTACCCCCACGCCAGCGGGCGGGTTGAGGCGCAATCCCACGCACCGTGGTCTCGCCGAGCAAGCCGGGCCAGCGAGCTCTGGGTGTTAGTCATCCAAGGCTGAAGGCCATGCCGCCGCTGGCGATGCCATCAGCGGCTATAGAACTCCACCACCAAGTTGGGTTCCATGTGCACCGGGAACGGCACGTCGCCGAGGGCTGGTACCCGCGTGAGCTTGGCCGTCATCTTGCCGTGGTCGACCTCGATGTAATCGGGCACATCGCGTTCGGCGCTCTTGATGGCTTCGAGCAGGAGCGTCATCTGCTTGCCCTTCTCTTTCACCTCGACGAGGTCACCTACCCTGCAGCGGAAGGAGGGCACATTGACGCGGCGACCATTGACCGTGACATGGCCATGGCTCACGAACTGGCGCGCAGCGAACACCGTCGGCACGAACTTTGCGCGGTAGACGATCGCGTCCAGCCTGCGCTCCAGCAAGCCGATCAGGTGTTCGGAGGTGGAACCCTTGAAACGGCGCGCTTCCTTGTAGATGCGATTGAACTGCCGCTCGCTGATGCTGCCATAATAGCCTTTCAGCTTCTGCTTGGCGCGCAGCTGTTGGCCATAGTCGGAGAGCTTGGTCTGGCGACGCTCGCCGTGCTGGCCTGGACGCGATTCGCGCTTGTTAAGCGGGCTCTTTGGCCGGCCCCAAATGTTCTGGCCTAGCCGGCGATCGATCTTGTATTTGGCGCGAACGCGCTTGGTCATGGCATCGGCACTCCCAAAGTCGGATGAGAAAAAGGCAACGTGCAGTGTCAAGCGCTCCCTCCTCTGTCCCCAGGCAAGCTGAGAACCGACAGGTTACCAATGCCGCGGCATTGGCACCGCAGGTGCGCATACGGCCTTTGAGGCCGTCGGCGTTATAGCGCAATGCTAACGGGGCGCAAGAGCCGGCGCAAAAAGGCGGCTCGGCCGCCACGGGCGGCCCTGGAGGCAGGCCCGCGGCGTCCTGGCGCCTACTTCTTCTGGCTGGTGGGTGTCGGTTCGGCGCGCTTATCGGGTGGGGGCATCGCCGGCGGGGTCGCGGGCGCCGCATTCACATAGGCCATGATCTGGTCCTGGACCTTCTTGCGCTCGGTGTCGGTGCACGACTCGGTCTTGACCGGCTTGCCCTCCTGCACCACCACCTGCTTGTCGCCATCCTTCTCGATCAACTGCACCTTGCCGGTCAAAGTCATGACCGTAAACAGATGCAATTGGTTGATGAACAGCATCTGCTGGTCGGACCACTTCTTGGCCTCCTCCCGGCGCATCAGCGTCTGATAATTGGCTCGCTGCTCCTCCGGCAGTTCGCAAAGCTGCGCATAGGCCGTCAGCCGCGCCACGCGAATGACCTCGCGCGCGACATCCAGCGGCACGATCGACTCGCTGGCATGAGCTTTGTCGACGATGATGGTCTTGCCCAAAGGCGTTGTGAACTTCTCCGGCACCATGCCCCATGCGTAGCGCATGAGGGTCGCCACCGACTTGTCGCTAAGCTCCTTGTTCTGGGCGAGTGCAGGACCCGCGAGCACAGCTACGACGGCGCTCGCGCATAGCAGCGCCACACCTCTATTGGCAGCCTTGCCCATCATGCCTCTTTAGCCCCCAACGTGTCCGGCCTGTTGCCTGCTGGCCTTACGGCTCGTGGGCTGCAGGCCACCCTGCCCGGCATGCGCGCATCGCTCGGTGCAAAACGAGGCATAACTAAGGCGAATCGCGCCCCGAACGCTTCGGCTGCACAAGGGACTTCACGATTCCTCTGAGGGTGCGGATTTCCTGCTCCGTCGCCCCCATGCGGGTGAACATGGTGCGCATATTTTGCACCATGCTGGGGCGTTTTTCGGGCGACTTGAAATAGTCCTTGGCGTCCAGTTCGGCCTCGAGATGCTCAAAAAAACTCAGCACGTCGCGTTTGTTAGCTGGCGGGGAGCCACGCGTGCGCAGGCCTGGCTCGACTGGCTCTTCATAGGTGGTGACGCGTCCCAGTGTGCCAGCGCCGGCCAGCTTCATCCATTCATAGCCCACGAGCAACACCGCCTGGGCGAGGTTGAGGGACGCGAAGTTGGGATTGACCGGAGCCATGACCAAGGCATCGGCGTTGGCGACCTCCTCGGTTTCGAGCCCATTGCGTTCCGGTCCGAACACGATACCGCACCGTTGCCCGTCGGCCATCCGCCGCTGCATCTCCCGCACCGCCTGCTCCGGCGTGAGCACCGGCTTGGCGAGGTCACGCTGGCGGGCACTGGTGGCCGCCACCCAGCCGAGATCGGCTACGGCCTCCCCGAGCGTCGCAAACGCCTGTGCGGCATCTACAACGAAGTTTGCCCCCGAGGCAGCGATCCGCGCCTTTTCGTTGGGCCAGCCGTCGCGGGGCGCGACCAGGCGCAACTCGTCGAGAGCGAAATTGGCGAGCGCCCGCGCCACCATGCCAATGTTGTCGGCAAGCTGCGGGCGCACCAAGATGAATACGGGGACGGCTCCGCCGCTGACCGGCGGAGCCCCGCTCAGCCGCGCCCGGCGGATGCCGTGCCGCAGTTTGCGCAGCACGCGCCGCGCCCAAAACCAGTACTCTTCCCCAGCCCAGCTCTTGGCGAGCCCCTCCAGACTGTCAGCCGTCATGGTCTGCATGCCGCGTCCGCGCAAGCTCAAGGCTGAGGCCGTGAACTCGATCTGGCCGTGCCAGGCGACGAAGTCGTCGAGCGTTTTTAGGCCGAGCTGTTCCGTCCTCAGCCGACATCCAGGACAGGTTGCCTGCTCGCTCTTGCAACGGCGCTCCGCGCAGTAGGCAAGGATGGGCTCCAAGCTATTGCGATCGATCGCGGGGATGGCCAGCTCCGCCAGCCCAATATTCACGGTGCGCGCCTGGCACACACGCACGACCTCCGCTACCGACAGCGAGGTGCCGGCAACGATGGGCTCACCATTGCTGATTGCCACAGGGGCACGTTCACCGCGGGCCACACCACAGTCCTGAGCTAGTCGAAGGAGGCCAGCACACCCGCCGGCCGCGGTCCCACCCTCGCAACAACAAGAGGCACAGGCAAGCTCGACCCGGCACGCGCACCACATCCTGGGATGCCAGTCCCGGCACATCCTCAGGCTGCATCCTCAAGGGTGCACCCTCAGGGCGCAACTCGAAGGGACGACGACAGGGCGGCGCGGTTGGCCCGCGCACCCCTGCCGGGTGTGCCGGTCGCGCGCTGCGCGTCGGGCGCGTCCCAACGTCCACCTAGCGCGAACCGGAATTGCTCGTCGATGCCGCGCTGGTTGGGAGCCGATGGCCGTGGGGCTTTGGCGAGGGACGTGGGCATCGCGCCCCCGCAAGCAGGCCGTGCTACCCCGCTAAACGGGGCTTGAAGTCGGCAATGCGCGCAGCGCCGGGATCGCACCGGCTGGCCATCGGCGGAGCCGGACGAAGGGCAAATTGCCTCGTGCGGACCGGGTGCTTGCCATTGCGCGCGCCGCTTTGCGCGATGGGGTACGGGTGCTATAGGGCGCTCAGGCCCGAGGCGCCTAGTTCAGAGGGGTTCGCCACATGCAGAAGATCAAGGTTGGCGGCACCATCGTCGAAATGGACGGCGATGAGATGACACGCATCATCTGGAAGCTCATCAAGGACAAGCTGATCCACCCCTATCTCGACGTCAAACTGGAGTACTACGACCTCGGCATCGAGCATCGCGACGCCACGAATGATCAGGTGACGATCGATGCCGCTCATGCGACCAAGAAGCACGGCGTCGCCGTCAAGTGCGCTACCATCACCCCCGACGAGGCGCGCGTCCAAGAGTTCAAGCTCAAGGAGATGTGGAAGAGCCCGAACGGCACGATCCGCAACATCCTAGGAGGCGTGATCTTTCGCGAGCCCATTCTCTGCAAGAACGTGCCGCGCCTGGTGCCGGGCTGGACCCAGCCGTTCGTGATCGGACGCCACGCCTACGCCGATCAGTACCGCGCGACCGACTTCAAGTTTCCCGGCAAGGGCACCATCACCCTGAAGTTTGCAGGCGAGGATGGCAAGGTGATCGAGAAGGAGGTGTTCAAGGCGCCGACCGCCGGCGTGACCATGGCGATGTATAATTTGGACGATTCGATCCGCGATTTTGCGCGGGCCTCTTTCAACTATGGCCTGATGCGCAACTACCCGGTCTACCTGTCGACCAAGAATACCATCTTGAAAGTCTACGACGGACGCTTCAAGGACATCTTTCAAGAGGTGTTCGACACCGAGTTCAAGTCCGCGTTCGACGCACGCAAGCTCACCTACGAGCACAGGCTAATCGACGACATGGTGGCGGCATCGCTCAAGTGGTCGGGCGGCTACGTATGGGCGTGCAAGAATTACGATGGTGACGTGCAGTCGGACACTGCCGCCCAAGGCTTTGGCTCGCTCGGTCTCATGACCAGCGTGCTGATGACCCCCGACGGCAAGACGGTCGAGGCCGAGGCCGCCCATGGCACGGTCACGCGTCATTACCGCCAGCACCAGCAGGGCAAGGAGACCTCCACGAATTCCATGGCCTCCATCTTCGCCTGGACACGCGGCCTTGCCCATCGCGCCAAGCTCGACAAGAACCCCGCGCTTGCCAAGTTCGCCGACACGCTGGAGAAGGTGAGCATTGCGACGGTCGAAGCCGGCGACATGACGAAGGACTTGGCCCTGCTCGTGGGGGCCGACCAAAAATGGCTCTCAACCCAGGTTTTCCTCGACAAGATCGACGCCAATCTGAAGCGGGCGATGACGGCCTAGGCCCCGCCGATCGCAATCGCTCTGGGTGATCCCGTGAACTGCGCCGGGCTGATGTAAGTCCGCCGGGAGCGCGCGGGAGCGCGACGCAAGGGCGTGCTCTCGCTCCAAGCGAGCGATCCACGGGACCGTCCGACACGCCGGGCCGACCGGCTGGTCACGAGACCGCCAAGCCACCAGAGGCTCAGGCCTGCGGCCGATAGATCCAGCTTGACTTTGAACACCGGTCAATCAACGTTTCGCGGGGCTGGGATGTGTGTTGAGGGACGGACGGCCCATGTCCTGGTATCGCCATAGGGTGGAGCGCGATCTTGCGCGCTGGCAGACGGCCGGCTGGGTGAGCGAGGCGGGCGCTGGCGCCATCCGGGCCGACCTTGCGTCTCGCAGATCCCCGTTTGGTGTTGCTCCCCTCTTTGCCATGCTCGGCGCCATCCTCTTCGGCTGCGCCGTCATGAGCTTTGTCGCCGCACATTGGGCGGGCATGTCGAAGCTGGCGCGGTTGGCAGTACTGCTCGCGGGGTTGTGGGGTTGCTATGCCGCCGCCTTCGGCTCTTCCGCCGCCAGCTCAACGCTTTCGCCCACGCGGCGGTGCTTGGTGGCATTGCCATCTTTGGCGCCTCCATCATGCTCATTTCGCAGATGTATCACATCGACGGCAATCCGCCGGACGCTGTGCTCACGTGGGCACTGGGCGCGCTCATGGCCACCGTCTTGGTGCGATCGCCGGCGGCGCTGGCGGCCACATTCGCGTTGACGGTGGTATGGAGCAGTTACGAGCGCACGCTTGCCGACACGGCACATTGGGAGTTCCTCCCCCTGTGGTCCGCCACGGCGGCGGCGGCGGCGTGGCTCGGTTGGCGTCCCGGCCTGCACCTTGCAGCCATCAGCTTCAGTATCTGGCTCATCCCGCTTGGCTACTTTGTGCTCGATCATCACGCGCACTGGATCGTGGCCGCAGTCGGCGCGTTCGCAGCCTTTGGCGCGGCCGCGGCAGGGCACGCCATCGACCGGCGCATTGCCGCCTCGGCAGCGCTCTTTGCCTACGCCGTGATCGTGACGTTCGCCGGGCTTTATCTCCTTCAGTTCGTCGACGAGAGCCTCTTTTATCGCGCTCCCGACGCGCCGTGGACGCCGCGGCTGGTGCTGCTCGCCGTCCTCACGCTTGTCTTCCTACTGGCCGCCATGCTGTGGGCGCTGATGCGTGGCAACCGCGGAGCGCTCTGGCTTGCCTACGGCGGCTTTGCGCTCGAGGTCGTCTCGCTCTATGTCAAGACGTTCGGTACCTTGCTCGACACCTCGCTCTTCTTTCTCATCACCGCACTGGTCGTAAGTGGGCTCGCCTGGGCCGCCTACCAATTGCATCGTCGTGCGCTTCCAGCGGAGGCCAACGCATGATCGGTGCACCCTCCCGGATCCTGCTAGCGCTCGCCAGCGTCGGCCTCGCTCAAACCAGCGTGCTGGCCTACATGGTGATCGACCGCGTGCGGCTGCTCGCTTCAGGACGCCAGATCACGCTGCCTGTCGTTCCGGTCGATCCGCGCGACCTCTTCCGCGGCGAGTACGCCCGCCTCGGCTACGACGTCGGCAACGTGTCGCTCCAGCTCCTCGAGGGCCCCCGCCCGCGTGCCAATCGGGCCTTCTACGTGGTCTTGGAGAAGATGCCCGATGGCAACTGGCACGCCGTGAAGATGGCAAGGGAGCTGCCGCAGGAGCCCTCCTCGCCCGATCGCATCGCGCTCAAGGCACGCTCAAGCTACGCTTGGCCGCAGGAGGGCCCGCGCGAGACGGCGGTGCGAGTGCGCTACGGCATCGAGAGCTATTTTGTGCCTGAGGGCCAAGCGGGCAAGCTCGAAGCACTGGCGCGGGAGAAGAAGCTTGCGACCCTCATCGCTGTCGACGGCAAAGGCAATGCCGCCATCAAGGGCATTCTGATTGATGGCGTGCTGCAGTACGAGGAACCATTTTTCTGAAATGGCGCGCCCCTCGGCGTGCTATGAGGAGGCTCTAGAGAGCGATCACGCGTTGCAAGGGAGTTGCGCAATGGCCATCACGCGTCACGAGCCATCGAAAATCTATTCCAAGGTCGTCGAGGCCAACGGCTTCGTGTTCACCGCTGGCATCACCGCTGCCGATCCAAAGCAGGACGCCAAGGGCCAGACCGAGCAAGTTCTCAAAGAGATCGATCGCCTCCTCAAGCTGGGCGGCACCGACAAGACGAAGATCGTATCGGCCACCATTTGGGTCCCCGACATTCGCCTGCGCGACCCCATGAATGAGGCGTGGAACGCCTGGACCAAGGGCGAAAACCTGCCAGGCAGGGCGTGCATCGAGGCCAAGCTTGCCGATCCACGACTGCTGGTCGAAATCGCGGTGGTTGCGGCCAAGTGAGGCAGCAAGCGGCGCCCGGCCCGCACGATTCCTGACTCTCCAGCGAAGCTTTCTTCCAGTGTGACGCAAAAGCTGCGTCGGGTGGAAAACTGCGCCCGCGACCCTGCCGTGCCAATCGGATTTGGCGGCGCGTCGGCTATATTCGCCGCGGGGCTTTCGCATGAGGGGCTAGGTGACCATGAGGAAAGGATTGTGGTGTGCGGGCGCACTGACGCTGGCGCTAACGTGCGGCAGTGCGGCCATGGCGCAAGACACAGGGCTCGCTGGCATGCACACATGGGTGCGGGTCGGCGGCAGGACCTGCCTACTCGATCACTACCACGACGGCAGTGGCAGCGGTCCGACGCGCGCGTCTGCCATGCGCGCAGCGATCGGTGCCTGGAGCGACTTTACCGCCTTCGAATACGGCAACCGATGGGGCAGCTATCGCGCCGCGCTCGGCAAGAGGATGGGTTGCTCGGGCGGACCTGGCGGATACAACTGCAGCACCTCGGCACGACCCTGCCGACTCTAACCATCTGACGCGGCCGGACGCGACGACGATGCGCGCGCAAGGAACGCGCGCATCAGCCTCGAGAGCGGCCGCAGCAGAACAAACTGCCCATACCAGCCGAGCAGACCCCGCGCTAGGAAGTTGGCGGCCCGAGCGATGCGTCGGCGCACCGCCCGGCGCAGCTTGGCTGGCGCGTAGGGGCCCGCGCCGCAGCCGCGCCGCACGATATCGGCAAGGTCGGCGTGTGGGCTGCCGCGGCTACGGCGTCCGAGCGCTGGCAGCGCGTTGAGGATGTCGTCGAGACCCTCGCGCGCAGCAACTTCCCTCAGCGCCGCCACCGCCAGGTTCGGCAGCATTGCCATCCCGATCTCACCGGGCCAGCCTGCCGCTCGGGATACCCGCGCCGCCAGGCCTCGACCGCGGTCCCCACTGCCCAGAACGTGGGCGAGGATAGCAGGACCATCGCCCTCTGGCGCCCGACCGCCGAGCGGGCCGGCATCGCCCACATCCAGTGCACGTTGGCTTCTGCCGATGAGTTCCACAACATCGGCTAGGCCGGTGCGCGAGAGCGTGATTTGGCCGAGCCGCCAGGCGAACTCAGAGCCAACAACGCGGAAAGCAGCCCGCCATTGCGCTGCCGTGACGCTGGCGTCGGCGTCGGCCAACACGGCGCCGTTCGCATCCCCCTGCGCCTGCGGCTGCATATCCGGCACCCGCTCGCCTCTTGCCCGATCGTCCGGGCCGATCACGTCGCTGACCCGCCGTCTTTTTGTGCTGATCAACACCACTCCCAGCGTTCTGTGCAAGAGCAAACCCTGCAACATGAGGGTCTGGGGACCAATTGACCGTCAAAAGGACATCGACGCGAGCAAGGACATGACGCAAGGATGGACATGGCCGTGCTCGCAACGATGGCCGTTGCCGGCGCTTCGCCACAGAGCGAGGCTTGTGAGGGTTGACCAGCAAAGGGCGAGGTCGGGCATGCAAATCATCGACGCGCAGATCCACCTGTGGGGCAAGGGCACGGTGGTGCCGCCGCATCGCACGACGCCCTATCTGCTCGATGAAGCGCTGCGCGACATGGATGCGGCGGGCGTGCACGGCGCCCTTATCCACCCGCCGAGCTGGGACCCGGAGTCGCACGCCCTCGCCATCGAGGCTTGCCGGCTGCATGGGAAGCGGTTCGCCATCCTCGGGCGCATCCCGCTCGATCAGCCGCACCGGCGCGGCGAGATCGAAACCTGGCGGCAGCAGCCGGGCATGGTGGGACTGCGCTATACCTTCCTTCAGCCGCACATGCAGTCGTGGCCGAGCGATGGCACCATGGACTGGCTGTGGCCGGCGGCGGAGCGGCTGGCTCTGCCGGTGGCCTTGCTGGCGGGCGAATTCCTGCCGCTCATCGGCAGGATCGGCGAACGCCATCCTGGCCTGCGCCTCATCGTCGACCACTTCGGCGTGGCCCGCGGCAACAAGGACGATGCGGCGTTTGCCACCATGCCGCAGCTGCTGGCACTGGCGAAGCATCCCAACATCGCCGTCAAGGTGACGGGCGGGCCGCAGTATGTGACAGACCCCTACCCGTTCAAGAGCCTGCAACCTCGCTACAAGGCGATCTACGACGCGTTCGGACCTGAGCGCATGTTCTGGGGCACCGACATCACCCGGATGCCCTGCACCTGGCGGGAATGTGTGACGGCGTTTGCAGAGCACCAAGCCTGGCTCTCCGAGCGGGACAAATCTCTCATCATGGGCCAAGCGCTGGCCGACTGGGTTGGCTGGAAACCCTCCCCTGCAAATGACCCAGGCCAAGCCGACGGTCGGGTGCAACCCTAGGGCGGAAAGCTAGTCGCTATCCGGGGCAAAAGCGTCCCCGCGCTCCAACGAGCCCCGCTGTCACACCGGAGGAGGCGCGCGATAGCGAAAGGCGCTCCTTTCGCTCAGCGGTCGCAACGCTCGGGTACGAAATCGAGGCGATGCACCCCACCGGGGCGCTTCATCGCCACCCCCGCGGGCGTCACGTTGCCAGCGGCCGATCCGGGAACGCCAGCTGCTCGCGTGCACGCCACTCGTTTGTCACGTAGTTGATGATCACGGACTTGCGCACCCCCTCGATCCGCCGTTGTTCGAAGCCGTGATAGGTATGGTTGGAGGGCACGAATACCATCGCCGCGTTGGGGGCAAACGGGGAGCAGCCCAGGTGTTTCTTGTCGGCATCATAGATATCGGTGCCGAGCGTCCTATGTTGTGGGTCCTTCGACATGTAGAGCAGCATTGTGAACATCTTGACGCCGAGGTCGGTGTGCGGCTCAAGCCAAAAGCCGTCGGTGTCCTGCCCATATTCAACCCGCAGGTAGGTTCCCGCGAGCTTCGAGCCGAAGACTTTGGCAATCCGATTGGTGACGCGCGCGTCCTGAAACGCCTCGCAGAACGCCTCGCAGACCGGAAACTTGGCGCGGTTCTCAACGTCGAAGTACTTGCGGGTGGCATTGTGCAGTTCCCGCTTGCCGGAAACTCCGCCAAGGTCCGGGGCTGGGAAGGGCAGGGCCAAAATGGGATCAACGGCGGCTTCGGGAATGCACCTCTGCAAGAACCAATGGCGATAGGGCTGCTCGTGTCGACGCGCGCTGTCGATGCTCGCGTCGAGCGCGGCGACGAACGCGTCCTTGGTGATCGCCATTATGGTCCTCGATATCCCTCGGTTGGTAGCCTACAACGCAGGATGGAAAGCAAGCCCTCGCATCAACGTTGGCCCTCAGTCAGACTGCCACACACGATCTCGTGGGCTCTAGGTGGGGACAGGACCGTCCGGTCAGGTCCGCCGCTCCCGTTGGGAGCTCCTGGCAAGGAGGCTCGTTGCCAAAGCCCGGAGAGCAGCGCGCCGGTACGGGAGGACCCGTCCGGCCCTGCCCCAACACCATGGCCGGAAGCTTTCGCGACAATGGGGCGAAACTTGGGCTCTCGCACTGGCGACCGATCTGGCGCAGTCGACCAAGTGGATAAGCGACCGTTGCGCGTCGTTTTCGTTGCCCGAACGTTGCTCTTTCGTCTACCCTTTGACTTTGCGCCTGCCCCTGCAGCCCCTCGCGTTGCGTTTGAGGACCCCCGATGATCGATCTCTACACGTGGTCGACCCCTAACGGCCGCAAAGTATCCATCATGCTGGAGGAGTGCGGCCTTGCCTACGCCGCCCACCCCATCGACATCAGCAAGGACGAACAGTTCAAGGCCGACTTCCTCAAGATTAGCCCCAACAACCGCATCCCCGCGATCATTGACCGCGACAATGGCCGCTCGCTGTTTGAGTCGGGCGCCATCTTGATGTACCTCGCCGAGAAAACCGGCAAGTTCTGGCCCAAGGCAGAGGCGGCGCACTGGCAGACGGTGGAATGGCTGATGTGGCAAATGGGCGGCATCGGTCCCATGATCGGGCAGGTGCACCATTTCCTGCGCAACGCCAAGGGCAAGGCCGCCTATGCGGAGGAGCGCTACATCAAGGAAGCCCATCGCCTCTACGGCGTGCTCGACCGCCGCCTCGCCCAGGTCGAATATCTTGCTGGGACCTACTCGATCGCCGACATGGCCACATGGCCTTGGATCGCGCGCTTCGAGTGGCACACGGTGGACTTGCACAAATACCCAAACGTGCTGCGCTGGTATAAGGCGATCGCGGTCCGGCCTGCCGTCGTCAAGGGTTACCATGTGCCCATCAGGCAGCCCGGCATCCCCATGCCGGCTTGAGGAAACGACAAACCTCCGAAGGGTTCGCTCATGCAGAAGAAGGCAACGTTTTCCGGCGTCATCGCCCCGGTTCTCACCCCCTTTGGCGAGGATGGCGGGCCCGATGCGGAACGCTTCGTGGAGCATTGCCAATGGCTGATGGCAACCGGCTGCACGGCGCTAGCCCCGTTCGGCACCACCAGCGAAGGCAACTCGCTCGGGCTCGACGAGCGCATGGAGCTGTTGGAGGAACTGGTCGACGCGGGGTCGTTGGAACCCGCCAAGCTCATGCCGGGGACCGGCACCTGCGCGCTGAGCGACGCCGTGGTGCTCACCAAGCACGCGGTCGACCTCGGTTGCGGTGGCGTGCTGATGCTGCCACCCTTCTACTACAAGGCCCCAAGTGAGGAGGGACTGTTCCGCTTCTTTGCCGAGGTCATCGAGGAGGTCGCCGACGACCGCCTCAAGATCTACCTCTACCACATCCCGCCCGTGGCACAGGTTGGCTTCTCGCTTTCCCTCGTCGGCCGGCTGATCAAGGCCTATCCCAACACCGTTGTGGGGCTCAAGGATTCCTCCGGCGACTGGAACAACACGGCGGCGCTGCTTGCCGCCCATCCGGGGTTTGAAGTGTTTCCGGGATCGGAGGTGTTCCTGCTCGATGGTCTGCGCAAGGGCGCGGCGGGCTGCATCTCGGCCACCTGCAACGTCGGCGCCGCTGCCATCCGCAACGTCTACGACAACTGGCAGGGGCCGGAGGCCGACCGGTTGCAAGCCGACATCACGGCGCTGCGCAAGGCCATTCAGGCGTTTCCGATGATCCCCGCGCTCAAGGCTCTCATCGCGCACTACCGCCAGGATCTGGGCTGGGCCAAGCTGCGTGCGCCCTTTGTCGGCCTGTCCACGGCCGACGCCGACAAGGTCATCCGCACGCTGGCCGATGCGCACGGCTTCACGCTCGATTTTGCGCAGGCGGCGTGACGCCAGCCGGGCCCCTCGGCGAGACACCGATCAAAGGCCGCTTCTCGCCTGAGTGGCGCTGGTCGCGTCGGGGCTATTTCTGGTCACATTTGCTCGGCGGAAGGAAGACGATCTCTTTGATCTCCCCCTGGATGGCGAACTCTCCATAATCGATATATAGCCGGCGGCTGACGCCGTTCTCGAAGAAGAGGAAGCTCAGCTCGTACACGGGCACTGCGTCCTTCTTATCGGAGCCCGGCTCGAAATAGGCGATCGACACCGGCCAGGCCGTCAGCTGGTCAAGCGCTTCAGCGTTTTTGATCTGCGGTAGCTGCGGGCTAGCGCCGGGGATGCGAGGACGACCGATCACGGAGACCGTGTCGTAAACCTTCTCGCCCTTCTCCGAGCCATCGTAGAGGTCAGCGCGAAACATGGCCTTCCCCGCTCGCGCCGCCGCCAGCAGCGCGATCGAGTGCTGTACGGGAAAATAGACCCGCGAGGAGAGCGACAGATCCTTTTTGGAGGGCTTGGTAAGCTCCACCTTTACGTCGTCGGCAGCGCTGGCGCGTGCCGCATCGCCGGCCGTGACCTCGGTGGCTTTCTCGTCACGATATTGGCTCGAATTGAAGCGAAAGCGCTTGCCATTGCCCTCCTCCCAGCTGGAGGAGCGCAGATCCGTGATCACGGCGTTGCCGCCCTGGTTGATCATCTGCGTGACGAAGCGCATGTTCTGCGTATAGCCCTCGCAGGCCGAGCCTGTCAGCTCATAGACCATGCGACCGCTGACGGCCGTGACACCGCTGCCTCCGCGCGCGGTAGCCAATGACATGTCATAGATGGCCCGGTGGGGCGCCATCATGATGTCGCCGGCGGCGGCGCTCACGGGTGAGGGCAACGCCGCCAACACGACCGGAGCGCCCGCAACGATGCTGAGGACATGCCTGAGTAAGCGGTGCACCATGTTTGTCTTTCTTGGCCCAGACAAGGGCACTTCTAAGGCCTTCCCTTGCAATACCGCAATTGATGGCCAATCTCCAGCAGACTGCGGGCCACGCTTTGGGACCGCGGCCTCGCCGTCGGCATTGGGAATCGCAGCGCAATGATCGTGCATATATCGTCCGCGACGGTTCGGCGCCGCGCGGGGCGTGGAGCCGGCGTACTCGACCGATCTGTGTTCCTGCGGCCAATCGCCCATCGCGGACTGCACGATAAGGCCAAGGGCCGCGTCGAGAACTCGGCGGCCGCCTTCGTTGCTGCGATCGGCAAGGGTTACGGCATTGAATGCGATCTGCAGGCCGCCAGCGACGGCACGCCGATGGTCTTCCACGATGACCGGCTCGAGCGCCTTGTGGGCAGCAAGGGCCGGATCAGCCACCAAGCGCCTGCAGCTCTTGCGCGCCTGCGCTACAAGGGCCAGGACGCCGCTATCCTGACCTTTATCGAGTTCTTGGATCTGGTGGCTGCTCAGGTGCCGCTGCTCGTGGAGGTGAAGACCAACTCTGCCACCCCGCTCGAGCCCTTCCTCGACCGTATCGCACGCCATGCTCGCACCTACCAGGGTCCGATCGGGCTCATGTCGTTTGACCGCGCGGTCGTTGCAGCGCTGAGCAAGCTGGCTCCAACCGTGCCGCGCGGGCCGGTCATCGGCAGCCACCACCTTCCGGCGCGATGGTGGGCGGCGCCGGGGGCGGCAGGACCGGCCACCATCGGCCGTCTGCTCAACCGCATTCCGGCCGGCAGCGGCTTCCTCGCGGTCGACCATCGGATGCTGCGCGCCACACGGGGATTCATGAGGGCGCAAGGCCTGGAGCTGGCGCTCTTCGGTTGGACCATTCGCAGCCGACGCGAGCGGGCAACCGCGGCTCGCTTCGCCGACGCGCCGATCTTTGAGGGGTATCTGCCCTGAGGGACCGGGACCCCGGCGCAGACCGCTGCCTCTGCCGGATCTTGAAACGCGGTGGCAATCCGCCGAGACCTCAAGGGGGCGCGGACGCCGCCACATTGCCGATCAATCCCACAGATTTGGGCAAGCTCAGTTGAACCTTCCTCGACCTTGCGGCTCGTTGGAGCACGTGGGCGCCACGCTGCTTACGCGGCTCGATGCTTGGTCCGTCGCCCGCAAAGCCAATCGTGGCGACGGCCCATGCCAACGCTCGCGCCGGACGCCTGCTGCGCCATGATGCACGCACTGCGCTGCGGTGTTCGCCTCAAAGGATCGCCGATCGAGGACGCGATGCAGCGCTGGGAAGCGCAGGGGGGGCTTGACCGACCACACCCAGACACGCTCGGCGAAGCTGGCGCGCACGCACGCTTGGGCGCGGCATTGAATGGGACGACGTTGGACGTCGCGCCGCCGTTTATGTGCCAACCGGCAGCCGACCTAAGGCGCTCGCGCGCGTTACAGATGCCCGCGGCGAGAGGCGCAATGGCTCCCGTCGCGGGCCCTAGGTGTTGGACACCCTCTGTACTTCGCGCTTGGTCCGTCGCGGCGTCCTGCGCTCGACGACCACGCGCCCGTCGAAGCGATGATCACGCGAGCCGGCGTGTACCGTCTGGCTCCGGCCGCCGCGCTCCTTGCGAAGGCGCTCGGCCTCCGCGCGGGCCTCATCCTCCGGCACCTGCATCAAGGCTGCGGCGATGTGGATCTGCTGGTGAACGTCCTCGGTCAGTCCTTCGGCGGCAAACAGCGCATCTTCCAGGGTCGGCAGCTCCACCCGCACGCGACGGGCGCCATACTTTGTCATCCACCGTACGCTCATCGATCACCTTCTCGTTTGATCTTTTGGCGATGAGCCTACAGCGTGCACTCAATTGCACCAAAGCGAATTCGTGCGAGGCGGCATAGCAGCCATGGGAAGGACGCTGCAGAGCAGTTTGGCTTGGACTAATTCGCCCCAGCCGCCGGCGGCTTGTTGGCCTTGACCTTCTCGTAGAGCGGCATCACCTGCTGCAGGGCCTCCTGGGTGCGCCGCTTGCGGTCCTCACCTGAGGGGTGCGTCGAAAGCCAGGTCGGCGGCGTGCTCTTTGCTGCCTGGCTCATCTTCTCCCACAACGTCAGTCCCGCTTGGGGGTTGTAGCCAGCCCGGGCTGCGAGCTCGAGGCCAACGAGGTCGGCATCGCGCTCATCATCGCGGTTGAATTTCAAGGCAAGCAGGCCGCCGCCTTGGCGCGCGAGCTCACCGACGTTGCCGCCGATGACAAGCCCGATCGCCAGTGTGCCGACATTGGTGAGCGTTACCTTAGCGGTACGGGCGCGAGCGTGTTCACGCAATGCATGGGCCATCTCATGGCCGAGCACCACCGCCAGCTCATCATCCGTAAGCTTGAGGGTATCGAGGATGCCGGTGAACACCGCAATCTTGCCGCCGGGCATGCACAGGGCATTGATGGTGGGCGTTTTGATGATGATGATGTCCCATCGCCAGTCTTTGGCACGCGCATTCCACTTTTGTGTAAACGGCATCAGAGCCTGGGCCACGCGGCCAACGCGCGTGGCGACCGGGTCGTCGGCGGCCACGAGCGCGTTGCGGCTCAGGGCCTGGGCGCGCAGCTGTCCATATTGCTCTGCCGCCAACTTCTCTAACTTCTCGGCGGGCACAAGCTTGCGCATGAGCGAAGGCGGTTTCACCTTTACGCCACCATCCTCGCTCGTGGCGAGCTGTGCCAGCGCCGGTGCACTGGCCAAAATGAGCAACCCCGCAGCCGAGGCGATGATTGAGCGGCGCATGCCATCCTCTCCGATCAACCAGCGGGTGGCCGCGGCACCACGCGCTGTTGCCCCCGCCGCTCGTCCCCTTTAGCCTCTGGCGCCGCCGATTGTCGAGGCAGCGAGGCCCAACAAGGCAACCATGAGCAGCAAAGCTCAGCATTGTGTCGAGGTCGTGCCTCGGATCGCCGACATCCCCGCCGCGGCGTGGGACGCATGTGCAAACCCTGATCCCGCAGCGCGCAACCCTTTCATCGCCCATGCTTTCCTCAAGGCGCTGGAGGACGCCGGCACGGTCGGCGGGCGCTCGGGTTGGACACCGCGCCACTTGGTGTTGAAAGAGGCGACAGGATCAATCGTTGGCTGTGCGCCCGCTTACGTCAAATCCCACAGCCAGGGCGAGTACGTGTTCGATCGCTCGTGGGCGGAGGCCTATGAGCGGGCGGGCGGGCGCTACTATCCCAAGCTGCAGATCGCAGTGCCGTTTACACCCGTCCCGGGGCGGCGACTGCTGGTGGGAACCCACCCGGACGGGGAGGCTCGCGAGGCGCTGCTCGCCGAGGCAGCTGTCAAGCTCGTCCAAGGCAACAACCTTTCGGGGCTACACATCACCTTCGCCAGCGAAGGGGAATGGGAGCGGTTGGGCAGGCGCGGCTTTTTGCGGCGCACAGACCAGCAATTCCACTGGCACAACGCCAACTACAGCACATTCGAGGACTTTCTAGCCTCGCTCGCCTCGCGCAAGCGCAAGGCGGTACGCAAGGAACGCGCCGAAGCGGTCGAGACGGGTCTCAACATCGAATGGGTGCGCGGCCGCGACATCAAGGAAGCACATTGGGACGCGTTCTTTGCCTTTTACATGGAGACCGGCTCGCGCAAGTGGGGGCGGCCCTACCTCAATCGCAAGGCCTTCTCCCTCATCGGCGCCGCGTTGGAGGAGAGCTGCCTTTTGATGCTGGCCATGCGCGGCAAGCGGCCGATCGCCGGGTCACTGCACATGATCGGCGGCGACTGTCTGTTCGGCCGCTACTGGGGTGCGATCGAACATCACCCATGCCTGCACTTCGAGCTCTGCTATTACCAAGCCATCGAGTTCGCCATCGCCCACAAGATCGCGCGCGTGGAAGCGGGCGCCCAAGGCGAACACAAGCTGGCTCGCGGTTACCTGCCCACCACGACCTATTCGGTGCACTTCATCGCCGACCCGGCCTTGCGCCGGGCGATTGCCGACTACCTCGTGCGCGAGCGCGCCTATGTGGAGGCCGCAGGCGCCCAGCTCAGCGAGTACGCGCCGTTCCGAAAGGTGTCGTCCGATCAAGCCTGACGCGTCAGCGCGTGCGCCAACAGATCGCCGAGCCCCAGCGACAACTGCTTGACACTGATGAAATTTGCCACCCAACCCATGATCAGTGCTGCGAGCAGCGCCGAGGCGACCAGCCGATCGCGTCGCTCGGTACGGCGCGCGGCGAGCATGCCTTTGGGTTGATGCCGCCTCCCTGCGATGGCGGCTTGCGACTGCAACGCCGACACGATCGATCTCCCTAGGTACTTTTCATAGAGCTTGCCACGCGCACCTTGACGCCTGCTTAAATTGAGCGACGACTTGACGATGCGGTTACCAGCCAATTAACACCATCGTTGGGGGGCAGAGGAGTGCGGCGATGGCCTATGACAGCAACAACGTCTTTGCCAAGATCTTGCGCGGTGAGCTGCCGGCGCAGAAGGCCTATGAGGACGCCGACACCTTGGCCTTCATGGATATCATGCCGCGTTGCGAAGGCCACACGCTGGTGATCCCGAAGACACCAGCGCGCAATCTGCTGGACGCCAGCCCTGCCCAGCTCGCCGCCTGCATGCGCACCGTCCAGAAGGTGGCGGACGCGGCCATGAAGGCCTTTGGCGCCTCCGGCATCACTCTGCAACAGTTCAATGAGCCCGCCGGCGGCCAGGTGGTGTTCCATCTGCACTTCCACATCCTGCCGCGTTTCGAGGGCGTGTCGCTCGGGCCGCCTGCGAGCAAGATGGAAAAACCGGAGATGCTCGCCGCCAATGCCGAGAAGATCCGCAAGGCGATCACCACTTAGCGCCGGTGAACTGCGCACAAGGCCGCCGGCAAGGCTGCTGTGGCATCGCGATCGGCGCGCGCAGGCCCACTTGCGGGGTTGGCAGGCCCAGCGTAAGGCGCGCGCCAGGCGCCCGCTCGACCGGTGGGCGTCAATCCGGCGCCGCGGGCAATCTTGCCTCAGCAAGGCAATGGCGTTGGTGGCGCACAGCACTCAAGTGGCGCAGCGGTGCGGTGTCGGAAACCGCCGGCCGGCAAGATCGGCCAAATGCAGATGAGCCGCTGGGGGCATGATCCTGAGCGCGCAGCGGGCGATCTGCTCGAGCGCTGCCTTGATGCCATCGGCCTGCAGGGCCGCGTCCTGTTGGCCAATCAGGTCTATCTTAGGCCCGCCACTCTGGCTGGGCTCGGCATCGAGGTGGCGCAATGGAACCGCCGCCTGAGTGCGGGCAGCAGCAACGCCACGCCCTGGCCGCCGGCGGGCCCTTTCGAGGTTGTCCTGTTGCGCCTGCCACGGGCCAAGGACGAGCAAGAGATGGCCGCGCATGCCTGTCTCAGCGTGCTCGCGCCCGCCGGGCGGCTGGTGGTCTACGGCGGCAACGAGGAAGGCATTCGCTCAGCCGCCACCATGCTCGAAGGTTTGTGCGGGGCGGTTGCAACTCTTGCCCAGCGTGGCCACGGCCGCGTTCTGGCCGTGGACTGCCCGGCGCAGTCCGGCCTGCGCGCGCCGCTCTCGGCCTGGCGCTCAACTGTGGCCCTGACGATCGCGGGCCAACGGCGCCAATGGATCTTCTATCCCGGCGTGTTTGCCGCCGGCCGCGTCGATGAGGGCAGCGCACTGTTGACCAGTGCACTTCCTCCTCTCAGGGCGGGCGCACGCGTCCTCGATTTCGGCTGCGGCTCGGGCCTGATCGGAGCGGCGGCGCTCTGCCAATCATGCGCCATTATGCTTGACGCGCTGGACAGCGACAGCGTGGCGCTCGAAGCCGCGCGGCAGAACCTGCCGTCGGCGCACTGCGTTCTGGGCACGAGCCTCGGCGAGGTCGGCACCACACGCTACGATGCCATTCTCTCAAACCCACCCCTGCGGCAGGGAATAGCCGAGGACCACGCGCTCGTTGATCATCTCATCGGCGTGGCGCCTGCGCATTTGCTCGCCGGCGGCGTCCTCCAGATCGTCGTGCAGCGCCGGGTCCCCCTCGAGCGCCTGCTGGCTCGGCACTTTGCCAGCGTCGCCGTTGCCGCCGAGACCAGCCGCTATCGCGTGTGGCGCGCGCATGTGGACGGCGAGCAGCGCTGAACCAAACCGGTCCGCGCTACTGAGCCTTCATCACGAGGCAGTCGATCTTGAGACGTTTAAGCTCGGTGCAGGCGCTGGCGGCAGCCGCGGCTTGGAAGCCGGCGAAGCGGGCGCGGTAGAAGAGCTTGTCCCCCTGCTTGAATTGCGTGGTCACGGGCGATCGCTTGGCGAGCAAGCCCGGTGCCAGCCCGCGCGCCGTTGCGAGGCGCTTTTGGGCCTCGGCCAGGCTCTGATAGGCGCCGATCTGGATGTGGAAGGCGCCGGCGCCGACCGGCACGAGCGCGGCGGCCACCGGCGGGACCCGCGATGGGGGCGCTGTGAGGATCGGCGGTGCACCCCGGGCCAGGTTGGCGACCTGCGCCTGCAACGTCGACGGGGTGGCGCCCAGGCCCGAGACGCTGCCTGAGGCGGGCGCCAGCTGCTGACCGGACGCCGTCGCATGCATGGGAGCCTGGATGGGGGCATTAGCGGCCGAGGCGGTGGTCCACTTCGTCTCTGGCGCGGGCGTACCGCTGCCAGCCGCACGGACGCGGGCCCCCTCCGCGTCATCCATGTCCGCTGGCGTCGGGACGCGAACGGCCGTGGTCGGATAGACAGGGCCAGGCGCGACGCGGACGGTACGCACCCGCGCGATTTCGATTGCCGGCCCCTGCCGGGCCTCATTCGGCGGTGCAGCGGGTGGCGTTGCTGCGCTCGCGGGTTCTCGCCCCCGGTGCTCAACGCGGTGTGGTACAGGCACGGAGCCGATATTGCGTGCCACCACCAGCCGTGCCGGCTGGCGCGTCTTAACGCTGGAAGCCTTGACCAGGCCCAAACTGAGGAAGGTGCGCATGGCCGCGTTGCGGGCGCCGGCGCTCACGCCGCCGAAGATGGCGCCCACCACGTGCTTGCGCCCGCGCCGGACGGATGCGACCAGATTGAAACCCGAGGCGCGCGTATACCCGGTCTTGATGCCGTCTGTGCCCTCAAAGTTCTCAAGCAGCGTATTGTGGTTGTAGAGCGTCTCGCCGCCATAGGTGAAGGTGCGCGTGGCAAAGAGCGGATAGTGCTGGGGGAAATCGTCCTGCAGGCGCAGGGCCAAGGTCACCATGTCCCTGGCTGTCGTCACCTGCTCCTCGTCCGGCAGGCCCGACGCATTGCGGAAGACGGTCGCGGACATGCCGAGCTGGCGCGCCTTCTGCGTCATGAGCTTGGCGAACTTTTCCTCGCTGCCGGCAATGTGTTCGGCAATCGCCACGGCCAGATCGTTGGCGCTTTTGGTGATGAGGGCTTTGATGGCGTCGATCAGGGCGATCTCATCGCCCTCCGCCAGGTCGAGCTTGGTGGGGGCCGCGGCTGCCGCATTGGCCGAAATGCGGATCTTCGTCTGGTAGCTGAGCCGGCCCTGTTCGATGCGCTCGAACGTGAGATAGAGCGTCATCATCTTCGCCAGGGAGGCCGGATGGCGCGGCTCGTCGGCGGCGCTTTCGTGCAGCACGCGCCCGGTGTTGGCATCGACCACCAGGACGGCACTCTTGCCGGCCGCGTGCGCCGGCTGCACCAACGGCCAGGCCGCGAGCACCAGCAGCGCCAAGCTCGCCGCCCAGGAGATGCCTCGCCTTGGCCGCTGCCACGCCAGCGTCGCCATCACCCCTGCGTCCAACGCCTGCGCTCCCTCAAGAATCCTCAGGTCTGCTCGCTAGGCACCATCGTTTTTGGGCGCCTTGGAGGCAGGCGGACCCATGACCGGCCTGCGAGCGGGATGCAGGCTATGCTGGGCACGGTGACGGTGGGGTTAACTGGGGTGCTTACCGATCGGTTAAAATTTTCGCGCAAATGCTGCCGAATGCCCCCAAAGTGTCGCATGTTGCATTGCAGCAAAATCCATTGACATTTATTGTGCGCTGCATATATTGGCGAAGCAAGCGCGCAGATCGCGTGCGACGGATCGAATGTCACACGGCCCGGAAGAACCCACACAGGACCAATCAGGACCCGCAACGATGCTCAAGAACCTCAACTTCGACGAATTTCAGAAACTCGGCCAGCACAACATGGACGCGGCCATGAAGGTAATGGGTGAGTGGAACAAGGGTTGGCAGGCGATCGCCGCCGAGATCACCGACTACACCAAGCGGTCCTTTGAGGAGAGCACGGCAACCTTGGAGAAACTGCTGTCGGCCAAGTCCCTCGAGCAGGCCATCGAGATCCAGAGCGGCTTTGCCAAGCGAACCTATGACGGCTACATGCATCAGCTGTCCAAGATCGGCGGCATGTACGCTGAGCTTGCCAAGGAGGCCTATAAGCCCGTCGAGAAGGCGCTGCAGGGCGCGCGCTGAGCGCGGCCGGGGCCGCAAGACGGCCTCACTGGCATCCCCTGCACAGCCACACTAACCCCACGGCAAAGGCCCGGGCGATCCGCATCGCCCGGGCCTTTATTTTGCCCGCAAGTGCAGCACGGATACGCTGCGACCGCGATCGGGCACTGCACGGCCTGGGCCGTTTGCGCCGCGCACGGCTGTCGCTAGAATGGGAGGCGATTTGCATGTTGGGGCCGCCAGGGCCATATGCTCTGGCGCAAATCTTGCGGAACCCACTGAGGATCACAGGGATTGAAGCGAATGGCCGGGAAGAACGGCTCGCGGGGCGACGAGGAGGGCAGGACGGGTCTCGTCACAAAGACGCGGCCCAAGACCAAGAAGCCTAGCCTATACAAAGTTCTGCTGCTCAACGACGACTACACACCCATGGAGTTCGTCGTGCATGTGCTGGAGCGGTTCTTCAACAAGAGTCGGGAGGACGCGACCCGCATCATGCTGCATGTGCACCAAAAGGGGGTGGGGATCTGCGGCGTTTACACCTACGAGGTCGCCGAAACCAAGGTCGCGCAGGTGATGGACTTTTCGCGCCAACACCAGCACCCCCTACAATGCACCATGGAAAAGGAGTGAGAGACGCCCGTGCCCGCATTCTCGCAAAGCCTCGAAACTGCTCTCCACCGCGCGCTCGAATACGCCAACGAGCGCCATCATGAGTACGCCACCCTTGAACACCTGTTGCTGTCTCTGCTCGATGACCGTGATGCCGCGGCGGTGATGAAGGCCTGCTCGGTCGATCTGGATGAGCTGCGCACGCGCATCACCGAGTATCTCGACAACGAGCTCTCGGCCCTGTTCGTCAAGGGCTCGACCGAAGCCCAGCCCACCACCGGGTTCCAGCGCGTGATCCACCGCGCAGTGGTGCACGTGCAGTCGTCGGGACGTGAGGAGGTTACCGGCGCCAACGTGCTGGTGGCGATCTTTGCCGAGCGCGAGACCCACGCTGCCTTCTTCCTGCAGGAGCAGGAGATGACCCGGTTCGACGCGGTCCAGTACATCAGCCACGGCATCGCCAAACGGCCTGGCATGTCCGAGCCGCGGCACGTGCGCGGCGTCGACGAGGAGGGAGGCTCCGACAAGCCCGACGAGAAGAAGCAGCCGCAAGATGCGCTCAACACCTATTGCATCAACCTCAACAAGAAGGCCAAGAACGGCCGCATCGATCCGCTGATCGGGCGCGAGCCAGAGGTGTTGCGCACCATCCAGGTGTTGTGTCGTCGGCAGAAGAACAATCCGTTGTTCGTTGGCGACCCCGGGGTCGGCAAGACGGCAATCGCCGAGGGCCTCGCGCGCAAGATCGTGCTGGGCGACGTGCCAGAGGTCTTGCGCGATTCGACCATCTTTGCGCTCGACATGGGCACACTGCTTGCCGGCACGCGCTACCGCGGCGATTTTGAGGAGCGGCTCAAGGCCGTCATGAAGGAGATCGAGAACTATCCAGGCGCGATCCTCTTCATCGATGAGATCCACACCGTCATCGGCGCCGGCGCCACGTCCGGCGGAGCCATGGACGCCTCCAACCTATTGAAGCCGGCGCTGCAGTCGGGAACCGTGCGCTGCATCGGCTCGACCACCTACAAGGAGTACCGCCAGCACTTCGAGAAGGACCGCGCGCTCGTGCGCCGCTTCCAGAAAATCGACATCAAAGAGCCGACGGTTGAGGATTCAATCGAGATCCTGAAGGGCCTCAAGCCTTACTTTGAGGAGTATCACAAGCTCAAGTACACCAACGATGCCGTCAAGGCGGCGGTGGAGCTGTCGGCCAAGTACATTCACGATCGCAAGCTGCCCGACAAGGCGATCGACGTCATCGACGAGACCGGCGCCTCGCAGATGCTGGTGCCGGAGCCCAAGCGCAAGAAAAAGATCACGGTGAAGGAGGTCGAGGCCACTGTCGCCACCATGGCGCGCATTCCGCCGAAGACCGTCACCAAGTCGGACGCGGAAGTGCTGGCCAACATCAACAAGGACTTGAAGCGTCTGGTGTTCGGGCAGGACAAGGCCATCGAGGCGTTGGCAAGCTCCATCAAGCTGTCGCGCGCGGGCCTGCGCGAGCCGGAGAAGCCCATTGGCTGCTACCTGTTCTCTGGGCCCACGGGCGTGGGCAAAACCGAGGTGGCCAAGCAGCTCGCTGCACTGATGGGCGTCGAGCTCCTTCGCTTTGACATGTCCGAATACATGGAAAAGCACACCGTCTCGCGCCTCATCGGCGCACCGCCGGGCTATGTCGGCTTTGATCAGGGTGGGCTGCTAACCGACGGCGTCGATCAGCATCCCCACTGCGTGCTGCTGCTCGACGAGATCGAGAAGGCGCACCCGGATCTCTTCAATATCCTGCTGCAGGTGATGGACCACGGCAAATTGACCGATCACAACGGCAAGTCGGTCGACTTCCGCAACGTGGTGTTGATCATGACCACCAACGCAGGCGCCTCCGATCTGGCCAAGGCCCCGATGGGCTTCAGCCGCGTCAAGCGCGAGGGCGACGACACCGAGGCCATCAACCGCATGTTCACGCCGGAGTTCCGCAACCGCCTCGACGCGGTGATCACGTTCGCCGGCCTGCCGCCCGAGATTATCATGAAGGTCGTCGAGAAGTTCGTTTTCCAGCTGGAGGCGCAGCTGGCCGATCGTGGCGTCACCATCGAGCTCTCGGAAGAGGCGACCAAGTGGCTGGCCGAAACGGGCTACGACGAAAAGTTCGGCGCTCGGCCGCTGGGGCGTGTCATTCAAGAGCATATCAAGAAGCCGCTCGCCGATGAGCTCCTGTTCGGCAAGCTGCTGCACGGCGGCACGGTGCGCGTGCTGGTGGAGGGCGAGGGGAGCGAGCGCAAGCTCGCCTTCGAGTACATCCCGGCCGAGCCCAAGCCGAAGAAGGCCAAGGGCGAGGACGAGGACGAGGACGGCGAGGAGGAGGATAGCGCCGCGCTGGTGGATGCGACCCCACGCAAGGCGCTGGCTGGCCCGCGCGACGCCAGAAAGGATCGGCCGAGGCCCAGCGGCACGGTCCCAAGCGTTCCCCGTCGCAAGGACGACTAGGCCATCGCGTTGGATCATCGCAGCAGTTGCAGGTGCCGGCGTGGAGCCCGGATGCGACCGGCACCGCGATGCGCAGCGAACAAATTGCGCTGACGCGGTTGCGGGCGGGGTGCGCGCGGCGAACGCCGCACCTACTTTCTCAACAGGACGTCCTTGGCTTCGTTGATCTTGGCGGCGAGATACGTTGACCCACCGTGGTCGGGATGCAGCTTCATCATGAGCTCGCGGTGCGCGCGGCGAATGTCGTCCTCGCTGGCGCCCGGCGCAAGCCCGAGGATTTCGAGCGCCTGCTCGCGCGTCATGGGCCCCTCCGCGGCCGTGGATTGGCCGCCTTGCCGCGCCATGTCCTCGCGCCAGGTCGGATGCAAACGGTCGAGATAAGCCGCAACGATCTGCGCCGACTGGGGGTCGCTAAATCGGCAATCCTGCCACAAGTGCGCAAGCTCGACGGGTGTTAGGTCCTCAAGGCGGCGGCCGGCGAAGACACCCTTGAGAACGCGACCGTGGATATCGCCGCTGTCGTGGTCGAGCTCCACCTCCAAGTGCTCGGTCGTCACACGCGAGGTCTGGCCGGATGCCTTCTGGGTGCGTCCGGGAAAGCCCGCAACACCGCCATGGCCCCACAACAGCCACGCGCCCAGCGTGGCCAACGAAATGGCGAAGCCAACCAGACCGCGCAAAACAAGAACGCCCGCGCCTGCCAGCGCGGCGACCCCGGCGCCGATGCGCAACTGGCGCGCCAGCACATGCGGGTTGGCCATGGTGTAGGCGCGGGCCGCCAGCAGAAAAAGCAACAGCGCGGCCATGCCCAGCAGGAGGTATTGCATAAGAGCCCGCCGACGCCTCTCTATTTGAGCTGTTGCAGCAGCGCGCGTGCGCCGCGCCCGGACAGCGCCTCGAGCGCCTGCCGCCCGCCGGCGGCATAGACGGCCACGGCCGAAAGGAGCTCGCGCAGCTGTCCTGCCGATCCCGCATCGAAACGGCAATAGGCGCCCTTGGTGAGCCGCGCGATCTCGCGGAAGGCGGCCGCCGCACGCGCATCCGCCCCCTCCTGAAACAAGAACACCGGCACGCCCAGCAGGGCCAGCTCACCGGCGCGGCCGCACAGATCGTCGATTTCCTCCTCCATGCAGTCGCCGACATAGACGAGAGCACTTACCGGCCGCTTGGCCGCCTCGCTGCGCGCGTGGCCCAGCACCTTGCGAATTTGCGTGTAGCCACCGGCACAAGAAACCCCGGCCATGAGCGCGGCGAGCGCATCGGGATCCATCACCCACTTGGAGGCCCGGCACTCGGCGGTGCCGCGGAAGTAGACGAGTTGCACATCCAGCCCGCCGACCGCCTTGACCGCCTTAAACATGTCGGCCTGCAGTGCGAGCGCCATGTCCCAGGTGGGCTGCCGGCTCATGGTGGCATCCATGGCGAAGATCAGCCTGCCGCGCCCGGCGGCCGTGCGCGGGCCGAGCTCCTTCACTCGCCGCACGAAATCGGCCACCTCGCGATCCCTCACAGTGCGGTCGGGTGGCGCCTGACGCGCCGTGCTGGGAGGTGACACAGAGGCGTTGACTTGCGGTGTTCCCGCTGCCCGAGTGTCCGTTTCCACTTTTTTGCCGTCACTCATGGCAACACCAATCGGCCCAGAATTATCCATGCCCCCGGTTGGCCCGCCAAAGCCGGCCACCCAAAGTCAGCCCCGCGCATGGGTCCGAGGGCGCCTTGTCGAACCCAACCCGGGCCGCCCGCGTCTAAAACGCTCAGACGCGAGATGAGACGCCTTCAGGCCCGCACTGGCAAGATGGCGTCTCGCCTGCAGGGCGGCAATCGGTCGGCAGCGTCTTTTCGACATTTCCCACGCTAGCACGTCCATGCCGATGCGGCCCGTCGCGATCCGGTGCGGGGGTTGCCGGGGGGGTTGCCTGCGGGGGCGACCTACCCCTCGCCCAGCTCCAACAATCCGACATTGCCGCCGGTAGCTGTGACATCGGTGGTGCGCACGCGCTCGGTGGCGAACCGGGCCAGATAGTTGGGTCCGCCGGCCTTTGGACCCGTGCCCGAGAGGCCCTCGCCGCCAAAGGGCTGGACGCCAACCACAGCGCCGATCTGGTTGCGGTTGACGTAGAGATTGCCGACGCGCGCCCGCTCGGCCACAAAATCGGCGACGCTGGCAATGCGGCTGTGCAGACCAAGGGTCAACCCATAGCCGCTGGCATTGATGGCATCGATGACGCGATCGAGGTGCCCCCCCTGGAAACGGACGACGTGCAGGATGGGGCCGAACACCTCTTCCTTCAGAACCTCCGCGCCGTCGAGGGCGTAGACGGCGGGGGTGACGTAGGTGCCCACGCTCAAGGCCTCAGGCAGCGTCAAGTTCACCAGCTCCACGGCCACCTTGCGCATGCGCTCCTTGTGGGCGTTGAGCTTTTCCATCGCCTCTTTGTCGATGACGGGGCCCACGTCAGTGGCGTAGTCGAGCGGGTCACCCAGGTCGAGCGCCTCGACCGCGCCGACCAGCATTTCGTTCATGCCGTCGGCCACGTCCTCTTGCACGAAGAACAGGCGCGCCGCCGAGCACCGTTGACCGGCGGAATCGAAGGCGGACCGCACCACATCGCGGATCACCTGCTCCGGCAGCGCGCTCGAATCGGCGATCATGGCGTTGAGGCCACCGGTCTCTGCAATGAAGGGAAGGATGGCGCCACGCCGATCGGCCAGCGCACGCTGGATTGCCCAGCCGGTTTCGTTCGAACCGGTGAACGCCACGCCCATAACGCGCGGATCCTTGACAAGGGCAGCACCGACCGCGCCGGCGCCCGGCAGCAGGTGCAGCACCCCGGCCGGCACGCCCGCCTGATGCAGCAGCTCAATGGCGAGAAAGGCCGTGATGGGTGTCTGCTCGGCGGGCTTGGCCAGCACCGGATTGCCGGCAGCGAGGGCCGCCGCCACCTGACCGGTGAAGATGGCTAAAGGAAAGTTCCAGGGGCTGATGCAGGCGAAGGGTCCACGCCCCCTGAGGGTAAGGAGGTTGGTCTCGCCGGTGGGTCCCCCGAGCGGCGTGGGCGCATCGAACAGGCGGCGCGCTTCGGCGGCGTAGTAGCGCAAGAAGTCGACCGCCTCACGCACGTCGCCCAGGGCGTTCTCCAATGTCTTGCCGGCCTCGCGCACCATGACGGCGATAAGCCGAGCGCGGTCGCGCTCAAAGAGCTCGGCGGCACGATCGAGGACGTGTGCGCGAGCCGCGCCGCCAAGCCGGTCCCAAGCGGCCGCTGCGGCGCACGCGCCGGCTATCGCCGCCTCGATGGCCGTCCCGTCGGCGGTGCGCACGGTACCCACGCGGTGTTGCCGGTCGTGGGGGCTGAAGACGAGGTCGACGGCATCGGGCCCCGTCAACACCCGACCGCCGACGACGGGCGCGGCCGCGTAGAAGCGCTCCAGTTCTCCTATGACCTTCTTGATGAGTTCGCCGCGCACGGAGGGCTCGCTCAGGGCCACTCCCGCACTGTTGCGCCGCTCGGGGCCATAGATTTCGGGGGGGCGGGGCAAGCGTGCAAGAGCCAATTCGCGTGCGGGCGTCAGACTTGCGAGGGGATCGCGAATGATGTCCTCGATCGGCGCTGCCTCATCCGCGAGGCGGTTGACGAAGGAGGTGTTGGCGCCATTTTCGAGCAGCCGGCGCACCAGGTAGGAGACGAGATCTTCGTGCGGGCCGACGGGGGCGTAGACGCGACAAGGTACGCTGAGCTTGGCACTCCCCACCACCTCGCTGTAAAGCGCCTCACCCATCCCATGCAGGCGCTGAAACTCAAACGGGCGGCCCGCAGCCGCCGTATAGACGGCGGCGATGGTGTGCGCGTTATGGGTGGCAAACTGCGGAAAAAATGCGGCCCGGTCAGCCAATAGCTCACGCATGCACGCCAAATAGGACACATCCGTGTGGCCCTTGCGCGTGAACACGGGGTAGTCGGCGATCCCGCGCTCCTGTGCCCACTTGATTTCGCTGTCCCAATAAGCGCCCTTGACCAACCGCACCGGAATGGACTTGCCCCGTTGGTGTGCTAGGCCTCGCAGCCACGCCAGCAGGGGCACGGCGCGCTTACCGTAGGCTTGCACCGCCAGACCGAGCCCAGGCCAGCCGTCGAGCACGGGATCGCAGAAGGCGTCGGCGAATAGGCCGAGCGTGAGATCGAGCCGGTCCTGCTCCTCCGCATCGATGGTGAGGCTCAGTCCCTGCTCGCGAGCCGCCGCTGCGAGGTCGACGAGCCGCGGCAGCAGCTCGTGGCGAAGGCGGACCTCCTTGCCCGGCTCGAAGCGGGGATGGATGGCGGAAAGCTTCACCGACACACCGGGGCGCGCCATCAGGCTGTCGCCGTCGCGGGGCGGCGGCCCCTTGGCCGCACCGATTGCGGCAATGGCTGCCATGTAGCGGCGAAAATAACGCTCCGCGTCGGCGGCCGTCTTGGCCCGCTCACCCAACATGTCATAAGAGAACCGGTAACCGCGCGCCTCGTAGGGGACAGCGCGGGACAGCGCCTCCTTGATGGTCCGGCCGAGCACGAAGTTGTCCCCCAGGATCTTCATGGCCTGGCGCAGTGCCTGGCGAATGAAGGGCTCGCCCGAGCGGGCAACGAGCCGCTTCAGGATGCCGGTGGGCCCGGCGCCCCGATCCCCAGCCAACCGCACGAGCCGGCCTGTAAGCATCAGCCCGAACGTCGAGGCGTTGACGAACAGGCTGTCGGAGGCGCCGAGGTGCTTCTCCCATTGTCCCTCGCCCATCTTCTCGGTGATCAGAGCGTCGGCCGTATCCTTGTCGGGAATGCGCAGCAGTGCCTCCGCGAGGCACATCAAGATGACCCCCTCCTCGGAGGTGAGGCCATACTCGTGCATGAAGGCATCGACGCCGCCGTGCTCGTGGCGGGAGGCGCGCGCCGCTCGCACCAGCTGCGCGGCAAGCTCGGCGACGGCCCGCCGCTCGCCGGGAGCGGCGGCGGCGTTTCCTCGCAGGGTCGAGATGAGCTCCGCTTCGTCCGCCAAGAACAAGGCGGCGATCTCGCCGCGCGCCGGCGCCGGGCTCTCCTGCGCGGCAAGAACGGCACGCACTTCCCCGACCTGGCGCATATCTCAACCTCAACGGGGATCGACTGATCGCATGACCCATCCTAGCAGATTGCGGCGCTGGCCCGCAGACCTGGGGTGCGCCGCAGCGAGGCGTTTGGTGAGCCTTGGCCCGCATGGGGGCGCAAGCCATACTTGTAACACCGATGAGCCAGCGCCTCGGAACGGTGCATCCCATGAACGGGCGGCACAGCAGCCAAGCACGCTCATGGCGCGACTGCGAACGCTGGCTCGGCTTGCGAGGCAGCGAGCTCTGGCTGGGGGCGCGTGCCTCGCAGCTGCTCGGCTCGCGCCCGCGCCAGTTCGGCAAATACCGTCTCGCCATAGCGCGCCGCGAAGCCATCGACGAGGGCAAGGCTGGAGGTGTCCTTGATCGCGCTCCAAAGCGTGGCAGCTTCGACCGCTCTTCGCAGGGCAACGCGCGAGGAAACCGTTGGCTGGCCGTCGGCGCTGAAATAGAAGCGTCGCGTGAGCGCTGAATGCTCCCAGGGCACCTGCCTTTGATCGGTTTGCCGCATGACGTCGTTGCGCACGGCGATCAGGATCCAGTTGAGATCCTCGTTGGACGTCGAGAGCTGCCTGATGAGCGCGCCCGAAAACGGTGAATTGCGGCCCTTGCCATCGAGGGCGACGTTGCCAGGCTGGGTCGAAAAGCTGATCAAGGTGCCTGCGCCGCTTTCGATCGCGGCAAGTCCCTGGCCAACCTCGGGGGACTGCGAACCCATGGAGCGAGCCAGGGTGCGCGCCAGCGGATTGTCCCGGCAGGCATCGAAGAAGAGGATGCTGGTGCGCGCCGCTCGCTCCATAGTTCGATGCAGCAGGTCGAGCCGCACCATCTCCGTGTCGAGTGCCGCGGTGGTGGTCAGTTTGGCGTCGATCGGCACCAGGTAATTCTGACCCGACACCTGCACGCCGTGGCCGGCGTAGAAGAGCAGTCCCACCTCCGCCCCTCGCAGGGCCTCGGTGAACTCGCCGATCTTGGCGTCGAACGCCGCCTTGCCGAGGTCAAATCCTTCAACGACCCGAAAGCCTTTGCTTTTGAGGACGATACCCATGTCGGTCGCGTCGTTGCGCGGGTTTTCCAGCCGTGGGCTGTAGCGGTAGGCGGCATTGCCGATGACGAGGGCAACGCGCGCGTGCTCTGGACCGCCACCGCTGGCGCGCTCGGCAGCGCCGCCGGGCGCGTGCGCAACGGGCAGGACGACAAGGACAAACGACGTCAAGAACAGCAACAGCGTGAGCAACAACGTCAAGGCGGCGAATTTGGAGGGAGCCGCACCAGGGGCCTGCGTCAGCGCGCACATCACTGCGCGCGCCCTGCTTGGCTCGCGCGCAGGAGCCTCATCGGGCACAAGCGGCCCTCGACCGGCCGCATCCTTGACCGCTTTGGTCAGGGAAATACCGGCGGCGTGCCTGACGGCCTCGGTAAGCGATGTGCCCTCGCTGCCCATGCCTCATCCGTGAGGAGGAGCGCCGGGTCTCACCGACGCGGCGAGCTAAGCCGGCCAAACCTCGCCAAACTTCTCAAACAAGAACTTGAAGGCCATCTCTCCGAGCTCCTGGTTGGTGGCATCGTACTCGGAGGCCAGGCGGCGGATGGCGGCTGCTACCGGCTGATCGAAGTAGACGACGATGCCCTTCCGGCCCGATCTCGTGGCCGGGGGCTTGCGCTCGCGGCTGGCCACGTTCTTCACCGACTGCGTCATGGACCGCCCTGACCGCTGCGGCGGCCGTCGAGCTAAGTTTGGGGCCAGGTTCGGGGTCAGGCGACCGGCCGAGGCTTTGATGGCATCGGTCATGGAAGGCACCGCAGGCTCCACATTATTCTCCGTCGGCTTCGCCGTTGTCGCGCGCCCAGAGGGCCTCGAAGAGCGCGGTAACCTCTTTCGCTGCCGTGCCATGTCTCTCCGTCTCCGTCACACCGCGGCCGGTCTTTAGACCGAGCGCGAGCGCCGGCAGATCGCTCAGTTGCTCGGGCAGCACTTCCAGCTTGAGGCGGCTCGCGGCGCGAAGGCTGTCCTTGATCGCGGTCTCCTTGTGCCGGCCGGCCGGCACCGCATTGAGAACGACAATTGCCCGCTGACGCGCCTTGGCCAGATTGATGAGGTCGAGCGAGTCCTCTAGCGCCTGCAAATCGAGAATGGTGCTCTTCAAAGGCACCAATACTGTGCTGGCCGCCTTAACCGCGGGAATGATCGCCTTATCAAGCTTGGGAGGGGTATCGATCAACACCAGTTCGGCACCGAGCCTGCCTGCCGTCTTCAGCATGTCGGCAAGCTTCTGGTAGGGACCAGCGGCGACGCTGGGATCGTCCTTGCTGCCGGTGGCACGCTGCCGAATGGCGTGCCAGCGCTCGGCCGATTGCTGCGGATCGAGATCGATCACCAGCACCTTGCGGCTTCGGGCGGCCGCGATCGCCAATTGCAGGGCGAGTGTGGTTTTTCCGCTGCCGCCCTTTTGGCTGACGATACTCCATACCTTCATCTCAGCCATCCAGAGTTGTGCTAGCACTTTATCGCTAGCATAACCTCGAGCGCGAAGGAAGGGCCAAGCCTCCCGCAGCAAAACGCCATGCGTGCCGCGGGCGAGGGTGATGGGGGCGGCGAGGTGAGGTGTCGAGCGTGGAGGATCTGGCGTGGCCGCCTTGAGCGCGGCGAGCCTCAGGCGAGCGCTGGCACTGCCGGCAAGTAATTCCGTGCCGTGAGTGCGTTGAAGCGCCACACCAGCAACGCGGCATAGACGGCAGTGCCCAGCGACAGGCCGATCCACACGCCGGCGGCACCGAGGTCCATTTCGAAGCCAAGCCACACACAGCTGACGAAGCCAACGATCCAGTAGCTCAACGCCGCCGTGAGGAGCGGCACCCGCGTGTCGTTGAGGCCACGCAACGCGCCGCCGGTGGCCGCCTGCACGCCATCCCAAATGAAGAAGCTTGCTCCGAACGCCAGCAGGGTGGCCGCGAGCTCCATTGTCGCGGCCGACTGGGGTTCGTTGGCACCCAGAAAGAGCTCAGGGATAGCGCGCCGGGTTGCCGCGACGATCAGCGTCATGGCGGCCATGAAGCCGGCGGCAACGGCGATGGCGATAAAACCGGCGCGGCGCGTGCCGCTGGGGTCGCGTCGTCCGGCGGCTTGGCCGACCCGCACCGTGGCGGCCTGGGCGATCCCTAGCGGCACCATGTAGAGGAGGGCCGCGACCTGAAGGGCGATCTGATGGGCGGCGACGGCGCTCGTGGAGATGCGGCCCATCAGCAACGCCGCCGCGGCAAAGAGCCCGAACTCCAACAGCAGCGCCCCCGAGATCGGCAAGCCCACGATCACGAGCTTGGCCAGCAGCGGCCAATCGGGGCGCCAAAGGCGACCCAGCACCCGATATTTCCTGAACGGCCGGCGCGTACAGGCAATGCCAATCGCTGCAATGCACATGCCGGCGTCAATCAACGCCGTGGCGAGCCCGGCGCCGAAGAGGTCTAGTCCCGGCACGCCGAATGCACCATAGATGAGGAGCCAGGCTAGCGCCGCATTGGCGGGAATGGCGGCAAGCGTGATCCACAGCGCCGGCTCCGGCCGGTTCACCGCCCCCATGAAGTTGCGCAAGGCAATAAAGGCCCAGGCCGGGATGATGGCCCAAGCCATGCCGGCGAGATAGCGGCCCGCAAGCGCCGCCGAATGGGGATTTTGGCCTAGAGCCACCAGGATGTCCTCGCCGCGGAATTGCAGGAGCGTCATCGGCACGCCCAGGATGGCCGTCGCCCACAAGCCGACGCGCAGGGCCCGCCGCACCATGCGTGGCCGGCGGGCGCCAAAGGCTTGGGCGGCCAGCGGCGCCACGGCCGAGACGACCCCCATGCCCAGGGTGAAGGCAGCAAACAACACCGTGTGCGCCAACGCGGCCGCGGCGAGCGCCTCATCCCCGAGGCGCCCAATCAGCACCAGATCGGTCGTCATCATCAGGATCTGGCCGAGCTGGGTCAGCGCCATCGGCAGGGCCAGACGCACGGTCTGGCCCAGCTCGGCGGGCCAAAAGCCGCCTTGCGCCGGCGCCGAGGCGCCGGCGGCGCGTGGGGTCTCCAGCGATGCCATGGCCGCAACATAGGCATCGCGGCTCAAAAGGGAAGCCGCCTGCTGCCATGCCGCCCTTGCCATCTTGAGCCGCGCGTGCGACGTGAGCCGGCCTGGGTTTGAGGGATTCGCCAAGCGCCGCGGCTCCCCCGTGTGTGGCGTCGTTCTGAACGGCCAAAAATGCGCCAGCAACGGGTAGAATCGCATGCCAGCCTTCCGTCTGGGCGCTTTGCGCGACCTCTTTGGCAAGTCCGGCGGCTCCGACGGGCGCCAGCCTGCCGAGCCGATCACCAAGCTGGAGATGGTCCAGCAGGCGGCGCGAGCCCAAGGCGAGGAGCCGACGAAAGCAGATGCGAACGAAGAAACTGCGCAAAACATGAAGGCTGATACGAAGGAGAAGACGGCGCGTGCGGCGCGCAAATCGGGCGACACCTCCGAGAGCTACACCGCCGCCGACATTGAAGTCCTGGAAGGCCTGGAGCCCGTCCGCCGTCGCCCCGGCATGTACGTTGGAGGCACGGACGAGAAGGCCCTGCATCACCTGTTTGCCGAGGTGATCGACAACAGCATGGACGAGGCGGTGGCCGGCCACGCCACCTGGATCGAGGTGTGCTTGGAGGAGGACGGCTTCCTCTCCGTCACCGACAATGGCCGCGGCATTCCCATCGATCCGCACCCGAAATTTAAGAACAAATCCGCCCTCGAAATCATCATGACCACACTGCATTCGGGCGGCAAGTTCGACAGCAAGGTGTACAACACCTCCGGCGGCCTGCACGGCGTCGGCGTGTCGGTGGTGAACGCGCTTTCCGAGAAGCTGGAAGTGGAGGTGGCGCGCGGCCAGCAACTTTATGCCATGCAATTCGCTCGCGGGGTGCCCTTGGGCAAACTCAAGGGCCTTGGTGCGATCAAGAACCGCCGCGGGACGAAAGTACGCTTCAAGCCTGACGAAAAGATCTTCGGCAAGGGCGCCACCTTCCGGCCAGCGCGTCTTTTCCGGATGGCGCGATCCAAGGCTTACCTATTCGGCGGTGTGGAGATCCGCTGGCTGTGCGACAAGAGCTTGATCAGCGACGACACGCCGGCGCAAGCAACGTTCCATTTCCCGGGCGGGTTGAAGGAGTACCTGGAAGCCACCATCGAAGGCCAGACACGCATCACCAAGGACATTTTCGCCGGCCGCGTCGAGAAGTCGGGCGGCCACGGCTCCGTGGAGTGGGCGGTGTGCTGGGTCGCGGACGAGGATGGCTTTCTCAATTCCTACTGCAACACGATCCCAACAGCGGAGGGAGGCACGCACGAGAACGGCTTGCGTTCGGCGCTTGGCAAAGCGCTGCGCGACTTCGGCGAACGCGTGGCCAATAAGCGTGCGGCCAATATCACGGCCGACGATGTGTTGGGCACGGCCGCGGCCATGCTCTCAGTCTTCATTCGCGAGCCCGAATTCCAGGGCCAGACCAAGGACAAGCTTGCCAGCCAGGAGGCCTCGCGCATCGTCGAAGGCGCGGTCCGCGACGCCTTCGACCACTGGCTGGTCGACAGCCCGCAGCAGGCCAACAAGTTGCTCGATTGGGCCATCGATCAGGCCGAGGAGCGTCTCAAGAGAAAGCGTGAGAAGGAAGTTGGACGGCAAAACGCCACGCGCAAATTGCGGCTTCCCGGCAAGCTTGCCGACTGCAGTCTCAACTCCAAGCAGGGGACGGAAATCTTCATCGTCGAGGGCGACTCGGCGGGCGGCTCGGCCAAGCAAGCGCGCGACCGCGAGCGACAGGCGGTGCTGCCCCTGCGCGGCAAGATCCTCAACGTTGCCAACGCCTCCTCGCAAAAGCTTTCACAGAACCAGCTGCTGTCGGATTTGGTTCAGGCGCTCGGGGTCGGCACCGGCACGCGCTACCGTGATGAGGATTTGCGCTACGAGCGCGTGATCATCATGACGGACGCGGATGTGGACGGAGCGCACATCGCCTCGCTGCTCATCACCTTCTTCTTCCAGGAGATGCCGGAGCTGATCGAGCAGGGCCATCTCTTCCTAGCCATGCCCCCGCTCTACAAGCTCACCCACGGACCCAAGTCGGTCTACGCGCGCAATGACAAGCACAAAGACGACCTCATCAAGCGCGAATTTCCCACCAATGCCAAGGTGGAGGTCAACCGGTTCAAGGGCCTGGGAGAAATGAACGCGAGCCAGCTCAAGGAAACGACCATGGACCCCTCGAAGCGCACGTTGCTGCAGGTGGAGATTGCCGACGAACGCGCGGAGGTCAGCGATGCCGTCAGCGCGCTGATGGGCTCCAAGCCCGAGGCGCGCTTCCGCTTCATCCAGGAGCGGGCCGCGTTCGCCAAGGACCTGGACATCTGAGTGGCACGGGGAGCCAGCCCCGGCGAGGCGAGCACGGGCGAGCCAGAAGGGGCAGGCCAGCAGGGGCACGAACGGACAGCACGCCCTTGCGATGACTGCCCCTGCACGCGACCGAAGGCTAGCTCTCGGACGCCCGCGGCGGCTGCCAGCGCACCTCTTCGATGACCTCCGCGTCGATCGCCGCAGCACGCCGCTCAACGGGCCGGGAGGGTGGTTCCGTGGCGGTGCTGCGACCGATCGCGATGGGATCGCTTGCGGGAAACGTTGCCATGAGGGCCAGATCAAGCCGGGCGTCAAGGGCAGCGGCCCTCGCAACGCGCGGGGTGCGCCCGCCCTGGGCGAGCAATTCCGCGTCGGTGCGTGTGCGCAGTTTGCGCTTTGTGGCTGGCATGAGGACGATATCGGGACGACCTGTGCCGCCTCAACCCGACAACACGCAATCGTGTTCCAGGGACGGCTTTGAGACCTGATGGCGAGCCGCCGCGTCAGCCGCGCGTGACGTCGACGGCGGTGTTATCCTGCACGGATCGCAGCACGCCTCATGGTTTGGGCTTCAGCAGGACGTGGCGCTTTCGACCGAGCGAAAGCTTGATGACGCCGTCGCACACGTCGGCGGGCGTGAGCTTGGCGGTCTCATCCGGGACGACGCGATCGTTGACGCGCAAGCCGCCGCCGGCAATTTGCCGCCGCGCCTCACCATTGGACTTGGCAAGGCCCGCCGTGACGAACGCCGTGAGCACGCCGAGACCCGATGCCAACTGAGCCTCCGGTATCTCGATGGTGGGAAGACCCTGGGCCAGCGTGCCCTGCTCAAAGGTCTGTTGCGCGGTGCGCGCCGCCGCCTCGGCCTGGTCGCGGCCGTGCAACATCGCCGTGACCGCATTGGCCAGCACCTTCTTGGCGACGTTGATCTCGGCACCCCGCAGGGCAGAAAGCTTGCCGATCTCCTCCATCGGCAAGGTCGTGAACAGCTTCAGGAACCGGCCGACATCGCCATCCTCGACATTGCGCCAGTACTGCCAGAAGTCGTAGGCACTCAGCATGTCCTCGTTGAGCCACACAGCGCCGGCGACGCTCTTGCCCATTTTGGCGCCCGACGTGGTGGTTAGCAGCGGCGTGGTCAGCGCGTAAAGCTGGTGCGTCCCCATGCGGCGGCCAAGATCGATCCCGGTGACGATGTTGCCCCATTGATCGGAGGCACCCATCTGGAGGTTGCAATCCTGCGTCCTGGCCAGCACCACGAAATCGTAGGCTTGTAGGACCTGATAATTGAATTCGATGAAGCTCATCTCGTGGTCGCGCTCGAGCCGGCTCTGCACCGAATCGAGCGTGAGCATGCGATTGACCGAGAAGTGGCGCCCGACGTCGCGCAGCATCTCGATGTAATTGAGCTTGGTCAGCCATTCGGCATTGTCGAGCATGACCGCGTCGGTCGGGTGTGACCCGAATTGCATGAGCTTGGCGCACGCCTTCTGCATGCTGGCCTTGTTGGCCTCGATCTGTTCGATCGGCAGAATTTTGCGCGCCTCGTCCTTGCCAGAGGGGTCACCGACCCGGGTGGTGCCACCGCCCATCAGGACGAGCGGCTTGTTGCCGGTCTGCTGCAGCCAATACAGCATCATGAGCACGATCATGTTGCCGACATGGAACGACGGGGCCGTACAATCAAAGCCGATGTAGCCAACCGCCTTGCCAGCGCTGGCCAGTGCATCGAGCCCGTCGAAGTCCGAGCACTGGTGAATGAAACCCCGCTCGTCCAGGATGTTGAGGAAGTCGGATCTGAATTTTGCCATAGCCGTGGACCGGTTCATCGGGTGAGGGCCCGATGCTCTCGAGTTGGTCGCGCAAGCGCAAAGCTGCGTGGGCAATCTGCGCCGCGCGAATATCGCGCGTCTGACCCACCTTCGCCAAGCGCAGCAGGGTGGGGCCTGAAGGCGCTACGACCCGGTGGTGAGCTGATCGAGCCGCCGGAACGTGGCCGCTGCAAGGCTGAGGCCCCGACCGGCCGGCAATGAGCACGGGAGTGCCACCGTGGGCAAGCCGGGCAATGCTTTTTTGCCTCCTTGCCCACGCTCTTCTTCGGGCGCGGTCGCGGATATGCTAGGGTTGGCGTGCCATCAATCTCGCGGGCCCCGATCGCGCGGGCTGAACTTTTTGGGAGCCGGCGATGCGGTCGCGGGGTCAACGGCCAACCCGAGATGAACTGCTTCTTGGCGTTGTTTGTGGCTCGTGCATGCAACGGCGGACCGCCGTCGGGGGGCCTGGATTGTTGGCCCGGAGCTTTTGGCCCGGAGCTCTTGGCCTGGAGCTTTTGGCCCGGGGCTCTTGGCCTGGAGCTCTTGGCCTGGAGCTTTTGGCCTGGAGCTTTTGGCCTGGAGCTCTTGGCCTGGACGTCTTGGCCTGGACGTCTTGGCCTGGACGTCTTGGCCTGGACGTCTTGGCCTGGACGTCTTGGCCTGGACGTCTTGGCCTGCACCTCTTGGGCCCGGACCTCTTGCTCATCAAGACGGGCATCGGCCAAGGCTGATCGGCAAACCCGCGTTTAACGCGTAAGCAACCAGGACGCAAGCATGAGCAACACTATGCGGGCAATCGGGCTCATGAGCGGTACGTCCATGGATGGCATTGACGTGGCCCTCATCGAGACGGACGGGGAGGCGCGTCTCAAGCGGGGACCGGCAAGTACGGTCGGGTATGCACAGGAATTCAGGCAGGCTCTCGGGCAGGCTGTCACGGAGGCCCGGCTGCTCACCGACCGCGGTGCACGACCGGGGTGCCTGCGCGAGGTCGAGCGCAAGCTCACCGAGCAGCATGCTGACGCCGTTGTGGAGTTTCTTGCGCGACAGGGGCTCAGTGCCGCCGCCATCGACGTGATCGGCTTTCACGGTCAGACAGTCCTCCACAAGAAGACCGTGATCAGAGGCACGATCGTGGCCCCCCCCAAGGCGGTGCTCGATACTCCCTCCATCAGCCCGATCACGCACACGCATGTTTTCACGGTGCAGCTTGGCGACGGTCCACTGCTGGCGCGGCTCACCGGGATCGATGTCGTCTACGATTTGCGGGCTGCCGATGCGGCAGCGGGTGGAGAGGGAGCGCCGCTCGCGCCGGTCTATCACCGGGCACTGGCGCAGAAGCTGCCCGAGCGACCGGTCGCCATTCTCAACATCGGTGGCGTTGCCAACGTCACCTGGATTGGTCGCGGCGGCGAGCTCATCGCCTTCGATACAGGGCCCGGCAATGCCCTCATCGATGATTGGATGCTGCGTCGCCACGGGAGCCCCCACGATGAAGGTGGCGCGCTTGCCTCCCGCGGCCGTGTACACGACGATCGGGTCAGGCAATATTTGCGCCATGGCTATTTCGGCGCGCCGCCCCCCAAATCGCTCGATCGCAATGCCTTTTTGCTTGAACTCGTCGACCACCTCGTTGCCGAGGATGGCGCCGCCACCCTGACGGCGTTCACTGCCGCTAGCATTGCCGCCGCACGAGCGCATTTCCCCGAGCAGCCGCAGCTGTGGGTGATCTCGGGTGGTGGGCGACGCAACAAAACGCTGATGGCAATGATCGCCGAGCGGGTGGAGAACGCCGTCATTCCGGCGGAGGCGGCGGCCATGGATGGCGATGCGGTTGAGGCGGAAGCCTGGGCGTATTTGGCCGTGCGTTCGCGCAAAGGCCTGCCCATTACGTTCCCCGGGACGACCGGCGTGCCCAAGCCGCTGACCGGGGGCGTGCTGGCAAAGGTCTAGGCTGGAGCCCTGATGCCAAGAGGCTCTTGGGGTCACCGATCTTGCTGCGCAAAGCCAAGCTTGCGCCACGGACGTCTTGCTTTATGACTGGCTTTAGGACTGGCTCTACTGGTCCGCTAATGCCCTCTGGCCCCACGAACGGTCCACGAAACGATAGCGAACGGAAATCTACCATCGCCGATCCACCTCAACGCGCGGGAAGCCAGCGATGAAAACCGACACGCCGCGCCCCGTCCTGCTCAAGGACTACCGGCCACCCAGCTACTTGATCGAGACCGTCGACCTCGACGTGTCGCTGCACCCAACCCGCACGAGAGTGTGCTGCAGGCTCAAGATCAAGGGCAATCCTGCCCATTCCGGCAATCCCGGACCGCTGCGGCTCGATGGGGAGATGATCGAGCTTGAGACTGTTCGCTTGGACGGCCGCCAGTTGGGCCCGCGCGAATATTCGCGCACCGACGCGGGGCTCACCATCGCCGGCCCGCCGCGGGAACCGTTCACACTGGAGACCATTACCTACTGCAATCCGGAGGCGAACAAGGCTCTGACAGGGCTCTATCTGTCGCGCGGCGTCTACTGCACCCAGTGCGAGGCCCAGGGCTTCCGGCGCATCACCTATTTTCTGGATCGGCCGGACATTCTCGCCACCTATAGCGTGCGCATCGAGGCCGATCGCAGCGAGACGCCGGTGCTGCTTGCCAACGGCAACCCCCTCGAACGCGGCACCCTCAATGGCGGCAAACGGCATTATGCCGTGTGGTGCGACCCTCATCCCAAGCCCTGCTACCTATTCGCGCTCGTTGGCGGCAATCTCGCCTCCCACGCCTCCCACTTCACGACGGCGTCGGGACGCAAGGTGGACTTGCGCATCTACGTGGAGCCCGGCAAGGAGGAGCGGTGCGCCTGGGCGATGGATGCTCTCAAGAGGTCGATGCGCTGGGATGAGGAGCGCTTCGGGCGCGAGTACGATCTCAAGGTGTTCAACATCGTCGCCGTATCGGACTTCAACATGGGGGCGATGGAAAACAAGGGCCTCAACGTTTTCAACGACGCCCTGATCTTGGCCTCGCCCGAGACCGCCACGGACGCAAGCTTCGCGGCGATCGAGCGGGTAATCGCGCACGAATACTTCCACAACTGGACCGGCAATCGCATCACCTGCCGTGACTGGTTCCAGCTGTGCCTCAAGGAGGGCCTGACCGTCTTCCGCGACCAGGAGTTTTGCGCCGATGAGCGGGACGCCACCGTGGAGCGCATCCGCGACGTGCGCAACTTGAAGGCGTCGCAGTTCCCCGAGGATGCGGGCCCGCTTGCGCACCCCGTGCGTCCCGGTCGTTACATCGAGATCAACAACTTCTACACGGCCACCGTCTACAACAAGGGCGCCGAGGTCGTGCGCATGCTCCAGACGCTGTTGGGGCGGGAGGGGTTCCGCAGGGGCATGGACCTTTACTTCGAGCGCCACGACGGCCAGGCGGCGACGGTGGAGGATTTCGTCAAGTGCTTTGAGGACGCCACCGGGCGCGAGCTCGGCCAATTCATGACCTGGTACTCGCAGGCCGGCACGCCCGAGCTAGTCTGCCAGCTCAAGTATGACGCGCGCCACAAGAGCGCCGATCTCACCATTGCGCAAGTGCTGCCGCCGACGCCGGGAGAGGCCAAGAAGAAGCCGCTCCACATCCCCGTCCGGCTCGGTCTCATCGGAGGTAACGGCCAAGACCTTGCGCTCACGCTGGGATCGGGCAAGCCGCTCGAAAATGGTGTCATCGAGCTCACCAAACGCACCGAGACGTTCCGCTTCAAGGACGTGCCATCGCGGCCGGTGCCCTCGCTGCTGCGCTCGTTTTCGGCACCCGTCAATCTGACACTTGGCCTGTCCGATGCAGACCTGGAATTCCTGATGGCCAATGACAGCGACCTCTACAATCGCTGGCAGGCGGCGCAGGACTATGCCACCCGCGTGCTTCTTGAAGCGGTGAAGACCCTGCGCGCCGGCCGCAGGCCGATAACCCCCACCGCGTTCGTGGCCGCGCTCGGCGTTACGCTCGCCGATGACGGCCTTGATCCCGGATATCGCGCCCAGTTCATGTTCCTGCCGAGCGAGAGCGAGCTCGCGCGCGTGATCGGTCGCGATGTGGACCCGCTCGCGATCCACAATGCGCGCAAAGGCGTGCGTAAGGCGATCGGTAGTGCGCTCCATGCCAGACTGCTTGAGACCTACCGTCGCCACGAGGTCAAGGGTGCCTATTCGCCCGCGCCCGAACCGGCCGGGAAACGGGCCTTGCGCAATGCCGCGCTCAGCTATCTAACGTGCCGCGGCAGCGCCGAGGACGTGGCGCGGGCGGCAGCGCATTTTGCCAAAGCCCGCAACGCCACGGACGAGGTAAGCGCGCTCGCCACCCTCTCGGAGCTGCGCTCACCGGAACGCACCAAGGCCTTCGCAAGCTTCTATGAGCGCTGGAAGGAGGACCACCTCGTGATCGACAACTGGTTTGCCTATCAGGCAACGGCGCCCCTCCCCTCGGCACTGGCGACGGTTGTCAAGCTCACCAAGCACCCGCTGTTCTCGATCAAGAATCCCAACAAGGTGCGGGCGCTGATCGGCGCCTTCGCAACCGGCAATCCCGTCAACTTCAATCGCCCGGACGGCCGCGGCTATGCGTTTGTGGCCGATCGAGTGCTGGAGATCGACGCGTTCAACCCGCAGGTGGCGGCGCGGCTGCTGTCGGCCTTCCGCAGCTGGAAAGCCCTGGAGCCGGAACGGCGACGCAACGCCAAGAAGGCCCTGCAGCACATCGCTCAAGCGCGGCCCTTATCAACCGACGTGGTGGAGATCGTGGGCAAGATGCTCGAATGAGCAGGCACCACGCGCTTGCAAAGCACAGCCCGCAAAGACCCGTACGGGCCGAGCGTGCGGTGCGCCAGAACGCACTTTGAGTCGTCGCGGACACACGTGCCCATTTTTCATGCGCCGCCCGCTCCAACTCTCGACAAGCGGTCCCGGATCACGGCACAGTGCGATGGTGATTCGTTGTGCTTGTTCAGCTGGCGAATCCGGGTCGGGCAGCAGCATTTCGCTACAATTTGCATCGAGGGACAGGGATGACGCCGGGCACGTCACCCCATCCGCGGGGGATTCCGTCCATGCGCTGGACGGCAGCGGAGCGCACCATCGCCGGCGCGTGCAGGCGCTTGCGAGCGTGGCGGACGTTTTGGATCGACGGCACCATCGCAGCACCGCCCTTGGCGCGGACGGCGGCGCTGCTCTATCTCACCGCGCTTGCCATCCTCCTCATGACAGCCTGGCATCCCGCCGCCGCGGCCGGGGGCATGCTGAGCCAGGTTCCCGATTGGCACCTGGCCTTGCTGGTAGCGACCGGGGCAGGCGTGGCGGTATTGACCCTCGCTCGCTCCGACACCGGTGGCGGCCAGGTTCGAGATGGTGAAGATCTGGCGGCATCCGCCGCCGGACTTGACGAGTTGATGGCTCAGCTCAGTCACGAGTTGCGCACGCCGCTCAATGCCGTAATCGGCTTTTCGGAGCTGATGGTGCTTGAGTTGCACGGGCCGCTGGGCAACGCCCGCTATCAGCAATACGCCCACCACATCTCGGAAAGCGGTGGACGGCTGTTGCGGTCGTCAGAGGAGGCGCTGTCGGTGACCGAAGCGATGACGGCACTGATGGCCGACCGACGGGGTGCCAGGCGCGAGCGCCGGATCGTGGCCACGCTGGTGCGCGATGCCTGGCGGGCGGTGGCATCGGCCAACGCGGAGGCTCGCCTTGTCCTCAACACCTGCGCCACCTGTGATCTGACGTGCGAGCGTCGCCCCACCGTGCAGGCGCTGGAGCATCTGTTGCGGGAAGCCTCAGGGTATGCGGGCGAGAACGGCATAGTTGCCGTGACGGGTCGGCGCCGGGCCGGGCAGCGCAGCGTCGAGATCCGAGCAACGGGGGCAGACCGGGCTTGCGCCGCGGCCGCGAATGCGCCTTTGCGCGTCATCCTCGCTCGGCTGTTGCTAGAGATGCAGGGAGCGACGCTCAGCTTGGCTGCCGACGAGGCAGCCTGGACGGCCCGCATCCAGTTTCCTGGACGGCTTTAGAAGGCGAGCCTGGCTGCGCCAGCCCCTCAGCGCGGCGCAGGTGTTTCGCCCGCTTGATGGTCGGCCTCGTCGAGAAGATTGCGAATTGGGCTGCGGCGATGATCGCGCCAATTGGCGAACGCTTGCCGTTCCTCAGACGTGAGACTTTCGGCAATCTTGACATAAAGATCCTGCACGGCGGCACGGGCGCGGTTTTCCGCCTCCGCCTGCTTGCTCTGCGCCGCCAGGTATTGTTGCCGGTCGAACGGTTCGGCGGCCAGAGCCTTGGTCGTCTCCTCGCGCGCCGCGCGCACCTCTCGTCGGAACGGACGCATCCGACTGCGCTCATCGCGGGTCAGCTCCCAGATCTGCTTGCGCCGGTCCGGCGCAAACGTGCTGGCATAGCCGAGCAGGTTGGGGATGACGACACCGGACCAGGCCGGCGGCCCACGATGGCGCCACACCGCACCGACCACCGAGCCCACGATCACCAGATTGACCGCTAGCGAGGTAAACAAAACTACAAGCAGCCAGCGAGGCGCCCGCCGCACGATCCGGCCCTCAAAGCTGCCGGCGTCGGTCATAGCAGGTCCTCATCGAGCAGATCGACCTGCGCCACAGCGCGGGGTTGCACGCCCAAATTAATACCGGTCATGTCCTCGAGCACCGGCACCACCCCTTGGGTGAGATTGGAGACGCCAAGAAAGACGCCGAGCGCGAGCGAGGCAGCAAGCATGCCAGCGGCGCTGGCCACGCCGGTTCGCAGCCAGCGGGGGCGCGCGGGCAGGCTTGGCAGTCGGACGACATTGCCGGGGACACGGGGCCCGCCAGCGGTCGTGTTGGAGGCCGGCACCATCCGCGGCGAGCGTCGCGCCGTGGCAACGATGCGATCTGCCAGCGCCGCCTCCGCCGCAAGCGAGGGTAGTGGCGCCCGCTCCAGGGTCTTGTCGAGTGCCTCGGCCTCGGCCAGCAGCCGGCGTGCCGCCTTGTCCCGCGCGACCAGCTGGCCTGCGCACGCGCGGGCCTCGACCGGCCAGCGCGTCCGATCGCTGCCATAGACGTCGAGGAGGTGTGCGAAATCGGCGATCGTCATGCCATTGTTGCTCATGCTCAGTTGCTCATTCTCAATGCTCAGTTGCCGCCGCCTTCAGCATGCCAGCCCTCCCCCCGCAGGTCTCATGACTCGCTCTCCGGGATCAGCGCCCGCCATTCCTCCTTTAGGGCCGTCTTGAGCGCACGGCGCGCTCGCGCCAGCAGCGATTCGACCGCCTCGTCGGAAATGCCCAACACGTCGCCCACCTCGATCTGGCTCATGCCCTCGTAGTGGAAGAGTGTGATCGCCAGCCGTTGCCGCTCGGGCAATCCCTGCAGCGCCGCGTCGACGCGCGCACCGAGCTCGCGTTCGGAGAGATAGCGGAGCTGGGCCGGAGGTGCGCTCTCCTCCGGCACCTCCTGCACCACCTGGATATTGCGACGGGAGCGTACACGATCGATGCACAGATTAGAGGCGACCCGCCGGAGCCAGGGGCGCAGACCGTTGGGCCCCAGCTCCAGTCCCGCTGCATTGCGCCAAAGCCTCAGCATCGTTTCCTGGGCCACGTCCTCAGCCTCTGCATCGTCCCGCAGCATGCGCCGCGCAATCGCCAAGACGGTCGGCAAATGCCGGTCGACCAGCCCGCGCAAGGCCTCCCCCTCGCCCGCGGCCACGCGCGCGAGGAGATCCGTCTCCTCCCCATTCTCGTCGGTGCCGGACTGCGCGAGCGGTCCGGTTCCGCTCTTGTGCGCGAGCACGCTGCTCCTCGTGTGCCACCTGCTCAATCGGCTTTGACCTTGAGCTCAATCTGAGGCGCCCAGCTTAGCACGTCTGGCTTGCTGAGGGCTGGAGCCAGGACCCTGCCCAAGGCATTGCCGGCTGGCCGAATTCTTCACCCTTTTCGAACCATTGCCTTCGAATTTGCCGTTATAACGCGTGCAAGCGGACCTTTCCGTCGGGTCGATCCGGCCCTTGCGCCACCTCGGCGGGCGCCACACTCAGGCGATTAACCCTTCGAAAAGGGCCGCCACTTCGGCCTCCCTGGCGACCAGCTCGGCTTCCAGCTGCGCAAATCCGGGGGCGTTGCCGGCCCGCGCCAGCAGCGATCTGAGACCTTGCGGCGCCTTGGCTGGATCGAAGGGATCATCCAGGCAAAGCCGCAAGACCTGCGTCAAGTTATTGAGCAGGCGGGCGGCGGGCAGCAGGACGTCGCGCGCGGCAGGGTCCAAGATGCCAGCCTCGGCCATTTTCTCCAGGGCCTCGACCGTATTCTGGCTCAAGATGTGCGGATGCGCTGCGGCGTGCACGAGTTGCAGATACTGGGCGATAAATTCCAGGTCGACCAGGCCGCCGCGCACCTGCTTGAGCTCCCAGGGGTCACGCGTTCCCTTCTCTTTGGCGATGCGCGCGCGCATGGCGCGCACGTCGGCGGCGGTCTTGGCGGGGTCCCGCGGCGTGAGGAGCACATCGCGAATGGCGGCAGTGACGCCCGCGCGCAGCGCGGGGGGCCCCGAGACCACGCGTGCCCGCGTCAGCGCCATGTGCTCCCAGGTCCAGGCCTCGCTCGTCTGATAGTGCACAAAGCCAGAGAACTGAGTGGCAACAGGCCCCTTCTGTCCCGACGGGCGCAGGCGCATATCCACCGGATAGAGGATCCCCTCGGCCGTCGGAGCGGTGAAGGCGCTGATCAGGCGCTGGGTGAAGCGGGTATAATAGTGGATGGGAGCCAATGGCTTCGCCCCGCTCGACAGGACCGCGGTTGCATCAAAGTCATAGATGACGATGAGATCGAGGTCGGAGGCGGCAGTCATCTCGCGGCCCCCGAGCTTGCCCATGGCAATGACGGCCGCGGCACCACCGGGAACATGGCCGTGCGCGCGCACCATTTCGCGCTCCACTCTGGCCTGCATGGCGGCGATCAAGCACTCAGCCAACAGGGCATAGGCACCACCCGCCTGGGCGGCCGAAATGGTGCCAGTCAGCACACGCACGCCGATTAAGAACTGCTGCTCGCTGGCAAGGAGGCGCGCCGCGTCGAGTGCACCCTCCAGATCCGGCACGTCGGCAAGCTCCGTCGCGATCATGGCCTCAAGCTGGCCACGCCCGGCCAGGCTGCCAAAGAAGCCCGGATCCAACACCGCATCCAACACGCGGCGCTGCTTGCCCAGGATGCGGGCCAGGCGAGGAGCGGTGCCCATGATCGCGGCAATCAGCTCAAGCAGGGCGGGTTTCTGTTTGAGAAGCGAGAACAGCTGAACTCCGGACGGTACCTGGGAAAGGAACCTGTCGAAGCCGATGAGGGCACTGTCGGGATTGGCCGTCTTGGCGAGCGCCTCGACCAGCACCGGCTGCACCTCCGTCAAAAGCTCGCGGGCGCGCGCGCTGCGCACCGCGGGGTAGCGCCCGTGGTGCCACCCGCGCACGATGGCGATGATCTCGGAAGCCCGGGTGAAACCCATCTGCGTGAGCGCCGCAACCGTGGCAGGGTCATCGGCCTCGCCAGCGAATACCATGTTGGCCCCGCCGCGGGTCAAATCGGGACTGTGTTCGAATAGGCGCACGTAGTGGGCCTGTACGTGTTCGAGCGCGCTCGTGAGGCGCGCCGCGAACGCACCGCTTTGCGCAAAGCCGCAGAAGCGCGCCACCGCGCTCAGCTTGTCTGGATCGTCGGGCAAGGTTTGGGTTTGCTCATCGGCGATCATCTGCAGACGGTGCTCGACCGTGCGCAGGAAACGATAGGCCTCGGCCAATTCCGCCTGTGCGGCGGCCGTGATCCAACCGCGCTCCTTGAGCCGCGCCAGGGCGGTGAGGGTATCACTCACGCGCAGATCCGGCTGGCGGCCGCCGGCGATCAGCTGCTGCGTCTGGGCAAAGAACTCGATCTCGCGAATGCCGCCGCGCCCCACCTTGATGTTGTGGCCGGCCACAGCGATGGTGCCAAAGCCGCGGAAGGCGTGGATTTGCCGCTTCATGGCGTGGATGTCGGCGATGGCGGCAAAATCCAGATATTTGCGCCAGATGTAAGGTGCAAGCTCAGCCAGCAAGGCGGTGCCCGCGGCGAGATCACCGGCGGCGGCGCGAGCCTTGATGAGGGCGGCGCGTTCCCAATTCTGGCCAAAGCTCTCATAGTAGTTGAGGGCGGCCTCGGTGGAGAGCGCAAGCGGCGTGGCGCCGGGGTCAGGTCGCAGCCGCAGGTCGGTGCGGAAGACGTAGCCCTCACCGGTGCGCTCGGTGAGCATGCGCACCAGATTGCGGGTCAGGCGCACGAAGAACGGTTGCACCTCGAGCCCGGCGCGCAGGTGGATGCGGCCAAGATCGTAAAAGACGATGAGATCGATGTCGGAGGAGTAGTTGAGCTCGAAGGCACCGTATTTGCCCATCGCCAGCACGATGTAGCCCGACGGCGCATGGCTCAGCCAGTCACCTGTCTTCTGAGCCAGGCCGAAAAGGTAGCCGACGGCGGTGCCGACGGCCGCATCCGCGGCCTCGGAGAGATGCTGGGTGACCTCCATCACCGGCCATACTGCGGCGAGATCGCAGAGGGCAACGAGAAGGGCGATGTCGTTCTTGAACACGCGCAAACTGCGCATGGCGTGCGCCATTGAAGCCGCGCCGGCAATTTCTGCAGCGAGATCGTGAGTGAGCGTGGCGAAACGCTGCTCCGGCGACTGGACGAGCGCGGCGAGCAGAGCGGACGGGTTGCGCTCAATCAGGCTGGTAAGATAGGGCGAGGTCCCGAAGATACCGGCAAGCAGATCGCGCACGTGCGATGCCGCCAGGAGGAGAGCGAGCGGGGCAAGCTCCGGCTCGGTGTTGCACCGGTGCGCGAGATCGCCAAGCACGCGTTCCGCGCGGGCAGAATCGTGAACGAGTGGCGCTGCGGCAATGCGGGTGTGGAGAGGGATGTCGGTCAGCGTCTATCTCTGTCGTAGGTTGGGCTCGATTGGCGATGCGCCCGCACGCGGCAGGCCGCGCAGGATGTTGCAATCGCTGGCTGCAACCTACGGTGCGCCGCCCCGCCCGCTCAAGTGGCAGCTGGGCGGGAGTGGCAGGAAGGGCGCCCTCGACCGGGAGGGGGTCATGGCTGCGCGCGCTGACGGGCGCCGGCCAGAAACAGCGACATGGCCGGCTTGGTGCTTGCCACCTCATGGGCACCGGCCCGCAGCGGCAGTGTGAGCACGGCGCGAAGCCCGGGCGCGTTATCCTCCAGGCGGATGGAGCCGCCGTGGAGACGCGCGACGGCGGCAACGAGGCTCAGTCCAAGGCCGCTTCCCGGACGCGAGCGGCTCTTCTCCAAGCGCACGAAGCGCTGCAGCGCGCGCTCGCGGTCCTCTGGGGCCACGCCCGGGCCCCGATCGGCAACGCTGATTTCGATGGCATCGCCCGCACGCGCCATGGAGAGGGCGATCGTCGGCCGGCCCGCGCCATCGGTGGGGCGGGGACGGCGCTCATCGGCAGAATACTTGATGGCATTGTCGACGAGGTTGGCGACGGCCTGGCTCACAAGCTCGCGATTGACGACCAATCTCAAGCCTCTGGCAACGGAGGTCTCGAGCGTCATTCCGGCCTCCTCGGCGACCGGCTCATAGAGCTCGGCGATGTCGGCAACGATCGCTGCCGGATCGACCGGCCCCATGCTCTCCGCCACCGCACCTGCCTCGAGGCGAGCGATGAGCAACAGCGAGTTGAACGTTTTGATGAGTTCGTCGGCCTCCTCGATGGTCTTGACCAAGCCGTCGCGATAGCAAGCGGCGCCGTCCGGGTGTGCAAGTGCCGCCTCGGCCCGATTGCGCAGCCGGGTGAGTGGAGTCTTGAGATCGTGAGCGATGTTGTCGGAGACTTCGCGCAGCGCGCCGATCAGCTCCTCGATGCGTGCCAGCATGCTATTGAGGTTCTCCGACAGGCGATCGAGCTCATCACCGGAGCCATTGAGCGGGATGCGTTTGGAGAGATCGCCGGCCATAATGGTGCGGCTGGCGTCGGTAATCGTCTCGATGCGCCGCAACACGCTCCGGCTGACGGCGAGGCCGGCGCCGATCCCCAGGATGGAGAGCAGAGCGATGCTCCACAGGCCGAGCTGGCCCATGCTGCCGGCAAAGCGGTGCAAGTCTTCGATGTCGCGACCGACGATGAGGATGAGGCCGCCTGGCACCGCCACGGGCACGCCGACGGCGAGCCGCGACATCCTCGCCTGGCCCTCAGGCCCGGCGCGCGCATAGGAGAAGACGCTGCCACGGGCGCTACCGTCGATTTCCGCCGGCACGCGGTCAAGATTGCCGGCGACCTTGCGTCCGGTGGCATCGATCAGCATGTAGAGGCTGGAGCCCGGCTGGCTCGAACGCTGCGCCACGACGGCGGCCAGACGCTCTGCTCCGCCGGCCTGGAACTGCTCGCGCAGGCCGGTGATCTCCGCTTCCAGCGTCTCGACCACCTTGTTGGTGAGGAGGTCGTTGGCGCGCCAGGCAATGAAACCCACGATCAACGCCGCCGCGGCCACGAACGCGCCCATGTAGGCAAGCGTCAGGCGGAACGGCGTCGAGCTGAGCAGCCTAATCAGCGCCGTCACGGATCATGTACCCGGCCCCGCGCACAGTGTGCAGCAGAGGTTTGGCGAAGTTCTTATCGATCTTGCTCCTCAGCCGCGAGATGTGCACGTCGATGACGTTGGTCTGCGGATCGAAGTGGTAATCCCATACGTTCTCGAGCAGCATGGTCCTAGTCACCACTTGGCCTGCATGCTTCATGAGGTACTCAAGCAGGCGGAACTCGCGCGGCTGGAGCAGGATCGGCTCGCCGGCGCGCGTCACCTTATGGGAAAGGCGGTCGAGCGACAGGTCGCCGACGCTATACCGGGTGGCTTGCTCCTCGGGGGCGGGACGACGCGCCAGCGCTTCGATGCGAGCGAGCAACTCGGTATAGGCGTAGGGCTTGGTGAGGTAATCATCGCCGCCGGCACGCAGGCCCTTGACGCGGTCGTCCACCTCGCCCAGCGCCGATAGGATGAGGACCGGCGTACGCGCTCCCTCAGCCCGCAGTGTCTGCACCACCGACAGGCCGTCGCGTCTTGGCAGCATGCGGTCGACGATGAGCACGTCGTAACCGCCCTCGCGCGCCATCGCCAGGCCAGCCTCGCCGTCGCCGGCGACATCGGCGGTGTGTCCGCTCTCGCGCAAGGATCGCTGCAGGAAGTGCGCCGTCTCACGGTCGTCTTCGATCACGAGCACACGCATGGGACGTGCCGCCGGTTGCCCTTGGGAAGTTTGCGGACCAGATAGATCAAGTAGCGATGTACGCACGCGAGTTACCCCACAATAGATGCAGCGGGGCGAAGATGCAGCGGGGCGACCTGTCCCAGACCCTCAACAGGCCGCCTCGCCGCCGCTTGCCAGGCTGCTACCTACACTGCCAGGCGTCAGCTCTTCTTCAACTGGACGGCAACAAAGCGCGTCTGCTCGCCTGACTTGACGCGCACCAGCACGGCCTTGCGGCCGAGCTTGGTGGCTTCCTTGATGCCATTGGCGAGGTCTTCGGGGTTCCTGACGGCAAGCCCCCCAACCTCAAGGATCACATCGCCGGTCTTGATGCCCTTCTGGGCGGCATCCGAACCGTTGTCGACCTCGGTGACGATCACGCCGTCCTTGTTGGCGCCGCTGCCGGGAGCGACGGTCAGGCCGAGTTGATCCATTTCGGTGCCTTGGGGCTGTTGGGGACTGGCTTCGCCGCTCTCGACCCGCGCCAGCTCCTTGCCAGAGGGAAACTTACCAAGCTTGACCGCCAGCGTTTGTTCCTTCTGGCCGCGCAAGATGCGCACATCAACCTTGCTGTTGGGAGAGAACCCGGCGATTTGCCGAGCCAGGTCGCGGCTATCGGCCACGGCACTGCCGTTGACCGACAGGATGGCATCGCCGTTCTTCAGACCTGCTTCGGCCGCCGGACCCGGCGTGGTGACCTCCGTCACGAGGGCACCCTTGGGCTCGCTGAGCCCCAGGCTCGCCGCCGTATCCTCATCAATGTTCTGGATTTTCACGCCGAGCCAACCGCGATTGACGGAGCCGGAGTTTTTGAGCTGCATCACCACGTCCGCGGCCGTCTTGGCGGGGATGGCAAAGGCGATACCAACATTGCCGCCGGAGGGGCTGTAGATGGCGGTGTTGACGCCCACCACCTCGCCGTCGAGGTTGAAGGTGGGCCCACCGGAATTGCCGCGGTTCACCGCTGCATCGATCTGCATGTAGTCGTAGGGACCCGAACCGATGTCGCGGCCCTGTGCCGAGACAATGCCGGCCGTCACGGTACCGCCGAGACCGAACGGATTACCCACGGCGATGACCCAGTCACCCACGCGCGGCGTATTCTCGGCGAACTTCACGTAAGGAAACGGTGTCGAGGACTTGATCTTCAGGAGCGCGATGTCCGTGCGCGAGTCGGTGCCGATCAGTTCGGCGTCGTACTTGGTGTCCTTGTCGAAGCTCACCTGAATCTTGCCGCCGCCATCGATGACGTGATTGTTGGTCACGAGATAGCCATCGGGCGAGATCACGAAGCCGGAACCCTGGGCCTGACTGGGCCGCGGCAGGCTCGGGCCGTCGCGCCACTCCTTGGGCAGATTCTTGAAAAACTCGTTGAGCGGATGATCGTCGGGAAGGCCCGGGAAGAGGTCACGCGGGGCGCCTTTGGGACTCCCCTTGGGAAGCTGGGCGGTCTTGGGCTGGCCCCCATTCGTCACGTAGACGCTGGCGACCGCGGGTTTAACGCGGTCGACGATGTCGGCAAAGGAGGCCGGTGCGCGGCCGGGAACTTGCAGCGAGGCGTCGGGCTTCAGTTGCGCGTACACAGTGGATTGCGGAAGCCCAAGCCCGACCACGCCGGCCAGCGCCAAACCGACCAGCGCCGACGCGGAGGCGAGACGGCGCGTCTTGGCGCGCGACGTGCTATGGCAGGGGAGTGTGCGATCCATGCGATTGACCTCGCGAGTGAGAACGGGCACCCGGTGTGCCTACCCGCCCTGCATATAGGCGGAATGCCCTTACGGCGCCCTTTCGATCGCATTAAAAGTTGGTAATATTTTCTTTGGCAAGGTCACTCGGCCATAGGCACCGTGGGGGAAGATGCTCAGGGGGAAGACGGCCGCAAGGATGGCCAGGAGCATGGCCACCAGGAGCATGGCCAGGAGCATGGCCAGGAGCATGGATAGGGCGATGACGGCATGGATGTCGCGCGGCGCCAGGACCAAGACGGCGATCGTGGCGGCAGTGCTGGCCGCGACGGCGGCGAGCCCGGCACGCACCTGGCAGATGGGGCCGGCGGAACGCCAGCCGCAGGCTTTCCCGATCGCGGTTTTTGGCAGCGATGAGCGCTCACCGATACCGGCCAAATACAAGGATCTGCAGGAGAAGATCGGCCTCTTCTTCAACGCGCGCCGGCGCACGGTGTGCACCGCGTTCTGCGTTGCCAGCAATGTGGTAGTCACGGCCGGCCATTGCCTGCTCGGTACCGGGGAGGAACAACCGGCCCGCTTGGCCGACTTCTGGTTTGTGCGCCACTTCGAAGGTGCGCGCGAACAGTCCCGCGTTGCCGGCCATGCCAACGCCATGGCAACGCAGCACGTGCTGCTGGGCTCCCACCACTTGTCCGTCCATCCGCCGATCGACGCCACCCGGGACTGGGCTCTGGTGCGTCTGGCGCGCCCGGCGTGCTCGAAGGGCGGACTGCCGGTCCGCGTACTGCCCATCGATGCGATCCTGAGCGAGGCCGGCGCTCAGCACGTGTTCCAAATCGCCTACCACCGCGACTATCTGCCGTGGCGGCTCGCCTACTCGCGCCCCTGTGCGGTTGCGCGCAGCTTCGAGGCGGCCGGGTGGCGACAGATCGAGCGCGACTTTGCCGAACCGGAGGCGCTCATTCTGCACACCTGCGACACGGGCGGCGGCTCGTCGGGCTCACCCATCCTTCTCGACACGCCGGCGGGGCCGCAAGTCATTGGCATCAATGTTGGCACATATGAGCAGGCGAAGGTGCTGATGCAGGATGGGCAGGTGAAGAAACGGCTCAAGGCCAACACCATCGCCAACACCGCAGTGGCGAGTGCCGCGTTCGCGGATCGGCTCGAGGCGTTTCGGCAGGCAGTGATCCTCGCAACACCAGGTGAGCTGCGTGAACTGCAAGGGCTGCTCGCTCGCCACCAGCTCTATGCCGGTCCAGTGGACGGCAACTACGATGCCGCGCTCAAGGCGGCAATCGAGGCCTACGAGAAGGCGGAAGGCCTCCCCGTGACGGGCCTTGCCACGCGAGCCCTGCTGCAGCGCTTGGGTGGCAACCCGGCGGCGGAGCCAACGCGCGAGGGGCCCAAGGCTCGGTTGCGGCGAGGCAGATCGTAGCCGAGCTAGCCTTGCTGGCGCTTCAAGAGCTCAGCGAGGCGCTGTCGCTCGGCGGGTGACAGTGGCTGGGCCTGAGGCTCCTCGCCAACCTTCCCCCAAGAGCGCTCGCGCGAACGGCGCACAAGCGCAAAGGCGGCACCGCCCAGGAGCAGAAGCGGCGTTAGCCACAGCAAGAGCGTATGCGGCGCAAGCCGTGGGCGCAGGAGCACGAACTCGCCGTAGCGCGCCTCCACGAAGGCCAAGACGGCAGCGTCGGAGTCGCCGGCCGCCAGCCGCTCGCGCACCAGAATGCGCAAATCGCGGGCGAGCTCAGCGCTGCTGTCATCGATCGACTGGTTCTGACAGACGAGACACCTGAGCTCCTGCGAGAGGTGGCGAGCGCGGGCTTCCAGGCGCGGATCTTTCAGCATCTCACCGGGCTCGACGGCCGCGGCGGGGTAGGTCAATTGAAGGGCGAGAACGGCGATGGCAAAGAGACTGAGGAGTGGCGCGCCCAATTGGCGTTGACGGGCCGAGCCTTTGAATTTCTGGGGCTCGCCCCCCTCCCGCCCAGCACAACAGCCCGCACACGATGATGGGCGCTGGGGGGGGAGAAGCGCAGTTGCGCGCCAAGCAGCCACGTGCGTCATTCCGAGAAGAGAGTAGAAGGCTGGGTGCGACGGGCCTGGCGGGGAGCGCCGACGCGCAGACGCCGGTCGCTTAGGGAGAGCGCGCCGCCGAGCGCCATCACCACCGCGCCGAGCCAGATCAGGCGTACCAGCGGATTGAAGTAGAGCCGCACCACCCAGCCGCCGTCCTTGAGCTCATCGCCCAGGACGACGTAGAGATCGCCCGCGATGGCAGCGTGGATCGCGGCTTCGGTGGTGGCTTGCTGCGGCGCGTCGTACAGGCGCTTGGAGGGGCTCAGCTCCGTCACCGGCGAGCCTGAGGAGGTGACGGCAAAGTATCCGACCTGCTCCTGGTAGTTGGGGCCTCTGGCCGGCGCGACGCCGCGGAACGTGAGCGCATATCCGGCGATCTCGGTGCTGTCGCCCGCGCGCATGGCGACGACGCGCTCGCTCTGCCAGGCTGAGGTGGCAACGATGCCAAGCAGCGTCAGCCCGATGCCAAGGTGGGCGAGCGTGGTGCCGTGCGCCGAGCGCGGCAGGCCGCGGGCACGCTGCCACACCTGATCGGCTCGGCCCTGCAACAGCTTGACGCGCGTGGCCCATTCGCTGACGGCACCGGCGATGATCCAAACCGCCAGCGCAACCCCGAATGGCGCGAGCCACGGCCCTCGCCACCGGGTGGCGAAGGTGATGACGACCGCCACAAGAGCGGCCATCGCTGCCGCGAACAGCCGTTGCGCGGCGGCGGCAAGGTCGCCCCGCTTCCAGGCGAGATAGGGCCCGAACGGCATGGCGGCGAGCAGGGGCAGCATCAAGAGCCCGAATGTTAAATTGAAGTAGGGCGGCCCAACGGAAATCTTCGCCCCGGTAATCGCTTCCAGGACGAGCGGATAGAGCGTGCCGACCAATATCGTAGCGCAGCCGGTGGTCAAGAGGACGTTGTTGAGGACCAGTGCGCCCTCGCGGCTGATGGGCGCGAACAGCCCGCCTGGCTGCAGCTGCGGCGCGCGCCAGGCGTAAAGCGCCAGCGCCCCGCCGATCAGCACCACAAGGATGGTGAGGATGAAGATGCCGCGTCTGGGATCGACGGCGAAGGCGTGTACGGAGGTGAGGACGCCCGAGCGCACCAGGAACGTGCCCATCAGGGACAAGGAGAAAGCGAGAATGGCGAGCAGGATGGTCCAAACTTTAAGCGCTTCGCGCTTCTCCATCACAAGGGCAGAGTGCAATAGGGCGGTGGCGGCGAGCCAGGGCATGAAAGAGGCGTTCTCAACCGGATCCCAGAACCACCAGCCCCCCCACCCCAGTTCGTAGTAAGCCCACCAGGAGCCCATGGCGATGCCGAGGGTGAGGCATATCCAGGCGGCGAGCGTCCAAGGCCTGACCCAGCGTGCCCAGGCCGCGTCGGTGCGTCCCTCGATGAGGGCGGCGATTGCAAAGGAGAAGGCGATCGAGAGGCCGACGTAACCGGCGTAGAGGAAGGGCGGATGGAAGGCGAGCGCGGGGTCCTGCAGGATTGGGTTGAGGCCGCGGCCTTCGGGCTGGGGCGGGATGCGCAAGAAGGGATTGGACGTCAGCACGATGAACAACAGAAAGGCGACGGCGATCCCCGCCTGCACGGCGAGCACGGTCGCGCGCAGCCCGGCGGGAAGATTGGTGCCGAAGAGGGCCACGGCGGCGCCGAACACGGCAAGGATCAGCACCCACAGCAACATCGAACCCTCGTGGTTTCCCCAAACCCCCGAGATCTTGTAGATGAGCGGCTTTGCCGTATGCGAGTTGGCCCACACCGTCTCGACCGAAAAGTCGGACGTGATGTAGGCGTGCATGAGCGCGAGAAAGGAGAAGAGGATAAGGCTGAGCTGGACGAGGGCGGCGGGTTCGGCCACCGCCATCAGCTGCCGATCGCGGCGCCGCGCACCCCATGCGGGCAGCGCCATCTGCACCAGCGCGACGGCCAGGGCAAGGACGAGCGAAAAATGTCCAAGCTCCACGATCATGGGTGGGGCAGGCTCCCGCAACGTGCACGCCGATCGCTGAACCGCAGATCAGCTCGGGCCAGGGTGACGGTCGGTGTGGGGGACGAGCGGGTGCAAGCGCAGCCGTCACCGCGCGGCCAACCCGTCCGGCCACTGCGCAACCTCCAGCGGTCGCATGCGCCCGGCATCTCGTTGCGATCCCAAGGCCTCATGGGGAGCGGGCGCGGGCCGCACCCGGCTGATCTCCGCCTCATTGTCGCATATCTCGTTTGACTTTGCCGGCGTCCTTCCAAACGCCTTGCGCCTTTAGTGCTTTTGCCACTTCGGGAGGCATGTAGTTCTCGTCGTGTTTGGCAAGTACGACGTCGGCAAGGAAGTGCCCAGCGCCATCGAGCTTGCCTTCGGCCACGACGCCCTGGCCCTCACGGAAGAGATCCGGAAGAATGCCAGTGTAGCTCACCGCGATGGTCTTGGTCTTATCGGTGATGGCGAATTCAACCTGTAGGCCAGCGCCGCGCTTGAGGCTACCCTCGGCGACGAGGCCGCCCAAGCGAATGCGCTTGCCTGCGGGGATGGCTCGTTCCACCACCTCCTTTGGCGTGAGGAAGAAGACGATCGTGTCGCGCAGGGCGATCGCGACCAGGAACACCGCGAGCGCAAGCACTGAGACGGTAAGGAGGATAAACGCGGCTCGGCGCTGCTTGCGGGTCATGGCTGGGTGCCTCGCGCGCGCCCGTCCACAGCCCGCGCCCGCTCCCGAGCGCCAGACCTGCCGCACCCGCGCTCGCGCCACCAACGCCAAGAGGTGGGCGCGGGGCGTGCGCAATGGTACGTTCGCAAAACGCTCATGAGCCGAGGCCCAGGCTTTTGGCGAGCGCGGCGAGCTCGCCCAACGCCTTCTCATCGGTGGGGAAGTGTTGACGCGCCTGGGCCAGCGCGGCGCGGGCGTCATCCTTGCGGTTGAGCACGGCATAGGCATTGACCAGGCGCAACCAGCCGGCAAGGTCGCTGCCGTCGCGTTTGAGCCGTTCGGCAAGGCCATCCACCATTTGCCCGATCATGCGCGCGCGCTCCTCGGCCGGCAGTTTCTCGGCCGCCCTGACGTCCGCGGCAGAGGGTCCCGGCGGGGGAGGCTCCAACTTGCCGGGCGCGGCGAGCCGGCGGGAGAGTTCGGCGATGCGCCCATCTACGGCCTCCCGCCATGCCGCCCCGGCGGGCGCTTGGGCCACGAGCGCGCGGTAGTCGGCGAGCGCTTCGGCGAGCTTGCCGTCCTGCTCTTTGGCGAGGGCGAGCCAGAACCGCGGCTCGGGGCGGGCTGGCTCGAGTTGCGAAATCTTTTCGAAGGCGACGCGGGCCTCCTCGCTGACGATCCCATCGGCGGCAAGCACGGTCGCCTCCGCGAAGCCGGCCAGCCGGCGTACGGTTTCGCCCTCCAGCCGCGTTGCCTTGGCATAGGCGTCGGCGGCCTCGCGAAAGCGCCCAAGCTTGAAATAGATCGGTGCGATGACGTCCCAGCCCTGGCCATCCTCGGGGTGATCGCGCAATTGCCGTTCGACCTTGGTGACCAGCTCCTCAACGTTGGCTTGCTCGAGCGGCAGCCCTGAGCGGCCCGCCATCGGATAGGACGGCAAGCCCGGTGAGCCGTGGCCCAGATAGAGCGCAAGGGTGAGAAGGGGGACCAGCACGGCGATGACCGCCGCGAGGGGTGCGCGCCGCCGCGGGGAGGCGGTACCGGCCTTCCGATCGCTCTCGTCTGCGTCGGCGCTCGCCAGCAGTCGGCGCGAGACTTCGGCGCGCACCGCGAGCGCCTCCGCTTCGCTCAGCCAACCAAGCTCGCGCTCGCCTTCGATCTGCTCGAGCTGATGACGGTAGACGGCAAGCGTGCCCTCGGCCGCGCGCTCCCCGGCGCGCGGGGCGCGGGCGAGCGGGGCCAGTAGGACGGCCAACGTCACGGCCGTCAGTATTGCAAAGAGGAGCCAGAGCAGCATGTCTTGCCAATCGGCGGGCCGCCATTGCAATAGGGCTCAGGACGGCGTGTGGCAAGGAGGCGCCCATGTGGCAAGGAGGCGCCCGTCCGGCAACGGCGCGTCGCGCCAGCGCCGGCCGGCACGGAAGTCCCCGCGCATAAGCATGGGCCCGGGAGCTTCCTCCCGGGCCCATGCGGCTTGCCCAGCGCAGCAGCTACAGCGTGCTGTCGAGATCGGGGGTCGTGGTGGCGACGGTGTCGGCGGCAGCGGCTTCAACGAGCACCTTGCATGCGCCGGGATAGTTCGGCGGCTCGGTCCCCAGTTTGCTGGTGAACTGCTCGTAGTAGTCCTCAGGCACCGTCACGTTTCCGGTCTGCGGGATCTGCACCCAAACAAAGGAGCGATTCCACTGGCGTTCGACGAAGGGTTCGAACGAGCAGGTCTGGCGCGCCTGCGCGGTGGGCTCCACCTTCGCCGTGTAGCGGTAGGAGGCAGTGCTCGGCATGGGCGTGCGGACCCGGTAGATCTCGTCCTCCTCGAGCGCGGCGTAGGAGAGAACGCTGATGCACTCCTCGTAGTCGGGATCGTCGACGCGCGCGCAGCGATAGAAGCGGTCGTAGTAGATCTCTGGCACCGTTAGATAGCCTACCCCGGCGATCGCCACCCAAAAGAATGCCTTCTTCCATTGGCGCTGTACGAACGGCGCCAAACGCAGCTTGAAGCTTGCGTTGGGCAGATGCGCCAGCGTGAGCTTGGGCTTGAGGCCCGTGGGTACGTTCAAGCGGCCCACGAGGTTGGCCTTGCCGGTGGACGCTTTGAAGAGGGGCAGCTTGGCGAAGGCCAACTTGCCGCTAGTGGGCCCGCGCGGCGCGGAGACCGACTTGATCACGCTCTTGTTGGTCTTCGTCACATTCTTGATGCGCGGCTCGTGATGCACGCTGGCGCGGCGCAAGGTCGAGTTGGTCTTATGGAACGAGTTGGTCTTGTTGATCCTGGCGAACGATCTGGGGCTCGAAACGAACGATCTGGGGCTCGAACTCGTCACCGAGCGCGTGGATACGGTCGCAGACGGGGAAAAGTGCATGCCGCCGCCGCCGCGAGCATGGGCAGGCGCCGCGCCGAGGAGCGCCGTCGCCATGAGAGCTGCAACAGACGACGTTGCCGCTGCCGTAGGGAACACTTTCATCTGGCCTTCCTCCGTTGATTGCCGGCCGTCCCGCCGATAGTTGCCCGCCAGCATAGATTGCCGCGCAATTTGCGCTGTTCCGCTGGGCACATGAGCCAACTGAGGCAACGAGCCTCAAGGACAGGGGGTCGGACGGCCCGCTGCGCCGCCGCAGAAGAGGGCGCGGCACTGCGCGAGGGGAAGTCCGCGGGGGTGGCAAGAACCGGGGCGGGCGTTCGCCCTTCCAGAAACGCACGCGCCAAAGAGCAACAGCGCCGCCGGCCGCGTGGGAACGCAGCATCGCGGTGCGCGGCTGCGCACCATCAACGGTGGCACCATGGACAAGGACGCGACATGCCGGCGACGACGCGAACTCGGCGATGCGAATTTGGCTATGCGCGACCCGCTGGTCGGAGTTGCCTCAGCCGCCCTATTCGCGCTCGGTCGCGATACGACGCGCGAGCATGGATCTCGCCTAGCGCGCCGATCGGCGCCGCGGCGCCAAGGTCGCAAACGGCCCGGCAGAGGATTGATCGTCCACGCGCCAGCGTGTCAGGTGGCCCGCACCTCGTCAGGCGACCTGCGTCCAAGTGCCGTCGGGGTTGCGGCAGGCGGTGCCACGCATGGACTGCGGCCGCCCGTCGATCCACACGCGGTGCACGAAGTCGCGGCAGTGCAGGTTGCCGCGGTAATAGTAGTCCTCGGCGACGATCTCTCCGTAGCGGCCGTTGTCGGGATTGCGCCAGCGCACCGGCTGGCGCGGCGGCCCTCGCTCCCAAGCGTCGTATTCGGCTTGGCGCGCCAGCTCGCGATCGCGCGCATCGAGCGAACGGCCGATCTCGTTGCCGACGATGCCACCGACGACCGCCCCCGCGAGCGTCGCCGCGACCTTGCCGCTGCCCTTGCCAAACTGGTTGCCGATGATGCCGCCGGTGATGGCGCCGATGGCCGTGCCGGTATCTTGATTGTTGGCGCAGCCGGCAGCGAGAACACAGACGGCCAGCGCCGTCAGCACACGAAGCCTCATCCCCCCGTCTCCTGTCCCCCTGGCCGCGCGGCCAACCTGGCAAAAAGCCTCGCGCGAAGTTCGCAGCCCGATTCGGGCAAAAGTGCGGCCTGGCTCTAGCGCCCAAGCCTGCGCTTAGCCCCGCTCCTGGACCGCGTCAAGTGGCACTGGGCAGGGTGAGGCGAGCGGAGAGGCCGCCATGCTCGGAGCGTGCAAGCTCCAGTTTACCGCTGTAAGAGTGGGCAAGATCGGCCACGATGGAGTGGCCGAGGCCCGAACCGGGCTTGGTCTCATCGAGCCGGCGCCCGCGCCTGATGGGGTCGGCCAATTGCTCCGCGGTAAGCCCTGGGCCGTCGTCATCGACGCGGATCTCGAGCCAATGTCCCGAGCCGTTGCCCGCGCCCGGCGACGGTGCGGCGGCCAGGATCACGCTGGAGCGCGCCCATTTGGAGGCATTGTCCAACAGATTGCCGAGCATCTCCTCTAGATCCTGGCGCTCGCCTTGGAAGCGGGCGCCCGGCTGGCAGTTAAGCGAAAAGGACAGTTGCTTATCGCGATAGATGCGTTCCAGGGCGCGAATGATGGATTCCCCCACCGGGCGTACCTCGGTGACGCGTCCGATGACCCCGATGCGTGCGGCCATGCGAGCCCGATCGAGGTAGAGATTGACCTGGTCGGCCATGATCTGGGATTGCTCGGCGACCTTGCGCGCCAAGGGGCTTGGATCGTCGCGGGCCTCGTTATTGATCACGGCGAGCGGCGTCTTGAGGGCATGCGCCAGATTGCCGACATGCGTGCGCGCGCGCTCGACAATGTCCTGGTTGGATTTGAGCAGCGCGTTGAGCTCGTGCTGCAGGGGCTGGACCTCCTCGGGAAGGTGAACGTCGAGGCGGGTTGCCTCACCCGAGCGCACCGCGGTCAGGCCCTTCTCCATCTTGGCGAGCGGCAGCAGCCCGAAGCGGATCTGGAACAGCGTCACGGCGAGCAGGCCGATGCCGGCCAGTGCCAGTGCCAAAGTGAGCCGATTCCGGAAGTTGTGCAGGCTGGTCTCCACTTCTCCGAGCGTGCCGGCGACGGCGACGGAATAGCGCTGCGCCTTTTTGCCTTCTCCAAACACGTAAATGGTCTCGGCAACGCGCAGCTTCTGGTCGAGGGGGCCGTCCAGGTTGGCCCAACGCACCTCGCGCTCGTTGGGCTCCACGTCATGCTCGCTGGGGAGCGGGATGGTGAGGCCGGTGAGCGAGCGCGATATGAGCAGGTGCCCCGGTTTGTCGTCCAAAGGCTTGATCTGCCAGTACCAGCCCGAGTGGGTCACTTCGAACAGCGGTTCGCCCACATCCTTGGGAGCTCCAGGTTCGCTGTCACCGTGATCGACGGTGTCGGACAAGACCACCGTGAGCAACACCCCGAGGCGACGATCAAAGCTCGTTTCGACTTCCTGGCGGTAGAGCGAATAAATGATGGCACCTGCGATCGGTAGCACCAACAGGTTCCACGCGGCCGCGGTGGCGAAGAGACGGAACGCCAGCGAGTTAGTTGTCATCGCCCTCCTGCGACAGCCGGTAGCCCAGGCCGCGGATGGTCTTGATCATGTCAGGCGGGATCTTCTTGCGCAGCCTGCCGATGAAAACCTCGATGGTGTTTGAATCGCGGTCGAAGTCTTGCTCATAGAGGTGCTCTACCAGCTCGGTGCGCGACACCACGCGCTCGTTATGATGCATGAGATAGGCGAGCAGCCGGTATTCATGCGAGGTGAGCTTGATCGGCTGCCCCCTGAGCGTGACGCGGGCAGTTTTCGTGTCGAGCCGCAGCGGGCCGCACTCAAGGTCGCTCTTGGCGTGTCCAGAGGCTCGCCGCACCTGGGCGCGGATACGCGCCAGCAGCTCCTCCATGTGAAACGGTTTGGCCACGTAATCGTCGGCGCCGGCATCCATGCCGGCCACCTTGTCACTCCAACGGTCTCGAGCCGTGAGGATGATTACCGGCATCTTGCGCTCGGCGCGGCGCCACTGCTCAAGCACGCTGATGCCGTCCATCTTCGGCAGGCCGGTATCGAGGATGACGACGTCGTAGGGCTCGGTCTCACCGAGGAAGTAGCCTTCCTCGCCGTCAAAGGCGGAATCGACGGCAAAACCGGCATCCGTGAGGGCCGAGACCAGCTGGCGATTGAGATCGCGATCATCCTCAACAACCAAGGCGCGCACGGCTCTTTCCCCTTTTGGCTTCCCGCGACCTGACGGGATTGGACACTCCGACCCACGGTAGTCGCAAAAGAGCCGCGACAAAGGCATCCCGCGATGTTCGTCGATTATATAGGGCGCGGCTGCGCTCAGGCTAGTTCGGGGTGCCCCCAGTGTGCGGCCTGTTGGACGGGGCTTGTCGGCCAAAATGGGCGAGAGCGGGCAAGTCGCGCGGCCATGAGGGACCAACACACGCCTGCTTGTGCCCCCGATGCGCGCTGGTTGGGAGCTTGGCGATGACGCCCGGGGCGCTCGCGTGCTAATGAGCCCCCACCCCCTTGGGGGACGTGCTCCCACCAGCTGGAGGCCACCTCCCGTGAAGACACCGCTGCCACCCGACGAGTTGACCAATGGGCTCTACACCGCGCTCGAGAGCGACGGCCGCCTGACGTTCATCCTGGCCCGCCGCAAAAAGCCTGTGGGTCAAGTCACGCTTCCCGCCAGCGAGGCAGGCCAAGTGGCGGCCAGCGCACTGAGCGGCGCCTATGAGGCCTTCGAACAGGCGGCAAGTGGGCACGTGCCCGCCGGAGAGCGCAGGTCCTCCTACCCCTTTGTTCGCATCAGCGGGCTTGGTCTTGGTCCCTGCCCCATCGAGGGTCACGCCTGCCTCGTGATCCGCGTCGGAGCGGCCGAGGTTGGCTTTGCCTTTCCCAGAGCGAAACTCAAAGAGTTCGCGCGATGGGTGGCCGAGCAAGAGGTGCCCGAATAGATCGCGGCATCCCAGGGCCAGCGTCAGGAGCCGGTGTCAGGAGCCGGTGTCAGGAGCCGGTATCAGGAGCCGGTATCAGGAGCCGGCGTTAGCGAGTTGGCGTTAGCGCGCCGGCCTGGCGCGTTGACAGGCCAACGCGGCCCCAACCTTCGACATCGACCCTGTCTCGCCAGCAGCTGCCAAGCTCACCCGTTGGCCCGAGCACACGCGCCATCAGGTGTTGCGCAGGCGCATTCCGGCGCCTGCGCCTGGAATGCGGTTGGCGGCGACGATCACGGCAGCGGTGAGGACCAGCATGCTGAGGCCGAGCACGGCGATGGCGGCGAGATCGCCGCTCTCCTTGAGATCGAAAATGAGGACGGAGAGCACCTTGGTCTCGGAGGTAAAGAGGATCACAGCTGCCGAAAGCTCGCGCACCACGGCCACGAACACGAAGCACCAAGTCGTCACGAGGCTGGGCCCCAACAGCGGGGCGGTGATATCGCGGAGCGTGCGCATGCGCGAGGCGCCCAGCACGCGGCCTGCCTCTTCCAGCTCCGGCGCGAGCGCGCGGAACGCGGCCTGCAACTGTTGATAGGCGGCGGGGAGTTCGATCGTGACGTAGGCCAGGAGCAGGATCCACAGCGTACCGTAGAGCACGACTGGGCCGCGGGTATAGGCGAGAAAGAGACCCACGCCCAGGACAATGCCAGGAATGGCGATGGGCGCTGTGGCAAGGAAGCCGAGGACCTTATGGCCGGCGACGGCGGCCCGCGCGGTCAGGTAGGCGACCACGACAGCCAGCAGGGTGGCGCAGGTGGCGGCAAGCACACCGAGCAGGAAGGTATTCTTCATGGCGAGCTTGGTGGCGGAAAGCTCCAGGAACACGAAGCGAATATTGTGCAAGGTGATGGTATCCAACGTCAGCAGGCGAGAGGGAAGGCGCGAGAGAGCCGCGTTGAGAAGCGCGCCATAGGGGAGAAACACCGGCATGCAGAGCACCGCGAAGCACAAGAGCACAGCCGGCCAGCGCAGCAGTCCCAATCGGATGAGGCGAGGCGCGCCGGTTTTGCCTCCAATGACCACATAGCTGCGCCGACCGAGCACGACCGCTTGCGCGCGCAGCAGCACCACCGTGAGCAAGAGGAGCGGAAGGGAGGCGGCCGCGGCGAGCTCGGGTTTGGGCGGGAACTGAAAGAGTGTCCAAATCTTCGTGGTCATGGTGTGAAACCCCGCCGGCAGCGCCAGGATTGCCGGCGAACCAAAGAGGGTCATGGCCTGCAGGAAGGCGACGAGGGTACCGGCCAGCAAGGCCGGCAGGGCGAGCGGGATCGTCACCCGCCGAGCCGTGCGCCAGGCGCTGCCCCCCAGCATGGCGGAAGCGTCCTCCAGATCGCCGGGGACGCGATCAAGCGCATTGGCGACCAGCACGAAAACGTAAGGAAACGTATAGCAGGCGATGACGAAGATGAGACCCCAGAGCGTGTAGATGTCGAACAGCACCGCGTCGGTGCCGGCGCCGGTCACCGCCCGATAGAGCTGGTTTAAGAGACCGCTGTTGGGCGCCGCAAGCAGCTCCCAGGCGACCGCCCCGAGGAACGGTGGCGTGACGAAGGAGGCCGTCACGAGAGTGCGGATGGTGCGCCTGAGGGGCATGTCGGTGCGCGCCACGAGCCACCCCAAGGGCGCGGCGAAGAGGCAACAGCTGAGGCTGACGCTGGCAGCGATGATGAAGGTTGTCAGCAGCGGTTCGACGAATACCGGATCGGTAAAGAGGGTGTGGAAGTTGGCGAGCGTGAACGAGCGGTTGCGATCAGTGAAGGCGAACACGATGATCCAACCGATCGGAAGCGCGACCAGCAGGCAAAGAACGACCGCGAAAGCGGCCATCACCCCAGAGGAGTAGTCACGGCGGGAAGCGGCGGCTCGCCCCGCGCCGCCGGGCACAGGCTCACGGGTCATGGAGCAAGCTCTCGCCCAAACTCTGGCCAAGGCCGCCACGTGCACACTCGCGCCCTGTCGGCGGTTGCGCGCAAGAGAAGATAGCCCAGCCCCGTCGCTGAGAGAGCTGATGGGTGAGAAAACACACCCTGCGCCAAAGACAGGGCGAGCGGGGAACTTAGGGGGTGATACTGGGAGGGTTCAAATCGGTGCATCGCTCTCAATCGCGCATGAGCTGCCACAGGTCTCAACCTTGAAGCGGTGCCGAGGCTTGAAGCAGTGCCAGAGGCTTGAAGCAGTGCCAGAGGCCTGAAGTGTCAGAGGCCTGAAGTGTCAGAGGCTTGCGGCCTTTGCCGATCCCCAGCTCGTACTTGGCGACCTCACGCAGGCGCCGTTGCGCACAATAACAGCATCGGCGGACATGCTGGCGCTTCGGCGAATTGCCAGGATCGGTGGCCAAGCTTAGAGCTCAGGACGTGAGATGATAAACACGGCCCTGGAGCTTGCCCAGCTCGTTTGATGGCACCCGGTCGTCCGTCAGCCGGCCCAAGAGGGTGGCCTGCCGGCGTCCAGAGGCTGGGCGCTGCGACATCTCGATCCGGGGCCTCGCCGAGCTCCTCCACTGCGACCAGCGAAACGTGGGGTTGGCGACAGCCGTGAGGCCAGCGCGTGAGTTCTTTGCCTTAGGCTAAAGCCAGCCGCGGGCGGAGAGCTGGACTTTAAGCTCGTTTTCGGCTTCGGCGAGGCGTCCAGCGTCGGTGGAGCGCAAGACCAGCTGCGTTCCGGGCTTGCCGTCCTTCTGGAACGGATAGCTACCCATGGGCACGTCCGGGTAGCGCTTCTGCAAGGTGGCAAACATGTCGGCGATCTCGCCCTCGGGCCGGTGCAGATCAAGCGCGGTCGCGAGCATCCTTTTGCCGGTCTTGAGGAACTTGGTGGCCGCGTCGAGCATCACATGCATGATGGAGGGAATGCCGGCCATAACGATCACGTTGCCCAGCATGAACCCCGGCGCAATGGACACGGAGTTCTCCACCAGTTCGGCGCCGAAGGGGATGCGAGCCATGCGCATGCGCGCGGGCGTGAGCTCCACTCCGCGGCGCTGAAAGTAGGCGCGCATAGGAGCGAGCGCCCGCTCATCCACATCGATCGAAACGCCGAACGCCTTAGCGACCGAGTCGGCGGTAATGTCGTCGTGCGTAGGGCCGATGCCGCCGGTGGTGAAGACGTAATCGTAGCGGTGCCGCAGCGCGTTCACGGCACCGATGATTTCGCCTTCCTCGTCGGGCACGATGCGCACTTGCTTGAGCTGAATGCCGATGGCAGTCAGATGGTCGGCGATGTGGCCGATGTTTCTGTCCTTGGTGCGGCCCGAGAGGATCTCGTCGCCGATCACCAGCAGCGCCGCAGTAACGATATCACCGTGAGCTGAGGTCTCGCTCATGCTCGCTCCTCTCCTTGTGTCGCTCCTGACGCGGCGGAGCGCTCGGCTGCGATCTCAGTGTAGAGGGCAATCATGCGTTGCGTCACGGCTTCTCGCGTGAAGCCCAGCTGATAGTCCGCGCGTCCTCGCTCGACGAGCCGCGCCTGCAATGCGCGATCTGCCAGTACGCGGCCGATGGCGCTGGCGAGCGCGGGGGCGTCGTCGACGGGCACCAACAGGCCGTTGCTGCCATCGACAATAAGGGCCGCCGGACCCTGGCTGGCAGCGGCCACGAGAGGTATGCCGGCCGCCCATGCCTCCAGCATCACGGTGCCAAACGGCTCCCACCGGGACGGAAGCACACAGACGTCGGCGGCGGCGAGCAGGGCGCCACGATCCCCCCTCCAGCCCAGGAAGCGCACCCGATCCGCCACGCCGAGCTCGGCGGCGCGTGCCTTGAGGTCCTTTTCCAACGGGCCATCGCCGGCGATCCAGGCAATGCACCGGGGCAACTTGGCCATGGCGTCGAGCAGAACGTCGAGGCCTTTCTTTTCGTGCAGGCGCGAGAGGGTGAGGAGCACGCTAGCGTCGGCGGCAGTGGCGAGGCTAGCACGATCGACTGGCGGCGCGGGTTCGAGCAAGGGAAAGGTCGGCACATGGTGTGCCTTGGCGCGCGGGATCCCGCGGGCGACGATGTGCTCGACAATATCCGGGGTGACGCCCACAAAGTGGCTGCAGCCTCGAAAGTGGGCTGGATCGTAATAGCCGCCAAACCAGCCGATGGCGGGAGGTGGCAATGCCGGCAGCAGGCTGGCCGCGCGTCGCATCCAGCAGTGGACGAGGTCGGGCTTGCATGCGGCGATGAGCGCCGCGAGCCGGCGGCGACGTATGGGGCCAAAGCGGCTGTCAAGGGCCTCAGGTGCGAGCTGGACGCCAGCCGCAGCCAGCCGGTCATGATTGATCGAGGCGCGCGGGATCACGGCAACTTGGTCAATGCCAGCCGTCTTGAGGCTCTGTAGCATGTCGGCGCAGTAGGTCTCCGCACCGCCGTTGGTGCGGCTCGCCATGACGTGCAGGATGCGCATGCCGGTCCTTCGCTCTGGGGCAGCGGTCGGGGCTCACGGTCCGAAGCCGAAGTGTCATAGCGGGGGATGTCCGCGGCATCCAGCCACCAGCGCCCCTGCATCCCCCGTTAGATGCCCGTTGGGGCGGGGCGCCGCGGTGTCGGCACGATCCCTAGTGGTCAGGCCACCCGCGAAAGCATGTTGACGCAATTGCCAACGCCGCTGCTTTGCATCAAGAGCACACCGCGCCAACCGCCAAGGTCGGCGCCTGCCAGCAGCGCGACCCCCTCCTCTTCCGTGGTGAGGGCGACGGACTGGACACCCCGATCGGCAAGCGAGCGATCGATCAAGATGCGGTGACCGGCGTCGGACACGTAGGCAAATTGGGTGACGTCGTGGCGCCGCAGTAGGTCGTAGACCTCGTCCTGCCAGCTCGTCGACTTCGAGTTGGCGACTACCTGGGCGCCCTCGGCTTGCATGCATCCTCCTGATCGCGACTATGCGGCCAGCGCAATGGACCCATCCTCGATCCATATCCTATCGCATTGGCCAATAGGACAAGGTATTTTCGATGGGCAGCCCCGCAGACAAGGCCGAATCGCGCGCGGGGAAGCGCACGGGACCACGGCAGCCCCCGGAGGAGACGCATCCCATGTCCGAACCCCTGACCCGCTCACTGGGCACTTTTGTGTCCAACTTGCGCCTCTCGCTCATTCCCTCCGATGCGCTGGAGGTGGTACGCACCGGCTTTGCCGACAGCGTTGCCACTCTCATCGCGGGCAGCGTCGAGGACCCGCCCAAGATCCTGCATGCGACGCTGGCCCCGCCGCCGGGCGATGCCACCCTCTATCTTGTAGGCCCGCGCGTGCCTGCACCCGAAGCCGCCTGGATCAATGGCACGGCGGCGCATGCACTCGACTATGACGACGTGGCTTTGCGCGGTCACCCCAGCACCGTGCTGGTGCCGGCCGTTCTGGCCGAGGGCGAGGTGTTGGGCTCGACCGGCGCCGAGCTCGCCACCGCCTATGTTGCCGGCTACGAGGTGTGGGCCGACCTGCAGCGGCGCGATCCCGCGCAGCACCACGAGAAGGGCTGGCACCCCACCGGCATCTTCGGTGCCGTCGCCGCGGCGGCAGCGTGCGCCTCGCTGCGCAAGCTCGATGCCGATAAGGCGACGCAAGCAATTGCGCTCGGCGCTTCCCAGAGCGCGGGGCTCGTCGCCAACTTCGGCACCATGACCAAGCCGTTCCATGCCGGCCGAGCGGCGCATGCGGGCGTCATCTCTGCGCGCCTTGCAGCGGCCGGTTTCACCTCCTCACCGGACGCTTTGGAGCACCCGCTGGGCTTTCTCGCCGCTACGTCCCCCAAAGGCAGTGTCGACCGAACTTCGGCGACGCAAGCCGGACGCGAGTGGAGCATCCTCGCACTCGGTTTGAGCGTGAAGAAGTATCCCTTGTGCTATTGCACGCACCGGGCAATCGATGGCGCACTCGATCTGTTGCGCGCCGAGAAGGTCGCCGCTCAGAACGTCAAATCCATCACCGTGTCGACCAGTCGGCGCAATGCCACCATCCTGCGCAACAGCCGGCCTCAGACTGGGCTCGAAGCCAAGTTCAGCATGCAGTTCGCGATGGCGAGCTCGGTCATAGCCAACCGCGTGGGCCTAAGGGAGCTCACCGACGAATTCGTGCGTCGCTCCGACATCCAAGCGCTGATGCCGAAGGTGGTGGTTGCTCCGGACGACCGCGTCGATCCAAAGCGCACGGGCAATGCGCCCTACGACCAGGTGGTGATCGAGACGGCGGACGGACGGCGGCTGGAAAGCACGCGCGTCACCGACGAGCGCGGCTCGCCACAGCTACCGCTGTCGCGCGAGGAACTGTGGGTAAAGTTCAAGGAGTGCTTCGCGGTGGGCAATCCCAAGCTCGATGCCGAGGCGACTTTTGAGGCGCTGATGACCGTGGAACGCGGACGAGGCGTCGGCGCACTCGCGGGCATGCGCAAGGCGGCCTAGCGCCGACGCGCTGGGCAGCGAACGTTGGCTCACCGACATGGCTCAGGCAAAGCGCGCGCGCGAGGGCCTGCAGCCTTCGCTGGCAGCGCTGACGCGCGAGCTCGCTAAGGGCTCGTTATTTCGCGCACTCCCCCAACAGGTAGACGCCCTCGTCCTCGAACGCGATGCGCTGACAGGGCTTGGCGAACCTGGAGGCCTGGAATAATCGGTTGACGTCGGCCTCGTCGCGATAGGTGAGGCGCCACTCGAGAACGTGGTCCATCAAGCCGCGGCTGGGGTTGCGGGGGTGGAAATTGCCAAGAATGGCGCGCCCGCCCGGGCGAAGCTTGGCGTGGATCCAATCGAGCACAGCAACGACCAGATCATCGCTCAGGTAGTCGAAAATGTTGAGGCTATAGATGAGGTCCTGGGACGCCAGCTGCATTTCCTGCCGCCCAGTCGCCAAATAGATGAGGTTGCCGTGCAGTGGCTGTAGCTGGCCCCTGAGCTTCTCTGCCAGGGCACGTTCAGCAATCTGGGCAAGGGCTTCTCGATCAATGTCAACGCAGCTCACATTGAGCCGACGGCCGTCGCTCACGTCACCGAACGCGTCGAAAACCTCGCACGCGGGACCACAGGCCAGACACGCAACATAGAATTCCTTCGCGGTCGCCCTATATGATTTGGCGATTTCCGATGCGAGCATGCGGCGCCGATTGCGAATGGCCTTGGCAACGGCGAGGTTCAGCAGCGAGCGATCCAGCATCGGTCCCAGCGGTCCACTACCCGACGGCGCATCCTGGTAGATCATCGCGATGGTGCGATAATCACCGGCATACCCCCGAGGCTTGGCGCTCAGGCGCTCTCCAAGTGCGGATAGACGCAGGAGCGGCAAGAGTTCGGATTGGAGGCTCTCCGCCAGCTTGGCTACCGTCGCGGGAGCCTCGGGTCCGATGCTCCGCTCGAGAGCCGAGAACGCAGTTGCGACCCGCGCGGCGGCATCGGCGTCGGTGCGCTGCTGTGCGGCCTCGGCCGCCCGCTTAAGCTCCCCGAGGCTCTGGAAAATGCCGGCGGCATCTGCACTGCCAGCAAATGCTCCTTGCCGCTCTGCCGTGCGCTCGCCATGACGGACCTGAGCCGTGGTGGTGCGCAAGCGTTTGGCCTCAAGGGTTGCGACCGCGCGGAAGAAGCGCGCGGCAAACGCGGGATCCTCAGCAAGCCTGCGCTCCAGAGTGGGTATGCTGAGAGCGACGACCGAGCTTGTCTCCAGTGCGCGCACGGTGGCCGAAATCGGCCTGCCGTCGAGCCAGGAGATTTCGCCGACGATCTCGCCCGGGCCCAGCTGTCCGACTTTCAGCCGGCTCTTCGAATCGCCGTAGACATAGGCTTCGAACAGGCCGTCGGCGATGAAGAAGATGGTCTCGGGTGGGTCGTCCTCGCGCACCAGCACACCGTTGAGGGCGATCGTGCGGAGTTCGGCCGTGGCCAGCAACCAGTGAATGTCTTCCGGCCGAAGTTGCTGAAAGATATCGAGCGCGACATAGCTCATCTCGGACTGCCCTCCGGCGTTGGAGAACGCCATGCTTAGCCTTCCCACACCCCTGCACGAAGGCGCGGGCCGGCGCAAGTCTGCGCGGGCCAAGGTGGGAGACCGCAAACGCTGATCCGCGGCGATCGCACTCTATCCAGAAATCGGTGCGTCCGGCGGCGGCCTTGGTTGAGCCAGCCGGCGTGGGCCGAATGATCAATACATCCCTCGCCGCGCCATTTCCTCGCCCTGACGCTCGCTCTCCTCGCGCGTCAACCCCAACACCTGGTCGGCCAGCATCTCGGCATAGGTTGGAAGCTGGGCGCGATCGATGTGCTTTGACGGGTCCCAGAGCGCGGCGCGATTGATCGCCTTGGCGCAGTGCAGATAGGCCTCCTTGACCTCGATCAGGAGCCCGACCTTCGGTACGCGCCCCTGCCGCTCCGAAGCGCCCAACAGCGCGCCATCGTCGGTGATCCGCGCCGTTCCGTTGATGCGCAAGGTTTCCGCCATGCCGGGGACGAGAAAGAGGACCCCAAGCCGTGGGTTCGCAAAGAGGTTGGCGAAGCTATCAAAACGATTGTTGCCGATGCGATCGGGCAACAGCAGGTGGTAATCGTCGAGAACGCGTACAAAGCCGGCTGGGTCGCCGCGCGGCGATACATCGGCTCCCGCCGCCCCTTGCGTGCCGATGACACAAAACGTCGAGCGCGCCAAAATGGCACGGCAGTGCCTGTCGAGCCTGCGCAAGACCTTGCCGCTGGCGCGGCTCATTGGTTTTGGATGTATGTGGCGCAATTGCTCGATCGTCGCGACGTAGCTGATCTTCGTCGGGTCGAAGGTTTGCGTCATCGTTCCACACCCTTGCATCGGGGGCGCCGACCCCTGCCCGAGCGGAACACTTGGCCGCGGACATTAGGGCTTGCGCCGAAGCGTAAGCATGGTCGTATCGTACTGATAGTCGGCAGCGCGATGGTAGAGATAATTTCGGTCTCTGAAATCCTTCTGCGAAGCGTAGATTTTCGCAAAGGCCTCGTTGCTGGAGATGATGAGCGCGTAGTGCTCTCGTGCGGCAGCGTAGATCGTCTCGATCACGTCCGGCGGGAATACCGATATCTGCACGCCGGACGCGACCAGGCGAAGCATGGCATCTGGGTTCTTGGCGTCGTAATGGGCGAGCATGCTCGCCGTGGTCGCTTGGGCGGCGACCTCGAGGCCTTCTTATGGGGGGGCGGTAGGCTCTTCCCACTTCTCAAGGCCGACCATGACGTGGAACAGCGTCCCGCGGCGATGCGCATCTTCAGCCCCCTGAGGTCGGCCACGCTCTTCAGTTCCTTGCGAAACCAACCGCCCCATTGCATGCCGGTGTTGCCGCACGGGAATCCGATAACGTTGTACTTGGCAAGGAAGGCGTTGAAGAGCGCGTCGCCGCCGGCGCGACGGAGCCACTCGCACCGATGGCGAGCTTCAACACATCACGTCGCAGCATTGTTGCACCGAGAGAAACGATGGTATGGCGTTGGGATCAAGCGCTCAGTTGAGCAAGCCGCCGAGCAAGCCACATGCCAACTGGCGATTGCGATGGCGCAGCATTAACCAGCAGTGGCCACAACCGCTGGTCAGGGGTTAGGCTGCGGAGGGAAGGTTCTCCCCAGCACCCTCACCTCAGCGGCAAGGCGACGCTGAGACGGTCTGGAGGGTTCCGGGGAGCTTTGCCGTGAGACAGCTCAACCAACCAGCGCGCTTCGGGATCGTCGTCTATCCGGGCGTCGAGCCGATCGATCTGGGCGCGACTGCAGGCGTGGTCTCGATGGCGCGTCGGGTGCTACCGGCGATCGAATGCGTAATCATCGCGTCCGAACCCGGCGCCGTCGAACTGGCTGGGGGCGTATCGATCATCGCCGCGGCCGGTTTCGACAGCTGTCCGGTGTGTGACATCTACATCGTCTGCGGTGGGCCAGGATGGGAGCAACAGGTACCAAATGAAACCATGCTGGCGTTCCTGCGTCGGCTCCCGAGCGGTAGCGTGGCCTCGGTCTGCACCGGAGGACTGATCCTCGCCGCAGCCGGGGTGCTCGGTGGACGCCAGGCCACGACCCGGCGCCATCGCCTTGGAACAGAGGCGTCGGCGCCCCTTGCACGGCTTGCGCAGATCTGCAACTCCGTGCGTCCGATCGCGGCCGCCGTTTGCGACGACCGTGGCGTTGTCACCAGTGGTGGGGTGTCGCTGGCGATTGACGGCACGCTTTATTTGATCGGTAGCCTTTACGGTCGCGAGGCACAGGACGAGATCGCACGGGTGATCGAGTACAATCGATCGTTCGAGGCCAATCGCGCAGCTCTCGGGCACGCGATTGCGAGGTAGCTCACACCTCGATGGTGCCCTCGGCCACGCGCACGACATGACCGCCGATGCGCACGCTTTCAAGTTTGCCGGCCTCGACCTGCAGCGACAGCTCAATGAAGCTCGGCCTTCCCATTTCGAAACCTTGCTCGATAACACGCTTGTGCAGCCCATCGGGCAGCGCATCAAAGCGGTGAACCACGCCACCGAGGCCGACGGCGGCCGAACCTGTTGCGGGATCCTCCGACACCCCGTGCTCGGGAGCGAACATGCGGGCGTGGAATTGAGACGTGATGTGCATTGTCTGGCGACAATAGAGGAACGCACCGACGCCACCGTGAAACGCTGGCGCCCAATGTGAGGACGCCACTCGCGCCTTGGCCATCGCTTCCAGCGATGCGACCGGAACGAATGCGAAGGCGTTGCCGGCGAGGAACCGTGTCGGGCGGTGGTTCTCAAAACCGATCTCGGCAGGGATCAGGCCAAGCGCTGCGGCTAACCTGTCAGCCGCCGGGAGCGCGTCGCTCTCCTGCGGCAGTCTTGGGGCGTCGAACTCGGCGAACGGAGGCGTACTGGCGCGCAGGCGAACACCGACACGGACGGGACCCACCTCCTCCTCGAGCACGACGAGCGCATCGGCGTTGCCCGACGGCACTGGCGACTTGAGCATGGCGAGCAGAGCCGCGGTGCCAACGGTGGGATGTCCCGCGAAGGGCAGCTCGGTCACGGGCGTAAAGATGCGCACCCGCGCCGAGTGCGCGGGATTGTCGGGCTTTGCCACGAAGGCGGTCTCAGAGAGGTTGAATTCGCGCGCGATCGTTTGCATACGCGCCCGCGGCAGACCGTCGGCGTCGAGCACCACGGCGAGAGGGTTGCCGCCAAAGCGCTCACGGGTGAACACGTCGAGGACATGATAGGCAAGGCGCATCGAGCACTCTCGTTTGGCTCCTCGGGCGACGCAGTCTGCGCCATTCCACACCGGCTTCCAAGGTTGGCGCAGCGGAGGACCGCGCATGTCCCCCTGCTCAAATCTTTTTCCAGATATTTCAAGATGTTCACATCCCCTCAACGCCCCGCTAATTCCCCATGTCGGCCATGCTCTTGCCCCCATTGGCAGCGTTGATGATGACTGTTCAGGCCGTCATGGCCCTGACCGACGGGCGGGCTGCTCGCTAGGAAAGTTGGGCTAGCGCAGGGTTGATCTCCGCTCTCGCAGCAAGCGAATGCCTTGTTCGGCTCCGCGCATCTGTGAGCTCCGCGTGGCGACCCGGGCACTGGCGTTCAGTGGACCGGGAATGCGTGCCAGACGCGCAGTCCCGTGGGGGCGGTTGGGACACCCCGCGTCTCGGCCGCCCCCTTGCTCATGCATTCGCCGGAGCGCCCCCGGTGCTGGCTTAGTGGCTAGGCTCGACTGCTTCCGCGAGGTTGCAATGAGAACGAACCGTTCGGTGCTCATGGCATTTGGCGCCATCATGCTGGGCCATGCCGCCGTTGCGGCCGATCTTGGCGGTGCGCCGCACCGTCCCGTCTACGACGAGCCCATCCCTTACGGTCCGGCATTCTCCTGGACCGGTCTTTATATCGGCGCTCACGTCGGCTACGGCTGGTCGGATGCCGATTGGCAAGTCGCCTCTACGCCCGGTATTTCGACCAACCAGGGCGGAGCCGGTGCGCTGCTCGGCGGGCAGATCGGCTACAACATCCAGGTGCGGCAGTTTGTGTTCGGTGCGGAAGCGGATCTGTCGAGCGCCTGGCTCGATGGCAGTACTGCCTGCCCCAATCCCGCCTTCAACTGTGCACACAGCTTCAACTGGATGGCGTCGCTGCGCGGCCGCGCCGGCATCGCCGTCAACAATAACCGCACGCTCGTCTATGGGACCGCCGGCGTTGCCTGGGCGGATGTCGACTACACGGCCAACAACGCCCTTTCCGGCGCCGCCTTCGGCACCGGCTTTTCCGATACCCATGTAGGCTGGGTCGCCGGCGGCGGCATCGAGCACATGCTCACGCCCAACCTGACGGCCAGAGTTGAGTATCTCTACTATGGCTTCGATTCCATTACGGCCCCAGCTGGCGCTCTTGGCAGCGGCCCCGCCTCCATCAATCTCAACACGCAGACGGTTCGCTTCGGCTTGAATTTCAAGTTCTGACCATGCCGACGGCGCCAGCCCCGCGACCCAAAGCCCCCGTGTGGCCACACCCCCTGCGACGTCAAGGCGGACGCCCTGTGGGAAGGCAGCTCGCTGGCGATAGCACGAGCCGCCGGCGGCCGGCGCGCACGCCGTCGAGAGTTAGCCCCAAGACCTTGACACAACCCACGGGCGCGCACGGACCCCTGCCCCTCTTTAAGCTGCGCGGCAAGGCCGCGCCGCAGGAAGAGATGCGCGTATGACCGCTACCCCCTTACCTCAAATGTGTCTGCAGTATCGCGGCAGCGACAAAGCTAGCTTTTAAAAGGCCCGTGCCACCGAGCCTCACCGCTCCGCCGTCTGCCGGGTCATTACCTTGACGATCTCCCCGAGCGCCTCGATGAAGTCGCCGCGCTGACCGCTGCCAAGAACGGACAACAGACGCTGGTCGACGCGCGCGGCGGCCGGCTTGATGGCCGAGAGGGCGGATTGGCCCTTTTGTGTCAGGCGCACGGCATACATGCGAGCATCGCGGCGGGTGCGCTTTCTCTGCAGCAGGCCCTTCTTGACCAATCGACGCACGATATCGGCCAGCGTCGAGCGGTCGACCCCGGTCTGTTCGACAAGCCCCGTCTGAGAGATGTCGGGATTTTGGGCGACACTGGCGAGAATGGCATACTGGCGGGGTGTGAGGTCTGCCTTGCCGGTTTCGTTCGTGAACAGTACCTCGGCACACTGACCGGCCCGATGCAGCAGATGCAGGGCCGAAATGTCCAGGGCACCCGAGCGATGGTTGTTCTTCATAGAATGCTCCGCCGTTATGAGGGTGAAACCAGACGAACGGTCCTCGCGATGAAGATCCGTCTCTGTACCCTAATTAATGCGCAAGACGCCTCTGAGCTAGCCCAGCCTTGCATCGCTCGTCAGCGCAGTGCTCACATTTTTGTCAGCGACCGATGATTGTCCGCGGTCCTACCATCGACTAACGTCACGCGCTTGGAAGCGCATCGCGTTAAAGTTGGGCAGTCGGGCGAGCGCCACCGCACCTGACTAAGGCCTGACGGCTGCCCACAGCGCACCCCGGCGCGGATGAGGAGCAGAGCCGAGAGCGCGAGAGGGCAAGGACGCACGAGGGACGCAAGCGCACGCAAGGAACGCGCAAGATGACGGACGTTGTCGGGGACTGCAGCTTGGCGCGGCCCTCTTAAGCGCGAGAGCGCCGAAACAATAAGGGTTTGAGCAAGACCTCAGCACGAAGCACGCAGATCGACCGCGACCGCAGAGGCGCGGCCTTTGATGCTGCCGCGGCAATGCGACCGGGGTGTGAAGCTTGGCCAGACCGCGCTGTTGCAATTCGCCAACGTGCGACGCTGGTGTGCGCCATCCGTTTTATGGCTCCGATCAAGCTTGGCCGCGAGGCGCACATGTCTTGCGAGTTGCCGATCTTGAGATTTGCCGCGCGGCCCGCGGGTGCTGGTCGTGCCGCATTGGCCCTTGATAACGCCGGCCATCGATGTTGCGCCGCCATGCTGGGCTGGCGATATGGCCAAGCTGGAGGCGGGTGGGGAGGTCATCGACGACAAACTAAGCGATTTACAAACCATGACGTTGTCACTCGCGCATAACCTTGGTCGGCAACAGGGCGCGTGGCCTCCAACTTTTCGGGTCGGTTGGCCGCTCGCAGCGTCTCACGGGCGACAGTCCAAGCCTTCGGGCGCACAACCCGATGACGTGATGCCTCACACGCGGTTGAAGCGGTTCAGTCGATCGAGTGCGCTCTGGAGGATCAACGTCGCCGCCACCTTGTCGATGACTTGGGCGCGGCGGCGCCGCGACACATCGGCTTCTAACAGCGAACGCTCGGCAGCGGCCGTCGTTAGGCGCTCGTCCCAGAGCAGGATAGGAAGTGGCGTGACCTTCGCCAGGTTGCGCGCGAATGCGCGGGTCGCCTGAGCACGCGGGCCCTGCGAGCCGTCGAGGTTGACGGGCAGGCCGATCACCAAGCCGCCCACCGCGTTCGCGCCTATGAGCGCCAGCAGCCGCTCGGCGTCGGCCGCGAATTTGCCCCGCGTCAACGTGGCAAGTCCCGAGGCAATGGTGCGGGTCACATCGGAGAGCGCAAGGCCGATGGTCTTGGTGCCAACATCGAGCCCCATCACGGGCACGCCGGATGGCAAGACGTCGGCAAACTCGGCCGCCGTCGAGACCGGGTTCTTCGGTCCTCCAACGACCGCTGCGCTCATGGCCTGATCATGATCCTTGTTGTGGCAGAGGCACGCCTTATACTCCGCCGCGCGGTTGGACGCGACGGGTTACCGACCGCGGCTGCCGCCATGCCGCTCGTAATAGACATGGCGCTCCTATAGACAGCCACTCTTACAGGTGTGCCACTCTTACAACATGCCAAAAGCTTGCAGCCAGCATGCCACTGAGGTGCGATCGGGGGCATGAAGATTGGTCATAGTGGCGTTCCTGCTTGCACCTGGAGGCGGGCTAGAGCGACTTCGTGACGTCGGGGATCGTGGTGCAAGACCCCCGGTGCCAGACGACGCGCAGCTTCGCTCGCACGGCAGCCTTCTTCGTCGTCGCCGCGTAAGATCAGCTGGCACGCATTGATGCCGAAATCAGGCGCCACAAGTGGTGGCGAATGTTGGCCAGACGCTTGCCAATGACGCGCTATGGGGGGGCGATCGTGCAGCGGCGCAGTTTTGTGAGGAGTTAACAGGAATGCCCGACATGAGCCCTGACATGGTGGGCGGCCCCAAGCCGATGCGCGGGGAAGATGCCTCGGCCCCGTTGCGTCGTCGGCCGGGCATCGCCGCCATGACGAGACCGCCCTTCGTGCTCGCCGCGTTTACCGCGACGACGTTTCTCTCGGCATTGCTGTTATTTTCTGTGCAGCCCATGTTCGCCAAGATGGTGTTGCCTGTGCTCGGCGGCTCGCCCTCGGTGTGGGCGGTGGCGATCTTCTTTTTTCAGGCTGCCCTGCTCATCGGCTACTGCTACGCCCACGTGCTGATCGCGCGTGCGTCGGTGCTGCAAACTGGGCTCGTCCACCTTGGTGTGTGCGCGCTGGCCATGCTGGCCCTTCCCATCGGGCTTCCCGCGGGCTGGGGTGAGCCGCCGACGGGGGAGCCCTATCTGTGGCAGATCGGCCTATTCACCACGGCAATCGGGCTACCGTTCGTGGCGGTGGCCGCCAACGCCCCGCTGCTGCAGGCCTGGTTCGCTCGGACCGGGCATCCGCAGGGTCACGATCCCTACTTCCTCTACGCAGCAAGCAATCTCGGCAGCCTGATTGCGCTTCTCGGTTACCCCTTCATGCTGGAGCCCGCGTTCGGGCTCAGGGAACTCAGCCGCCTTTGGACGCTGGGATTTTTGCTGCTCGTTGCGGCGCTGGCCGCCGTCTTTACGGTTCTGCGCGCCTGCCAGAGCGAGCGGGCCGGCGACCAACTCGCGGCCTCTAGTGTCCAGGTCGCTGCGGCCGACAGCGACCCCATCCCGCGCACAGCCGACCGGCTGGGCTGGGTGGGGCTTGCGCTGGTGCCTGCAGCCCTGCTTACCGCCTTCACCACCCACGTGACGACCGATGTCGCCTCCGCACCTTTGCTCTGGGTGCTGCCGCTCGCGCTCTATCTGCTCACCTTCGTCCTGGTATTCCGAGACCGCCCTTTCATCCCGCCGACCGCGCTCCTCTATTTGCATCTGGCCGCGGTGGCATTCGCCCTCCTTGCCCTGTCGCAGACGAAACACGAGACGTGGTTTCTCACGGCGCTGGCGGGGGTCGCAGTCTTCTTCACCTCAGCCATGGTGGCTCACCGCACACTTTACGAGGCGCGGCCGGCGGCGCGTCATCTCACCGAATTCTACCTGTGGATGTCATTGGGAGGAGCGCTCGGTGGTCTGTCGGCTGCCCTCATTGCGCCGAAGATCTTCAGCGAGGTGTTTGAGTATCCGCTGCTGCTTGCCCTCTCCATGGCCTGTCGGCCAGGCGTGTTCAGTGCGACGGCGTTGCGCCGAGTGGCTGGCAGCGTGCTCGCCGCCGTTTCGCGCGTCATGCCGGTGCCCGCGGATTGGCGCGCGGAACAAATGAGCGAGGAGGACAAGCAGAACGCGCTGGTGCTGTGGTTGATCGCTGCCGGCGGCATCCTCGCGATTTATTGGGTGCCCTGGGCCATCACCAAACTGGGCATCAACGTCCACGAGTGGGGTACGACGCCGATCGTGGTGGCCGCGCTCATCGTCGTCTTGCTGGCGCAGTTCCGCCGCCCGACGCGCCAGTTCATGGCAGCACTCATTGTGTTCTGCGCCCTCGTGTGGCTCCCATCTGCGGTCAAGCGCGGCGCGGCGCAGCGCAGCTATTTCGGTGTTTATCGTGTGCAAACCGCGGACGAGGGTGCCTATCACACGCTGATCCACGGAACGACGTTGCACGGGGCGCAGCGCATCCGGGACGACGACGGCAATGCGGTCGATGACTGGACGCCTGCCACCTACTATTATCCCAACAGCCCCATGGCACTCACGATCGGTAAGGTGCGCGAGCGGCTGGGCGAAAAGAAGGGCCATTACGGCGTGATCGGGCTTGGCGCCGGCTCGCTGGCCTGCCATGCCAAGGACGGGGAGGCATGGCGCTTCTTCGAGATCGACCCGGTCATCATTGGCATCGCCACTAACCCGCGCAATTTCACGTTCCTGAAGCACTGCCAACCGAAACCAGACATCGTGCTGGGCGATGCCCGACTGACCATGGCCAAGCAGGCCAACGACAGCTTCAACCTCATCATTGTCGATGCGTTCTCCTCCGACGCCGTGCCCGTGCACTTGATGACGGCCGAGGCCTTGCGGCTCTATCTCGACAAGGTCAAGCCCGACGGCATCGTGCTGCTGCACATCTCCAATCGGTACCTTGATCTCGACGCCGTGCTGGGTGCGACCATCAAGGTGTTGCCTGGCGTGCATGGCATCCTCGTCTCCGACGATGCCGCCGACGGTAGCTACGCGCAATCGACCTCGACCGTGGCACTGTTCGCCAAAAGCGAGGAGGCGCTTCTTGCCTTGCGCACGCTGGACGGCGTGGCCGAGCTCGACGGCAGTCATCTCAGAGCCTGGACCGACGATTATTCCGATATCCTGGGGCCGTTTTTCAGCAAGATGAAGCCGCACGGCGAGTAGTGCCGTTGCGTCAGGCGCCGCCCGGCGCTAAGAGTCCGCTGGCATCAAGACAAGCCGAGAGGCTCAACTCATGCACGTCGATCAAGCGACCGTGCGCAGGATTGCGCGCCTGGCGCGCATCAAGATCACCGACGAGGAGGTCAAGGCGCTCGAAACGGAGCTTTCCGGTATTCTCGACTGGATCAAGCAGCTCGACGAGGTCGACACCGAGGGCGTTGAGCCGATGACACGCGTGGTGGCGATGACCTTGAAAAAGCGCCCCGACGTGGTGAGCGAAGGCGATATGGCGGACGATATCCTCGCCAATGCACCGGTGCGCGAGGGGCCGTTCTTTGTTGTGCCCAAGGTCGTGGAGTGAGCCGTGGCGATCAGCGTCACCGTCGAACACGCGCTCCAGGACGATGTGCGGCAACTGATCGCGGAGCTGAACGCAACGCTGCTGGCGCTGACGCCACCGGAGTTCTGTTTCCACATGACCGCCGAACAAATGGCCGAGCCCCATACCACCCTGTTCGTTGCGCGCGAGGACGGCGCAGCTGTGGCCTGCGGCGCGCTGCGACGCCACCCCGAACGCATGGCCGAAGTCAAGCGCATGTACACGCGTCCCTCGCATCAGGGCCGTGGCATCGGTGGGCGCGTGCTCGATGCGATCGAGGCATTGGCCCGCAGGGAAGGGTTCTCCCGTCTGGTGCTCGAGACGGGTCATCGTCATCCCGCCGCTTGGCGGGTGTATGAGCGCGCGGGCTTCAGCCGCTGCGGGGCGGTTCTGGACTATCCCGATTCTGAGTATTCGGTGTTTTATGCCAAGGCTCTCGCCACCGATGCGCGCGCCGAACTGGGCCGTGAGGGCAGCGCCCCGCCGCGGGGACCCACGCCATGAGCCGCGAACGCGTGGAGGCTATCTTGGTCGATGACAACGGCAGTGAGCCAGGCGAGTGAGCGATCTAACCAAGCTCACGTTGGCTGAAGCGCGCGCGGGACTGCGGGGAGGGCAGTTCTCCGCCACCGAGCTGGCGGGCGCGTTCATTGCGGCGATCGAAAAGAGCAACTCGCTCAATGCCTATGTGCTGGCGACCCCGGAACGGGCGCTGGCGCAAGCCAAGGCGAGCGATGCGCGGTTGCAAAGGGGTGATGCGCGGCCCCTGGAAGGTCTGGCGCTCGGCATCAAGGATCTCTACTGCACCAAGGGCGTGCGCACGACCGCCGCCTCTCGCATCCTCGCGGGATTCACCCCGACCTATGAGTCGACGGTCACGCAGAACCTGTGGGACGCTGGCGCCCTGATGCTGGGCAAGCTCAACTGCGACGAGTTTGCCATGGGTTCGTCGAATGAGACGAGCTGCTTTGGCCCGGTTGCCAACCCGTGGCGGCGCAGAGGGTCCAACATGGCGCTGGTGCCTGGCGGCTCCTCGGGCGGGTCGTCGGCAGCCGTTGCCGCTGATCTTTGCCTTGCCGCAACGGCCACCGACACGGGCGGCTCGATCCGTCAGCCGGCCGCCATCACCGGTACCGTCGGCATCAAGCCGACCTACGGGCGCTGCTCGCGCTATGGCATCGTGGCCTTCGCCTCGTCGCTGGACCAAGCTGGGCCCATTGCCAAGACCGTGCGCGACGCGGCCATCATGCTGCGGCACATGGCGAGTGCGGATGCCAAGGATTCCACCTGCGCGGATCTGGCGGTGCCGGACTACGAGGCGGCGGTGGGTCGAAGCATCAAGGGGCTCAAGGTCGGCGTGCCCAAGGAGTACCGCATCGACGGCATGCCCAAGGAGATCGAAGACTTATGGCAACGGGGCATTGCCTGGCTGAAGGCCGCGGGTGCGAGCCTGCACGACGTCTCACTGCCCCACACCAAATATGCGCTGCCGGCCTATTATATCGTGGCACCGGCAGAGTGCTCCTCCAACCTCGCGCGCTACGATGGCGTGCGCTATGGCTTGCGCGTTCCGGGGGAGGACCTGATTGACGCCTATGAGGCAACGCGCGCGGCGGGCTTTGGCGCGGAGGTGCGCCGGCGCGTGCTGATTGGAACTTACGTACTGTCCGCCGGCTACTACGACGCCTATTACATCAAGGCGCAGAAGGTGCGCTCGCTGATTGCGGCTGATTTCGAAGCGGCGTTTGAGCGGGTGGACGTGCTGCTCACCCCCACCACACCTGGGCCGGCCTTCGGTATCGGCGAGGTGATCGGCGACCCCATCCAGATGTACTTGAACGATATCTTTACGGTGACGGCGAACATGGCAGGCGTACCGGGAATTTCGGTGCCCGCTGGTTTATCGTCTCAAGGCACGCCGCTTGGATTGCAGCTGATCGGCCGCCCCTTCGATGAGGCGACGCTGTTCCAGGCGGGCCAGGTGATCGAGGACGCCGCGGGGCGCTTTCCGGCCCCCGACAGGTGGTGGGCGTGAGGCACAGACAAGGCGCTAGGACGCCGAGGCGGTGAGGTGTGCTGGCGCAAGGGCTTTCGATCCTGTGCCGCCGACTTGATATCAGCCGCGCGCAGCGCGACCGGGCGCGGCATCGCGCTTGGGTGGGGCGTCGGGCGCCGCCAGCCGGTCTAACAGCTCGGCCGCGAGCTCGCGCAAGCATGTGCCGGTCTGTCCGGGGTATTTGGCCCAATAGGAGCGCAGGCGAGGGGCGAAACGAGTTGCCGCCTGCAACGGCGACACGCGCAGGATCGGTTGGCGGAAGCACTGGTGCTCCGCGTTATGGCGCAGCCACTGCTCATACTCGGCGTCCTCGGCCGAATGCGGATCCTTCATGTTGATGATGACGCCGAGGGGCTCTGCAAACCCCATGTGCGGATCGCGCTCGCGGAACCGGCGCAGGAACTCAAGCCCCCGCGTGCAGATGTAGTCGGGCCGGGTTGGCGACAGATAGAAATCCGCCTCGCGCAACCACGCCTCGGTCAGCACCGAAAGACCCGGCGCGCTGTCGATCAAGACCAAATCGTAGAGGGGGCGCGCCTCGCGCAGCAGCGCCCCTATGACAACGCGCAGCTGACGCTCGTGATCACCCTTGGAAACCTCACGCTCGAAGAGGGTCAGATGCGTGTCGCTGGGCAGCAGATCGATGGAGCGCGCATCGTCAACGTCGGAGGCTCCGCCGGCGACGAACTCGCGCCAGGACGCGGGCGAGGGCTCAAGCACAGTGCGGATGAGGTAGTCCACGAACGTGCGCGCACCAGTCTGGATGGCCTCCAACCGCTCCTGCGGCAAGAGCATGTGGCTGATGCTCGCCTGCGCGTCGGCATCGATCACGAGGATCTTCTTGCCGTGGTCGTTGGCCAACGTTTCGGCAAGCGCGAGGACGAGTGTGGATTTGCCGACGCCCCCCTTGGCGTTCATGACGGTGATGGTATTGCGCATGGGCCCCTCGCGTCAGTCGCCCGCGCGACCGCGCCCGTATTTCAACATGAAAACGCAACGAAGGAAATTTTGTGACGCGGTGATGGCGGTTGCAGCCCCTGCCCGGACACAGCGCACAGCCAAGGACACGCAAAGCGGCAAAACCATGGCGGTGCCGAGCCCCGAAGGGCCACCGTCATCGTTGGAAAACCACGATCGAGGGGGCCGGGCATCGGCTGCCCTGCGCTCCCCGTCCGGTGCTTCTGCCCGTGGCCACCAGCACAAGCCCCGGGCGGTGAGGCAAGGGATCCAGAGGGCAAGGGATCAACCGGACAGGAGCGGCTGTGCTCCAGGACCGGCAGAGCATCGAAGCCTTCGCAGTGCCCTTGAGGCAAAGTGCTAGCGCCCGGCAAAGAAGCAAGCTCATCCAGCTTGCAGGAGAGATCGCGAAGCCAAGGCCAGGCCGATCATGAGCAGTGCCAGCCCAGGCCTACGGCGCGACACGGAAATCGGCGCCATCACGGGGCAGCTGCCGGCATGGAGCAAAGCGCAAATCACGGGGCAGGAGGGCCCGGGCGGGGTCGATCTCGGGACGGCGGCGCCACCGCCTCCTCCGACGACGGCCAGTTGCCTCGGGCACCACGGCTGGGGCCGGCTGAAAGAGACTTGTACGCAATCCCAGAACCTGCGACACCATAACAGACCTGGAGGACGCCATGGCCCAGACACCCCCCTTCGAAATTCCACAGCAGTTGCGCGAATTGGCCGAACGAAACGTCGAGCAGGCGCGCTCGGCCTATGGTCAATTCATGGATGCCATGGCGCAGGCATCCGGCATGTGGATGGGGGCGCTGCCGGTAAGCGATATGATGTCTGGCTTCAAGGTGGTGCAGGAACGAGCCGTGCGCTTTGCCAAGCTGAACGGCGAGGCCTGTTTCGCGCTGGCGAGCGAACTCGCCAACGCCAAGGATATCCAGGATGTGCTAGCAATTCAGAGCCGTTACGCGCAGACGCAGATGCAGGCCTATGCCCTGCAGGCGCAGGAGCTCGGCCGGCTGATGAGCGAGGCCGCGCAGAGCATGCAGCCGAGGAGCTGATGGGGCGGCTGGGGGTGGGATGAACGAGCCCAATGAGGCAAGCTTCGTTGAGCGCTCGCCATCGCATTGACCGAGCGCGTGGGATGATTGACGACATGCCTGGTCGAGCTGCAGGCCAGAGCCTGAGCCACCTGTCATGGGTGGACGGCTGGGCGCTTGAAGACACGCAGGCCGTGGCCCAACAGGGCTTCCGGTGGGCGCAGGAATTCTATCGCCGGAGCGCGGCCGCCTCCCACGGCGGCGCCAGGCTGTGGGCCGATGTTGCCGAGACTGCCTGGAGCAGCGTGAAGCTGCTCAACGACAATGTCGTGCGCAGCTTGACCGCGAATGCGGAGGCCGCCTTCGAGGCTGCAGAGGCGTGCGCAAAGGCGGACTCGCTGGACGCGATCATTGCTCTTCAGAGCGATTTCGTTCGACGCCTGCTGGCGCAAACGAGCGAGCAGACAAGGGAGTACATCGACCTCTCCGTTCGTGCCTCCCAGCATTTGCTCGAGACCATCGAGGATGCGGCGCTGCGAGTGCGACGGATGGATTTCTGATCGCCCTTGCAGCGTTACACTTTGAAGATGGCTCCGTATTTTGCCTTGATCTCGTCGGCGGCCTCGAGCACGGCCGCAGGGTCCTCCGCCATGGTCTTGATGTCGCTGAGCGGTCGCCGTCCGGCTTTTGGCTTGGCCAAGGCGTGCGGCACGTATTGGGCACTCACATCAACGAGTGCCTGCTGTCCCTCGGCCGAGCACATCCAGTTCTGGTAGAGCCTGGCCGCGCTCGGGTTGGGAGCGGCCTTGAAGACGGCATTGGGACTGTTGATGAGCGGGGCGCCCTCGGTCGGATACACCACCTCGACGGGCTCACCCCGATCCTTGTGCTGCAGGACGATATAGTCAGCACCGTCCACCGACACTGCCCGTTCGCCGAGCGCTACCTTCTTAGGCGGATCGACGCCGGACTGCACCTGCATCACCTTCTGTTTGGCAAGCTTCTCAAAGTAGCCCCAGCCTAGTTCGCGCGCGATGGCATGCGTTGCGGTGAGGATCAGGCCCGAGTAGCCCGGATGCGCCTTTACCAGCTTGCCCGCCCACTTTGCGTCGAGCAGGTCCATGAAGCCCTTCGGGGCATCCTCGGCCTTCACGAGCTGGGTGTTGTAGGCAATGGCGCTGAAGAGAATGCGCAACGTCAAGAAGGTGCCATCGGGATCGATGTGCCCCGGTGCATAATGCCGCGCTGCCTCCTCCGGAACGTAAGGCGCAAGCCAGCCTGCACGCTTCCAAGCCAGCGCATGGGCACCGTCGGTCGTGTTGATGAGATCTACGTTGTAGATGCGCGAGGCATACTCCTGCGCGATGCGCGAGAAGATGCGCTCTGCACCTGAGCGCTCGATGCGCACCTGGACCCCGGGGAATTTTGTCTCGAAAATTTTGGCGTAGCGTTCGGCGACGGCGATCTCCATGGCTGTATAGAGATGCACCCGACCCTCCTGGCGCGCGGCTTCGATGAGGGCCGGTGTGATGGCCTCCGGCGGCGGTGACTGGGCCAGCACGCGCGCCGGCAAGACCAGAGCCGCCGCCGCCGCGCTCATGCGGCCAAGTGCAGCTCGCCGCGTGGGTTTGCGCTTTGTCACGCGTTGGCCTCCCGAACGCTCCATCCTGCCGCTCGACGCGCCTGGCGCGTTTTGGGCGCATGTTTCGATTGCGGTGATATGGCATAAGCTGCGGTAGCGGGATAGAACAAGGAGTTTCGCGCATGCCCACGATGGATCAGATCCAACCCTATACCCCGCTCATCGTCATGGCCGTGAACGGACTGATCGCCGGCTGGCTCGCTGGCCTGCTGTTTGGCGGCGGCGGGCTCATCCGCAACATGATCGTTGGCATCATCGGTGCGTTCGTCGGTGGCACCCTAGTGCGCTATGAGCTGCTGCAGTTGCCTGCCGCCGTGACGAATGTTACGAACGCGGTCCCCTACGGCACGCAAATCCTCGTTTCCACCATCGGCGCCGCTATCGTCATCATTGTCGCCCGCTTTCTTGGCGGTCGTTGACGGGGAGGGTCTTGCATGTTTGTCGTCGACACAGATGCAGCCATCGGGTGCCTCATGCGCTTGCTGGCCGTCGAGGGCGTGACCGGCCGGGAGGCCAGGATTGGTAAGGAGCTCGTGGCGGCGCTCAAGGAAGCGGGCGTGCCCGCCCGGTCGATCCGCTTCGATGATGCCCACAGTCGCATCCCGCTGCCGACCGAGACGGGCAACCTCATCGTCGATTTGCCCGGCAGGGGGGCGATGGCCGCTGCCGACCGGCTCCTGTTCATGACACACATGGACACGGTACCTCTGTGCGCGGGGGCGAAGCCCAAGCGGCGGGGCAAGAAGATTGTAAACGAGGCCAAGGCCGCGCTGGGCGGCGACAACCGCACGGGTTGCGCGGTGCTCGTGACGCTGGCTGCCGAGTTGCTCCGGCAGCGGCCCGACCATCCGCCGCTCACTCTGCTCTTCACCGTGCGCGAGGAGAGCGGTCTGTTTGGCGCCCGCCATCTGCAGCCCGGCGAGCTCGGCGGCGCGAGGATGGGTTTCAACTACGATGGCCGTTCGGCAGCCGACGTTGTCATCGGCGCCGTTGGATCCGACCGGTGGGAGGCGGAGATCTTCGGGCGAGCCTCGCATGCCGGCGGCGCTCCGGAGCGGGGGATCAGCGCTACCATGATCCTGGCCGAGGCGCTGGCCGCAATCCGAGCCGGCGGCTGGTTCGGCAAGGTCGTCAAGGGCGAACGCAGCGGCACCAGCAACGTGGGGCCGGTGGGTGGGGCCCACGGTGGACCTGCCGGTGATGCCACCAACGTCGTCACCGATTACGTGCTGGTTCGTGGCGAAAGCCGCAGCCACGATGCCAAATTCTTTAAGGAGATCACCGCGGCTTACAAGGCAGCGTTCAGCGCGGCCGCGGCGGCGGTCACCAACAGCGACGGCAAGGCGGGTCGCGTGAAATTTACAACGCGAACGGACTATCATCCCTTCCGCCTGAAGGAGACTGCGCCGGTGGTCAAGCGGGCGGTGGCGGCCGTGAGGGCGCAAGGCAATAAACCCAACGTGCGCGCGACCAATGGCGGGCTCGACGCCAACTGGATGGTGCGGCACGGCATTCCGACCGTCACGCTTGGCGCCGGCCAGAACGAGGCCCACACCGTCGATGAGTGGATCGACCTGTCAGAATTCGAATCCGCCTGCCGACTGGCCATCGAGCTTGCGACGCAGGGCCAATGAGCCGTAGGGCCGCGCGTGGGACCCGCAGCGGCGCTCATTGCAGCGCAAGAATGGCTGGCGCACCCTCGCCCTCGGCGATGCAAATCGCCTCGGCCAGCACGTGGATGTCCACACCCTCGGTGGGCGCGCGTTCGGAAAGGTAGCGGCGGAACGCGCGCGCCCGCGGCCGGCCGTGGTAGAGGCCAAGAATGTGGCGGGTGACGTTATTGAGCCGTCCGCCAGCACGCAAATGCCGCTCCGCGTATGGCATGAGCGCCTCCAGCACGTCGCGCCGGGAGGGTGGTGCACCGGTAGCCGCAAAGAGGCGGGCGTCGACATCGGCCAACAGGTAGGGGTTCTGGTAGGCAGCACGGCCGAGCGCCACACCGTCGACGTGCGCGAGGTGCGCTTGCGCTTGGGTGAGCGAGCCGATGCCGCCGTTGAGCACGATTTCAAGCTCGGAATGCGCGGCCTTTAGGCGGTAGACCCGACCATAGTCGAGTGGCGGCACCTCGCGGTTCTGCTTCGGCGACAAGCCTTCTAGCCAAGCCTTGCGCGCGTGCACGATGAAGGTGCGGCAACCGGCGCCGGCAACCCTGGCCAAGAACCGTTCCAGGTCGGTCTCGGTATCCTGATCGTCAATGCCAATGCGGCATTTGACGGTGACGGGCACGGCGACGCGCACCTGCATCGCTGCGACCGCGTCCGCAACGCGCTCCGGTTCCGCCATCAAGCAGGCGCCGAACCGACCCTCCTGTACGCGGTCGGAGGGGCAGCCGACGTTAAGATTTATCTCATCGTAGCCGAGATCTTCACCGATGACCGCGGCCTGCGCCAGCCGCGCGGGATCCGAGCCGCCAAGCTGCAGGGCAACGGGATGCTCCTCAACGCTGAAGCCGAGCAGGCGCTCGCGATGCCCGCGCAGCACCGCCTCGGCCGTCACCATCTCCGTATAGAGCCGCGCGCGCCGCGACAGCAGCCGATGGAAGAAGCGGCAATGCCGATCGGTCCAGTCCATCATCGGCGCGACACAAAATCGGTGACCTGAACTCCTCATTGTCTCGGGTGGGCTGTCCATCTTTGAGGCTTTGTCCGCCGGCCGATCGCATCCACGTTTGGAGGGCTTCGACCTCTATCCGCCCTCGGCTCACGCCGCAACTGCTGGGCTTGCTCCTGCAAGAGCGATCTGGGCTTGCTAAAGCCTGCGACGGGCGGCGCGACGTGCGCAAAACTCTCGCGTCCGCAGGCACCATCGGGTCATGTGAATGGCTATATTAGCCTCATTCTTCAAACCTCTCGTTCGGCTGCAGCCCGCGAAACCGCGCCGTCCACATGCGTCTGAGCTCGAGCTCGGTCGTTGTTTTATCGTCATAGGCTGGCGACGTCAGGGCCTGCGCCTTTAACCCTGATGCTCACGATCGCGCGCATGCGCGGGGCGAGCGCGTTGCGGAAGCTGCCAAAGAGCGCGGCAAAGCCAGCGCTCCCGCGCTCGAGCACGAGCGCCGTGCCAGCGAAGCGATAGCCCTTGCGCACGAACGGATCGACGAAGTTCACCTCAACATGCGGGTTCGACCGTAAGTTGCGTAAGGTTGCCGGCGAGCGGATTTCTCCGAACGCGATCGTGGCGTCATCCACCACGATGAAGGTGCCCTTGGGCGATACGTTAGGTGTTCCATCCGGAGCGACGGTGGCGACAAATCCGAGACGTTGCTGCTCGACAATGCGTTGCATATCGGCTGTTAGCATTTGTTCTCGCAAGTTAATGGGGATCCGATTGGGATTGTCCGCCCTTGCGGACAACCAGCATGACCCCTGGATAGGTTCAAGGCTACCATTCCTGAGCCGCCTTGCAGCCGCGGACGCGCGCCGTCAACAGCTTCACGAGGTCATCGACGACAAATGAGCTTTCCAAGAGTTCCAGACCGGCGACCGGCACGTACCGTTCGGTCTCACGAGCAAAGCTTGCTCCATAGGCCCATCCGATCCAGGGTTGCCAGAGGTAGGAGACGACCCGGCGCAGGCTACCGCGCGGTCTGACATATTCCAGCAGACGAACCACGCCGCCCGGCTTGACCACCCGTCCAAGCTCGCGGAGCGCGGGGACTTGCAGTGGGTCGGGCAGCACACAGAATAGAAAACTCGAGACCGCCGCATCGAAGTATGCCGTCGGAAACGCCAGCGAAGTTACATTCATTTGATAGAGCCGGCCGCCCGCCGCCAAACCGGGACAGCGGGTGCGCGCGCGCTCAAGCATGGCTGGGCTGGTGTCGATACCCGATACGATTGCCTCGGCTGGGTAGAACTCGCAGTTGCGGCCAGTCCCGATGCCCGCGTCCAACAGCCGGCCTTGCAAGCCGCGAAAGAGCAAGGGCCGCAGCGCGCGATAGCGCCATCGCTCGAACGGCAGATCGAGCAAATCATAGAGCGGAGCGATCCGCTGATAGCGCTCCACGTGGCTCATTACGGCGCCGCCCTTGTCTGTTGATCGTGGCGAAGCAATGAGGTTCGCAATTTGGCTCCCGCAATCGACATGCCGAACCGCGACGGTTTTGGCAAGTTGTGGCGATGGAGGGACACAAGGTTCACGGCTCCCCGGTCGGGCTCGAGCGCAGCCGTCAATGTTGCGATAAGGAGCTTGCAGCACCGCGCTCTCACCCATGCGTTGTGCTATCAAGCTTCGGCCAACCGGTCGGCATGGGGCCAGTCGCGGTATGCTTTTGGGAGGCAACAGCGTGGCCGAGGTCTTAAACATTGCCGCCATCGTCCTTGCGGCCGGGCGGTCGACACGCATGGGCAGCAACAAGCTGATCGCCGACGTTGGCGGCAAACCGATGGTGCGTCGGGTGGCAGAGGCTGCGCTCTCAAGCGCAGCCTCACCCGTGCTGGTGGTGACCGGTCATCACGAGGCAGACGTGCGGATGGCGCTCTCAGGGCTCGATGTCGCGTTCGTGCACAACCCCCATTTTGCGCAGGGGCTGTCGACCTCGCTCAAGGCCGGGATCGCGGCGGCGCCTGCGAACGTGGCCGGGGCCATGGTGTTGCTGGGCGACATGCCGCAGATCGCCCCAGGCCACCTCGATCGATTGATCGCCGCCTTGGGCGATGATGCAGGCGCCGTCATTGTGCCGGTGCACGCTGGCAAGCGCGGCAATCCCGTGCTATGGCCACGGGCATTCTTTCCGGCGATGCTTGGACTTGAGGGCGATGCCGGCGCCAAGCGGCTGTTGGCCGCCAACGCGGTCCGGGTCCGGGAAGTAGACCTTGGCACGAACGCGATCTTCCTCGATGTGGACACCGCCGAGGCGCTGGCCCAGCTGCGGGGCAGCGACGGCCCATGTACATAGCGCGGGCGCCCGGAAGGTCAAAGCGAGAGCGGGTTCGAGCTAATGCTTGGTAAGCCGCGCGATGAGCGCCGACGTGTCCCAGCGGCCGCCACCCATCCTCTGCACCTCCGCGTAGTAGGTGTCGATCAATGCCGCGACGTCCATCTTGGCGCCGTTGCGCTTGGCTTCATCCATGATGATGCCGAGGTCCTTGCGCATCCAGTCCACGGCGAAGCCGAAGTCGAACTTGTCCTCATTCATGGTCTTCCAGCGGTTGTCCATCTGCCAGGACTGCGCCGCACCCTTTGAGATGGTCTCCATGACCTTGGGAATGTCCAGACCGGCCTTCTGCGCAAAGGCGAGCCCCTCCGAAACACCCTGCACAGTGATCGCGACAATCGCCTGGTTGACCATCTTGGTCAGCTGGCCCGATCCGGACGGCCCAATCAGAGTGACCATGCGCGCGTAATTGTCGATCACCGGCTTCGCCTTGGCGAACGGCGCCGGGTCACCCCCCACCATTACGGTCAGTACACCGTTCTGGGCGCCAGCCTGACCGCCCGACACCGGGGCATCCAGAAAGTCAAAGCCACGGTCCTTGGCCGCCGCGAAGAGTTCGCGCGCGATAGTGGCCGAGGCCGTGGTGTTGTCGATGAACACCGCACCCTTGCGCACGGCCTGGAACGCACCCTTGGGACCCAGCGTGACGTCGCGCACATCGCTGTCGTTGCCGACGCAGCAGAACACGAAGTCCTGGTCCTTGGCGGCATCTGCGGGCGTAGGCGCGGTCTTGCCACCATGCTCTTTCACCCACGCGTCCGCCTTGGCGGCGTTGCGGTTGTAGACCGTGAGGTCGTGCCCACCCTTCTTGCGCAGATGTCCCGCCATCGGATAGCCCATGACACCCAAGCCGATCCACGCCACCTTCGCCATATTGCCCTTCCTCATCCAAAAGCTCGTCGACGCGACTATTATCGGATGTGGGGGCACTTGTCAGGCGGGTCTTTCCCGCTTCTTGCCTTTGTCGCGAGCTGGCTCACCCGCCGCGCCTGGCCCTACCGGGCCGTCGCCCCAGTTTGCATGGAGGTGCTATCCCTGTCGGAGCTTGAGGGCACGGCGATGACGGCGGCGCCAAAGAGAGCGGCCGCGGCCGTGACGGCGAGCAAGGCAGTCTTCACGTTCACGGGCTAATCTCCGTCAGCCGCTGGGGCATCGAAGGGCAACAAGTCGATTGGCCAATGGCTGCCTGCACACTAGCGCAGTCGCACTGAGAGTTGACTGAATAGGCCGTTTAGGCGCCATTCAGCCCAGTTGGTCGCTCGGCGCGATGCGTGCAAGGAGCAAGCGAGCGAGGCAACCAGGAACGACGGCGACAGGGGACGGCCGGTCGCTTAGATTTCAAGCTCGATTGCACGAGGCCGGGTTATGCGACGAGGCAAGCAAGCAACCGCAACAGGCAGCGACGCACCAGGTGCAGTCACACTGGGCGACGTGGAGGCGGCGCGCCTGCGGCTAACCGGCGCCCTCGTCGACACCGACTGCAGTTGGAGCCGCACGCTGTCCGAAATCCTTGGCTGCAAGGTCTGGCTCAAGTTCGAGAACCAGCAGTTCACGGCATCCTTCAAGGAGCGCGGCGCCCTCAACCGCCTGTCGCTGCTGGAGCCGGCCGAGAAGGAGCGCGGCGTGATCGCCATGTCGGCCGGCAACCACGCGCAAGGTGTCGCCTATCACGCGCATCGCCTTGCCATTCCTGCCACCATCGTCATGCCGGTCAATACGCCGACGGTGAAGGTGGTCAACACCCGCCGCCACGGCGCCGAAGTGGTGCTGACGGGCGAGACGGTGGAGGAGGCCGCCGCCTTCGCGCAGGCGCACGGGCGCGAGCGCGGGCTCACCTTCATCCATCCCTATGACGACCCGTCGGTGATTGCCGGGCAGGGCACGTTGGCGCTGGAGATGCTGGGTGCGGCGCCCGAGATCGATACCTTCATCGTTCCCATCGGCGGAGGCGGGATGATCTCAGGGATGGCCGTGGCCGCCACGGCGCTGAAGCCCGGCATTCGCCTCATCGGTGTAGAGGCCGAGCTTTATCCGTCAATGTACAACGCCATCAACGGGACGCAGCTGCCCATGCGCGGTGATACGCTGGCCGACGGCATCGCGGTCAAGGCTCCGGGCCGCATCACCCAAGGGATTGTGCGCGAGCTGGTCGACGACATCGTGCTCGTCTCCGAGCAGGAGATCGAGCGCGCCGTCAGCCTGTTGATCAACATTGAAAAGACCGTGGTGGAAGGTGCCGGTGCCGCCGGTCTAGCGGCAGTGCTGAAGCGGCCGCAGTCCTTCAAGGACCGCACGATCGGGCTCGTCCTGTGCGGTGGCAATATCGATACCCGTCTGCTTGCCAGCGTGTTGTCCCGCGAGCTGGCGCGCGAGGGCCGTCTCACCCAGCTCACCATCGATTTGGTGGATCGGCCGGGCCGCCTTGCCAAGGTCGCCAATCTCTTGGGTGAGGCGGGCGCCAACATCGTCGAGGTCTATCATCAGCGCATCTTTTCCGACCTGCCGGCCAAGGCGGCGCTGTTGGAGCTCGTCATCGAGACGCGCGATCGCGACCACTTGAACGACACGGTAAAGTGCCTCAAGGCCGCCGGATTCGCGGTGGAAGTGCGAACCAATCCAGGAGGTGCACGCTGATGGAAGGGTCCGTTCCGCAACGCGCGGCAACGCTGGCGATGCTGCGCCAGCTTGAGCGCAAGGTATTGTGGCTCTCCTCCTACATGATCCACCACGCAAACCACGAAGTGGATCGCGGCGATGGATTGAAGGTGGGCGGCCACCAGGCCTCCTCCGCCTCGCTCGTGACGCTGATGACGGCCCTCTATTTCCATGTCCTGCGCCCCGAGGATCGGGTGGCGGTAAAGCCGCACGCGAGCCCCGTGTTCCACGCCATCCAATACCTGCTCGGCAACCAAACCCTCGACAAATTGCAGACCTTCCGGGCCTTTGGCGGCGCGCAATCCTACCCTTCGCGCACCAAGGACAAGGCGGACGTGGACTTCTCGACCGGCTCGGTGGGCCTGGGAATCGCCGAGACCGGCTTTGCCAGCTTGGTGCAGGACTACGTGCACGCCAAGGGCTGGAGCAGCACGTGGCCGAAGGGCCGCATGATCGGCATCATGGGCGATGCCGAGATCGACGAAGGCAACGTGCATGAGGCGCTGCTCGAGTACTGGAAGCACGGGCTGCAGAATTGCTGGTGGATCATCGATTACAACCGCCAGAGCCTCGACTCGGTGGTGTCCGACCGGCTGTTCATGAAGATGGCCGGACTGTTCGAGAACCTCGGCTGGAAGGTGACGCTCATCAAGTACGGTAAGCTCCTGCAGCGCGCTTTCGCCGAACCCGGCGGACAGCGCCTCAAGCAGTGGATCGACGACTGCCCCAACATGCTCTACTCGGCGCTGGTGTTCCAGGGCGGGGCCGCGTGGCGGCGGCAGCTCGAGGCCGACCTTGCCATCCACCCTGAGACCCTGACAATCGTGCGCCGACACGACGATGCTGCGCTGGCCCAGCTCATGACCAACCTCGGCGGCCATGATTTGCAAGCCATCCTGGAAGCCTTCGACGATGCGCCAACCAACCGCCCGGTGTGCTTCATCGCGTACACCATCAAAGGCTACGGCCTGCCGTTCCAGGGCCACAAGGACAATCACTCCGGATTGATGACCAAAGCGCAGATGAGCGATTTTAGGGCGCGCGAAAACATCAACCAGGGAGAGGAGTGGGACAAGTTCGCCGGGCTGGATGTGTCCCCTGCGGAATGCGAAGCCTTCCTCGCACGCGTGCCCTTCGTGGCCAAAGGCCGTCGGCGGTTGCAGGCGGAGCGCGTGCCTGCGGCCCCGTTCCCCGCCATTGCAGTCAAGGGCCAGCTGTCGACCCAGGCGGGCTTCGGTCGCGTGCTTGACGAAATCGCCCGCGCCGGCGGGCCGCTAGCCGACCGCATCGTGACGACCTCGCCGGACGTGACGGTGTCGACCAATCTCGGATCCTGGGTCAATCGGCGCGGTCTCTTTTCCATGGCCAGCCATGAGGACGTATTCAAAGAGCGCGGGCTGCTGTCGCCGCAGAGGTGGGAGATGAGCCCAAGGGGCCAACACTTTGAGCTCGGCATCGCCGAGATGAACTTGTTCCTCTTGCTCGGTGCGCTGGGGCTGTCGCACTCGCTCTTCGGTGAGCGCCTGCTGCCCATTGGCACACTTTATGATCCTTTCGTGTGCCGCGGTCTCGATGCGCTCAACTACGCCTGCTACCAAGATGCACGCTTTGTGGTGGCGGGTACGCCCTCTGGTATCACGTTGGCGCCGGAGGGCGGCGCGCACCAGTCGATCGGCACGCCGCTGATCGGCATGGCGCAGGACGGGCTTGCCACCTTCGAGCCGGCCTATGTGGACGAGCTTGCGGTCATTATGGAATGGGCCTTCGACTACATGCAGCGCGAGGGCCAGGAGGACGCTGAGGCGCGCTGGCATCGCGATGAGAAAGGTGGCTCGGTCTATCTCCGGCTCTCCACGCGGCCGATCGACCAGCCCACCCGGCCAATGACCGGCGCGCTGCGCCAGGGCATAATCGACGGCGGGTATTGGCTGCGCTGCCCCGAGCCCGCGTGCGACCTCGCCATCATCTATAGCGGAGCCGTCGCTCCCGAGGCGATCGAGGCGGCGGGCCTGCTTGGCGAGGACCGCCGCGGCATCGGTGTGTTGGCAGTCACCTCAGCCGACCGCCTCTCAGCGGGCTGGCACGCGGCTCAGCGCGCGCGCGAGCAGGGCCAGCGGAACGTGCGGGCGCACATCGAGCACCTGCTGCGGCAGCTGCCACGCGATGCCGCCATCATCACCGTGGCGGACGCCTATCCCGAGGCGCTGTCCTGGCTCGGTGGCGTGTGTGGTCACCGCGTGCGTGCGCTGGGCGTTGAGCATTTTGGGCAATCGGGATCCCTGGCCGAGCTCTACGGCCACTATGGCCTCGACGTCAACGCCATCCTGGCAGCGGCCGAGGGCATCACCGGCCAGCCGGCGCGATATCGCTTCTTTGAGCCGTGAGAGAGATCTTCGTCGACGGGCTCAAAACGGGTTCCACGTCGAGTGGGGCGTAAAGCGCAGGTAGCCGATGTTGGCCCCCAAGCGCAGGCCGACACCGGAACGGATCGGCGCCACGATAACGGTGCCGTTGGTGACGAAGGTGGCCCCAACCCCACCGACGAAATAGGCCGATCCATCGACGCCGGCGAAGCTTGCGTAAATGTCGTCGGGCTGTTTCAGGCGATAGATCAGAAAGAGCGTCTTGGAGCCGTCGGCACCGACGTCGGTGCCAAGTGACGGGCCATGCCAAAAGATCTTCTGCGTGCTGCCGGCGCGCACATAGAGTGTGCCCTTGCCGTAGCGCAGGCCGGCCAGGAACGCGCCACCTCCCTCGGTGCCGAGAATGTAGCCGGCGGGGCGGCCGCTGTTCTTGAAGAGGTGTTCGATCACGGCACCGAGGTTGGCCGACACCTTGCCAAAGAAACCGGCGCTCGCCGCCATGATTTCCTCGATGGTGTAGCCGTCCTCTTCGACGGATGTGGGCGTGCCGGGCGGACTGGGTAGCGGGGCCGCCGACGTCGGAGTGGACTTGGAGGGTGATGGCGAGGGCGGCGGTGGCGGCGCCATGGCCACTTGGCCCGGCGGAGCGGGCTTGGGCGCCCAACTGCCATCGGGCACACGCGCCGTGGGCTTGGGGGCAGGCTGCACCGGCGCCGCTGCGGGCGGACGCACCTCGGCGCTCTTGGGTTTTGGCTCGGTTGCGACGGCAGGCACCCCCAGCATCTGGTCGAGCTTGGCCAACGTGTATGCAGCCTTTGCCTTCACGGTTGCCTGCAGCTCGATGCCAACCGCCCTGAGCTCTTCGAGTTTGGCGCAGTCGGGTTCGGCGCCGGGGTCCACGGTGCCCAATGTATCCAGCCTCGCCAACAGGTCGTTAGCCTGCATGTCCAGGCCGGCCATGCGCTCATCCTGTAGGATTTCGTAGGCCTTCTCCTCGAAGCCTGCATCGGGCCAGCCCCGCAGTTCCTTGAGCTCGCGCAGCTTGGCGCGCAGACGGGGCGCGTTGTCTGCGTTGAGCTGACGCAGCGCGGCGCCGGCTCGGTCAACCGCCTGGGCGAAATCCTCTCTGGCGCAGGGGGCAGCAGCCTGCGAGGCAATGGCCGAAAGCTGGGCCAATCCCATCAGGGCAAAGGCGAGGAGCCACCGCATTGGACCGATTCCATGTCTGACGGCGCTATCGGATGCGCCAGCTATGGCAAAATGTGGCCGCGGGTCAAATTTTCGGCATAAGAGGGTGGTGCATTATCGCACGGCGCTGCCATTGCGCTTGCAAATTGCCTTGAACATGCCGCCCCCGCTCCGCCTCCAGCGGGTCCATCCCAGCGCCCCCACTCCATGCCCCAAGACAGCTCCGCCACCCTCGGGCGACCCGGCCTTGCCCTCCCGCGGCTGTCCCTTCCCGCGGCCCTGCTGATCAGCCTCGGGCTCGTTGCCATTGCGGCCGGCATCGAGCACGCCATGGGTCGCCTTTTGTTCTGCACATGCGGAGGGGGTCAGGTCACTTGGCTGCCGTCGGCACGTGGCAAGCTCATCCACCCATCTGCCGCTCTTTGATCCACTCCACAGGGTGGATCAGCATGACCACATTGAGGGTGAGGTTGTCGCGGATGAGGGCGAGCAGGAGGACTTCGCGCTGTCCGTCGCGGTGCGGCTGCTCATCGCCACCGGCCTGGAGGTTAGCTGGGAGGTGTTTGAGAACACCTCCTTCTGCCAAGAGCGGGTTGCAGCTGCCTTGAACGCACGCCTCGGGGGCGGCCAGCATAGGCAGTACAAACGACGCCAGGTCGATCATCTCGCCAGATGCCTCCCGTGTCGGCCGTTGCGATAACGCCGTTGCCCCGGCACCATGGTGGCGGGAGGCCCGGCGTTGGCAACGCCTGGAAGAAGGCTGGGCGCCTTACGAGTGGACCCTAGGATTGCGTCTTATGAGTTGGTCCCAAAGACCGGGTCCCAACGACTGGGTCCCAAGCCGCCCAAGACTGGCCCTAACCCTCCTACCGATGGGACGAGGCGCACGCCGGTGAACACGCCGCACTTTGTCGCCAAAGATTAAGCAACGGCCGCGTGGTCCGCTTGCAGCTGGGGAGGGCCAACGGCTCTGGCACTCTCAGTTCATCAGTGCGTCCAGGAACCCCTGCGCCCGAAGCGAAAGTTGTCGGCGTAGGACTTGCGCACCGGCCGCCGCGGCGTGGGCTGCATGACGTGGTAGGGGATGCCGTTGCGCTCGGCGTACGCCATGGCCTCCTCCTTGGTATCGAAGGAGAGGCTGATCTGCGATCTCATGTCGCGCGAGCTGGTCCAGCCCATCAGCGGATCGATCTCGCGCGGCGTCTCCGGTTCGTATTCGAGCACCCATTCCTTGGTGCGGGCGGGCCCCGACTGCATGGCGGTCTGGGCAGGTTTGTAGATGCGGGCGGCCATCGCGTTGATCCTTGGCGGCAGTCTTTCGGGCCAGTCCTTGTGGCGCCAATCCTTGGCGCCAGTCCTTGGCGCCAGTCCTTGGCACCCGTCCTTGGCACCGGTGTTGCCAAGACACGTCCAGAGGTGGAAAACCTAACCCATCTTACGCCAATTGTCCGCATCGAGCTTGAGAAACGCGTCGGACAAGCCTCCTCAGGGCGGCAACGCGCGATCGACGATGGCGCGTGCGTCTGCGCCGTCAAGCCCTTGGCCGTAGGTGTGCCGGGAATGCCCGGACAACCGCGTGGCGATGAAGGCATCTGCCACGGCGGCCGGCGCGTGAGCGCGCAGGATGCTGGCGGCGGCGAGCACGGCGAGCGCTTCGGTCAAGTCGCGAGCGCGCCGCTCGAGCGCGCGCTGATCCTGCAGCAGCGTCTCGACCCGCGAGTAGTGCGCTTTGAGATGAGGATCCCCGCGCGTCGCGCTGCGCAGATCGTCCATAACACTCGCAACGGTGTCGGGCTCACGCTGGAGGACGCGCAGGAGGTCCAGTGCCATGACGTTACCGGATCCTTCCCAGATGGCGTTGACCGGCAGCTCGCGATACAGCCGGGCCGCGAGCCCTTCCTCGACGTAGCCGTTACCGCCAAGGCACTCCATGGCCTCGTAGGCCAGCGCCGGCCCGATTTTGCACACCCAATACTTGGTGACCGGGGTCATGAGCCGGCGCCAGGCCACCGCACGACTATCCGAGGCGTGATCGAAGCTATACGACAGACGCAAGGACAAGGCCGTCGCCGCCTCGACGTCGAGCGCCAGATCGGCCAGCACCTGGCTCATCAGCGGCTGATCGACGAGTTGTTTGTGAAACACGCTGCGGTGGCGGCAGTGATGAATGGCATTGGCGAGCGTCAAGCGCATCAGCCCCGCAGAGCCAACCGCGCAATCGAGCCGGGTGTGGGTCACCATCTCGATGATGTTGGGAACCCCGCGACCCTCCTCGCCGATGAGCCAGGCGTGTGCGCCCTGGAACTCGACTTCGCAGGATGCATTGGAGCGATTGCCGAGTTTGTCCTTGAGGCGCTGAATGGCCAGCGCATTGACGCTGGCGTCCGGCAGGACGCGCGGCATCAGAAAGCAGGAGAGGCCGCCCGGCGCTTGGGCCAGCACCAAGAAGGCGTCGCACATGGGTGCCGACATGAACCATTTGTGGCCGGTGATGACGTACTCCGCACCTGGCCCGCCGCTGCCGGCCGGTGCGGCCCTGGTGGAGTTGGCGCGCACGTCCGTGCCGCCCTGTTTTTCCGTCATGCCCATGCCGATGGTGAGGCCGCGCTTGTCCGCGGCCGGCTTGAACGCCTTGTCGTAGGTGCGCGACAAGATCTTAGGGATCCACGCCTCGGCGAGTTGAGGCTCCCTGAGCAGGGTCGGAACCGCAGCATTCGTCATGGTGATGGGGCACTGATGCCCGGCTTCCATCTGAATGGCCATGTAGGTGCCGGCGGATCGGGCGACGTTGGCGCCGGGTAGCGGCTGGGTCCCGGGCTTCAATAGGTGCTCCCAGACAGAGCAATGCAGGCCCTCCGCCATGCTCATTTGCATGCACTCGTGGTAGGCCGGATGAAACTCAATGCTGTCGAGCCGGCGGCCTTTGCTGTCGAAGGATTTGAGGCGGGGTGGGTGCTCGTTGGCAAGCCGCCCGCGTTCGAGGGCCTCGGCGCTGCCACACGCGGCGCCGAAAGCGCTCAGGCCCGGCACGGCGTGGGCGGCGCCTTCGCGGCCGACCGCTTCCATCAGCGCCGCGTCGCTGCTGAAGAGGTTGACGTCCTGGAAGGGCGGGCTCTGGTTGAAGACTTGGTGGGTGGCGAATGGGGTGGTCATGGGTGCCTTCCCGGCCTGATTCGCGCTCGGGCGAGCCTATCAACAGCACCCCGGGCAGGCGAGCGATCTCGGCGAGCCGGCCTTGCGGGCAGGTCGGAGTCAGCGTATAGGGGCCGCTTTAATGACCAATCCCGTAGCGAAAGTCTCGTTCGTACGCCGGCATTTGCTGACGTGCGAGAACTTGTCGGCCGGCGAGATCAATGCCTTGCTCGACTTGGCCGACAAGGCTGCCGAGAACAACCGTCAGATCAACAAGAAGCGGGACGTCTTACGCGGCCGCACCCTGATCAACCTATTCTTCGAGGCCTCTACACGGACCCAAAGCTCCTTTGAGCTCGCCGGCAAGCGGCTCGGCGCCGATGTCATGAACATGAACGTCTCGACTTCATCCGTGCAGAAGGGTGAGACGCTCATCGATACAGCCATGACGCTTAACGCCATGCGCCCCGACATCTTGGTGGTGCGCCATCACGCCGCCGGGGCGGTCGAGCTGCTGGCCCAGAAGGTGGACTGCTCGGTCATCAATGCCGGCGACGGAGCACACCAGCATCCGACCCAGGCGCTGCTTGATGTATTGACGATCCGCCGCGCTAAGGGCCGCATAGCCGGCCTGACGGTCGCAATCTGCGGCGACATCCTGCATTCGCGCGTGGCTCGATCCAACATCAACGTGCTCAACACCATGGGCGCGCGCGTGCGCATTGTGGCTCCCTCCACCCTGCTGCCCCCCGCGGCCGAACGGCTGGGCGCCGAGGTCTTCACCTGCATGAACGCGGGGCTTGAGGGCGCCGACATCGTCATGATGCTGCGGCTGCAGCGGGAGCGCATGCAGGGTTTCTACGTGCCCTCCACCCGTGAATACTTCCACTTCTTCGGCCTCGATCACGAGAAGCTCGCGCGCGCCAAACCGGATGCGCTCATCATGCATCCAGGCCCCATGAACCGCGGCGTGGAAATTGCGTCCACCATCGCCGACCATTCGCGCAGCGTCATCCGCGACCAGGTGGAGATGGGCGTGGCAGTGCGCATGGCCGTGCTCGAGGCCATGGCGCGCCAGCTGCCCAACCATTGAGGTGCGGGCCATGCCCAAGAACGGCTCACCGGCACAGGACGCAACGACCTTCCTCAACGCGCGTCTCGTCGACCCGGCGACCGGCAAGGACGAGCCTGGTGGGTTGCTGGTCAAGGACGGGGTGATCGCCGATTTGGGCTCGCACCTGCGGCGCAACGCGCCCGAACGATCCACAGTGGTAGATTGTAAGGGCCACGTGCTCTGCCCGGGGCTCATCGACATGCAGGTGTTCACGGGAGAGCCCGGCCTGGAGCACCGCGAGACGCTCAAGACCGCCAGCCACGCGGCGGCCGCCGGCGGCGTTACCAGCATTGTCGTCATGCCTGACACGGAACCCGTGATCGATCAGGTGGCGCTGGTGGACTTCATCCAACGCCGGGCGCGCGACAACGCCATCGTCAACGTCTATGTGATGGCTGCCATGACGCGCGGCCTCAAGGGCACCGAGATGACCGAAATCGGCCTTCTGAAGCGGGCCGGGGCTGTTGCCTTCAGCAATGGCAAGTCAAGCGTGGCCAATGCGCGCGTCATGCGCAATGTTCTGCTCTACGGCAAGGATCACGCGACCCTCATCGTCCACCATACGGAGGATCCCCACCTCACGGAGGGCAGCGTGATGAATGCCGGTGAGGTGGCGACCAGGCTCGGCCTGCCGGGGGTCCACAAGGCCGCCGAGACGATCGTGCTCGAGCGCGACGTGCGGCTCGTCGAGATCACCGGCGGGCGGTATCACGCCGCCACGCTCTCATGTGCGGAGAGTTTGGCGGTGGTGCGGACTGCCAAGGCGAAGGGATTGCCCGTGACTTGTGGGGTGTCGATCAACCACCTCACCCTCAACGAGAATGACATCGGCTCGTACCGCACCTTCTTGCGTCTGAAGCCCCCGCTGCGCTCAGAGGTGGATCGCACCGCCATGGTGCGAGGGCTCGCCGACGGCGACATCGACGTGGTCGTCTCGAGCCATGATCCGCAAGACGCCGACGTCAAGCGCCATCCCTTCGCCGAAGCCGCTGATGGCGCCATCGGCCTTGAAACCCTGCTTGCCGCAGGCTTGCGCCTCTACCACAACGGCGAGATCGGGCTCGTCCCGCTGTTGCGCGCCCTGACGATCAACCCGGCGAGGCTCTTAGGCCTCCCCTCGGGGCACCTCGACAAGGGGGCACCGGCAGACCTCATCCTCGTCGACCTTGGACAGCCGTGGGTGGTCGATAAGGCATTGCTCAGAGCGCGTTCGAAGAACTCACCCTTTGACGAAAGCCGGATGCAGGGCCGCGTGCTCGTCACCATGGTTGCGGGCCACACCGTCTACCAATACGCTCAAGGCGATCGCGCCTGAGCGCTTCGGGGATCGGAATGGCATGGGCGTACTCTTCTCAAACACTGCGGCCCTGGCTTTGCTGGCAGGCTATCTACTGGGATCGATCCCGTTCGGTTTTCTGCTTACCCGCGCCGCGGGGTTGGGCGACGTGCGTGCCATCGGCTCTGGCAACATCGGCGCCACCAACGTGCTGCGCACCGGCCACAAGGGCCTCGCCGTGGCGACACTCCTGCTCGACGCCGCCAAGGGAACCGCAGCCGTACTCCTCGTCGACCACCTGGCAAGGCGTTACACCGCCTTTGAGGCTTTCCAGCTTGCCTATCTGGCCGGCTTGGGCGCGTTTCTCGGGCACCTCTTTCCGGTCTGGCTGAACTTCGAGGGCGGCAAGGGAGTGGCCACTTTTATCGGGGTGTTACTGGGCGCCCATTGGCCCGCGGCCCTGGTCTTTTGCCTAGTTTGGTTGGCCGTAGCGTTGAGCACGCGCTACTCCTCGTTGGCCGCACTGACCGGCACCGCCGCCGTCGTCCTTTATTATGCGGTCACGGGCTGGGCTGGGCTGCCGCTCATTATTGTTATGTCCTTGCTCGTCTTTGCCAAGCATCACGGCAACATCCGCCGGCTGTTGGCCGGCCAGGAGAGCAAGATCGGCAAGCGGTCCTCGGCCCCATCGTGAAGGGTGGGCGCGCCTCGCGCAGGGCGCACGGAGCCCACTGCCAGGCCCGCGAATCGGCCTTGAGGCGCTTGGCCTCCCACCTGACGGAAGCTCGGCGCCGGCTTGCCGGCGGGGGGCGCCAGTGGGCTCCCGCCGCCCGGTTACGTTGACCCCGGCCTGGCTTGGATCCGGCGCCGTCTTACAGAAATTTTTGGGCCATCCCCGGCACCTTTCACGCCCCGCAAGGCGACCAAAGCCGCCCTCCGCGAGCTCCCACCTGGCCGTGGCCTTGTTGCCCAGCGGGACACGAGACGACCCTTCAGAATTCTCTCAAGATTTTTTGGACGTGGTTCAACGGCCCCAAGGCGCACGCCATCGACCCCGGGCAGGCCCACTTTATGTCGCGGGAATTCTAGCAAAAAGTGGCCAAAATTGCCGCCTTGCGGGCTGCTGGCCAAGGCGCTGCGGTGCCGGGGGTGGTTTGACATGCCTCCTCAGTTCCACCATGTTCCTGCCGCTTGAAGGCAACGGATCAGGAACGGGGCGGCCCGGCGCCTACAAGCAGGCTCGCGACTTCCAGCGCTTGTAAGCGCGGAAATTATAGACAGTGGAGCGGCGGCTGAGAGCCATCGGGCATGAACATCGTCATCGTGGAATCGCTCGCCAAGGCCAAGGCGATCAACAAGTATCTGGGGTCCAAATACCGGGTTTTGGCCTCCTATGGACATGTGCGCGACCTGCCTTCGAAGGACGGGTCGGTGGAGCCCGATAACGATTTTCGGATGCACTGGGATGTCGACGGTCGGTCGGTCAAGGTGATGAAGGAGATCGCGGCCGCCGTTAAGGGTGCCGACAAGCTGATCCTGGCCACCGACCCCGATCGGGAGGGCGAGGCCATCTCCTGGCACATCCTGCGCATCCTGGAGGAGAGGAAGGCGCTCAAGGGCATCCCGGTCGAGCGAGTGACCTTCAATGCGGTCACCAAGCAGTCCGTTCTCGATGCGTTCAGGGCGCCGCGCACCATCGATGCGCCGCTGGTGGACGCCTACTTGGCACGCCGGGCGCTCGACTACCTGGTCGGCTTTACCCTCTCACCCGTCCTGTGGCGCAAGCTGCCGGGTGCCCGCTCGGCCGGGCGCGTCCAATCGGTGGCGCTTAGGCTGGTGTGTGATCGCGAGGCGGAGATCGAGGCCTTCAAGAGCGAGGAATATTGGACCATCGAGGCCCTGCTGGCGACCGCCCGCGGCGACACCTTTGGCGCGCGCCTGACCAGCATCGACGGCCGCAGGCTCGAAAAACTCGGCCTCAAGGATCAAGCGTCCGCCAATGCCATCAAGGCGGCCGTGGAGGGTGGCGCCTTCACCGTCGCCTCGGTGGAGAAGAAGGCGGTACGCCGCAACCCTTATGCGCCGTTCACCACCTCCACCCTACAGCAGGAGGCCTCCCGCAAACTTGGCTTCTCGGCCAAGCAGACCATGCAGCTGGCCCAGCGTCTCTATGAAGGGGTCGAGATCGATGGCGAACTGACCGGTCTCATCACCTACATGCGCACCGACGGCGTCACCATCATTCCGGAGGCCGTCGCAGCCATTAGGCAGCTCGTCGAGCGCGACTACTCCAAGCGCTACCTGCCGCCCTTCATCCGCGAATACAAGGTCAAGGCCAAGAATGCCCAGGAGGCGCACGAGGCGATCCGCCCCACTGACGTCAGCCGCAAGCCCGACCACGTAGCGCGCCACCTCGACCGCGACCAGGCGCGTCTTTACGAGCTCATCTGGAAGCGCGCGGTCGCCAGCCAGATGGCATCCGCCGAGCTTGAACAGACGACGGCCGAAATCGATGTGGGGGGCCGGGATGGCAAGGCTTACCGCTTCAGGGCGACCGGCTCCGTCATGCTGTTCGATGGCTTCATGAGGCTCTACGAGGAGGGCCGCGACGATCGTGTGCGCAACGGCAAGGGCGGCGAGGTAGAGGATGAGGAAACCTCTCGCCTGCCGCCGCTCGCCCAAGGCGACGCGCTCAAGGACAGAGGCATCGAAGCCAAGCAGCATTTCACCGAGCCACCCCCGCGGTTCACGGAGGCGACGCTCGTCAAGCGCATGGAAGAGCTCGGCATCGGCCGGCCCTCCACCTACGCGTCCACGTTGGCTTTGCTGCAGGAGCGCGACTACGTCCGCATCGACAAGAAGCGGCTGATCCCGGAGGATAAGGGGCGGCTCGTCACGGCGTTTCTGGAGAGCTTCTTCAGACGCTACGTGGAATACGACTTCACCGCGGACCTGGAGGAGAAGCTCGACCTCATCTCCGACGGGAAGCTCGAATGGAAAGACGTGCTGCGCCAGTTCTGGCGCGAGTTCATGCGCGCCGTCGCCGACATCAAGGATTTGCGGGTGGGGGACGTCCTTGAGGCCCTGAACGAGTTGCTTGGCCCATACATCTTTCCACCGAGGATGCAAGGAGGCGATCCGCGGCTGTGCCCCAACTGTGGCGAAGGTCGGCTAAGCCTCAAGATCAGTGGCAAGTATGGGGCCTTCATCGGCTGCTCGCGTTATCCCGACTGCCGCTATACGCGCCAGCTCTCTCAGCCCGAAGGGCCCGCCGAAGCCTCCACCCCGGAGGGTAAACTGCTCGGCTATGATCCCGAGACCGGGCTCGCCGTCAGCCTGCGCACGGGCCGCTTCGGCCCCTACGTGCAGCTTGGCGAAGCAAGCAAGGACGAAAAACCCAAACGCGCCTCAATTCCAAGAGGCGTCGATGCCAATACCGTCGAGCTCGACTACGCGCTGAAGCTCTTGTCGCTTCCCCGTGAGGTCGGCCTCCATCCCGAGACTGGCAAGCCCATCACCGCCGGCTTCGGCCGCTATGGGCCCTTTGTCCTGCACGATGGGATCTACGCCGGCCTGCCGGCGGTGGAGGAGGCCTTCGACATCGGCATCAACCGGGCCGTGGCCCTGTTGGCGGAGAAGAAGGCCGGCGGCGGCAAGAGCCGCTTCCAGCGCGCGGCCCCGACGATCCTGAAGGATCTGGGCGAACACCCCGGAGAGGGTGGCAAGGTGCAGGTGCTGGCCGGCCGCTATGGTCCATACGTCAAGCATGGAGACGTGAATGCCACCCTGCCAAGGGGCAAGGAACCTGCCGCGCTCACCATCGAAGAGGCCGTGCAGCTGATCGCCGAACGCATCGCCAAAGGGCCCGTCAAGCCCAAGGCCAAACGCGGCGGGACGAAGAAGCCCCCGCGCTCGGAAACCCGCGCTGCCAATGCCGCGGCCAAGCCCTCCAAGGCAAACGCCAAGACGCCGCAAAAATCCAAGCCCGCACAAAAATCCAAGGCCAAACCGGCAGGCACGCGAGAGGCCGCGGAGTAGCCTAAGGACCAACGATCACGGTGCCCCGAAAACCCAAAGAGGTCCGCCGAGCGGCGGGCCTGCCAAGCAAGCAAGACATCCTCGAGTACATACGCACGGCCGGGGCCAAGACCGGCAAGCGCGAAATTGCCCGCGCCTTCCATGTCAAGGGTGGCGAGCGGGTCGCACTGAAGAGCCTGCTCTCTCAGATGGCCGAGGAAGGCCTCCTGCGTGGCAATCGCAAGGGTTTCAAGGAGCGCGGGCATCTGCCAGCGGTGGCCGTACTCGAGATCGTGGGGCGTGACGCAGACGGGGAGCTCGTCGGAGAACCCGCAGCCTGGGACGCGGCCGAGGGCGAGCGCCCGCGTGCACTCGTGCTGGCGCCCCGCGGCAAGGGCCGAACGGGGGAGCCGGCGCTGGGCCAAGGCGACCGCATTCTGGCGCGCATTCAACGGCTGGAGGGGCGGGACGTCGATGGCTACCGCTACGAAGCCCAGCCGATCAAACGGATCCCGCGCGCGGAACGCCGGCTGCTCGGCATCTATCGCAGCAAGGTTGGGGGTGGCGGCCTCGTCGATCCCATCGATCGCCGAGAGCTCAGGCAGTGGCCCGTCGCTTCCGGCGAGGTCGGCACGGCCAAGGAGGGCGACCTCGTCCGTTTTGAGCTTGCGCGCGCGCACCAGTATGGAGTGCCGCAGGTTCGCATCATCGAGACCCTGGGCAATCCTGGGGATCAGCGCCAGATCAGTCTCATTGCCGTGCATGCGCACGGCATTCCCGATGAGTTTCCCTCCGGAGTGCTCGGCGAGGTGCGCGCGCTAGAGCCGCCGTGCTGCAACGGTCGCGTGGACTTGCGCGGCCTTTCCCTCGTCACCATCGACCCCGAAGACGCGCGCGACCATGATGATGCCGTGCACGCCGCCCCCGACCCGGATCCGGACAACAAGGGCGGCTTCCTCGTGCACGTGGCCATCGCCGACGTCGCCCACTACGTGCGACCGGAATCGCGGCTTGATCGTGAGGCCCAGTTGCGCGGCAACTCGGTCTACTTTCCCGACCGCGTTGTGCCCATGCTGCCGGAGCGCATTTCCAACGACCTGTGCTCGCTCAAGGAGCGCGAGGAACGACCCTGCCTCGTCGCGCGCATGGTGTTTGACCGACACGGCGGCAAGAAGGGTCATGTCTTCTTCCGCGCCATGATGTGTTCGGCGGCCAAGCTCTCCTACCAGGAGGCGCAAGCGGCGATCGAGGGACGGCCAAGCGCGCGTGCTCTGCCGCTGCTGGACTCGGCGCTCAGGCCGCTGTGGTCGGCTTACGCGGCGCTGGCCGAAGCTCGCGAGCGGCGCGCGCCGCTCGATCTCGATCTGCCCGAACGCAAGATCCGGCTCGACAGCGAGGGTCGCGTTCAGAGCGTAACCACGCCGGCGCGACTAGAGGCGCACCGACTAATCGAGGAGTTCATGATTCAGGCCAATGTGGCCGCCGCAGAAGCGCTCGAGGCCAAGCGCGCCGCCATCCTCTACCGGGTGCACGATGCGCCGTCGCCGGAGAAGCTCGCCGCGCTGCGCGAGTTCCTCGACGGTCTCGGGCTGAAGTTGCCGGGTGCAGCCAGCCTGCGCGCGGGCGACTTCAACCGCGTCCTCCAGCGCGCCAAATCCCTGCCCTCCAGCGACCTGGTGCACGAGGTGGTGCTGCGCGCCCAGGCCCAGGCGCAATACGCTGCCGAAAACATCGGCCACTTTGGTCTCAACTTGCGCCGCTATGCGCATTTCACGTCACCGATCCGCCGCTACGCCGATCTCATGGTGCACCGCTCGCTCATTCGCGCACTGGGCCTGGGCGCAGGCGGGCTCACCGATGCGGACGCCCAGCGGCTTTCGCAAATTGCACAGGCAATCTCAGAGGCCGAGCGCCGGGCCATGGCGGCCGAGCGCGAAACCAACGATCGGCTGATTGCGGGCTACCTCGCCGACCGCGTCGGCGCACAGTTCGAAGCCCGCATCGCCGGCGTCACGCGCTCCGGTCTCTTCGTTCGCCTCACCGAGACAGGCGCCGATGGCTTCGTGCCGGCCGCCACCATCGGCAACGATTACTGGCGCCATCACGAGCACCAGCACGCATTGATCGGCGATCGCAGCGGGGAAACGTACCGGCTCGGCGATGCCGTGCGCGTGCGCCTCGTCGAGGCCATTGCCGCCGCAGGCGCCTTACGCTTTGAGATGTTGTCGGAGGGCAAGCGTGATGGCGCAGTCGCACCGGGGTTGGCGCGGGGTCGCCGTTTCGGCAGAGGCTTCAGGCGCTCGAGGTCGCAACGATGATGCCAGGGCAACGCGACCAGGAAAATCACTGGGAGGGGCCTGTCGCCGCGGCCGCGCCGCCATGCGGCGAAGGGAGCCGGCAGCGCAAGGTAAGGTTGGCTTGCTGAGAGCCAAGGCGGTCGAGGGGCCTCGCACGAGGGCCTGGCGGGCACGCCATCGAGGGGAAGCAGCATGACCGTAGAAGAGCCACAAGCGCCCAACGCACGGGCCAAGCCGCGGCCGCTCCGGCCGCGCGATGCCGCCACCTTGATCATTGTCGACAGCTCCGCGGGCGAACCGCGCGTGCTGCTGGGGCGCCGGCGGCTCGACATGGTGTTCATGCCGGGGCGTTATGTGTTTCCCGGGGGGCGCGTTGACCCGTCCGACAGGCAGGTCGCGGTCGAGGACGACTTGCGACCGAGCGACCTTGAAAAACTGCTCATCGCCATGAAGGGCATACCCAGCGTGGCGCGCGCCCGGGCGCTGGCATTGGCGGCAGTGCGCGAGACCTTTGAGGAGGCGGGCTTGCTGATCGGCACACCGCTCGGTGCAGGTGCGCTGCCGAAGGCGGCGAACTGGCGGGCCTTCTTCGCCACCGGCTACCGGCCGGCGCTCGGCCGCCTGACGTTCTTTGCGCGTGCCATTACGCCGCCGGGACGGCCCCGTCGTTTCGACAGCCGTTTCTTCTGTGTCGATGCCGAGGCGATCGTGCACAGGGCGACCATCGCGGACGGGGAACTGTCGGATCTCGAATGGCATTCGATCGCCCAGGCGCGCTCGCTCGAGCTCCCCAACATCACGCGCGTCGTGCTTGAGGACCTGGGCGAGCGCATTGCTGCCGGTGCGCTGCACACGGGGGATTTTCCGGTCCCCTTCTACCACCGCCGCAATGGCAGCTTTCGGCGCGATCTCATCGGCGCTGGCGGTGACCTCCAGTAAGCCCGCCGCAGGCGACGACGACCTTGACTAACCGCGCTCAGCGACTAGAGTTCGCCTCGTCAATTTCGCGTCACAACCACTGGGGTAGCTGCTGTCATGGCTAAGCCGATTACCCAGAAGATCAAGCTGCTGAGCACGGCAGGCACCGGTTTCTTCTATGTAACGAAGAAGAACCCCAGAACTGCAACCGACAAGCTTTCCTTCAAGAAGTACGATCCAATTGCGCGCAAGCACGTTGCCTTCAAGGAAACGAAGATCAAGTAGGCGCAAGGCCTGCCGACGCTGGAGTTGGCTCGACGAACGAGAGCTCGAGGGGTGCGGGGTTAAGGCACTTTTTCCCCGTACATTCGAGCCTGGTTTCGTTTGAGGCTGGTTTGAGCCCGATTCTGAGAGTGTGGCCGCGTCCGTGACTGACATCGGCAGCGGGGTAGAAGTCCGAGCAGTCACGGACGCAAGCCTGCCAAGTCATGGACCAAAGAGGGCGTTGGCCAGACCTGGCGTTCGACCGTCCCTTGGCGGCACTTCAAGAGGAGGCCACTCCTAGCCGCTTACGGACGATCACACCTCACGGTGTCAGGAGATGCGGCGGACCTGACAGTCCATGAGGATCTCGCGGATTTTTCTGTGGACAAGGCGACGCGCCCACCTGGCGCCACCCGCAAACCGATCCCGCCTGTCCCTCCTCCCGCATAACCCCTCCTGGAAGAAAGCAGATCGGCAAACAGTTTGCAATACTTTGTTATTTTGCATCAAACGCTTGGGGGTTGCTTTAGGAACTCAATGAGCTGCAGCAAGATTTTTCCAATACCTATAATGTCGAAAATCTTCAATGGCTTAAGCTAGCGGGCTGCAGCGGCTCAGGCGGCATCGGCAACCACCTTGTTGCGGCCGCCCTGCTTGGCCACATAGAGCGCCCGGTCGGCGCGCTTGAAGAGCCCTTCCAATGCTGCGTGCGCCTCATCCAGGGCGGCCACGCCAACGCTGGCTGTCAGCTTGAGCGTCGTCTCGCCGGTGGCCTGGAACGGCTCTGCGGCAATGCATGCTCGCAGGCGCTCCGCGGTCTGACAGGCGGTCTCCAGGCCGCTGTTGGGCATGATGATGACGAACCGCTCCTCGCCGATGCGACAGACCAGATCGATGCTGCGCGCATTGTCACGCAAGCGGGTCGCAAACTCGCGCAGGATGCTGTCGCCCGCGTTGTGGCCGTAGGCAGCATTGATCGACTTGAAGTTGTCGATGTCGACCAGCACCAGCGACAATGGCTGGCCGGTCGTTTGCGCCTGCTCGGCGAGCGCAGCACAGCGCGTCTGCATGGAGCGGCGGTTATAGAGCCCCGTCAGCGCATCCGTCACTGCCAGCTCAACGCTCTCCTCCAGGCGGTCGCGCCAGTAGTCGACCTGTCCCTTGCGCCTCATCTGTGTACGCACGCGGGCGAGCAGCTCGTTGCGATCGACCGGGCGCGTCAGATAGTCGTCAACCCCCATATCGAGCGCACGCAGCAGACGGGCATCCTCGCCCGGCTGCACGATGACGATGATCGGCAGATGGCGCGTGCGCTCGAGCGCGCGCACCTGGCTGCACACGCGCAAACCGTCGGCCGCGGCCAAGTTCAGGCTGATGATCATGAGGTCGCAGGGCTTGTCGGCGATACGCGCCAGCGCGGCAGGAACGTTGGCCTCGACCTGCACCTCGTGCAGCTGTCCAAGCACGGCGAGCACTTGCCGCACAGTTCGCTTGCCATCCTCCACAAGTAAAATGCGCCCGCCGCTCTCCGCCTTAGGCCACGCCAGCGCGGCGCTCGGCAGAACGCCGTTTTGGCCCGCGGTGGCCATGCGCAGCATCATTTGGTCGTTGAGCGTCTTGAGACGGGCCAAATTCTTGACGCGGGTGATGAGAGCGATGGCATCCACCGGCTTGGTGATGAAGTCGTCGGCGCCGGCCTCGAGGCCCTGCACCCTATCGCAAGTCTGGTCCAGCGCGGTCACCATGACGACCGGCACGTGCATGGTCCGCGTTGCGGTTTTGATGCGTCGGCACACCTCGAAACCGTCCATGCCCGGCATCATGACATCGAGCAGCACGACGTCCGCGCACTCGCTCTGCAGCACCTTTAGGGCCTCCTCGCCGGAACGGGCGATGAGCACCTCGAAATACTCCGCCGAGAGCCGGGCTTGCAGCAGCTTGACGTTGGCAATGACGTCGTCAACGACCAGAACGCGGCCAGTCATCGGGCACCTTTAAAACACGTTCAAGCCCGGCGGCCCTCATGCTTCCCCAAGGTACCGGCGCACTGTCTCAAGAAACGTGCCGATCGAGATCGGTTTGGAAATATAGGCCTCGCAGCCGCCTTGCCGGATGCGCTGCTCGTCCCCCTTCATGGCGAAGGCGGTGACAGCAACCACGGGGATTTCGCGCAGCTCCTCGTCATCCTTGAGCCAGCGCGTCACCTCAAGGCCGGAGACCTCGGGGAGCTGGATGTCCATCAAGATCAGATCGGGGCGCCGCTCGCGGGCAATCTTCAACGCTTCGATGCCGCTGCGCGTCTGCAGCGTCTGGTAGCCGTGAGCATCGAGGAGGTCATGGAAGAGCTTCATGTTGAGCTCGTTATCCTCCACGATGAGCACCGTGCGGGGGATGTGGGCAACATCGGGTCGCCGGCCCGGCATGATCCTGCAGCTCTCCTGGTAAGTCATGCGGTGGCAAGCCCAATTCCGGCACTCTGCACTCTTGCACCGATTCGATGCAGGCCCGGCAGATGAGTTTGCTCCAGAACGCCTACCAACTGTTTAAGATGGGGTAAGACATTCGCCCTGTTTGCAAGAGCGAGCCATGGCCCACGTCGGCAAGAAAGCCTTAGCACTCGACCTCGAGTCGGCTGAAGCCATTGCGCTGCAAGGGCTTACATTCCTTGCCCAGGAGCCGGCCCGCTTCGGGCGCTTCCTTAAGCTGACGGGATTGGAACCGCAGGATGCGCGCGCGCAGGCCGGCACACCGGAGCTCGCCTTAGCGGTCTTGGAGCATCTGGCGCAGGACGAATCGCTCCTTCTCGTGTTCGCGACGAGCTGCGGCGTGGCGCCAGCAAGCATCGGCTCTGCGATTTGCCTCTTACAGGAGGCGAGCGCATGACCACAGCGACGCCCGTGCCGGCGCGCCTGCGCGTTGGCATCGATCTGGGTGGCACCAAAATCGCCGGCGTAGCGCTTGGGCCGGCCGGGCGTTCGCTGAGCGAGCATCGCGCTCCAGCGCCGCGCCACGACTATTGGTCCACCATCCGCGCCATCGCTGACATGGTGCGCCTCCTTGAGCAGCGCGCGGGCGCCGCGGGAAGCATCGGGATCGGCATTCCAGGCTCGGTGGCACCGGCGAGCGGCTTGGTGCAGAACGCCAATTCGACGTGGCTTAATGGTCAGCCCTTTCAGCGCGACCTCGAGGTACACCTGGGCCGTCCGGTGCGGCTTGCCAACGATGCGAACTGCTTTGCGCTGTCGGAGGCCGTAGACGGCGCCGGCGCCGGCGCACGCAGCGTGTTTGGCGTCATCCTCGGCACCGGCTGCGGGGGCGGGCTCGTGCGCGAGGGTGCCCTTATCGACGGGCCGCGCGGCATTGGCGGCGAATGGGGCCACAACCCGCTGCCCTGGGCGGATGCCGACGAGCACCCGGGCCCCGTCTGCTGGTGCGGCCGTGCCGGATGCATCGAGACGTGGGTTTCTGGGCCAGGCCTGGAAGCGGACCATGCGCGGGCGACGGGCGAACGGATTTGTGCGGCGGCGATCGCCGCCAGAGCGCGCTGCGCCGACGTGCCTGCCCAGGCCACGCTGGCGCGCCACGCGCGCCGTCTCGCCCGCGGGCTGGCGCACGTCATCAATATCCTCGATCCGGATGTGATCGTGCTGGGCGGCGGGCTCTCCAAGCTCACCCACCTCTACGATGTGCTTCCGGATCTGACCGCCCCGCACGTGTTTGCTGCGCCGGCGCAAGTCGTGATCAAGCCGCCCGCCTGGGGCGATGCAGGCGGCGTGCGCGGCGCCGCGTGGCTGTGGGACTAGAAGCCAAATCGTCGTTCGCATTGGCGTTGGATTGGCACGACCCTCGCGCGGCCCCTGCCAAGCCAAGTTGGGCTCAACCTTTGCCGGCTTTTACAATATCAAGAGGGCCACGCCCGCCGGGTGCGTAAGGTTTGGGCGCAATCGGCGCCTGGATGGGGATCGCGTGGGGCAACGGGCCAATGGGGATGTTGCTGATTGCGCGCTCAGCCCCCGACACTCCTGCCGCGCCCAACCCCGCGCAGGCTCGCTTGCCAGCACCAGCAACTGGCGCCTCATCGCCCGTTGCGGATATCGGTCAAGGTCTTGCGCGGAGAGAGCGCCTCGGGGTCGAGCTTGAGTTCAATCACGCAAGGCCTATTGCTCGCCAACGCGGCCCGGAATGCCGGGGCAAAATCGGCTGTTGCCTCCACGGTATGGCCCGACGCGCCAAAGCTGCGCGCGTAGGCGGCAAAATCCGGATTGATGAGGGTGGTGCCCACCACGCGGCGTGGATAGGCGCGCTCCTGATGAGCGCGGATAGTGCCGTACATGCCGTTGTTGGCGATGATCACAATGACTGGCAGTGAAAATTGGACGGCTGTCGCCAGCTCTTGGCCGGTCATCAGAAAATCGCCATCGCCTTGCACGCTCACCACCGGACGCGTCGGATGCGCAAGCTTCGCGGCGATCGCAGCGGGCAGGCCATAGCCCATGGACCCCGAGGTGGGCGCCAAGCAGGTGCGATATCCTTTGTATTGAAAATAGCGGTGCACGAAGGCCGCAAAATTACCGGCGCCATTGGTGAGAATGCCGTCCTCGGGCAGCAGCTCCGAAATGGTGCGCATGATCTCCGCCATCTTGACGGCGCCCGGCAGCGGGATGGGTTTCAGGCTTTGCTCGTAGCCGGCTCGCAGCTCGGCACGCCGGGCACTCCAGGCGATTTTGCGGGGCGGCTCGATGCGGGCCAGAGCCTGCGTGAAAGCGCGCGCGTCCGCCGCGATCGGGAGGTCGGGGCGGTAAACCGAGCCCAACTCGTCGGGTGAGGCGTGGATGTGGATCAGAAACGGCGTGGGATCGGGGATGGCGATGAGCGAATAGCCTGCCGTCGTCATCTCGCCGAGGCGCGCGCCAAGCACGAGCAACACGTCGGCATCTTTGATGGCAGCGGCTAGCGCCGGCTCAAGCCCAATGCCGGCACAACCAACGTAGCAGAGATGCCGGTTGTCGAAATAGTCCTGATAGCGGAAGGCGGCAGCGACCGGCAGATCCCAACGCTCGGCAAAGGCTTCGGTTGCCTGCTGGGCGGGGAGGCTCCAACCGGGGCCGCCAATGATCATGAGCGGGCGCTGGGCGCTGGCAAGCTTCTCCTGCAAGAGCGCCAGATCTTCCTCCCTGGGCGCCGATTGCGCGGTGCGCGCGGGCTTGGCATCGACGGCGGCGCACTGAGCGGCGAGCATATCCTCAGGCAGGCCCAGCACGACGGGACCCGGACGGCCCGAGCGGGCGACATGCATGGCATGGCTTACGTATTCGGGAATGCGCTCGGTTTGTCGGATCACTGCAGTCCATTTCACGAGCGAGGAGAACACCTGCTTGAGATCGATCTCTTGAAACGCCTCGCGATCCTCATGTCCGCTCGAGGGCATGCCGACAAAGGCGAGCATGGGGGTAGAATCCTGGCGCGCGATGTGGAGGCCACTGACCGCATTGGCAGCCCCCGGTCCTCGCGTGACAAAGCACACGCCCGGCTCGCCGGTGATCTTGCCCCAAGCCTCGGCCATCATGGAGGCGCCACCCTCCTGTCGGCAGATGATGGTTTTGATGCGGTTGGAATCATGCAGTCCGTCCAGCGCGGCAAGAAAGCTCTCGCCGGGCACGGTAAAGGCGCTGGTGGCGCCCTGAACCTCCAGCTGATCGATGAGGAGTTTGCCACCGTGACGCATTACAGCCTCCCTGCACTAAGGGCGGGACCCTCGCAACGCGTCCAATCGGCAAACGTGTGCGCGATCTAACGCCCGACCCAGGATAGCGGAACTCGCCCGCTTTGCGCTAACGGCAATGCCGGGGGTTTGCGCCTCGCCGTGGCGATCACGCACGCCCCGGGCGAACCTCTCAAGTCACGTGGCCGGAGGCAGGAAGATGCAGATGAGCCGCATGCCGCCGTCCGAGCCCGGGCGCATGCAGGCATGCATGCGGTTGTCCTTGGATTCGCGCCTTGGAAAGTTCGCCGGAACGACCACGCTGCCATGCCGCGTCGTCACCAACATACCGCCGAGGCCGTCGGCGCGTGCCGGCGTGCTCAACGTGCCGGCGCTCGCTGGACCTGGGAGCATCTCGGCCTTCTCGACGGGTGCGCAGTCCATGGCATAGCAACACTCCATCGGGTACCAATCGTGGGCCGCTGCGAGCGCCGCTGCCAGGCACCCTGGCTTGGACATGCCAGTCCCTCATTGCGCTTGTGCTGTTCTTTTGCCCTCCCGGATTGCCATTCCGCCCCTCGGCGCAAGACGAAACACTGCAAACGCCATGCCTCAATTATTCTGCGCTTGGCTGCCGCACAGCTCTGTAAAGCAATTGTGACGCGATTCGTTGCGGCGGTCGCCGCGGGCTGTGCTCTTGGGGCCGCATTGTCCCAGAATTGGTGTGCGCTGCTGCGGCGCACGTGAGAACCCGCCTAGCCGATGGCTTGCGAAGGCCAGCGGGCGGCTTAAGTGTGCCCACCAGGCTGGCGCGCACACAGTTGACGCGCCCGATCAAACACTGAGGATCACGTCGAAGGCGCCCTTGAGAGCCCCTGGCTCAATGTCGCTGGCATCCTCAAGTCGCACGATCACGCTTTCGCGCGCGGCGCTGTCGCGAATCGCATTGAGCACGCCGTCGGTCGCGTTCCGCGGCTCACCGGCAATATAAAGTTGCGTGGTGAGCCGACCGAGCCCGGGCGCATGCACCTTGAAGTGGATGTGCGGCGCGCGACCGGGATAGGGGACGGGGCGGATGGTGCGGAAGGCGTAACGGCCGGCAGTATCAACCTCAGTGCGGCCGTAGCCCTGAAATCCTCGGTCGTGGCGGACGCGGCCGGGTGCGCGTGGATGATTATAGATGCCGTTGGCATCGCACTGCCAGATTTCGAGCATGGCTCCGCGGACGATCTCACCGCGGTGGTCCAGCACGCGTCCCGATAGGTGCGTGATCTGCCCCACGGCCAGTGCCGCCTGCCCCTCGACGCATACAAGGTCCGCGTCCGTGTCGGCGGGAAACGAGACGGGATAGAACGGCCCCTCGGTCTGGCCCGGCGTGACGATTAGAGCCGACGTGCCAGCAAGGCTAACCGGCGGTCGCGCGAGAAGGGCAGCCACGCCAGCCAGTACCACGCGGCGCTTAAGATGAGAGGCAGGCATGCGATCGGGCCGATCCCGTTTGAAGAGACCTTGTGGGTGTAGCCCAAAAACGCGGCTGAAGCGCCGACGGCGAGCGCCGCGGCGATCATTTTCGCGCGAGCCGCCCCACGTCCCGGACCCGGCTGCCCGGGGATGGCCGCCGTTGCGGCACCAATGCTCCGGCAAGACGCCCCCTATCACACGGTGCGCTGCAAGGCGCGCAGGCCCCAGAACCCGCCCGCGACGATGGCGGCAAAGGTCAGCATGGATCCGAGCGCCAGGGTGGAGACACCGGTGATCGCTTGGCCCACCGTGCAGCCCAAGGCCATCACACCGCCTATACCCATTAGCGCTGCCCCGCCGAGATTGCGCAACGTGTCGCTCGGATCGGAGAAGGTGGAGACGCGGAAGCGTCCCATCAGCAGCGATGCGGCGCACGCGCCCAACAGGGCTCCGAACACGCTCGCGGCACCGAAACTCGGCACGGGTGCGGCGGTGAAGAGGGTGAGCCACTGCAAGGCATCGCCGGTGGGGCGCACGTAGGTGAGGGAGACCGGTGGAGCGGGCCTTGCCGCCATGTCATCGAAGGCTAGTCCCGTAAGGGCCCAGCCCGCCACAACGGTGAGCCCAACGGCGATCCCCGACCAGATATGCACAGGGGAAGCCCTGAAGCGCGCATCCGCCAGGCAATAGGTGAGCACTGCGGCGGCGAGGAGGCCGGTGGCGAGGAGGTTGCCGGTCGAAATGGCGACACCTGCCACCTTGCCTGCAAGATGGCCGAGGTCCTGCGCGCCGAGCGCGATGCTCGTCACCTGCTCGAGCGCAGCGCGCGGGGGAGCGAGGAGCCCCCCAAGCGTCATGTGCGCGAAGAGGCCGAGCACGACAAGGGCAAGCAGCGAGCGCACGTCGCCGCCGCCGGCGCGCGCCAGATTGCGGCTGGGGCACCCGCCTGCGAACACCATGCCGAAGCCCAGCATCAAGCCGCCGAACACGTGGCCGGCCCAATTAAAGCTGGAAGCGGCGAGATACATCGACTTGTCAAGATCGACCCAACCGCCGGCGGCGAGCAGTTGCGCTCCCACCAGCGCCACGCCGCCGGCCAGCAGCCAGGCGCGGAAGCGGCGCCGATCGCCGAAGTTGTAAATGTCGCTAAGCGACCCCATGGCGCAGAAGTTGGTGGCAAACACCACCGCACCAAAGAGGCCGCCGAGCAGCAATCCGCCAAACGCCAGGTAGAGGTCGGCGTGCTGTGCGACCCTCTCGCGCAGCAGTGCCATCATGTCGAACCTTCCCGCACAGCTATCCCTTTGCGCAAGCCCACGGCAATATGTACCCCCGCGCGCCGGTTACAAGCTCTCGCAAGCCAAACCGGCCACAAGCTCGGCCCAAACGTCGCAGTGAGGGGGACATCGAGGCTGGTGCATTGAGCCCACGCCACGACGGACTAGAGTTTGCCATGAGCCATTCGATTCGCCCCCGCTCCGCCGCGCCCGTGCCAGGGCCGGCATTTGTGCATCTCAAGGTGCATTCGGCCTACTCGCTGTTGGAAGGGGCAATCACCATTCCCGCGCTTGCGAAGCTGGCGGTGGCGCACGGCTGTCCTGCGGTGGCGATTACCGATACCAACAACCTCTTCGGTGCGCTCGAGTTCTCCGACCGGCTGGCGGACGCCGGCGTCCAGCCGATCGTGGGCTGCAGCCTGCAAATCGACTTCGGCGACCGCCCGCAGCGGAACGGTCCCCAGCGCAGCGGCACCATTCAGCCTCGCTCGCAACCGGCCGGGTCGCTCGCGCTCCTCGCCGCCAACGAACTTGGTTGGCGCAACCTCATGAAGCTTGCCTCACGGGCGTTCTTCGACCCCGCCGACGACGAGCCGCCCCACCTCAAAATCGGACGGCTCGAAGCGCACGGTGAGGGCCTGATCGCCCTGACGGGCGGTCCCGACGGGCCGATCGATCAGGCGTTGCGCGAGGCTCAAAAGGAGATAGCCCTAGCGCGGCTGCAGGCCCTGGAGAAGATCTTCGGGGATCGCCTCTACGTCGAGCTCCAGCGCCACGGCCTCAAGCACGAAATCGAGACCGAGCCCGGGCTCATCGATCTCGCTTACGCCCGCGCGCTGCCGATCGTGGCCACCAATGAGGCATACTTTGCGACGCCCGACGACTACGAGGCCAACGACGCGCTCTTGTGCATCGCGGCGGGAAGCTATGTCACCGAAGACAAGCGGCGCCGGCTGTCGCGAGAGCATTTTTTCAAGACGCCCGAGCAGATGGTCGAACTTTTCGCTGACCTGCCGGAGGCGCTGGCCAATAGCGTCGAGATCGCCAAGCGCTGCGCCTTCCGGCCCAACGGGCGCAAGCCGATCCTGCCGCGCTTCGTGGCAGCGGCTCCAGGGACGAGCGAGCAAGAGCAGCTGCGGCTCGAGACGGCCGAGCTCACGGCCCAAGCGCAGGCGGGCCTGGCAGCGCGCCTGGCCGTTACGGAGCTGGCAGGGGGGTGCACGCCCGCCGACTACCACAAGCGGCTTGCTTTTGAGATCGACGTCATCTCGAAAATGAAATTCCCGGGCTACTTTCTGATCGTTGCCGACTTCATCAAGTGGGCCAAGGCCAACGGCATCCCCGTGGGGCCCGGGCGCGGCTCGGGCGCCGGCTCGGTCGTCGCCTGGTCGCTGACCATCACCGATCTTGATCCCTTGCGCTTTGGTTTGTTGTTTGAGCGCTTCCTCAATCCAGAGCGCATTTCGATGCCAGACTTCGACATCGATTTCTGCCAGGACCGGCGCGACGAGGTGATCCGCTACGTGCAAAAGCGCTACGGCGCCGATCGCGTTGCCCAGATCATCACGCACGGCAAGTTGCAGGCCCGTGCGGTGCTGCGCGACGTTGGCCGCGTGCTACAGATGCCCTACGGGCAGGTCGACAAACTCTGCAAGTTGATTCCCAACAATCCGGCCAATCCGGTAACCCTCGAGCAGGCCGTAACGGGCGAGCCC
>DATBGH010000048.1:0-66421 GCA_036558085.1 Hyphomicrobiaceae bacterium
TTTTTGCACAGTACACGGATGTCAATTGCCGTGACTGCCGCGCGGAGTGAAAATTCGGTACGCTCTTGCAGTTTTTCCGCTGCTCAGCTAACGAATTTGCAAGGGGTTAGCTGTTGGAATTTTGCGCCGGAAAGTAGCTAGAGGCCGTGCTGGCCAGAGCGGCAAGCGCGGCGATCTCTGCGCGGAGCTCATCGATGCCACCGCCGGTGCGCGCGGACGTGGCAAGCACCCGTGCATGCGCGGCCGGGTGCGTGCCGAGCTGGGCCGTGAGCGCGGCAAGCGTTTGGCTCAGACGTGGGGGCGTGATCTTGTCGGTCTTGGAAAGGACGGCCTGGTAGGAGACGGCCGCATCGTCCATCAGTCCCATTAGCATCGCATCGGAGCCTTTCAGTCCGTGTCGCGCGTCAATGAGCAGCAGGACCCGCAGCAGGGTCGGACGGCCGCGCAGGTAGTCGCGCACGAGCTTGGTCCAGGCTTCGACCTTCGTCTTCGGTGCCTCGGCGAAGCCGTAGCCCGGCATGTCGACGAGATAAAATGCAACGCTGGGTGCAACGAAAAAATTGAGCTCTTGGGTGCGCCCCGGTGTGTTGGAGGTGCGCGCGAGCCCGCGTCGTCCAACGAGCGCGTTGATGAGGCTCGACTTGCCGACGTTGGAGCGTCCGGCAAAGGCCACCTCGGGCCGGTCGGCAGGGGGAAGGAACTGCAGCTGGGGCACGCTCTTGAGCAGCTGCCAAGGCCTGTTGAAGAGCGCGGCCCCAGCGCTCAGCTCGTCGGGCGTGAAGGTGGGCTGCACCGAGGTTTCTCCTGCCCACCCGTCACCCACGACGGGGGAGAGCGCACGCGACCCTGCGCTAGGAACTCTCCTTGCCGCGCAAGATGTCACGAGCCGCGTCGATGCGCGCGGCGATGGCATGGTCGGAGCCGTTCAGCGCGCTCTCTTGCCGCCGCAGCTCCTGCTCGGCCAGGGCAGCGTCGATCTCCTTCTCGGTGGCACCGGGCTCCAGTCCGAGTGTGCGCAGAGCTTGCTCGCGCGTCATGGATTCACGGCGCGCTTCGTTGACGGCGCGGGCCATCCCGGTTTGACCGCCCCGCGCCGCCTTCCCACCCTTGGCCTCACCGCGCTGTAGCGCCTTGGTCAACGATTGCGGTAAACGGTTCGAGGCAGTGGCGAGGTGTCCCCTGAGCTTGGCCGTGTCGATCGTTTTGGCCTGCTGCAACCGAGCCTTCCACTTGTCGACGCCCAGGTTCTTCCACAAATGCACTTCGGCATTGTTGCGGCGCATGATGGTGTACTGCTGCAGAAGCGACAGCACGTTATTCCATGCCCAGTAGATGACGAGACCTGACGGGAACGAGGCCAACATGAAGGTGAAGACCACCGGCATCCAGTTGAAGATCTTTTGCTGGATCGGGTCGGGCTGCTGTGGGTTGAGTTGCATCTGCACCCACATTGTCATGCCCATCACCAGCGGCCAGGCGCCGACGTGCAGCATGTCGGGCGCGTGATAGGGCAGCAGCCCGAATAAGTTGAAAACCGATGTGGGATCGGGTGCTGAAAGATCCTTGATCCAGCCGAAGAATGGTGCTTGGCGCATGTCGATGGTGATGAACAGCACCTTGTAGAGCGCGAAGAATACGGGGATCTGCAGCACGATCGGCAGACAGCCTGCCATCGGATTGATCTTCTGGTTTTTGTAAAGGGCCATCAGCTCTTGCTGCTGCTTGACCCGATCCTCCTTGAAGCGTTCGCGGATCTTCTCCATCTCGGGCTGCAGCTTCTTCATCTTGGCCATCGACTCGTAGCTCTTGTTGGCGAGCGGGAAAAACGCCGCCTTGACCAGCACGGTTGTGGCAAGGATGGCCAGACCGTAATTGCCAAGCACATGCGAGAGCCAGTGCAGCAGCTTGAACAGCGGCTGGGTAATGAACCAGAACCAACCCCAATCGATGAGCAGGTTGAAATTTTTGGCTTTGAGCTTCTCCTGATAGGCGTCGATCACGCTCACCTGCTTGGCACCGGCGAAAAGATTGCTCACGTTTGAGCCCTGAGCTCCGGGCGGGATTGCGACGCCGGCCATCAGCAAGTCGGTCTGGAAATACTCCGTGGCACCCTTCTTGCCGCTAAACGTGGCGTCGTAGGGCGTATGTTGGGCCGGCACCAATGCCGCAGCCCAGTACTTGTCGGTCATCCCGAGCCAGCCGCCGGTCTGCTTGAAGCTCTTGCCGCCGCCCTCCTTGAGCAGGTCAGCGTAGTGAAGCTGCTGTAGGCCGGCATCGCCCATCACGCCGATGGGGCCTTCATGCAGAATGTAGTAGCCTGCAGTCGGCGGCGTACCGTGGCGGGAGATCAGCTGAAAGGGATAGAGCGTAATCTCGGCGCCGGTGCGGTTTTCCACCTCGTCCTTGACGGTGAAAAGGTACTCCGTATCTATAGCGATCGTGCGGTGGAAGATCAGTCCCTGGCCGTTGTCCCAGACGAGCGTCACCGGAGACTCCGGCGTCAGTGGCGCATCCTTCTCCGCGCGCCAAAGCGTGTCGCGCCCGGGCATCGGTTGCGTCACGCCGCTCCCCGCTACCCAACCATATTCGGCGTAGTAGGGATGGGGAGCCCCCGACGGCGAGAAGAGCACGACGTTGGGCGATTTGGGGTCGACAGTTTCGCGGTACTTGGCCAGCACGAGATCGTCGATGCGGCCGCCTGCAAGCGAGATCGAGCCGGTAAGACTGGGCGTTTCGATGCGCACGCGCGGGCTCGCCTCGATGGCGGCGTTGCGCGTGGCCGCTGCCGCCAAAGGGGTGGCTGACGGTACGGCTGCGCCAGGCTGGGTGGCGGCAGGTGCGGGGGGACCTTGCTCCTTGCTCTGGCTCAGCTCGTGTTGCGCCCGTTGGCGGCGCTCCTGATCGTCCTTCAACTTGGGGCCGGCATAGAATAGTTGCCAAGCCAGCAGCACACCCACCGACAGCACGATGGCGAGCAGAAGGTTCTTCTGGTTGTCCTGGTCCATGGGTTCCTTCTGCGCCTTCTGTTTGGCGTATTCAGCCGCGCGAGCTCAGCGCACCCGCGGGCGCGCGTGATGCACGCGCCGCAAGGCCCTGGTGAGTTCGCCCACCAGCGCAGCGAACTGCGAAGTAAGTGCCGCACGGCGAGCGATCAAGACATAGTCGAATTCGCCGCTGGCGTGGTTCGGTGCCGCATCCCTGACCGCGGCCTTGAGGCGGCGCCGGATGCGATTGCGCTCGACCGCCTTGCCAATCTGTCGCGTCACGGTGAAACCGAACCGCGGCCCGTCGGCGGATCGCGTGCTCCCGTCACGGGCCTTGGCTTCCAGGACGAAGGCCGCCGTGGCGCACCGAGCGCCCTTGCGAACACGCAGATACTCAGAGCGCCTTTTGAGAGTGGTCACGCGCGAGGTGGAGCCTCTCGCTTGCGTCGCCCTGGCCATGCGCCACCCATCGCTGCCGCGGCCACATCAAGCCGAGAGGCGCTTGCGACCCTTCGCACGCCGCCGTCCCACTACCCGCCGACCGCCGGCGGTCGCCATGCGCTTGCGGAAACCATGCCGGCGCTTGCGCACGAGCTTGCTCGGCTGGTAGGTCCGTTTCACGTCAAGTCTCCGTTTCGCGTCAAGGCCCGAGTGGCGTCAAACCCCTTGCATCAAACCTGTCTGGCTCAAGCTCGTCTGGTTCAAGGGCGCCGGCTGGAGCCCGTTTTGCGCAAGCCGACTTGCTCAAGGGAGGGCCCGCGTTGGGAAAATCACCGCTGGCAGCGACCATTGCATTGCCGGGGGATGCCGGCCATACCCCCGTAGCCGATGCAAGTCGCCGCGCTTATAGGATTGGGGCTGAGCCAAGTCAATCGGAGGCAAAACCCCTGTTCAATTGGGCAAAAATCCATCAAATCTTTTCGCTTTCTCTCACGTGTGCTTGACAGATGGGCCAAATGGGGCTCGCAACGCCTACCTTGGCAGGAGGCTCAGGGTGTCGCAAGCTCGTCACGCGGAGGGCTCGCATCGGCGACGAGTTGTCCCAAGCGGCCAACCGCGGCAAGCGCCCAACCGATGCGAGCGCCAATGTTGGCAGCGCATGAGCCCGCATCCTGCGTGAGCCGCAACCTCCATGAGCCGCAAGCCTCAGCCGCCGCAACCGCAAGTTTCACAAGCGCAAGTCTCGCAATCCGCCGTGCCGCAATCCCCAGCCCCACAATCTCCAGGCCCGCAAGCCCGAGACCAGCAAGCCCAAGTCCCGCAAGCCCAAGTCCCGCAAGCCCAAGTCCCACAAGCCCAAGTCCCCCAGCAAGGCCATGAACGCGACGCCATGAACCGCAAGCCCACCCTAGACGAGGCCCGCTGCCATGATGGCCGGGGTTTGGTCGGCACGACCTTGGGGGGCGAAGGGGCGCCGGGTTCCGGACTGAACGCCAGCCTTTGGGCCAGCCTCAAGGCCAGTCTCAAAGTGTGGCACCGAGCCCTGCCGCTTGCGCTCGTCCTTGCTGCGGTGGCGCTCGTGCTGGTGATGGGCTGGCACCGCACACTGACGCTTGAGAACGTGGTGGCGCTGCGCGACCGCTTTCACGGAATGCTGGCCGAGCACTGCGTTGCCACCGCGGCAGCCTACATTACGGTCTATGCGCTATTGGCTGCACTCAGTTTGCCTGGCTGTCCGATCGTGACCGCCATGGGGGGGCTGATGTTCGGCACACTCGTGGGCGGTGCCGCCGCAGTCGTGGGCGCCACCATTGGGGCGACGTTGCTCTTTTTGATCGCGCGGTCGGCCATCGGCGGAATGCTCAGCGAGCGCGCCACCCCATGGCTCGTCAAATTGCGCAAAGGCTTTGCAGAGGACGCGCTCAGCTATCTGCTCTTCCTGCGGCTGGTCCCGGCCTTCCCTTTCTGGTTTGTGAACATCGCACCGGCCGTCCTGGGAGTTCCCCTCAAGACGTATGTGATAGCGACCTTTTTCGGCATAATGCCAGCCACGTTCGCCTTCGCATCGGCGGGGGCTGGTCTCGACAGCGTCATCATGGCAGCCAAGGCCGAATACGCGCGCTGCGTGGCCCAAGCCGGTGCCCAGTCCTGCCGGCTCAGCATTCATGCCAGTTCCCTCGTCACCAGGCAGCTGGTCTTGGCATTGTTGCTACTGGGTGTCGTTGCGCTGATCCCGGTCATTCTCAGGAAATGGAGGAATACTCATGCAGCAGCCAAGTGACGGGGCGGTTGGCTTGGTGCGTGTGCGTTCCGGCGAGGTAAGCACGCCAACGGTTGTTGCGCCCAAGGGCGCCATCGCCGACGCGGCGGGCGGTGAATTGCGCGTCGATCTGTGTGTGATCGGCGCCGGCTCGGGCGGCCTTACCGTGGCGGCGGGAGCCGCGCAGCTTGGTGTATCGGTGGCCCTCATCGAGCGGCATAAGATGGGCGGCGATTGCCTCAACTACGGCTGCGTGCCCTCCAAGTCGCTGATCGCGGCGGCGCGGCGCGCGCATGTGATGCGCACCTGTGCACCGTTCGGCATCGTGCCGACCAATCCGACCGTCAGCTACAAGGGTATCCACGATCACATTCACGGCGTCATCGCCGCCATAGCGCCCAACGATTCGGCGGAGCGGTTCACCGGTCTCGGTGTCAATGTGATCCGCGCCACGGCCCAGTTCATCAGCCGCGATACGGTGCTTGCCGGCGACCAGCGCATCAAGGCGCGCCGCTTCGTCATTGCCAGCGGCTCCTCGCCGGCGCTCCCGCCCATTCCAGGGCTCGACGGCGTGCCCTATTTCACCAATGAGACCATTTTTGACAACCGGTCCCAGCTCGACCACCTGATCGTCATCGGTGGCGGTGCCATTGGGTTGGAGCTTGCCCAGGCCTATTTGCGTCTGGGTAGCCGGGTCACGGTGCTGGAAGCCATGAAGGCGCTGGGCAAGGACGACCCGGAGATGTCCGAGGTGGTGCTGAAGCGGCTGCGTGCGGAGGGCGTGGAGGTACGTGAAGGCGCGCTGGTGGAGCGCATCGCCGGGGGCATGCGGCTCATCGATGTGCACATCTCCGAAGACGGCGTGCCGGCCGTGGTGCAGGGTTCCCATCTTTTGATTGCCACCGGGCGCATGCCCAACGTTGCCGACCTCAATCTTGAGGCTGCAAGCATCAAGTACGACAAGCGCGGCATCCAGGTGAGCCGGGGTCTGGTGACGTCGAACTCGAGGGTGTTTGCCATCGGCGACGTCATCGGCGGCCCACAATTCACGCATGTCGCCAATTACCATGCAGGCATCGTGCTGCGCCGAGCCCTGTTTCGCCAGCCAGCGACGGTGGACAGCGACATCATCCCATGGGCGACCTTTACCGACCCCGAGATTGCTCACGTGGGGCTCAGCGAGGATACGGCCAGGAAGCGCGGCGGGCGCGTGCGCGTCTACCGCTGGCCCTACCACGAGAACGACCGCGCCCACACCGAGCGCGCAACCGAGGGCTTCGTGAAGGTCGTCACCGACGCTAAGGGCCGCATTCTTGGCGCCAGCATCGTTGGCGAGCATGCCGGCGAGCTGATCCAGATGTGGTCGCTGGCGGTGTCGCAGGGGCTAAATATCAAGGCCATGACGCAATGGATTTCGCCCTATCCGACGTTTTGCGAGATCAACAAGCGTGTCGCCAACGGTTATTATGCGACGGCGGCCGCCAACCCTTTGGTGCGCAAGGTCGTTAGCTGGCTGCGCAAGCTCGGGTGAGCCGGCATGAGACGAGCGAGACAGGGCCGTGCCACGCGATAGCATAGAAGAGGCCCTGGCCTGGTCCTCCAGGCTGTGGGCGCGGGCCAAGCGGGTTCGTTCGCCGTTGCGCGCAACGGCGGAACGGCGTGGCGTTGGCTTGTCCGCAAAACTGCTGCTCCTGACCGTCAGCTTTGTCATGTTGGCCGAGGTGCTCATTTTCGTTCCATCGGTTGCCAACCACCGCATCAGCTGGCTCAACGACCGCCTAACCGCCGCCCAGCTCGCGGCGCTGGCCGCCGAGGCCGTGCCCGGCGGCGTTGTCCCGGACGCGTTGCGCTCCGAGCTCCTGCGCACCGCCCAGGTGCGCGCGGTTGCGCTCAAGCGCAGCAATGAGCGCCGGCTGGTGCTGCCGGCTGATGCCGCCTCACAGATCGACGACACCTATGATTTTCGCGCCAGCGCCCGTGCATCGGGCTTTGGCAATGAGCTTGCCTTGCGCCTGCGCTTGATTTGGGACGCGCTCAGCACCTTCTGGGCGCGGGACGGGCGCACCATCAGGGTGATTGGCGAACCCGGCATGGGGGCCGGCGACTTCATCGAGGTGGTTTTGCCGGAAGCGCCGCTGAAGGCGGCCATGATCCGTTACGGACTGAACGTGCTCGGCTTGTCGGTCATCATTTCGGTCATCACCGCGGCGCTCGTCTACTTCGCCCTCAATGGCCTGTTGGTGCAGCCGATGATGCGTATCGCCCGCAACATGCTGCGCTTCAGTCAGAACCCGGAGGACGCGAGCCGCATCATCGTGCCCTCACCTCGGCGCGACGAGATCGGCACGGCCGAGCGAGAGCTTGCCCATATGCAGGGCGAGCTGACGCAAACGCTGCAACAGAAGAGCCGGCTTGCCGCGCTGGGCCTGGCAGTCAGCAAGATCAATCACGACTTGCGCAACATGCTCGCCAATGCCCAGCTGATTTCGGACCGGCTCAGCAGCTTATCTGATCCGGCCGTGCAGCGTTTTGCTCCAAAGCTCATCGCCTCGCTCGACCGCGCCATCAATCTTGCCGACAGCACGTTGAAGTTCGGGCGTGCCGAAGAGGCTCCGCCCCGGCGCGAGCTGATGGCGTTGCGTCCCCTGGTGGAGGAGGTGGGCGATGGTCTCGGGCTGCCGCGCGAGGGAGCCATCGACTGGACAGTCGACATGGATACGTCGCTGCGCGTTGATGCGGATCGCGATCAGCTCTTTCGCGTCTTGAGCAATCTGACCCGCAATGCCATGCAGGCCATCGAGCAACAGGAGGCCGTGGGCGGTCATATCCGGGTCGCTGCACTGCGCGAGGGGGTGCGGGTTACCATCGAGATCACCGACGATGGTCCAGGTGTGCCCGAGAAGGCGCGCGCCCATCTTTTCCAGGCGTTCCAGGGCTCCGCACGCAAGGGCGGCACGGGACTTGGGCTTGCGGTGGCCCAGGAGCTGATCAACGCCCACGGCGGCGTCATTCGCCTGCGCGACACCTCCAAGGGTGCGACGTTTGAGCTTGAGATCCCCGATCGCGCCGATGACGACTGATCGGCCGCGTCGCAGTGCCGGCGCCTTCCGAGTGCGATTCGCGCTATAAGCTTGCCCGCAAGCTCGCGGGGTTGGCCAGAACGTGGCCGCGGTTTGCGCTGAGAAAGAGCTGCGCTGGCTCGGGGAGCACGGGTGTCGGAAGGCTTCGACCTTGCCATCATCGGCGGCGGCGTCAATGGCTGCGGCATCGCCCGCGATGCCGCCGGCCGTGGACTGTCGGTTTTCTTGTGCGAGATGGGCGACCTCGGCGGCGGCACGTCCTCGCGCTCCACCAAGCTGATCCACGGCGGCTTGCGCTATCTTGAGCAATTCGATTTCCGGCTGGTACGAGAGGCCCTCGCCGAGCGCGAGGTGATATGGGCAATTGCGCCGCACATCGTGCGGCCCCTGCGCTTTGTCCTGCCGCAGCAGGCGGGCTTGCGGCCCGCTTGGGTGCTGCGCTCCGGGTTGTTCCTCTACGATCACTTGGGTGGCCGGCGGCGATTGCCACCTACGCGCAGCCTCGATCTTGCCTCCGATGCTGCAGGCCGGCCGCTGAAGCCCGGCGTCTTCGCGCGCGGCTTTGAATATTCCGATTGTTGGGTCGACGACGCCCGCCTCGTCGTCCTCAATGCCCGCGACGCGGCCGAACGCGGCGCCATAATCCGCGCGCGCACGCGCGCCATCGAGGCTTCGCGTACGCGGGAGGGATGGCGTGTCACCGTCGCCGACGCCGGCTCGGGCAAGCGTGAGGAGATCGCAGCACGCGCGCTTATCAACGCAGCCGGCCCGTGGGTTGAGGCGGTCGCAAGCGTGGCGCGAGACCACAAACTGCAGGGCAAAGTTCGCTTGGTGCAGGGCTCCCACATCGTGGTGCGCAAGCTCTTCGGTCACGATCGCGCCTACATCTTGCAACGCCCCGACGGCCGCATCGTCTTCGCCATTCCCTACGAGGGCGATTTCACATTGATCGGCACCACCGATCGCGACTATGGGGGCGACCCCGTTCAAGTCTCGGCCACGCAAGAGGAGATCACCTATCTATGCGAGGCCGCCAGCGCGGCCTTTGCCCAGACGCTGCGAGCCGGCGATGTCGTATGGAGCTATTCCGGCGTGCGTCCGCTCTATGACGATGGCGTGAGCGAGGCCAAGGCTGCCTCGCGCGATTATGTGCTGGAGCTCGACGCACAGGAGGGCGGTGCGCCACTGCTCTCCATCATCGGCGGCAAGATTACCACCTACCGTCGCTTGGCGGAGGCGGCACTGGCGCAGCTGGCGCAGCACCTGCCCGCCCGCCACGGGCTGCCGGCAGGCTGGACGGGTCGCGCGCCGCTGCCGGGGGGTGACTTTGCACCCGAGGCGCTGCCCGAGATCGCTGCGGGCCTGGCGCGCAGCTATCCGTTTTTGGAACGGGCGCACGTCCTGCGCCTTGCTGGCGCCTATGGCACGCGCGCCGAGCGCATGCTGGGCAAGGCCAGATCCGCGCTCGATCTAGGCCGTCAGTTTGGCGCCACGCTGACCGAGGCCGAGGTGTGCTATCTGATCGATCAGGAATGGGCGGTGACGGCCGAGGACGTGCTGTGGCGACGCTCCAAACTCGGCTTGCGCCTATCCGGCGAGGAGGTCGCTCAGCTCAGCGCCTTCATGGGGGAGAGCGCGCGGCCGGCCGCCGTGGGGGAGGGGTAATCCAAGGCCGCTATGCTCGCCTCTATGCTGTATGGGTTTCGGCGCGACACCTCCCCGTCCAACCACCGCTCGAGCACGCGGCCGACCCGGCAAGTCTCGGAGTGGAGATACGCTTGAGCACGCCCGTTTATTTGTTGACGCCTGGGCCGGGCATGCAAGCATAGTGCGGTTGAGAAACGCTTATCCGTTCGGCCGAGACGTCAGGCAATGTTATGAGCTGGCGCCGTTCGAGCGCATGCGCGGCCGCAACTGAAAGGTAACCATGATGGGTCCTCTTGCCGGATTTCGCATCATCGAGATGGCAGGCATCGGCCCAGCGCCGTTCGCTGCCACGCTGTTGGCCGACATGGGAGCGGAGGTGATCCGCCTCGACCGCCAGGAGGCAGCCGACCTGGGTTTGCCCGGCCGGGAGCCCAAGTTCGACGTGCTGCATCGTGGCCGACGCTCACTGGCGCTCGATGTGAAAGCCGCGGCCGGGCGCGATCTGGTGCGCAAGCTCGCCAACAAGGCCGACGCACTGCTTGAAGGCTTTCGCCCTGGCGTCATGGAGCGGCTGGGTCTCGGCCCCGACCACCTCCTGGCCCTCAATCCTCGGCTCGTCTATGGCCGCATGACCGGCTTCGGTCAGGAGGGCCCGATGGCCCAGTCGGCCGGTCATGACATCAACTACATCGCACTCGCCGGGGTGTTGCATGCGATCGGCCGCAAGGGCCAGGCGCCCGTCCCGCCCCTCAACCTCGTCGGCGACTTTGGCGGTGGCGGCATGTTCCTCGCCTTCGGCGTGGTGTGCGCGCTGCTCGAGGCGCAAAAGTCGGGCAAAGGCCAGGTGGTGGATGCCGCCATGGTCGATGGGGCTGCCTATTTGCTGGCCGGCATCTACGGCCTCTATTCACAGGGTTCCTGGAAGGACGAGCGCGGCGTCAACTTCGTCGATACGGGTGCACCCTGGTACGATGTGTACCAGACCAAGGATGGCAAGTGGTTGTCGGTTGGTGCCATCGAGCAGCGCTTCTATGCGGAGCTGGTGGACAAACTGGGTCTGGGCTCCGCCGGGCTTCCCAAGCAACACGACCGCAAGGGTTGGCCGATCCTGCGCGAGCGCTTTGCCGCCGCCATCGCCACACGCACGCGCGAGGAGTGGGAGCGTGTCTTTGCCGGGAGCGATGCCTGCGTCGCCCCGGTGCTGGCGATGAGCGAGGTGGAGCATCATCCCCACAACGTCGCGCGCGGGACTTTTGTGCGCCACGAGGGCGTGCTGCAACCCGGTCCAGCGCCACGCTTCTCGCGCACGCTGCCGCAAATGGGCGTGCCCGCGCGCGGGCGGGGGGCGGATGGCGAGGCAATCCTCCGTGATTGGGGCTTGCCGAGCGCGGAGATCGACGCACTGACGAGCTCAGGTGTGATCGGCGCTGCCAAGGCGGAGGCCTAGTGCCGTGACCGCCATCGATGCGCGAGGCGACGGCAGGCCGTGCCAGGTCTGGCTTGGCTCTTGTCTGGGCTGCGCCCCTCATTCCTCGTGCCCCCCGGTGCTCTCGGGCGGAAGGTCCCGGGGGTGGTTCTGACCCGCGGTGCGGCAAAGCAGCTCAAGGCGGCGTGAAGGCTTGGCCGCGATCGGAAGACTATGGCCATGACAGTTTCTCTCACTCCCGGCCAGCAGGACATCCGCGACGGTGTGCTCAAGATCTGCGCACGCTTTGGGGATGACTATTGGTTGGCGCGCGACACGGACGGTCATTTTCCGCACGAATTTCACAAGGCGCTGGCGCAAGCCGGTTGGCTCGGCATTGCCATGCCGGAAGCCTACGGCGGCTCCGGACTGGGCATCACCGAGGCGGCGCTCATGATGCAGGCGATCGCCGAATCCGGGGCCGCCTTCTCCGGCGCCTCGGCCGTGCACATGAACATCTTCGGATTGAACCCGGTCGTTAGGTTCGGCACCGAAGAACAAAAGCAGCGCTTCCTGCCCCCGCTCATTGCCGGCACCGAGAAGGCCTGCTTTGCCGTCACCGAGCCCAACACCGGCCTCGATACCACGCGGCTCAAGACGCGTGCCGTGCGGCACGGCAACGGCTATGCCGTTCACGGACAGAAGGTTTGGATTTCGACCGCGCAGGTGGCCCAGCGCGTGCTGCTGCTCGCTCGCACCACACCCCTCGAGGAGGTCAACAAGAAGACCGAGGGCCTTTCGCTGTTTTACACCGCCCTAGACCGTGCCCACGTCGAGGCACGGGTCATCGACAAGATGGGCCGCAAGGCCGTCGACTCCAACCAACTGTTCTTCGACGGCATGCCCGTGCCACTGGAGGACCGCATCGGCGAGGAGGGTAAGGGCTTCGAGTACATCCTGCACGGCATGAATCCTGAGCGCATTCTCATTGCTGCCGAAGCCGTGGGCGTGGGCCGGGTGGCCCTGGCACGGGCCGCGCGCTATGCCAAGGAGCGTGTCGTCTTCGGCCGGCCGATTGGGCAAAACCAGGCAATCCAGCATCCCCTTGCCAAGTGCTGGATGGAGCTTGCGGCCGCCAATCTGATGATGCTCAAGGCCGCCGCCTTGTACGATGCGGGCCATCCCTGTGGCGTGGAGGCCAACGCCGCCAAGTACCTCGCGGCGGAGGCTGGCTTTGCGGCTTGCGAGACCGCCGTTCTCACCCATGGCGGGATGGGTTATGCCAAGGAGTTCCATGTGGAGCGGCTGCTGCGCGAGGTGATGATTGCGCGGATCGCGCCGGTCTCGCGCGAACTCATCCTGTGCAATATCGCCGAAAAGGTCCTCGACCTGCCAAAGTCCTATTGAACCGCGGAGCCTCCCGTCGGGGATTTCGGCTCGCGGCGGCCCTGCTGCGGGAGATGGCGCCCGGCGTGACGGGGCTGGCGACGAACGCTGGGCTCAATGCTGGCCTTGGGAACTTTGGCTTTGGCCCGAGGAATACTGGCCCGAGGAATACTGGCCCGAGGAATACTCCGAGGAAGCTGGCCCGAGGAACAGTGGCTTGAGGATCGCTCTGGCCTTCGCCACCCATCGCCGCTACATATGGCGCGCCGCGGGCGTGGCGGAACTGGTAGACGCGCTGGACTCAAAATCCAGTTCTGGTGACAGAGTGTCGGTTCGACTCCGACCGCCCGCACCAACGCTTGCAGGCCCTTCTTCCTTCATCGGCGTGCCGAGCTACCACGAGCACGCTTCCGCCCCGGACGGACGGCGGCTCCCTCGCGCACATCAAGCCGCCCATTCCCGACCGTCAAGACGTGAGAAAAGGTGGGGCGTGGGCTGCGCGCTCAGCGTTTGTCCTCGTCCCTTCCGCCGGGCTCGCGCCAACCGCATTGTGTGCGAGGTCTGGCGCGGTGGCAGTTCAAGGAGTGGCATGTCCTCGCCGGCGCAGCATGGCGGCGGTGAGCCCGGCAATGCCTGCCGGGTAGGCGCGCATCAGCAGAATCACGGCAGCGGCAAAGAACACCATGCTCCATTCGCCCCACGACGCCAGCCAGATGTTGAGGGCATAAACGGGCGGCGCCGCGACGATGGGTCCGACAAACGAGCCCAGGCCCCCGATCACGACCATGACGATGATGCGCGCCATCTCGCTGAAATCGACGATCGAGGGTGTTAGCGTCAGCACGTAATGGGCATAGAGCGCGCCGCCCAGGCCAGCCACGGCGCTGGAGACGACAAAGGCGAACAGTTTGACGCGCGTCGTATCGATCGCCAGCGATTGCGCGCGCAGCGGATCATCGCGCACCGCCCGCATGAAGTAGCCGATCGGCGACTTCAAGAGCACATAGACGATGATCAGCCACAGGACCGCTACGCCGAGAAACGTATAGTAGTACGCGGTCGGGCGCACATGCCCATAGAGCGAGGGCACGCTGAGCCCCAGATCGCCACGGGTGAACTCGTAGGCTGCAGCCAGGAAGATGCGCAGCGTCTCCGCGAACGCCCAGGTCGCAATCGACAGATAGATCGAGCGCATGTGCAGCACGAGCAGCCCCAGCAACAGTCCGCCCACGCCTGCTACCAGGACACCCGTGGGAATACTGAGCCACAATGGCGCGCGCAAGTGATAGACGAGTAGCCCCGACCCGTAGGCGCCTAGGGCGGCGAAAGCGTGCTGGGCGAGCGAGAACTGGCCGGTGAACCCAGCCAACATGTTCCAGCTGGTCGCCAGAATGACGTAGTAGGCACTGATGGCCAGCACATGCACGGTAAACTCGTTGGCCAAGTAGGGCAGTGCGAGGAGCGGTGGCATGGTGAGTGCCAAGGCGACCGCCACGCGTCGCCACGCCAGAAAGGCTCCGAGCCCGCGCGTCAACCGAGCAGACATTCCTGCACCAATACCTTGACGCGCGTGCTGTCGAACTCTTGCCCGGGGCCCTCGGCCTTCACCACCCCGAGGTTCAACAGATAGACATGATCGGCGAGCGGGAGTGCCTCCTCTACGTTTTGCTCCACCAACAGGATGGCCGCGCCGGTTGCCGACTTGGCGGTGGCGAGAATGTCGTAGACCTGCGCCACCAGGCCCGGCGCGAGACCCGCCGTGGGTTCATCGATGAGCAGCAGCGATGGCGATGTCATCAGCTCGCGGGCAACCGAGAGCATGCGCCCCTGGCCGCCCGAAAGGGAGCCCGCGACGGCGCGTCGCTTGTCGCTGAGTGCCGGGAAGAGCGCATAAACTCGTTCGAGCTGGCGTGCGAGGCGCGCGCGGTCGCGGCGGAAGACCCACGCTCCCATCTTCAGGTTTTCCTCAACGGTCAGGAGCGGGAAGCTGTTGATGTCCTGCGTCACATAGCTTACGCCGGCCGCTTTGAGGACGCTGGGACTGGCGCCGGAGACATCCCTGCCCCGCAGCACGACGTTGCCGGCAGCCGGCTTCAACAGCCCGAAGATGGCGCGCAACAGCGTCGACTTGCCGGCGCCATTTGGGCCGATGATGAGGGTTAGGGCGTGCTCGACAGCGGCAAGCGAAATGCCGGCGAGGATATGCACGCCGGCTACGTAGCCGGCCCGCAAGTGATTGACCTGCAGTATCGGTGGCTGGCTCATGCGGCGGCCCGCCCAAGATAGGCGGCGACGATTTCGGGCTTGCGCGCGATCTCCTCAAGGGATCCCTCGGCCGCGACCCGGCCCTGGACCATGACGGTGACGATGGGACAAAGGCGCCGCACGATCGCCATCTCGTGGCTGACGATCAAGAATGCGCGCGCTTGGTCGGCATTCTCGCGCTCAATCAGGCTGATCAGCACATCCTTCACCACCGGATTGATGCCGGCAAACGGTTCGTCCAGCACGTACAGGCGAACGTCTGGCACCATGAAGCCGGCGCAGGCCTGCAGCAGCATGCGCTGTCCACCCGAGAGCGTGCCAGCAGGCGCGTCGGCGAGGCCCACCAGTGTGGCCCTGCTGAGCAGATCGTCGGCGCGGGCAAGCCCGTCGCGGATCCCCCCTGACTTGGTCGCCGCAAGAAATGCCACCATCAGATTTTCGCGCACACTCAGGTTGGCAAACAGGCGCGCGACCTGGAAGGTGCGCATGACGCCCAGCGCGGCGATGCGATGGGGCGCGAGACCCGTAAGCTCGGTGCCGCCGAGCCTGATGCGCCCGCTGTCCGGCCTTTCGACCCCCGTCAGCAGATTGACGAGAGTGGTCTTGCCCGCTCCGTTCGGGCCGATCAGCCCACGGATTTCGCCAGGCGCTATCCCCAGGTCGACTGCATCATTGGCGAGGAGGCCGCCATAGCGCTTCGTCAAGGCCTTGGCTTCGAGGAGGGTGTGCATCAAGCCTCGCGTCCGCGCTCGCCGAACAAGCCTTCTGGTTTGACGATAAGCACAAGGATGACGAGTACGAAGCCGTAGACATTTTGATAGGGGGAAGAGATGAAGGCTGCCCCGAGGCTTTCGACGAGGCCGAGCAGGACGCCGCCGATGAGCGCGCCGGGGATGGAACCAAGGCCACCGATGACGATGATTTCGAAGCCCTTGACGGTGGTCACCGCGCCATTGGTCGGAAAGACCATGAACAGCGGCGCGAGCAGCGCGCCAGCAAATCCGGCAAGCGCCACGCCGATGGCGAAGGCCGCAGCATCCAGTCGATCGATATTGACGCCTGAGGTCTGGACCGCAATGCGGTTCTGGGCGGCAGCGCGCAAGGCCAGCCCCACCCACGTCTTCTTGAGGACGAGCCAGAACACGCCAAGCGCCAGCAGCGCGCACACAAACGCGGCAACCCGCGCTCCCTCCTGCGGCAAGGGGCCGATCCACACCACCGGCAGATCGGATTCGGGCCGGTACTGATTGGGGCCGCCGAGCGCGACGGCAAGGCTGCGCAACAGCAGCAGCAGAGCGATGGTGACGACGGTGGCGTAATCGTCGCGTCGCTGCATGGGCTGCGCGTACATGGGCTTGATGAGGATTGGCTCCAGGACTGCGCCGACGACAAAGGTGCCCGCGGCCGACACGATCGCGGCCAGCCACCACCAACGCGGGCCCAGCAGAAAGTGCACGGCCACGAACTGGAGGTAGCTTCCAATCATGTAAAATTCGCCCATTGCCCAATTGATGGTCTTGACGATCGAGTAAATGAAGGTGATGCCGAGCGCCATCAATGCGTAAAGCACGCCGATCATCAGTCCGGACAACAGCGTTTGCACCAGAAGTTCGGCGCTGAAGATCATCGGCCCGCCCTTCGCGTGGCCGCCGAGATGCCGCCGCGCACCTCATGCCGGCGCGCCCGGCGCCACGTATTAGCCTGATCCATCGGCCGCGGCGACGAAACTGCGAGCATGCGCGGGTGTGCGATACCTGCCCCGGCCCGCCATCCGCGCGCCTTTCGCGTGAGCCACCATTATTGACCGAGAATATAGGCCACTTCGGCCGTCGCCGGCGTCTGATCCTTGGCGGTATAGTGCAATACCAGCAGCGGCGGCGACCAGTTGTGCCAAAGCGCCCCGTCGGCGCGGGGGAAGGTGACCGGAGTGGTGGACCAGCCTGTGAAGGACCCCTCCTCCAGCGCTTTGATCATTGCCTTGGGATCCGTCGATTTTGCTTGCTCGATGGCGGCCGCAAACACGATTGCATTGGCAAAGCCGTTGAGCGCCGCATAGACGGGCGGCTCGTTGAACTTCGCCTGATAGCGCTTGGCGAATTCCTTGCCAAGGTCCGACAATTCGGATTTCGGCGAGTAGAAGGCGACGAAATTAATGCCCACGCCGTTGTCGCCATGGAGCTGCCAGAACTGCGGTCGCGCCGGAACGTCGTAGGAGGTTACCATCTGCGCACCCGGCAGCAGTCCGACGGTGTGCGCCTGGGTGATCATCAAGTCGAGGGGCTGGCCGACGCCGACGTTGACGATGGCATCGGGCTTGAACGCCTTAGCCTGCAGGAGTTGCGGCAAAAGATCGGTCGTCGTGCGGTCGAACATGATGGTCTGGATCTCAAGACCGAGGTTCTTCTCCTTGTTCTGCTTCTCGGTCTCCTTGGCGAGACCAATGCCGTAGTCGGTGGTCTCGGCCAACAGGCTCACGCGCTTCCACTTGTTCTTGGCGATCCAACCGAGCCAAGCGGCAGCGCGCGGACCATCCACGGCGTGCGTGCGAAAGGCGATGTCGTAGTGCTTGGCCGTGACGTCGCCGGCACCGGTCTGGGTGCCCATGGTGGGGACGCCCATCTCCTTGGCCACTTCGTTGACGGCGATGTTGGCGCCGGAATGGATGAAGCCGAAGACGGCCACGGCTTTCTCGCTCGAGACCAGGCGACGGTAGGCGGCGACCGCCTGCTCGTTCTTGCCCGCGCTGTCGTGCACCGACAGCCTCACCCCTCGTCCGAGCACGCCGCCCTTCTCATTGATGTACTCGACGCCGATCTCGGCGCCGCGCTTTGCCAGTTGACCGAGGGCGGTTTCGCCGGGCGGCGACAGGGGCGTGATCAGACCGAAGACGATGGGATCTTGCGCCAGGGCCGGCGCCAGTCCCAACCCCGCCACGGCGGCCGCCAACGCGGCCCCGCCGACAAATGCCCGTCGCTGCATACTGTTCTCCAATGGATGGATCCGCGGCCAGCCGCGTCGCCTTGCATTCTGCCGCGGCGAGCGCCATCGTGTCGAGGCAATCCATGCGCCAGGTTGCGAAGCCCGCTTCCGGCCGGGGCTCACGATGCCGAGCGGGCGAGCAGACGCTCGCGCAACGCGCACATCGCCTGCCAGACTTGCTCAAGGTCGGCCGCGGCAAAGCCCGCAGCGAGGCTGGGGCTTTCCGCCGCCAGTAGTTCATGCAGGCGCCCTCTATAGTGGGCGCGCCCCTCGCCATCGACGATCAGGCCGGAGTCTGCCTCGTGGGCGACATTCCAGGCGATTGCGGCCTTGGCCTCGATGCCGGTCGGCAAGTCGAGCTTGAGGCGCCCGTCCTCGACGACGACCGGGTAGCCGCCCGGCAGACCAGCGGGACCGGGCACGTGACCGCGCCAGGCGCGCCGTTGGGCCATGGCGAGGGCGAGCGTCACGCCGCTCGCCCCTGAGATGTCGATGACGGGCTCCGGGGTGAGCTGTACCCCGCCAAAGCGGGAGAAGACATCGGCAATCTCGACCTCATCGAGCCACACCCGTGGCGTTGCGCCGCGGCGCGCGTGGGGTGGGCGGCGCCAGGCCTGGAGGTTCTGATAGTGGCACAGCATCTTGAGGTTCGGCTGCGGCGCGCCCGAGAGCGCGCCGGCGAAGGCGTGCGCCAGAATGGCGATATTGCCGATGCCGCACGCGATCGGCAGCCCCATGGCTGCGATGATGCCGTTGGCGACGTCGGGAAAGCAGCAGTTGATGAACTGGCTTTGCGGCGAGGCCTGCGCCACGGCACGGGCGATGCGCGAGCTGAGCACGGATTGGAAGACGGCGGTGGCGCTGAGCCCGCCGTCGGCCACGAGGCGCGTCCAGGCGTTGCCGGATGCAGAAATCACCGATCCGGATTGGAACGAGGCCGCCTGTAGGACGACCCCCGGTCGACAGGTCGCGAGGAGCTCGCCGGCGGCTTGCGGGGCGGCAAGGTCGATCCGGCGGCTTGCGACTGCCACGGGCCGGTCGAACATGTGCGCGCGCGCCCGCGCCGCAGTTGCGATCCAATCGAGGCGGGGCCCGTTGCGGCCGGCGAGGATCAGCCGCGTCGGGGCTGCTGCTGTCGCGGCGAGATCGCAGGCGATGCGCTGTGCGAAGCTGCCCGTGCCGAAAATGAGGACGTCGCAGGCGTCATCCATGACCTTCTTGCTCCGATCGAATGCTGATTTGACGGCAAAATCCCCGCCCTGTCAGCGGCCCAGCTGGGATCCCACAAGATGGAGCGGCCGCGAAATCGACGCCGAGCTCGTCGCCAGGTTCCGGCCACGGTCCGCCGAGCGGATGCACTGTCTCCCACGCGTGCCGCGAGAGACGGGTTGCTTGCCTCGCGGCATCTAGCATTGACAGGGCGCCCGTGACGCGCAACTTCTCCGCCAGCAACCCGCAGATCCACGCGAGAGCCTGGCCCATGTCGAACAACGAGCGCGCCGTCTTGACCGATGTGACTGGCGGGATTGCCACAGTCACGCTCAACAAGCCGTGGAAGCTCAATGCGTGGGATACGCCGATGCGCGCGCAGGTCGCGGAGGTGTTGGGCAGCTGGAATGCCGATCCACGCGTCTTGGCGGTGGTCATGACCGGAGCGGGCGAGCGCGCCTTCTCCGCCGGCCAAGACCTGGATGAGACCGAGAAGTTCCAGTCCGGTCACGATGGCGCCAACTGGTTCCAATCGTGGCGCGACTTCTACAATTCCATCCGCGATCTGGACAAGCCATGCCTGGCGGCGCTCAACGGCGTTGCGGCGGGCTCCGCCTTCCAGGCGGCCATGTTGACGGACGTGCGCGTTGGCCATCGGGGTGTGCGCATGGGCCAGGCTGAGATCAACTCGGGCATCCCGAGCGTCACCGGTCCGATGCTGATGCTGCCGCGCATCGGACTTTCGCGTACCGTCGAACTCACGCTGACAGGACGCATGATGGATGCCGAGGAATGCCGTGCCATCGGCCTCATCCATTATCTGGTCGAGCGGCCCGATCTGGTGATGGGCAAGACCCGGGAGCTCGCCGAGATGATGGCGGCGAAGCCGGCCATCGCTATGCGCCTGAGCAAGGCGCGTTTGCGGCAGGTCACGCAGGCCGCTTTTGACGAGGCGTTCGCAAACGGAGGAGCCTACCAGGCCGAGGCATTCGCCTCCGGCGAGCCTCAAGCCGCCATGCGCGTGTTTTTCGCCGAGCGCGCCGAGCGGCGCAAGGCGCGGGCGGAGGCCGAGCGCAAACGTTGAGGGGTGCCGACATGCTGCCTGGCCCCGCAGCGCTCGATTTGCCGGACACGGACGAGGGCTTTCTTGCGCTGTTTTCCGGTCATGCCGCGACCGCGCCCGATCGCACCTTCGCCCGCTTTGGTGAGCGTGCCCTGACATTCGGGCAGCTCGAGAGCTCGGTTGCAGGCCTGGCGGCTTGGTTGCGCCACCGAGGTGTGGGTTGCGGGGATCGCGTCGCGCTCATGCTTCGCAACGGCGAAACTGCGCTCGGCCTGATGCTGGCCATCGCCTACACTGGCGCCATATGGGTCCCCGTTCATACCGGGGCAATGGGCGACAATCTGGCGTACGTTCTGACCCATGCCGAGCCGCGCATTGTCGTGGCCGAAGCCGACTTGCTGCCCACCGTCGCGGCGTGCGCGGTCAGGCCGAATTGGCTCGCCATCGCTGCGCCGGCGATTTGGGCGGAGATCTTGGCCGAGCCTTCGGGAAAGCCAGAGGCGGCGGCGATGCAGCGGTCCGCGCCGCCCGCCGATCAACCCTTTGCCATCATCTATACGTCGGGCACCACGGGTCGACCAAAGGGCGTGCTCTTATCGCACCGCATGCTGCGGCTCTGCGGCGAAGCGGCGGCCGTGGCCTCGGGTGCTGGCGAGGGGGATGTGCTCTACCTCTGGGAGCCGATGTTTCACATCGGCGGGGCGCAAATGCTCGTGCTGCCGCTCATCCGCAAGGTTACGCTTGCCATGGCAGAGCGCTTTTCCGCCAGCCGGTTCTGGGCCGATGCGAGTGCCATGGGGGCAACGCATATCCACTATCTGGGCGGCATTCTGCAAATGCTGCTGAAGCAGCCGCCCGCACCCGCCGATCGCAGCCATCAGGTGCGCATCGCCTGGGGCGGCGGGTGCCCGTGCCAGGTTTGGCGGCCATTCGAGGCGCGCTTCGGCGTCCAGATCCGCGAGTGCTACGGCATGACGGAGTGCTCGAGCATCACCACGCTGAACCTCAGCGGGACGATCGGCTCGGTCGGCAGGTCGGTCCCATGGTTCGACGTTGCCATCGTGGGCGCGAGCGGGAGGCCTGTGGCCGTCGGCGAACGGGGAGAGATCGTGGTTGGCGAGCGCCTGCCGGGCGCGCTCACCCGCGGGTACTACAAGGACCCGGACGCGACATCCAAAGCCTTCCGAGACGGCGCATTTCGCACCGGCGATGTCGGCTCCTGGGATGCCCTGGGCAACATGTATTTTCACGGTCGGTTGGGCGACAGCGTGCGCGTGCGCGGCGAGAACGTGGCTGCGGCCGAAGTCGAGGAGGTGGCGCGCATGCATCCCGCAATCGAGGACTGCGCCATGATTGGGGTGGCGGCGGAAATCGGGGAGGCTGAGATCAAGCTGTTCGTCGCCTTGAAGCGGGATGCCCAACTGGCCGCGCACGAGCTCTCGCAATGGCTCGCAGTGCGGCTCGCGCGCTTCCAGAGGCCGCGCTACATAGCAATTGTCGACCAATTCGAGCGGACGCCGAGCCAACGCATCGTGAAACACACCCTTTCGCGGCGGACCGACGATGCTTGGGATGCTGAAGCGGCAGCCAGAACGCCATGAGGCTTGATCTGGGCGCACGCCGCGCGAGAGGCCTCAATATAGGGCATAGCCGCCGTCGATGAGGAAGGTGTCGCCCGTGTGATAGGCGGATGCCGAACTCATCAAGTAGACGGCGATGCCGCCGAAGTCCTCGCCCGTGCCCCAGCGGCGCATCGGGATGCGTGGCAGCACGTTATTGGCAAACTTTGCATTGGCGATGGCGTTGGCCGTCATGTCGGTCTCGATCCAGCCCGGCAGGATGGCGTTGGCACGGATGCGGTGGCGCGCGAACTCCACCGCAAGCGCGCGGATCATCGACACGATGCCGCCTTTGCTGGCCGCATAGTGCTCGCTGCGCGCCGCGCCCTCGATGGCAGCCAGCGATGCGGTGCCCACGAGCGCACCGCCGCCTCCGCGTTGGACCATGTGTCGGGCAGCCGTTCGGAACGTGTAAAACACGCCATCCAAGTTGACCTTCAGCACCCGTCGCCATTCCTCCCCGCTCATCTCCAGGAAGCTGGCGGTGCCGCGCCCGCTCACGCCGGCATTGGCAAAGCAGCCGTCCAGGCGCCCGAGCTTGGCGATCGTCTCAGCGAAGGCAGTTTCCACGGCTTGCTCGTTGGAGACATCGCATTCGAGCGCCAACACGCGGCGCCCGGTAGCATCGAGTTCGAGTTTGGCTGCGGCATTCTTCGTCGCGTTCGTGCCCCAGATGGCCACGTCGGCTCCCGCCTGGGCCAGCGCCCGCGCCATGCCGAGGCCGATGCCGCTGTTGCCACCGGTGACCAGGGCCACTTTGCCGGTCAGATCGAAGGGTTTGTACACGGGTGTTCCTCGGCTCTCTTGCGTTGATCGCTGCGCGCCAGGGAAGCGCATTTTGCGGGCCTCCCGCAAGAGCGAGGGTGGAGAGCAGGCACGGCAGGAGGCGCTCAAGCTGGCCAAGGCCACCGTAACGCTGTGAACCGTCAGAACAGAAAGTAGCGCTGCGTCATGGGCAGTGACTTGGCGGGCTCGCAGCTCAGGAGCTCGCCGTTCGCGCGCACCTCGTAGGTCTCGGGATCGACCTCGATGTTGGGGGTTGCGTCATTGAGGACCATCGAGGCCTTCGAAATGCTGCTGCGCGTGTTCTTGACGGCCAGCACCCGCTTTTGCACACCAAGTCGCTGCGGCAGGAAGGCATTGACGGCTGCTTGGCTGACGAACGTGACCGAAGAGCTGGCAAGCGCGCGTCCAAAGGCGCCGAACATCGGCCGGTAATGCACCGGCTGAGGTGTGGGGATTGAGGCATTGGGATCGCCCATGGGTGCTGCCGCGATGCTGCCACCCAGCAACACGAGGTCGGGCTTCACGCCGAAGAAAGCGGGACTCCACAGCACGAGATCGGCGCGCTTGCCAAGCTCCAGGGAGCCCAGCTCGTGCGCCACGCCCTGGGCGATGGCGGGGTTGATCGTGTACTTGGCGATATAGCGCTTGACGCGGAAATTGTCGTTGCCGGGGGCATCCTCCTTGAGGCTGCCCCGCTGCATCTTCATCTTGTGTGCCGTCTGCCAGGTGCGGATGATCACCTCGCCGACCCGACCCATGGCCTGGCTGTCGGATGAGAGCATGGAAAGCGCGCCGAGGTCATGCAGGATGTCTTCCGCGGCAATGGTCTCGCGCCGGATGCGGCTTTCCGCGAAGGCGATGTCCTCGGGAATGTTGGCGTCGAGGTGGTGACACACCATCAGCATGTCGAGGTGCTCCTCCAGCGTGTTCACGGTGAAGGGGCGCGTCGGGTTGGTCGAGGAAGGAAGCACGTTGGCAAGGCCCGCGACCTTGATGATGTCGGGCGCATGTCCGCCGCCGGCGCCCTCGGTATGGAATGCGTGGATGGTGCGACCCTTGAAGGCGGCGATGGTGTCTTCCACAAAACCCGATTCGTTGAGGGTGTCAGTGTGGATCATCACCTGCACATCATGATCGTCGGCGACCGAGAGCGCGCAATCGATTGCAGCGGGTGTCGTGCCCCAGTCCTCGTGCAGCTTGAGGCAGGAGGCACCGCCCACAATCATTTCCACCAGGGCCTTGGGGGCAGACGCGTTGCCCTTGCCTGCGAACGCCAGGTTCATGGGAAATGCATCCGCTGCCTCGATCATGCGGGCGAGGTGCCAGGGCCCGGGCGTGCACGTGGTGGCCGCGGTGCCGGTGGCCGGACCGGTGCCGCCGCCGATCATCATGGTGATGCCCGAGTTCAAGGCTTCCTCGATCTGCTGCGGACAAATGAAATGAATGTGGCTGTCGATCCCGCCGGCGGTGAGGATCTTGCCTTCGCCCGCAATCGCCTCGGTACCGGGACCGATGACGATATCGACCCCTGGCTGCACGTCGGGATTGCCGGCCTTGCCGATGCCGGCGATACGGCCATCGCGAAGTCCCACGTCGGCCTTAATGATGCCGGTGTGGTCGATGATCAGGGCATTGGTGATGACGGTGTCGACGGCACCGTCCGTGCGGGCGGCCTGCCCCTGCCCCATGCCGTCGCGGATCACCTTGCCGCCACCGAATTTCACCTCCTCGCCGTAAACGGTGAAGTCCTTCTCCACCTCCACCACGAGGTCCGTATCGGCGAGCCGCACCTTGTCGCCGGTGGTGGGACCGAACATGTCGGCGTAGGCGGAGCGAGCCATTCGAGCGGGCATGCTGGTCGGTTCCCCTTGATCTCAATCCATGCCGTGCAATGCGCAAAGCGGCGGTCGCGAGGGATCTGGCGATCGCCCGCTATCCTAGGCGGTGCCGGCCGCGTCCCCGACCTCACAGCTTCCCCATCACCTGCTGGCGGAAGCCCCACACTTCGCGTTTGCCTGCAAACGGCACCAGCGCGACTTCGCGCGTTTGGCCTGGCTCAAAGCGCACGGCCGTGCCGGCTGGGATATCGAGCCGGTGGCCGCGCGCGGCCGCTCGGTCGAACTGCAGGGCAGCGTTGGTCTCGGCAAAGTGATAGTGCGAACCCACCTGGATCGGTCGGTCGCCGCTGTTTGCCACGGTGAGCCGCAACGCCGGGCGGTCGGCGTTGATCTCGATATCGCCTTGAGCGGTGATGACCTCTCCGGGGATCATAGGCGCCTCTGTGCTCTAAATGACGGCCAATGCAATGCCGAGCGCTGCCACCGCCGCACCGGCCGCGCGCACGAGGGGCGCGCCGATGCCGTCGCGACCCACCCAGGCGATGGCGATGCCAATGGCGTGCAGGAGCGCGGTGGCGAGTGCAAAGCCCGCCATGTAGGCACCGGCTGCGGCGCCATTGGGCAACTCGGCGCCGTGGGCATGGCCGTGGAGCAGGGCGAACAGGACGATGAGCGCCGCTCCGAGGGCGAGCGGCAGCCGCGCTGCCGTCAGCACCAAGAGCCCCAACACCACCACCGACACGAGGATGCCCGGCTCGGTCAGCGGCACAAACACGCCGGCGATGCCCAGCGCGCCGCCCACCAACATGGCACCGACGAAGGTCGCGGGCCAGGCCCATAGCGCGCGTCCGCCATTGAGGCCCGCCCACAGCCCGACCGTCAGCAGGGCCAGCATGTGGTCGAGGCCTGTCCAAGGATGCACAAAGCCCGTTGCAAACGAGCCCGATGCAAGCCCCAGTGGGTGTTCTAAGCCGCTATGGGCGAGCGCTGGATGGCAAGTGTCCAGGAGCACCCCTGCCACCGCGCCGAGCCCGGTGATGCCAAGTGCAATCGCATGCTCGCGAGCTCGACCCTTGCGCGTTGATCCAACTTTGTCCGCCCCAATCGGCAGCCGGCAGCGCATGGTTTGCATCTCCCTCGATCATGCCCACGTCACGTCGAGTGGGCGAGCGGGCTTCATTCGTGCGACACTCATCACGTTGAAGAACCGCCGATATGTCAATCGATAGTTTGGCGCGCACGAAACTCGAAAATGGCTGGCGGCCAACTATTTGTCCACGCGCTCGATCAGCGCCATGGCAGCGGCCGGCGCTCGCACCTTGGCTTCGTGGATGAAGTACACGAAAACGTCACGTGCCGCTTTTTTGGGCGCGGGCGCGGGATCGGCGAGTGGCAAAGCATCGGGCACTCGGCCCTGGGCCCAGGCGCGAGCGCACTGCGCCCACGTGTCGAGCGCCTTGGAAGGATAAGCTGTGGGGATTTTATCGTCACCCTTCTGCAGCCGCGCGTAGACGAAATCGCCGATCGGATCGGCGATGGCGGGGTACTTGTGATGATCGGCAAAAACCACCGGCGTATTGAATTGGCGCACGAGGGCCACGAACTGCGGGACGCAGAACGAGCTGTGGCGCACCTCCACGGCGTGGCGCAGTTTGCGGCCTTGGAGCTGGCGCGGCAGCAGCTCGAGGAACTTGCCGAAGTCGGCCGCATCGAATTTCTTGGTCGGTGCGAACTGCCACAGGATGGGCCCCAGCTTGTCGCCGAGCTCCATCACGCCGGAATCGAAGAACCAAGTGATGGGATCGCCGGCTTCCGCCAGCACCCGCCGATTGACGGCATAGCGCGGTCCCTTCACCGAGAAGACGAAGCCGTCTGGGGTCTCCTTGGCCCACTTGGCGAAGGTCGATGGCGTTTGCGTGCGGTAGAATGTGCCGTTGATTTCGATGGTGGTGAGGTGCGCGCTGGCGTATTCGAGCTCGCGCGCATGGGGCAGGCCCTTGGGGTAGAAGGTGCCCCGCCACGGCTCAAACGTCCATCCGCCGATGCCGACCCTGATCTTGCCTGCTTTCGCCATGGCCTCAATGCACCACCGGTAGCGGCACGCCGGCGGCTGCGAACGCGGCCCTTTGGCGTGCGTCGACGTCGTCCAGCACGAAGCCGCGGATCGTTGCGTTGAACATGTCGTGCCAGTTGAGCCGGGCACGCAGATGCAAGAACACGCCGCCGAGACCGATGGCGGCGCGGTCCATGAATACGAACTCGCGCGGTACCTTGACGGGGCCCTTCTCCTTTAGTGCCTTATGCACCGTGAAGGCCTCCTTGCGGCCGTATTGGCCGGGTGTGGTTCCATCGGCGATCTCGCGCTCGCGGTCGTCGAGCAGCGGGCCATAGATGAACCGCGCCCATATGTTCAAGGTATCGATGAGCTCTGCCGAGAGGCCGCGGAACCCCCAGGTTTCGTAGGCGTGCACGACGAGGTCGCGCCGACCCTGCAGAAGGCCTTGATAGAGGTCGATCACCCCCTGCACAAAGGGGGTTGGGAAGCTACGGATGCAGCCGTAGTCGAGGAGGTTGATGCCGGCCGGCACACCGAGGGTGGGTCCTCGCGGCTCCGCCGGCGCGTGACCGCCTTGCTCGTCGACTTCGAAAATCGTGTAATTGCCGAGGTGCGGGTCGCCGTGGATCACGCCGTAGTGGGAGAAGGGATACCACCAGGCGCGGAACATGGCGCGCGCAATGGTATTGCGATGCGCGAGGGGGGCGTCCTTGTAGTCCATCAGCCGGCGGCCTTCGAGCCAGGTCATGGTCAGCAGGCGCTTGGTCGACAGCTCGGGCACGACCCTGGGAACGCGAATGGTGGGCTCATCGGCAAAAATCGATCCGTAAAGACCCGTGTGGCGGGCCTCGAGCTCGTAATCGAGCTCTTCGCGCAGCCGCGCCGAGATCTCCTTGAGGATCTCGCCAGTCTCGACCGCCGGGTTCATGCGCGCGTGCAACGCAAACACCATCTTGAGTTGGGTGAGGTCCGCTTCGACGGCCGACTGCATGTCCGGGTACTGCAGCTTGGCGGCAAGTGGCGTTCCGTCTTGCGCGCGCGCGCGGTGCACCTGTCCCAGCGAGGCGGAGGCGGCGGGTTGCGGCTCGAAGCTGGCGAAGCGACGGCCCCACTCCGACCCCAGCTCGGCCATCATGCGGCGGCGCACGAATGCCGGGCCCATGGGTGGGGCCTGCGATTGCAGCTGGGCCAACTCGTGCGCGTATTCGGCGGGTAGCGCTTCGGGAATGGTGGCCATCAGCTGCGCCACCTTCATGATCGGCCCCTTGAGGCCGCCCAGCGCCGCCGCCAGCGCGGCTGCGTTCTTGGCATCGTCGACATCGAGGCCCAACAGGCGTTGGCCCGCGACCCTGGCTGCGACGGCACCCACATTTGTACCCACCCGCACGTAGCGCGCCGCGCGAGCGGAAAGCCTGTTTTGTTCCTCGTCCCTGCGGTCGTTCAACGGCAAGCCTCCTGCCCCGAATATCGGGCGGCCCCACGGGCGCGTCCAGTGGCCTAGCGCGGGCGTTTTAACGCGGTGGTGGGTCGCCCCGGGGTCCTTTGGCTCGCCCTCGATCGCCCCTGGGCCACCCGGGATCGCCGCCTGCGTCGCCCTGGGGCGCTGCGACCGCAGGAGCCGCTCGTGCTCTGCCTTCGCTCCGGTGCCAAAACCTCTGGCGCGGGCTCGCGGAGCGGTGCTTTTGCGGTCGGCCTGCTGGAGCGCCTCGGCGAGACGATGGCGCTCTGGGACCTGGCGCGTCGGCGTGGCGGCGCTCCCCGGATCGAGGCTCATCTGCCCCGCAATGGGCGTGCGGAGGATGGCTGGCGATGCCAGCGTCAAAGCGTTTATAAAGGCCAGGCGAGTGGGTGTGCGCGTGTCGGTCATGTGTTGGAGCTTTTTTCTCTCCGGCCTCATTGCGTCGGCCTTGAGTGCCGCCGCGGCAGCGCAGAGCCCCGATCGGCCGGAGGCTGCAAGTCATGTTGATCCTCGATGCCCAGGTGCACGCTTATGAACGCGACCACCCCGGCCGGCCTTGGGCCGCGGTTCTGCATGGTCCGGCCGAGGTCACCGGCGATGCGATGGTGCGGGCGATGGACGCCGTCGGCGTCGATGGCGCGCTCTTGGTGTCCCCGTTCACCATGTACCGCTACGATGCCAGCTACGCCATCGACGTTCATGCGGCGCATCCGGGCCGCTTTGCACTGATCAAGCCGGTCGATCCCACCGATCCCGCGGTGGCCGACACGATCGCGCAGTGGGCGGCGCGAGACGGCGCCGTGGCAGTGCGCATCATGATGACGCGAGGCGTGTCGTCCGATCCAGCCGATCCCGGCATCAGCCGTGTCCTGGCCGCGGCCGCCAAGCATTCCTTGCCGGTCAACCTGTTGTGCTGGGGACGCCTTGAGCAGGTCGATCGGATGGCCGCTCGCAACCCCAACACCATGCTCATCATCGACCATCTGGGCCTCCAGCAGCCGTTTGCGCCACCGCCCCCCCGGGAGCCATTTGCCGATTTGCCGCAGGTTCTGAAGCTCGCCGCCTACGACAACGTTGCGATCAAGATCTCGGGGGCGTGCACGCTGTCGCGGGAGGCCTATCCCTATAACGACATCTGGGCGCCCCTTGCCCGCATCTTCGAGGCCTTCGGGTTTGATCGCTGCATGTGGGGAACCGATTGGACGCGCGCAGTTGCGTTGTTGAGCTATCAGCAAGGCGTCGATGCCTTCCGCCTCACCGACCAGCTATCGGCCGGCGACCGCGCCGCGCTCATGGGCGGCACCTTGCAGCGCGTGTACGATTGGCGCCCGGCAAAGCCCGATGAAGGACGGCAGGGATGAAGGCGCCGCCGTTCTCCTACCTCCGGGCGGCATCGCTAGCCGACATCTTTAGCAAGTGGGAGGCTGCCGGTGCGGACGCCCGACTGCTGGCGGGCGGGCAATCCCTGCTCGCGAGTTTGGCGTTTCGTCTGTCGACGCCCTCCACCCTCATCGATGTCTCGCGGGTGCCTGAGCTCACCGGCATCTCGGCCGCTGGCGGGAAGATCCGGGTCGGCGCGCTCACCACACATGCCGAGCTCGGCGCCCATCCGCTCGTGCGCGAAGAGGTGCCGCTGCTGGCTGCAGCCGTGCCGCTGATCGCCCATCCCGCCATTCGCAATAAGGGGACCATCGGTGGTTCGCTGGCCTACGCCGATCCCGCCGCCGAGCTCCCGGCGTGCTGCGTGGCGCTCGCCGCCGAAATCGTGGCGCGCAGCGCCACCGCTGAGCGGCGCATTCCGGCCGCCCAGTTCTTCACCGGCCTTTACGCCACCGCGCTCGGCGAGAAGGAATTGATCACGGCCATCGAGTTCCCGGCCCGCAAGGCGCAACAGCGCTCGGCTATTCTTGAGTTGGCGCGGCGCTGCGGCGATTACGCAATGGCGGGCGTGGTGGCCCAGGCGGAGTTCAAGGGCGCGGACTTTATCGATGGCAGGCTCGTGTTCTTCGGGGTTGGTGAGGCACCCGTGACTGCCAGTGGGGCCGCGGCAGTGCTGACGGGGAGGCCGCTGACGGCCGAGACGATCGCACAGGCCGAGGCGGCGCTCGCCACCGACCTCAATCCGCCCGTAGATCAGCATGCAAGCTCCGAGATGAGGCGCCATCTCGCCCGTGTTCTCCTGGGTCGAGCCTTGCGCCAGCTCGCCGGGAAGCAAGAGGCACGCGTGACATGAGCACGGCCGTAGACATCTGCCTTACCATCAATGGCGAGCGGGTGTCGCGACGCGTCGAGGCGCGCCGGCATCTCGTCGATTTCCTGCGCCTTGACCTGGGGTTCATGGGCACGCGCACCGGCTGCGAGCACGGCATGTGCGGAGCCTGCACGGTACGCGTCAATGGCAAGATCGTGCGCGGCTGCCTCTTGTTGGCGGCCACGCTCGATGGCGCCGATGTGGAGACCATTGAGGGCGTATCCCAGTCGGGAGAGATGCGCGACCTGCAAGATGCGTTCATTGCCCGCAACGCCTGTCAGTGCGGTTACTGTACGCCGGGCATGCTGTTGACCGCCGCCGATCTGCTGAGCGTCAATCCTCGCCCCACGCGCGCGCAGATTCGCGAGCACCTTTCCGGTAACTACTGCCGGTGTACCGGCTATCACGCCATCATTGACGCGGTCGAGGCCACTGCCGCCAGGCGCAACGCCGAGCCGGGACCATGAGCGACATCATCGATCCAAAGTCGGTCGACCGGCCCAATTCCTACATTGGCCGATCCGTGCCTCGGCCCAACGCCAAGACCCTGGTTGAAGGTCAGGGCCGGTACGTCGACGATATCGTGCTCCCGCGCATGGTGCATGTGGCGTTCTTGCGGAGCCCCCATGCGCACGCCAAGATCCTCGCCATCGACGCGACTGCGGCCTTGCTGTCGCCGGGCGTATTGCGCGTCTTCACCGGCGCTGATCTCAGCCCGCACTGTGAGCCGTGGGTGGCCACGCTTGCGCACCTCAAAGGGATGAAATCGGCGCCGCAGCACCCGCTGCCGCTGGAGCGAGCCACCTGGGTGGGCGAGGCCCTTGCCGCGGTCGTGGCAGATAGTCGTGCGGCGGCCGAAGATGCGGTTGCCCACGTGCGGGTCGATTATGAGCCGCTTCCGGCCGTGGTGGACATGGAGGGCGCACTTCTAGCGACAACGCCGGTGATCCATGCCGAGCTCGGCGACAATCTCTGTTTTCAGCGCGTCAATGAGGCGGGCCAGGTCGAGGCAGCGTTCGCGCAGGCGCACAAGATCGTAGAAGCGACCTTCTACAGCGGCCGTCATACCGGGCTCACCATCGAGCCTCGCTCGATTCTGGTCGATTTCAACCGCGCATCCGGCCGGCTCACCGTCTACCACTCCACCCAAGCTCCGCACATGATGCAGGGAGTGTTTGCCAAGCATATGCGGCTCTCCGAGGGGGATGTGCGCGTCATCTGCGGCGATGTCGGCGGCAGCTACGGCATCAAGGTTCACGTCTATCCCGACGAGGTCGCCGTCGCCGTGATCGCAAAGCTTATGGGCCGGCCGGTGAAGTTCATCGCCGACCGGCTCGAGAGCTTCGCGAGCGACATTCATGCCCGCGATCATCGCATCAGGGCGCGCATGGCCGTGGATGCCGCAGGCCGCATCACCGCCATCGATGTCGACGACCTGACGGGCATCGGGCCCTACTCGGTCTATCCTCGCACCAGTGCGGTGGAGGCAAATCAAGTGGTGAACCTGGTCGGCGGACCCTACGACTTCGCCAACCTCCGTGCCAGGACGACCGTGGTCTTCCAGAACAAGACGCCCACCTGCCAGTATCGAGCCGTCGGCCATCCGATCGCCACGGCGGTCACCGAGGGTCTCGTGGACCTGGCTGCAGAGGCAGTCGGCCTCGATCCCGTTGATTTCCGCCGCCGCAATCTGATGAAGGACGGCAGTTATCCTCGTGCCTCTCCCGCCGGCATGAAGTTCGAGGGGCTGAGCCACGAGGCCTCGCTGGCCAAGCTGGTCAGCATGATGGACTACCCGGCGCTGCGCAGCGAGCAGCAGCGGTTGCGCCAACAGGGGATTTACCGCGGCATCGGCATCGCGAGCTTCATTGAGCTCACCAACCCGAGCCCCTTCATGTACGGGGTCGGCGGCGCGCGCATCTCGGCGCAAGACGGCTGTAGCGTGCGCATCGATCCTGACGGCTCCGTCGTGGCTGCCAGCGGCGTCACCGAGCAGGGCCAGGGGACCGAAGCCATCTTGCGCCAGATCGTGGCGGAGGCCGTCGGCGTCGCCATCGCGAACGTGCGTGTCATCACGGGTGATACGCTCATCACCCCCTATGGTGGCGGTACCTGGGCGTGCCGCGGCGCGGGTATTGGCGGCGAGGCCGCGCTTCGGGCGGGGCTGGCTCTCAAGCAAGCCGCATTGCAGGTTGCCGGCGCCATGCTGCAGACGGGCGGCGATGCCCTCGATCTCGTCGATGGCCAGATCGTCGAGCGCCGATCGGGTCTGGCGCGCATGCCGCTCGCCGAGCTGGCGCGCATCGTCTACTTCCGCGGTGACACGCTGCCGCCCGACCTGCCGCGCGAATTGATGCAGACCCGCCATTTCAGCACCAAGGAGTACCCGTTCGCTTTCACCAACGGTGTGCAGGCGTGCTGGCTTGAGGTCGATGTCGACACCGGGGCCGTGCGCCTCCTCAAGCACTGGTGCGTGGAGGACTGCGGTCGCGTGATCAACCCCCTCCTCGTCGATGATCAGGTGCGCGGGGGCATCGTGCAGGGCCTTGGCGGCGCGCTCTTCGAGCACTGCATCTATTCGCCTGAGGGCCAGTTATTGGTGGGCTCCATGGCGGATTACCTGGTCCCCATGGCGGCGGAGATGCCCGACATCGAGGTGGGTCACGTCGAGACGCCGACCAAGGAATCTCTGCTCGGCGCCAAGGGTGCGGGCGAGGCGGGTACTGCCGGCGCACCGGCCGCGGCCATGAACGCCATCAACGACGCCTTGCGCCCATTTGCCGTCAAGGTGTTCGCGCAGCCGTTCACGCCGGAGCGCATCCTTGCCGCTCTCGGCAAAGTTCCCACGCGTTGGCCTGAGCCGGCTCAATCGGCATTTCGGACAACCTCGCCGGCAAAGACCGGCGCTGCGGGCGCCGCTGGCCATCACTCCCGCCTGTTTCGGCGCACATAGGCGCTGGACTGGTGGCTCTCCCGCCCGAGCGCGCGAGGAGCGAGATCGTGACTTGCGTCGGCTCCTCCCGGTCGCTACCTACGGGCTCGATCGCTGTGGCGGAGTGTCCTCATGACCCCGAAATCGCCGCGCTTCGACACGCTTTCCCTCCATGCCGGCCAGCGCCCTGATCCGGCTACGGGCGCGCGCGCGGTGCCCATCTACCAGACCACGTCCTACGTGTTCGACGACACGGAGCATGCGGCGGGGCTCTTTAATTTGGAGCGCGTGGGCCACATCTATTCGCGCATTTCAAACCCGACGGTGGCCGTGCTCGAGGAGCGGGTCGGTGCCCTGGAGGGTGGTGTGGGAGCAGTCGCAACAGCGAGCGGCCAGGCAGCACTGCATTTGGCCATTGCAACGTTGATGGGGGCCGGCGGGCACATCGTCGCGTCCGCTCGCATCTATGGTGGCTCGCACAACATGTTCGTGCACACCCTGCCGCGCTTTGGCATCACGACCAGCCTGGTCGATCCACGCAATCCCGCCGACTTCGAGCAGGCCATCACCGAGACGACGCGCCTCGTCTTTGCCGAGACGCTCGGCAATCCAGGTCTTGAGGTGCTCAACATCAAGGCGGTCGCCGAAGTCGCACACAAGTATCGCCTGCCATTGGCGATCGATTCCACCTTCGCCACGCCCTACCTCTGCCGACCGATCGAGCACGGAGCCGACATTGTGATCCACTCCGCCACCAAGTTCCTCGGCGGGCACGGGGTGGCTATCGGCGGCATTGTCGTCGACGGCGGGCGCTTCGATTGGGTGGCGTCGGGAAAGTTTCCGACCATGACGCAGCCGTACGCGGGCTACCATGGTATCGCCTTTGCCGAGGAATTCGGGCCCGCCGCCTTCATCGCGCGCGCTCGTGCCGAAGGCCTGCGCGACTTCGGCGCCTGCATGAGCCCCGCCAATGCGTTTTATCTGCTGCAGGGGATCGAAACGCTGCCCGTGCGGATGGCGCGCCACGTGGCCAACGCCGAAGCCGTAGCGCGCTTTCTGGAGCGTCATGCGGCGGTCGCCTGGGTGAAGTATCCGGGCCTTGAGAGCCATCCCGACCACGCGCTTTTGCGGCGGCAGATGCCGAAGGGTGCCGGGGCCATCATGAGCTTTGGCATCAAGGGCGGGCGCAAGGCCGGCGCAAGGCTGATCGAACGGCTCAAGGTATTCTCCCATCTTGCCAATGTTGGCGACGCCAAATCGTTGGTGATCCATCCAGCCAGCACCACTCACCAGCAGATGAGCCTTGCCGACCTTGCCAAGGCGGGCGTCGGGGAGGAGCTCGTGCGGCTCTCGATCGGGCTCGAAGACCCGACCGACCTCACCGACGACCTCGCCCAGGCACTCGCCGCCTCCCAGAAGGCCTGACCGCGATGGAGCTGAGGGTTGAGGGCCGAACGGTGCACGCGGCGAGCGGTGGTCGTGCGTTCGAGAGCGGCAAGCCGACCGTTGTGCTCCTCCATGGTGCGGGCTGCGATCATAGCGTGTGGCAGCTGCCGGCGCGCTCCTTGGCTTGGCACGGCCGTTCGGTCCTTGCCGTCGACCTGCCTGGCCACGGCCGCTCCGATGGGCCGCCACTCGGCTCGATCCTCGACATGGCGCGCTGGCTCGGGGCGGTGCTCGACACGGCTGAGGTGAAGGAGGCAGCCCTTGTGGGCCACTCCATGGGCGCTGCCATCGCACTCGAAGCTGCGGCGGGGATGCCCGATCGCGTGACGCGCATCGCCCTCATGAGCACCGCTGCGGCCGTGCCCGTGCATCGAGATCTGCTGAGCGCCGCCAAAGAGGAGCCCGAGCGGGCTTATCTGATGATGACCACTTGGGCGCATGCAGCCGCGGCCAAGCTCGGCGGAAATCCAGCGCCGGGCATGTGGATGACCGGTGGCACGCTGGCATTGTTGGCGCGCAACCGTCCCGGCGTCCTGCATGCCGATCTGGAGGCGTGCAGCAGCTGGAGATCCGGACCCGAGGCCGCGCGCAAAGTACGCTGCCCGGCGCTCGTCGTGATTGCCGCCAACGACGTCATGACGCCGGCCAAGGCTGGACGGGAGCTAGCCAATCTCATTCCGGCGGCCAAGTCGGTTGTCATCGCCGACTGCGGTCACATGCTGTTGGCGGAGGCGCCCGATGCCGTCCTCGACGCCTTGCTGGATTTCTTTGGTTGATCTCCGTCCTGCCGCGCGCACGGCCCCGATCCGCAGATCGGACAGGACTTGGCAGCGGCCAAGCCACCGACCCCCAGGTGGTGGCGGAGCTAGGCTGCGAGAGGTGCGGGTGCTGGGAGAGGCAGGCCAGCAGAGTGCTGACAAGAAGGTGTGCTGGCGGGAGTGCGTTGCGCCAGGAGGCCGCTCAACGCTTCATCGACCGCCTCGAGCTCCTGCGCGGCGCGGGCGTGCAGCTTCGCGGCGGCCTCGGCCTGGGCGAAGCCGCGCTCGGCAATGGCCTCCAGGATCTGCCACTGGTGGTGGTCCTCCTTCCTCGGTCGGATCCGCCCATACGCGCCCTGGCGCTGACGCCAGTCCGCGGGGCGATAGGCGCGCAGGATATGCGCCGCTCCCCCGCGTGTTCTGCCAAGGCCAAGCGTGTGCAGGGCAAGCGCGCTGGCACTGACAATCAACGTCCAGCCGACGAGGTCGTGCCATCCGGCTTGCAGGAGCTGCACGGCAAATTGCATCTGGGATTGACCTAACTGGTTTCGCGGGGGACGCACACTGAGGGGGCCACGACGCCAAACGGTCGCACGGGCCAAACGAGGGCGCTGATTTGCAAAGACGGCGCCGTCGACGCTGCCGCAAGGTGGTTAATGAACGGTTAAAAAAAGCCTTGGTCACCCTTAGCCTGGTCATTGCAAGATCAACCGCCACGGGGTGCAATCGCAAGGGAAACTGGCAAAGGCCGCAAGCCTCAGAAGCGCGATCCATGTCGGCAGCACGCGAGCATCCCCGGAGCACGGGAAAGGAGCACCATAGCGACAACAAAGATGGCCAATGAGCCGCACGCGGTTCGCCAATGGGCGATTGCATGGGGCAGGCGCGCAAGACTGGGAAGGTTCGCGCCAAGCCGCGTCAAGCTGTCACTGCAATCCTTGCCGCTTCACTCTTCACCAGGCGGGGCTTGTGCCTGCGTAGCTTTGATCCAATCGGACTAAACCCGTGTCGAGAGAGCACAAATGCGTTCGGGCGCGACCTGCTTTGGCGCTCGCGGCGGCCACTGTCATGAGCCTTCCGCTCGGGTCGATCTATGCGTTCAGCGTTCTGTTGGCGCCGTTGGAACAAGTTCTGCACGCAAGTCGCTCGGAACTGGCCTCCGTCTTTGGCATATCGGCGGTGTTCTTCACGGTCGGGGCCAATTTGGCTCCGCCGCTATTCGGGTGGGTACGTGCCCCTCTTTTGGTGGCGCTCACTGCCGCGCTGTCCGGTGTTGGGGTAATGCTCGCCGCGGTCGCACCGTCGCTGAGTTGGCTGATCCTTGGCTATGGAGTGTTGTTTGCGACCGGCGGCGGCATGGCCTTTGTCGTCGTGCAGCAATGCGTGAATGCCGGTTCACGCCCCCGGCCAGGGTTGGTCAACGGCTACCTCGTAAGCCTTTTCCCGCTTGGCGCCATGCTGGCCGCACCAGCCTATGGCCTGGGCATCGACTGGGTCGGAGTGCGTCAAACACTTGCAGGGCTTGCGGCGGTGATCGGGGTGATGGGACTTGCGGCGGCACTCCTCATCGCGCACGCGGGCGTTGTTTTGGCAAGGAGCGGCCGGCCAAGAGTTGCGCACGCAGCGAGCCGCCGCGATGGTCGGCAGGCGACCTTCTGGAAGCTCTTCACGATTTTCTTTTTGGCGGCGTCTGCTGGCCTCATGGTTCTCAGTCAAGCGGCGGGCATGGTTTTGGCTTTTGGCGCCGGCAAAGCGGGCTCGCTGCTCGCCACCACCGGCATTACCGCAGCCATCGCCGCGGCGCGTCTGTCGGGCGGTTGGCTGATTGACCGATTGCCGGTGCCGTTTGTCGCCGCCTCCGCGCAGGCCATGGCGCTGCTTGCTGCGATCGCGTTGACGGTGATGCCGTCAGCGGAAATGGCGATTTTGACCTTGGGGCTGATCGGTATCGGCTATGGCCTCATCTCCGGCGTGACGGCCGGTGCCGTGGCATCGTACTGGCCGAAGGCTGACTATGGCAGGATCGCAGGTCGCACCTACATCGCTTGGTGCTTAGCGGCAATCTCGCTGCCCGTGCTCGCGGGGCATCTCTATGATCTCACGGGTGGCTATCAGATGTCGGTCAAGGTGGCGGGCCTCGCCAACCTGTTGGCCGTCCTGGTGGCGTTGACGTTACCGTGGCACAAGCGCGCTCAGTGAGGTTAGGGACAGGGATGTCAGGGAACCATCGTCGGCCCTGACGCCAAGCGCCGACCAACGGGGGGAGCCCAATGCGGAGCTGGGCCTTGTGATCCTGGCCTTGTGATCCTGGCCTTGTGACCCTGGGCCTTGTGATCCTTGGCCTTGTGATCCTTGGCCTTGTGATCCTGGGCCTTGTGATCCTGGGCCTTGCGATCCGACGGCCGGCAGCTGGCGTTGCTCGCTCCGGCGTTTCCTGGGGCTTTGATGGTCGCACCGACTATTGCCGGCCAAACAATAGCGGCCGGCGCTGGCCAACCGCAGGACCAGAGCGCCGAGCCGCTCGTCCGCATGGGAGACTCCTAGATTGCGGACAATCGTACGATTGCGCGTGATCGTGTCGATACTGCGGCCAGCGCAACGACGCAGGCGCCCCAATCCGACCATCCTTTGCGAGCACACGCCTCGGCCTAAAAGGAAGGGTGCATGCACTTCGATGTGGGCCAACGCGTTGTCTGCGTGGACGTGAATTTCTCTCGCGAGCCGCTGTGGCGCAGTTGCGTGCGCGCCCTGCCTCGCCTCAACTCAATCTACTGCATCCGTGACGTCCGCCGGGTGCATGAGCTTGTTGGTCTGTGCTTCCACGAGATCGTGAATGCATCGGCTGACTTTGCCGAAGGCCATGTCGAGGCCGCGTTCGATAGCCGACGTTTCCGGCCGCTTCGCACCGCCAACATCGAAATTCTCAAGGCGCTCGTAGCAAACGACCGCGCGGGCACGCGCCGGCGGCGAGAGTTGGTCTAACCTCGACACGTCGTGCGCTGCGTGCAGGCGTTGTCCGCCGCCGCGGCCATTATCCCGCCGCTCCATCGCACGCATGCAGTGGATAATGGCGTTAGAGGCGCCTTGCTGGTGCGAAGATGGGCAGCAACGCCAGCAAGTCGCCAGGCACATTGATGCGCTCTGCGAGGCAACTGCTGCGCGAAGAGCAGCCGCCGGCGCGACCGGATCGGGGTTGATAACGGTGCGCCGGGCGGCTCATCCATGCCGTTAGGAGAGAAGACCATGGACGCCGCGAGTTCTACAGCACCGACTGCAGATAGGGAAGCGACCACACCAAGATCAGCCGTGGTCTGCCCGTTGCCTTCAAGGGTGTCAATTCCAGGCGCTACTGATGCGTGGACCCTGAGGCACCTTGCCAAGCACGCCTGCCGGCTGAGGACACGGCGCCGGCGAGGGCATGGACGACGTCAATGGGATTTGCCGGTTTGCGCATGATCGGCGTGGCCGGCCATTCCCGCTCAATGCTATCGGGCTCGTAACCGGTATGAACGACGAACGGAACGTTCCGGTTGGCGAGGTGTCTGCAAATCGGGATGGCGCTTTGGGTGCCAAGGCACAGATCGACGACCGCCGCCGATAGGTGGGGGTGGTGGGCGATGGGCCATGCCGCGTCCAGAGTGGCCGCCGCGACGACGCGTGCACCGGACTTGCGGAGGTGGTTTTCTATGTCGAGGGCGATCAAGGGTTCGTCCTCCACGAGAAGGACGAGCTTGCGAGAAAGAAAATCCAACGCCATCACAATGTCCCCGGTCCACTTCGTCAGGTGCTTTCAGATATGAGCTAAATCAATCAACGTAACCACTCACAATGCATGACTTTTTGTTGAGCAGCATGACACGTTGGTGTCACGGGTCTTGCATGGCGTAACTAACCGAGTGGCGAATGGCTGTGCATCGGCGACCCCGCAAGCTGCGCAAGGGGTTGTGATGGGGCTCGTGACGCCCGCGCGTTTGCGATCCCGCGCGCCCGGCCACGCCGGTCAACCTGCGGGGCGGCTCGCGATCGGCTGCCATTTGACGAGGGACCGCCCACCCCTTTCAACGATGAAACCCGCCAGCGCTGACTGTGGGCTTCATCCCAAAACAGGGTTCCATCTCGATCGCCGCACGGGACTTGCCAGGGGATTTGCCAGGAACTTGCCAGGAACTTGCCAGGAACTTGCCAGGGACTTGCCAAGAACTTGCCAGAGACTTGCTGACCTGGCCGGCTGCAAGCCATCGTGCTCTCCCGAGCAGCATCTCCAGAGGGCTTGGGCGCGATGTGCGATGTCTGAGACCAGAGCGGGGTGTGCGCACGTGCGCCGCCCTGCCGCCGTTCTGCCTTGTTGTGGGCGGATCGTCGCCGCGGGAGCGGCGCGCCGAGCCCGGGCGCGAGGGAACGCCCCGCGGCAGGTCGAACGGGGGATGCTGCCGCTCCCACATCCGCGCCGAGCCTGGGGTTGACGCGCTTGCCAATGTTGGAGCGCATCAGTCTGGCGCGGATAAAATTTGCTCGCACGGCCTGAACGGCTCTATTGCAAAAGTGCGGGACCTGAAGCCTTGCGCACGTGCGTCAAATGGCGCGACGCTCCCCAAGGCGGCGAGGCCAGACGCCCACGAGGGGATGCGAGATGGAGCAGCGGTAAGCCGATCCTCGCCCGCCAATGCCTTGCTAGGCTTCTCGCGCCGGCGCAGTGGGAGACAGCATGGACAAAATCAATCAGCGGATCGCGTCAGAGCTGGGCGTCGGCCTGCCGCAGGTGAGCGCCGCCGTGGAATTGCTCGGCGAAGGCGCGAGCGTGCCCTTCATCGCTCGCTATCGCAAGGAGCGAACAGGTGGCCTCGATGATACGCAGTTGCGCCGGCTCGAAGAGCGGCTCAGCTATCTGCGCGAACTGGAAGAACGTCGCGCGACAGTGCTCAAGAGCATCGAGGAGCAGGGCAAGCTCACCCCCGACCTCATGCGCTCAATCAACGGTGCAACGACCAAGGTGGAGTTGGAGGACCTCTACGCGCCCTTCAAGCCCAAGCGGCGCACCAAGGCACAGGTGGCCCGTGAAGCGGGTCTTGAGGGGCTCGCCGATCAACTGCTGAGCAATCCCGCGCTGGTGCCGGACGTGGAGGGCGCCAAATTCATCGCCGTTGATAAAGGCGTCCCAGACGTCAAGGCCGCGCTGGAGGGCGCTCGCCATATCCTGCTTGAGCGCATGGGCGAAGAACCCGCCCTGGTGGGCGCCCTGCGCGCGTGGGTGTGGAGCGAGGGCAAGCTCAGCGCCAAGGTATCGAGGGGTAAGGAAGAGGAGGGCGCCAAGTTCTCTGACTATTTCGACTTTGGCCAGCGCATCAGGGAAATTCCCTCGCATCGGGCGTTGGCGATGCTACGCGGCCGCAATGAGGGCGTACTCGACCTCGATCTCGATGTGGCGCACGAAAAAGGCAAGCCGCACCCGGGCGAGCTGAAGGTGAGGACTGCCTTCGGCATTGCCGAGCGCGGCCGCGCCGCCGATGCGTGGCTCGCCGAGACCGCACGCTTGGCGTGGAAGTCGCGGCTTGCGCCTTCGCTCGGTGCCGATCTGTTGGCGCGCCTCAAAGAGCGTGCGGATGCCGAGGCGATCTCGGTGTTTTCCAAGAATCTGAAGGATTTGCTGCTCACCGCACCCGCGGGCCAGCGCGCCACCTTGGGGCTCGATCCGGGCTATCGAACGGGGGTGAAGGCTGCGGTGGTGGACAGGACGGGCAAGTTGGTGGAGACGGCCACGATCTATCCGCATGAGCCCAGGCGCGATTGGCAAGGCTCACTCGCCGCCCTGGGGGCAATGTGCATGCGCCATGCGGTCGAACTCATCAGTATCGGCAATGGCACGGCGGGCCGTGAAACCGAACGGCTGGTCGCCGAACTCATGGCCAAGGCGCCGAATCTAAAGCTCACCAAGGTGATGGTGTCGGAGGCGGGAGCGTCGGTCTATTCGGCGTCAGAGCTGGCGGCGAAAGAATTTCCCCAGCTTGATGTCAGCTTGCGCGGTGCCGTGTCGATCGCGCGCCGGCTGCAGGACCCACTGGCCGAGCTCGTCAAGATCGAGCCCAAGGCGATCGGTGTGGGCCAGTATCAGCACGACGTGGAACAGGCGGGGCTTGCCCGTTCGCTCGACGCGGCGGTTGAGGATTGCGTCAACTTGGTGGGTGTCGATGTCAACACGGCCTCGGCACCGCTGCTGGCGCGCGTATCGGGCCTCAATCAGACGCTCGCACTCAACATCGTGGCCTTCCGCGACGAGAACGGCGCCTTCAAGTCGCGCGCTGCGCTCAAGAAGGTGCCGCGGCTGGGTCCCAAGACCTTCGAACAAGCCGCGGGTTTCCTGCGCATCATGGGCGGCAAGAACCCGCTCGATGCCTCCGCCGTTCACCCCGAGGCCTATCCGGTGGTGGAGCGGATCTCGCAAGCAACGCAGAGACCGCTTAAGTCGCTGATCGGCGACAGCGCGTTCCTGAAGTCGTTGCAGCCCGCTCGCTTTGCCGACATCCAGTTCGGCATACCGACGGTCGCGGACATCCTGGCCGAGCTCGAGAAACCCGGTCGCGACCCGCGCCCTGAATTCAGGACGGCCAGTTTCCAGGAGGGCATCGAGAAGATCTCGGATCTCAGGCCGGGGATGCGCCTTGAGGGTGTCGTCACCAATGTCACGGCATTTGGTGCGTTCGTGGATGTGGGCGTGCACCAGGACGGGCTCGTGCATATCTCCGAGTTGTCGGACCGCTTCGTCAAGGATCCGCGCGAGGTGGTCAAGGCGGGAGATATCGTCAAGGTGCGCGTCAAGGAGGTAGACGTCGCCAAGAGGCGCATCGCGCTTACCATGAAATCCGGCACCATCGATCCGACTTTAGGCCGGCGCGCAACCAGCTCATCCTCGACCCGATCTGGGGCCGCGGCGCCGGCCTCCGGTCGAGCGGACGCGCCGGCTGAAAGCGCGCTCGGTGCCGCGCTGCGCCGTGCCCGGGAAGGGCGCTAGCAGCAACGGCCTGGGCACACGAGCGACAAAGTATCCGCCTATGCCACTCCTCGCGGACACGGGCACTTGCACCATGCTAGGACGTGCCGCCTTTGCGCCGCACGCAAACGAGGGAGTGGCATGACATCAGGGCGTAATCGGATGGGCCTGCGTCGCAACGGGCCCAATGCCGTGCCGGCGCCGGAGGCCATAGACGCCTCTCGGGGCCAAACCAAGCTGCGCTGGAGGTGCGCTTGTGCAGCGATCACCCCGGCTATCGCGCTGTTGTTCCTGACGTCGATCGCGCATGCGATGTGCGGCAATGACGGTGCTGGTTTCGACACCTGGCTGGCCCAATTCCGGCAACGGGCGGTTCAACAGGGCATCTCACCCGCCACGGTTTCGTCCGCATTGGCTGGTGTCACCTACGATGCGACGGTGGTGCGCCTCGACCGTTCACAGAAGTCATTCAAGCTCTCCTTTGAGGAGTTCTACGCCCGCCGCGTCGGATCGGCTCTGATGCGCCGCGGGCAAGCGCTCATGCGCCAGCACCAGGCCACGCTCGACCGCATCGAGCAGCGGTTCGGCGTACCGGGCCCGATCCTGATCGCCATTTGGGGGTTAGAAACCAACTATGGCGCCGACTCATCGGGCAAATACTCCATCATCCGTTCGGTTGCGACGCTGGCCTTTGACTGCCGGCGCTCGGAGTTTTTCACTGGGCATTTGCTCGATACCTTGCGCATCCTGGATCGCGGTGATCTGACGCTGGCACAGCTGCGCGGAGGGTGGGCCGGCGAGATCGGCCACACCCAGTTCCTGCCATCGGGCTACTACAAATACGCCGTCGATTTCGATGGCGATGGGCGGCGCGACCTGGAACGCAGCGTGCCGGACATGCTGGCCTCGACTGCGAATTTTCTCAAAGGCAACGGCTGGCAGGCCGATCAAAGTTGGGAACCGGGCTCGGCCAATTACGCCGTCCTGCGCGAATGGAACCGCGCCGAGGTGTACCAACGCACCATCGCGGTGATGGCCATGAAGCTGCGCGAGGGACCCTAACGGGACCGATTTTTGCGTGCGTTAGCGGGAACGGAGCGGCCCCACCGCGCCGCCGTCTGCGATAGAGGTCGTTGCGCCTCACCGGCGCTGCGCGGGAATTGCCAGTCAGCGGCTAGCCGGCCGCCGGTCACCGGACTAGAGTGCAATGGTGGCTCTCTTCGAGGGACGCGAGGCACGATAGGGAGGTTTCCATGCGCAACGTGCAGCGGGTCTCGAGGTTCACCGGGGCGTCGGCCTGGATTGGCAGCACACTCCCCGCGGATGCTGGCGTCCTCACCTTGCCGCGCGCGTGCCTGCACGAAATCACCGACCTTGCCAGGGTGCTCGACGACAATCCGCTGCCGGCGCTCGCTCTCGATCCTTGCGACTTCGAACTTCCGGCATGTCGCGACCTCATGGCACGCGCGCGTGCCGTGCTCGAGACTGGCCCAGGGTTCGTCATCCTCAACAGGTTGCCGCTTCAGACGCTGCCGAAGGAGACGTCCATCAAGATCTATTGGCTGCTTGCGCGCATGCTTGCACGGCCGGTGGCGCAAAAATGGACCGGTGAGATGATCTACACCGTCGCGGATCTCACCGGAAAAAAGCCTGGCAACGGTATCCGGCCAGATATCACGAACGCCGAGCAGAATTTTCATAACGACAACTCGTATAACGTCTGCCCGCCCGACTATGTCGCCCTGTTATGCCTTCAGACGGCGAAATCGGGTGGTGTCAGCCGTGTCGTCAGCTTCGAAACGGCGCATAACCTCATGCAGGAGCGCCATCCGGAGCTCCTAGAGCGGCTCTTCCAACCCTACCGTTTTGATCGCCAGCGCGAGCACGCGGCCGGTGCGGCGATGACCATCAGCGAACCCGTATTTGCGCTCGAAGGGGATCGGCTCAAGTCAAGGCTTTCGCGCTACCTCATCGAGCAGGGCCATGAGCTTGCAGGGGAGCCTCTCGATGTCACGGGGCGGGCCGCGCTCGATGCGCTCACGGCGATCATCGATGATCCCGCGCTCTTTAAGGAGTTTTACTTTGAACCCGGCCAGATCCAGATCTTGGACAATCGCCGGCTGGGTCACAAGCGCACCGGCTTTGAGGATTGGCCGGAGCCCGAGCGCAGGCGCACGCTGATCCGGCTTTGGCTGCGCAATGATGGACGTCCGTTCTACGGCGGATGAGGCGCCTGCGACTTGGCGCGGAGGCAACCGATGAGGAGTGTGCCAATGAGCTACGACACCATCGAGGTGCGCAAGGTGACGCCCAACATTGGTGCGGAAATTCATGGGGTCGATCTGGCGAAGGGGCTGAGCAATCAGCAGTTCGACGAGATCCATCGCGCCCTGTTGGACAACCTTGTGATCTTCTTTCGCGATCAGGCGATCGATGTGGATCAACAAAAGAATTTCGGTCGCCGCTTCGGCAAGCTGCACATTCATCCGGCGGCTCCCAAGGGGCTGGAACAGCATCCTGAGATCCTCGTCATCAAGGCGGATGAGAACTCAAAGCGCGTCGCCGGCGAGGAATGGCATTCCGACGTGTCGTGCGATCCCGAGCCGCCGATGGGGTCCATCCTGCACCTGGCCACGGTTCCCCCGGACGGGGGCGGGGATACGATGTTTGCCAACATGTATTTGGCCTACGAGACGCTCTCGGAGCCGGTGCGCAAGTTGCTCGAGGGGTTGACGGCCGTTCATGACGGCGAGCACGTCTACCGCGGTCGCTACGGCATCAAGGATGCCGGCAAGGTGTTTCCCCGTTCGGAACACCCGGTGATCAGAACGCATCCAATCACAGGCAGGAAGCTGCTATTTGTGAACCGCGGGTTCACCACGCGCATCGTGCAGCTGAAGCGGCACGAGAGCGACGCAATTCTGGAGATGCTCTATCGCCATATCGAGACGCCGGAGCTGCAATGCCGGTTCAAGTGGGAGAAAGACTCAATCGCGTTCTGGGACAATCGCTGCGTTCAGCACCATGCGCTGTGGGACTACTATCCGGCCAAGCGCTATGGGCATCGCGTGACCATCTGCGGCGACAAGCCGTTCTATCGGGGGTGACCGGGACCAATGAACCGGACTGTCAAGCCGCTCGCACTTGCGTTGATGACGGCGGCGGCTTTGTGGGCGCAGGCGGGGATGCCGGTGGCTGAAGGAGGTCGCAGGCTGGACGCGCGCCCGCTGACCTTCACCGATGCCGACGGCAATGTCGTTCGGGGCACGGATTTCGCCGGAAAATGGCTGCTCGTTTACTTCGGATACTCACATTGCGCCGACCTATGCCCCACTGGGCTCAGTGCGCTCGCCAATGCGCTCGATCAGATCGGCCCCGCGGCCGCGCACATTCAGCCGCTCTTCATCACGGTTGATCCCGAGCGGGACAACGGCGAGATCCTGCGCAGTTTCCCGCAAGCGTTCGATCCCCGCATGGTCGGATTAGGGGGCAGCGTCGATGAGATCAAGGCAGCAGCCGAGGTATTCGGGATATCCATTCGGAAGGTGATCCAGGGCGATGCGGACTATGTCGTTGATCACACCTCGAGCTACACGCTGGTCGATCCCTCGCGCACGCAGGCACAAGAGCTGCGAGAAGCCGAGCCACATCTGCTGGCCGCCAAGCTTCTCGCGGCCTTGAGCAAAGCAGGCGTGCCGCTCGACAACGTCAACAATATCGGCGCCTATCGCTGATCAGTGCGGCAGGTCGGCGATGTTCCGCGCCGCGCCGGTCAGCTCCAAGATGTGCAAGCCGGTGTTGGCGCGATCGACAATGTAGATGTAACCCCGGTCGTCCACTTCCACGTTGTTCGTCTGGATCGCAGTCTTGCAGCGCTCCTGGCCATTTTCGAGTTTGATGCAGCGCTTGTCGGTCTTGGGCGTGACCTCGGGGATATAGTAGGCTACTTCCTGGGGGTGGTAGGGGTCACGAATATCGACGGCACGTACTCCAGCGTTGAAGTGCGCGAAAAACATCAATCGCTTGTAATAGATCGGCGTCATGTTCTCGTTGGAGGAATGCGTACCGAACCGGCCGCCGCGGCTGCAGAAATCACCCGAGGCCTCGGGTACACCCCAGGTCGCCACCGACGCTGGATGGCGCTCGACCGTGACGTCGACGAACCACACGAATTGGCGCGCCTCCAGGCACTCATTCAAGATTTGCTCATCGGTCACGACGACAAAGTTGCGAACTTTGCCCACTTTGTCCTTGGCAAATTCCGCTATCGGCATGGCAAGGATGGGGAAGGTGGTGTGCGCCCCGACCAGCGGCGACATGTCGAGGCGGCCGACTTCGGGGTAGCGCAGGTTCTCCTCGGTCGGCTCCTTGGGTCCCTTCAGCAGCTTGTCGCGATCCACGATCTGCAGCACCCCTCCCTCGTTGGTGCCATAGCCGAAATAGATGCGATTTGCCGCGGGTCCGAGCGAGATCATGCCGTGCAGCATCGTCGGCACGGGACCACTGGCGCCGGGTTGCTGGCCAGCTAGGCCGAAATCGCGGATCTTGCTCGGGTGGGCCGGATCGGACAGATCGTAGACCTCGGTCATGCGAGGTACGCGCCATCCCGGGCTTCCCGACACCAAGTATGCCACTCCGGTGTCGCATTCCCACCAGCTCTTGTGCGTGCCCTTGAGTCCACCGAGCCGTGTCACGAGCTTTGGATTGCTGGGATCGGCCGTGTTCCAGATCTCATGCGCCGAGTTGCCGAATGTGCGCAGCATGTAAACTGCCCCTGCGTCTGCCTTGGGGAGCGACTTGCCGTCGCACACACGTACCATCTGGGCGCCGCCCTGTTCGGCGAGACCTTGCTCGCCGGGGATGTGGGCCAGTAACTTCGGCTGGTGTGGATCCGTCACGTCAAGGAGCGACGTGCCGTTGAATTCTTGCGCGCCTGTGAGCGGGTTGAGGGGTTTCGGGATCTCCTGCGTTCCACCATGGTGGCCGATGTAGGCGATCCACCGGCCCGATTGCAGGTGGATGGTCGGTTGGTAGGCACTGCGTCCCTGCAAATCGTGGGCGCCGACAAGGGCCATGTCCCTTGCCTCTTGCGCGGCGGACGGCGCGGCAATCGCACCGAAGCCGATGACTATGAAGGTGAGGCGAATGATCGCGTAATGCAGCATGGTTGCGCTTGCTCCTCTAACCACGGCGCGGCCGTCCTGCGCGCTAGCCGTCCTCGGGTAAAGCTGAAGCATCGACACGCACGGCGATGGCCGCACTGGCAATGACCGCGGCGTCGTCATGCTCGGGGTCGGGCACATCGAGGCCACCCTTGACGGCGTTCACGGTAGGGTTGCCCACCGGCAGGAGGGCCTTAATCTCTTCGAGCTTCACCAGGTCCGGCCGTTGCACGCCGATCTTCACCTCGACGTCGAGCTTTGTCTTGTCGATCTTCAGCGAGCGGATGAAGGCGAGCGAGCTGTGGTGGAGCGCGTCCGCAACGGCGCGCGCGGCGGCCTTGGTGTAATCGGAGCCGTGCAGGTCGTTGCCGGAGCCCAGCTCCAGGATGACGCGCATCTTGTGTCCCTGGGCCACGGCTTTTCCTGTCATCGGACGTCGAGGCTGACGACAGCGCAGGCATTGGCGATCAGCGTACTTGCTTGGCCTACGTCGTCACGAACCTCGAGGCCGCCGTCCACGACCGTTACAGTGCCCTTGCCATGCGGCAATGCGGCCAGTACTTGTGCCCCATCCACCTGGTCGGGGCGGGGCACACCGATATGCACATCGATTATCATCGCTTCTGGCGATTGGCCGAGCACCGTCGCGATTGACAGCGAATTGTGCGAGAGCGCATCGCGCAGTGCCCGCAGTGCGGCCTTGGTGGGGTCCGCACCAGAGATGTCGGTGCCCATGCCGAACTCAAGCACCATGCGCTTCATTGCCATGCGTCACCTTCCCGTCAGCAGCGCGCTCGTTGCCACTCTGCGTCCCATCAACCTTCACTTCAAGGGTGCGTGCTAGGGTTTCCGCTCACGCGCCAGGCTTGGAGGGCAATGGTGTGTCCACTCGGCGTAGTCTTTCTCGACCTCCGCGGCGGCCTTCTTGGCCGCCGCGTGAAGCCATCCGCTCGAGCGGGCGTCCAAATCGGCGCGCAGCGTAGCCGGCTTTATCGAGCCTGCCGCGTGGATGGCTCCGATATCGAAGCCCATGCTTTCCAGGAGCCGTTCTCCAAGCGATGCGGCGCTGTCACCCAGTTCGACTTTTCTCGCATCGGCGGCGATGCGACGAAAGATGAAGCCGTCCGCCACGCGCAGGAACGGGTCGGGTGAGCGGAAACGACCGTTCGCGAGTGTAGAGAAGCGAGAGGGTGCGGCGGGCGTGCCGTGCGCCCAATCCCAGCCCGACGCGACCAGCGCCTTGCCCTCCCGAACGATATGGCCTCCACGCCAGCTGGCGACGACCGCGTACCTTGGCCGGCCGAGGCTCCCGCCGCCCTTGAGGCGCGTTGTGAAGCGGACGATTGATGCATCGGCGGGCAGGCTTTCGCGCAGCCCCGTTGCTACTGGCGCCGGCGGCTTTGCTGATGGCAGGTCTGCTATCTCCGCCCAGAAGACCTCGCGGTCGCGATCGGAACAGGCAACGAACGGCCGCATCCACGCCTCATGTTCGTCCAACAGCGTCGGCCGCGGCCCATCGAGCCCGGCCCGGTAGCCCCGCAGAATGGCTTCGGCCATGTCGCGATAGCCAATCTGCGGGGCCGGCACGAGCCGCGCGCTTGTGGCCAAACGCACCAGGTCGTAGGCGTAGGGCATGACCGACGCATCGTCGAAATCGTTGATGCCCCACACGAGTCGCCCCTCGGCGTCGCGCCAGGTCCCGAAGTTCTCGATGTGGACATCGCCCACCGCAAGTACGCCCGGCGCGCCCTTGAGTTCGCTGCACCAGGTCTCGATCAGCTTGCACCAACGAAAGAAAGTGGCGCGAAGGAATGACAACGAATGCCTGCACATCCGCTTGTGCTTGCGCGTGAGGCCCGCATCGATCACCGCGCATTGTGTCCTCAGCCACGCCTCGTAAGCGGTGTTGTCCTCGACGAATGACACATGCCCCTCCTCTCGAAACCAAGCCGGCCCACGCGAAGGAGTGGCGAAAGAGGGAGCGGCGGGTCGGGGTCCGCGACAAGGAAAGCGCAGCCTACAGCGTCGTGCCGAGGGCGTACACCGCCAGACGCGTCGCGTTCAGAGCCCCGAGGTCGTCATCCGCCTGGCCATACCATGGGACGTCCATCCGTTGTTTTGATCCGGCATGAGGGCATACCCGTCTGGGTGAAGAATGGGGCCCGCCGGCTCGCAGCCTGCGCAGACCGCGCACGCCGCGACGTAACCAAAGGAGGCGCCGGCCATGACGAGCTGCAAGAGGTGTGGCGTGCACGCGCCGATGGCAAGCGGGCGGAGATAAGGATGCGGGCCAGGCAAAGGACATGTATGCGGCTCGTCAACGCACTTTGCGAGCTTGTGGGTGGAGCTGGCAAAGATTATCTGGACGAGGCAAGCTTTAGCCGTCAGCCGAGAAGAGGTTGAAATATTATGAATGAAGCCTGGGACGCGATGCAGCCCCTGATCGGGGAAGGACCAGGGTCGGTCCATGGCTGGTGGGCGCCATGAAGATGCACATCCTGTCCGGCGGGCGTTTGCGGATGCGCAAAAGTGTCTACCTGCCCGACGCGGGCCGGGATGAGACGGTTGAGCTGCCGGTTTCAAGCGTCCTCTTGCGGCACGCGCAGGGCAATGTGCTGTTCGACACGGGCTGCCATCCTTGCGTGGCCGAGGACGCGGCCGCGCGCTGGGGTGCCATGGCAAAATTCATCACCCCGATCATGGGCCCGAACGATAATGTGCTCGCGGGGTTGTCCGATCTTGGACTGCGTGCCGAAGATATCGATCTCGTCGTCAACTCGCACCTGCATCCCGATCACTGCGGTTGCAATGCATTCTTCAGGAAGGCAACGGTGATCGTGCATGCCTTGGATCTGGAGGCTGCAAGGGCGCCGGACAGTCTGGCCAGAGGCTATGTCGCCATAGAATGGGAGCATCCTCTACCGATGGAAACGATCAGTGGGGAGCGCGACGTTTTCGGCGACGGGCGCATTGTGCTGATGCCGCTCCCGGGTCATACGCGAGGGTCGACGGGCGCGCTCGTTGCGCTTGACCGTTCTGGTCAGTTCCTGCTTGCCTCCGATGCGCTCAGCCTGCGCGCCTCGCTCGACCGGGACATTGTCCCCCGCAACACGTGGAACCCGGAGCTGTTTGTGCAGTCGTTGGCGGAGATAAGGCGTCTTGAGAAGGGGGGTGCCACCATCCTGTGCGGTCACGATGCTGAGCAGTGGGTGACTTTGCGCAAGGGACCCGAGGCATTCGACTGATTTGGTGGACGGCCTGCACATTCGAGGGGCCATGGCGAGGTCAGGTCTCGACCTCGACCTTCGGCGGTGCTGGTTGGGATTGCAGGCGTTGCTTTATCTGGTGGCACAGTCCGGCCACAAGATCGATGCGGTCTGGCTGCGTCTGATAGACGGGGTTCAACATCTCAGTTTCCCCAGGGATGTTCTGAGAATGCTGGTCCCACGGTCTGTGAGCATCGGGGTGAGTGGAACGCAGGCGCCATATGGGGGTTGTGAGACTATGGCGAAAACGAAAAGACGATCGAAGAAGGCCTCCAAGCCCAAAGGTGCCGCCGCCGGAAGGCGTCGCGCGGTGGTCGGCAAGCGCTGGTCGGGGTACGTGACCAAGCACAGCAATGCGCTCGATCTTCAGAAGGGCGTGTTCACCTCGAAAAACCCTGCACGGATCGCCGCATCCTTGAAGCGTTCCGCCGAGACTAGTAAGCGGCGTAAGGCCAATCCCTATCGCTCGGCTCTATCGATGCTGATCTTTTATCGCAACCGCGCCGGCAAGAACTTGCCGCAGGCACAACAACGCGTCCTTGATCGAGCGAAGGTCGAGCTGCGCAAGGCGTTCGGCCGCCAATAACCGACGCAACGCCCTCGGCCCAGTGAGGTTGGCCAGTATTTGGCCAGTGAGGTTGGCCAGTGAGGTTGGCCTGATGAGGTTGGCCGGTGGTGCATCAGCTGACTTGTCGCGGCTGTTGCGTCCCTGCGAAGATCGAACTGCAGGGCGTCGATTGCCCTCGACGGCGGCGACGCATGGCGGCACAATGGACTTCTGTTGAAGGTGCATTTTAGTTCTCGCCCTTGGCGGATCATGCATAATGGATCGGCGAAGGTGCAGCCGCTGGGCCTCAGCTCTGTCGCGGATCCGAGCGTCCACAAGCCATGTCATCCATCTCAACAGTGCGAGGTCTCGGAGGGTGCTGGATGTTACCTCGCGTATCGTGATTGCGGGCGCCGGCAGCATCGGCTGCTACATCGGCGGCTGCCTCGCTCTCGCCGGCCGACGGGTAACACTGCTGCTGCGGCCAATTCTCGCAGACGACATTGCTTTGCACGGTTTGCGGATATCCGATGGCGATGGATTAGAGGCCGTATTGCCGGCATCCGCCTTTGAATTGAGCTCCGATCCGCAATTCGCGTTGGTGGCGGCGCAAGTGTTGCTGGTGACGGTCAAGAGCGGAGGGACGGCGGAAATGGCCGGGCTCATTGCGCGATATGCTCCGCCCGACGCCATCGCTGTCAGCTTCCAGAACGGCATCGGCAACAAGGAAGCGCTGGCCGCTCACCTTGGAGCAGCGCGCACGATTGTTGCTGGTATGGTGCCTTTCAATGTCGTGCAGGTGCGCAACCCGGGACAAGCGCCACACTTCCATCGCGCCACCAGCGGCACAATGCGGATTGACTCTGGCACGGCGGGCTTGCGCGACGTCCTGAACGTCGCGGGTGCCCCGGTGGAGGAGCAGGGCAACATGACCGCGGCGCTCTGGGGTAAGCTCATCCTCAATCTCAACAATGCTCTCAATGCTCTCGCCGGTATTCCGCTCGCGGAGGAGCTTGCCGATCGCCGCTGGCGGCTATTGCTCGCTGCGCAAATCGATGAAGCACTCACCGTGCTCAGGGCCACAGGCATTCACCCCGGTGCCGTCGAGGGCGTGCCGCCGTGGGCAATCCCTTTCATTCTGCGCCTGCCCGATTGGCTGTTTCGGCTGGTAGCGCGGCGGATGTTGGCCATTGATCCGCAAGCGCGCTCGTCGATGTGGGAGGATCTGCTGCGCGGCCGGCGCACCGAGGTCGATTATCTGCAGGGCGCAATTTTGACGCTTGCCAAACGGATCGGCGCGGCAACGCCGATGACGGAGCGCATCGTGCGGCTGATAAGGGAGGCGGAAAAGGCCCGTGCCGGCTCGCCCGGCCTACAGCCGAGTGAGATCGCCGGCACTCTGCCCTAAGGGGGATTGGGAGCTGGGGAGGACGAAGATGGATGCAGACACCATCGTAATCGGCGGTGGGCTCGCTGGGCTGGTCGCCGCTGGCGAACTGATCGAGGCAGGCAAGCGCGTCATCTTGCTCGATCAGGAGGGCGAACAATCCCTCGGCGGTCAGGCCTTCTGGTCCTTCGGCGGCCTTTTTTTCGTCGACAGTCCCGAGCAGCGGCGCATGCGCATCCGCGATTCCTACGACCTGGCGCTGCAGGACTGGCTGGGGTCGGCCGGTTTCGACCGCGAGGAGGATCTTTGGCCCCGCAGGTGGGCCGAGGCCTATGTCGGCTTCGCGGCTGGCGAGAAGCGCGCCTGGCTGCGAGCCAAAGGTATGCGCTGGTTTCCCATCGTTGGTTGGGCTGAGCGCGGCGGCTATACAGCCACTGAGCATGGCAACTCTGTGCCACGCTTCCATGTGACCTGGGGGACGGGACCCGGCATTATCAAGCCATTCGTGGACCGCGTGCGCGAGGGTGCGAAGCTGGGCCACGTGTCGCTGCGCTTGCGCCATCGCGTCAATGGTTTCACGAGGACCGCCGGTGAGGTCGATGGCGTAGAAGGCGATATCCTGGAGCCCACCAAGCTCGATCGTGGCGTGCCCAGTTCGCGCACCGTGGTTGGCGGCTTCGTGCTCAAGGCGCATAGCATTATCGTTGCCTCGGGTGGCATCGGTGGCAACCTCGATCTTGTGCGTAGGAGCTGGCCGAGGCGGCTTGGAAATCCTCCTCAAAGCATGATTTGCGGTGTACCCGACTACGTCGACGGCCGCATGCTTGGCGTCACCGAAGCAGCGGGCGGCAAGATTATCAATCGCGATCGCATGTGGCATTACACTGAGGGCATCCAGAACTGGAGGCCGATCTGGCCTCGGCACGGCATCCGCATCCTGCCCGGGCCCTCATCGTTATGGCTCGACGCGCGCGGCAAGCGGCTGCCCGCCCCGCTATTCCCCGGCTTCGACACGCTGGGCGCGCTCGCCCATCTCATGGGTACGGGTTACGACTATTCTTGGTTCATACTGAGCAAGAAGATCATCGTGCGCGAGTTTGCGTTGTCGGGCTCCGAGCAGAACCCCGATCTCACAGGGGGTAGTTGGGGTAAAATTATCTGGGCGCGCCGAGGCGGCGGCGCGCCGGCGCCGGTGCGCGCCTTCATGCAGCGGGGTGCCGATTTCGTCGTCGAGTATAACTTGTCGGATCTCGTCCGCCGCATGAACGAGCTGACGGGTGAACAGCTTCTCGACCTTGCCGCGATAGAACGCGAGGTATGCGCTCGCGATCGCGAGGTCGACAATGCGTTCAGCAAGGACGCTCAGGTAACGGCCATTCGTGGTGCGCGCAACTATCTAGGTGACAGGCTGCTGCGCGTAGCAAAGCCCCATCGTCTGCTCGATCCGGCGGCAGGGCCGCTGATCGCCGTGCGGCTATGGATCCTCACGCGCAAGACCTTGGGTGGTCTGGAAACCGATCTTTCTGCGCGCGTGCTCAAGGCCGATGGCACAGCGCTCGGGAACGTGTTTGCCGCGGGAGAAGTGGCAGGCTTTGGCGGCGGTGGTATGCACGGGTACCGTGCACTCGAAGGCACATTCCTTGGAGGTTGCATCTTCTCCGGTCGCACGGCGGGACGCTCTGCTGCGAGGGTGTGAGGGTTGATCACAGTAGCAGTCGCGCACTTCAACCGGGACGGTCACCCTTTGTCTCGAAGCGCATCCACGAGAATGGCCATGTCGGCCGGCAGAGGGCTCCCGAAGCGCACGCGCTTGCCGGTGACCGGGTGCACGAATGCGAGCTCGCCGGCATGGAGTGCTTGGCGACCCAGCGCGTCCAGCGCTGCTTGGGCAGGGGGCGGGAGTTTGCGTGCGCTCGCCTTGAAGCCCGCGCCGTATGTCATGTCACCGAGGAGTGGGTGGCCGACGTGGGCAAGGTGCACGCGGATCTGGTGCGTGCGTCCGGTTTCTAGAGTGAGCTGCAGGAGGCTCGTGACCGGCTTGGCTGGGACACCATACGCTTCCAGCACCGTGTACCGGGTCAGGGCGTGCCGGCCGGATCCTTGCCTAGCGACCATGATTTTGGTGCGATTGACGCTGCTACGGGTGAGTGGGGCTGCGATCGACCCGCGCTTGCGTTCGGGTATGCCCCACACAAGCGCTAGGTAGCTGCGCTCGAGCTTTCCATCTGCACCGTGCGTTGCGAACTGACGGGCGAGCCCGGCGTGCGCCGCATCGGTCTTGGCCACCACGAGCAGTCCCGTCGTGTCTTTATCCAGACGGTGGACGATGCCAGGCCTTCGGACGCCCCCGATGCCTGAGAGGCTCGTGCCGCAATGAGCTATGAGTGCGTTGACCAGGGTGCCCGTTGCGTGCCCTGGTCCGGGGTGGACTGCAAGCCCTTTGGGTTTGTCGATAACAATCAGGTGTTCGTCCTCAAAGACCACGGAGAGGGGGATTGCCTCCGGTGCCGGTGCTGCCGGCTCAGCTGCCGGCACGTTGACTATGTAGATCTCTCCGGCCTTAACCCGATGCCCCAGCTCGGCGATGGCGACACCGTCTCGCGTGACCTTGTGTGCGCGCATCAGCGCTTGCAGGCGTGAGCGGCTGAAGTCGGCCAAACGAGTTGCGAGCAGCCGATCAAGGCGATTGCCTGCCTCGTCGGCACCGACATCGACTGCGAAGCGTTTATGTACACCCTGCGTGTTCAAGGGTCCCAAGTCCCGTCCGTGCAAGAGCCGGGTACCAGCGGTCTTGCCTGCCGCCGTAGGCTCTCTTATAGACAAGGGATAACTTGCCCCGTTCGTCTAGCGGTCAGGACGTCAGCCTCTCACGTTGAAAACAGGGGTTCGATTCCCCTACGGGGCGCCAAAGTCTAGCTTTTTCAAGAGCTTACCTTTCCCAAACCCAGAAAAACTGCCCATTGAGCCGCAAGGGCTTTTTCCTGCAATTCCCAAACCTGATCCGTATCTCAATCCGCCCCGGTGTGCATGCGATGGCGCTCGCGCGATCGGCGTTTTGGTGAACGCAAAAAATTAAGGAGGGGATGACGAATGTCACTAACTAGCGGTCGACGTGTTGGGGATCTGGTCCAGGGCGGGATATTTCCGAAAGGTCAAAAACGATGTTTGCTCGCGAGCGAAGGGGTGAACCATCAGTGGATGATCCGCTTCCTGTTGTCCATCGAGAGCTCTCTGCAGCATCAGGTCCCGATTTAAAAGCCTTCTATCCGAGTGTCCATCGGTTAGTCGAGGAGCAGTATTGGGAAGGAGGTACCAATGCGAACGCGCCAAGATTTGAATCGTTCGCCGATTTCGCCGTGGCCCGCCGTCCCCATGGGCTTCAAATCTGGACCGACCCAACCGTGAAGGTCATGCGCACCGCGTTATTGGATACTGGACATGTACCTTATTATGTCGAGCTGCTGAACAAAATCAGGCGGCCCAATGGCGCACCTCGCAAAACCTTCACTCTGAGCGAAGCTTTCTGCCCTTCTACCGCATCTCAAGAAGTCAAACCTCAATAGATAAGATGCTCTTGGCCTTAAGCTCCGGAAAATATCCAGAGGCGTACGCCGACGTCTGCGCGGGCCGACGGACAATCCGCGAGGCCGCGATCGATGCCGGTATCGTGTCGCCGGAGTTCGCCCAACCGAAAACTCCGGATGTGGAAAAATTCAAGAAATCTTCACCCAAATCGCAAGGAAAAATCCTTGTACAAATGTTTCGCGCGGCGGCCGTCGAAGGTCAATGTTTCTTCATCGCATCCGAGCTACAACCAACGCTGGGAATGGAGCTCGCGCAGGAGTGGCGTCAGCAAAATCAGCAAGCAGGGAAACGTTAAAACCGAAGGAGGCGTGAGCGGAGCTCGGCGGGCGGGCCCGGCATCATCGTTGGCACCGGTGGCGACGGGTCGGCCCTCGAGTTGTTCGGCGACACGCCCCGCGGTGCCGCAAGGGGGACTTGGAAGTACCGCGATCCGGATTTTACTTCCTTTCGACAGGCCGAGCCGTCTCAGCGGATTCGGCATCAGTGTCGACGGCAAGCACGGTACAGAATATCGGCGACCCAACACCGTAATTCGGCATCTTCGCAGGAGGGGAACGATCATGACGCAGCAACACACACCAAGACCCGTGGCCGGAGAGAAAAAAGATCGCGAGGCGTTGTCGCTGAGAATGTACTACGCGATTGTCGATGAGCTAGCGCGCGAGGACAATCTTACTCAAGACGACATCTTTCTCGGCAGGGGCGCTCGGCATGTCCTTCTTGGCGCCATAGCTGATCTGACCACGCACCTCATAATTTGCACCGCCTATGCCGTCGGTAAAGGAAACTGGAGAGAAATGGTGAGCGAGGTCCACGGCGAAATGCTTAAGTGGGTGCATGAAACCGACCGCCGCTGATGATTCAATTCCATCACCCGAATTGTAGTCGCCCCGTCAGCTCCCGCCTTGAGAACCTCGATTTTGTGGTGCGAGCGATGAGTCTGCTTTTCGCCATCAAAGATCGATTTAATCGACGTGCCTTGCGCTTCTTTTCGGCGAATACCGCATCCATTGCCCTCGGTCGCCAGCTCCTCATCAAGCCGGATCAACCATCTTGGTATTGAACAACATAGCAGATTGGCCGGCCACGCTCGACGCGGTACCGCACGCTAGGAAACGATCAAGTCGGTCCTGAAACGACCTTCGGATTATGATACCGACGTACGAGAATGAAGTCTTGAAGTTTCAATAGGTTAGCAGGACGCCCGTTGCAAGCTCTGCTCAACCGTGCAGCACAGTGCGGGACCGATCCCCGCGAATCTCCCGCATACACAGGCATGGTTGGAGGGAGTCGGCCTGAACGCTGCTTGGCTTCGTCAAGGCAAGCCTGGACGATCCTCTGCGACCACTAGTCTGGGGGACTGGGGGTCGGGAGTTCAAATCTCCCCGCTCCGACCAATGAAATCAAAGAGTTAGACGACTTCCGATCCTCAGAAATTTCGCCTGGGGTTCCCTTGGGGTTCCCACGCAAACCTGGCTTCAGCTGGACGTGAGCGGCTGCGACCCGGCTTAGCTTGACGCTGGTGTGTTCGCTGGCACCGACGACTTCGTATGAGAAGATCGACCCGCGTATCGTGCGTCGACAGCTGCATTGCAGAGTTTGCGGACATCGGCCCACTAGATCGCCTCTTGCCTGTCGCCGTGGGAGGGATGGGCCGCTCCAGCCCAGTAAGCGGACACTCTCCGGCCCATGATAGGGCCGAGGCCACCGAGACGGCGGCGGCAGGCAATAGAAACCGATATCCGTCCTGCTTGAACCGTGCCGATTTGAGCGGTCTTTCAAACCACCGGCGCCTACCGACACGCTACTTGATCATGCTGTTGGGGATGAAAAGCATGATCTGAGGGAAAGCGAGCAGAATGGCGACATTGATAATGTCGACGAACACGAACCAGCCGCAGCCCCGGAAGATATCGCCCATGCTCACGTCCTTCGCCACGCCGCGGAGCACGTAAACGTTGAGACCGACGGGTGGCGTCATCAACCCGATCTCGACCATGCGCACGACGAGCACCCCGAACACGATAGGATCGACGCCGAGGTGCTTGATTGTGGGTAGGATGATGGGGACGGTCAGAAGCACCATACCGATGCCGTCGATAAACATGCCGAGGAAGAGATAGAGCAAAAGAATTCCGATCAAGATTACGGTCGGCGACATATCGAGGCCGACGATATTTTTGGCGATGGTGGCTGGTGTGCCCGTGAAGCCCAGAAAATGAACATAGATCAGAACGCCGGCGACGATCGCGAAGATCAGAGAGGTAGTCCGTACCGTCTCCACCATTGTCGAGACGAAGTCGCGTACACCTATCCTGGGCAGTGCCATCACCAGTGCCCCGAGAGCGCCAACGCCTGCAGCCTCGGTCGGAGTCGCGAGGCCAGTGAACATGCTGCCCATGACCAGCGCGATGATCACAATCATGCCCCAGATGCCTTTGAGCGAGATGAAGCGATCGCGCCACGTAATGCCTTGAATCGGGGGACCGAGGGACGGATTGAGCTTGAAGCGTATCAGCAGCATGATGACGTAGCTGACTGCCTGCAGCAGACCCGGGAGTATTCCCGCGAGCAGCAGTGCGCCGATCGATTCCTCGGCGATGTAGCCATAGATGACGAACAGCACCGATGGCGGAATCATTATGGCCATGGTGCCGCCAGCCGCGACGCAGCCGGTCGATACCTTGTCGTCGTATCCGTACTTCTTGAGCTCCGGCAACGCGACGCGACCCATGACTGCCGCTGATGCGGTAGAGGCGCCGCATGCCGCCGCGAACCCGGCGCAGCCAATAATCGTCGCAATCGCCAGGCCGCCAGGCAGATGCCCAAGCCACTGCCGAGCCGCCCAATAAATGTCGCGTGTGATGTTGGCGTAGTATGCGAAAAAGCCCATCAGGATGAAGAGAGGCAGCACGAGCAGATTGTAATTGGTCAAATGGCCCAGGATCGTCGTGGCCGACAGCGACGCAGCCGGATCATATCCGCGCATGAGCCACAGCCCGAAGAAGCCGCAGATCGCGGTCGCGAAGGCGATGCGAACGCCGGATGCCAGGAGCAGCGTCAGCGCAAGAAACGACAGCATGCCAATGCTTACTGGGTCCACTCGCGGTCTCCGCGTCGAGTTCCGGGATGGTGTGGCGGTGCTCCGCTCATTCGACCGCGTGGAATCCGCCGGCTGCCGGCTCGTTGGCCGGAAAGCGCTCGGGGTCGTAGAGATGGAGCACTTGGATGTACATTCGGATGGAGATCAGCGCGTAGCCCAGCGGGATAGCTGCAGCCGAAGGCCACGTCTTGAAGTAAGGCGGCGACATAGTGACGTCGTCGAAACGCCAGAGCTGAAGGGCATTCTTGCAGCTGAAATAGGCGAGCACACTGCAGATAAAAATGCTGATGAACAGCGTCCCCATGAGTGCAAGACGCCTTGGCTGCGGCGAGAGCATGTCCAACACCAAGTCCATGCCGACATGACCGTGCGTGGCCTGGGTGTACGACAGCCCCAGAAACACGATGATCGGTCCCATCAGCTCGGAAAGTTCGAGGTGCCCGGGTATCGGCGAGTTGAAGGCATAACGCATCAAGACTTCGGCCCCGACGAAGAACATGACGAACAGGACGACCGCAGCTGAGCCGGCGAGCAACGCGTACTCGATGGCCAGGAGAGACCGACCAGCCGCGCTCGCCAGCAGCGTTATGACCACCATCGCAAGCAGGACGACGATGATGAGGATCGCGAGCTCGTGCACGGAGCCCTCCGACAGGATCAGTTGAGCTTGGCGATTTCCGCCTTGACGAAGTCCAACATCTGCCTGCCGGGTCGTCCCGCAGCCTCCTGCTCCTTCACCCACTTCTCCCAGATCTCGTTCGAGCTGGCCTCGAGCTTGGCGCGCTCAGCGGGCGGGAAGGGAGTGACCTCCAGCTTCTTCTTGAAGATGGGGATCCACTTCTCGTCGTCTTCCTTGTAGGCCTTGAAGAGAGCGGCATCGGCGAGCTTCTGGGCTTCAGGGAGCTTGGCCTTCAAACTGTCCGGCAATTTGTCCCATGCCAAGAGGCTGACGCCTTGGAAGCAGATGAACCCGCTCATGGCGATGCCCTCGGTCACGTACTTGGACACCTCGTAAAGCTTGTAGGCACCGAAGGTGTAAGCATACGGAAGGCCGAAGCTGTCGATCGTACCGCGCTCCAGCGCTTGATAGGCCTCGGGCGCCGTCACCAGGGTGGGCACCGCGCCGAACTTCTGCAATGCCTGCGCGTTGAGGCCGGAGATGCGCATCTTGACGCCCTTCATGTCGTCTACGGAAGCGATGCGCTTGTTCCCCATGAATTCATAGGCGGGAAGCGGGGTCGGTCCGAAATACTTTATGTTCCACCGCTCGGCCATCTCCTTAACGATAAGCGGATGAGAAAGCACTGCCTGGTTGACCTTAGCATTCTTTTCGATGTCACGCGGCGCCAGGAATGGGAGCTCCATTACGGTGAGCAATGGGAACTTGTTGGGATAATAGCCTGCGCACATCTGGCCGCCTTCGTAGCCGCCTGATTTGATGCCCTCTGGGATCTGCTTCTCTGGACCGAGCGACGCGCCGTAAGCAATCTTGATCTCTAATGTTCCTTTACTCTCTTTCTTGAAGAACTCTGCCATCGTCTCGATGCCCTTGGTGACGGCACGAGGGGGGCCGAAGACGTTGTGGTTCCAGACGATGGTTTGCGCAGACGCAGGGCAGCAGCTGCCAGAAGCGACAGCGAACGAAACGCCTGCGATCCCGGCGATTGACGCCAAGGTCTTCATGCTTTCCTCCCTTCGACCCTCTGGGGCCCTTTTTTCTATCGCCACCATGCACAGAAGGTGGCATCAGCGCAAGGAGTGATGCGGCATTGGACAACGGACCGCATTCCACGCGCCGCCGCTTCACGTTGCGCGCAGACTTCTCTACTTGCGTCCCCGGGCCGAAGCGCCTGACTCGGTCAGGGCGCGCAGAGCCGGGGTCTTGCCGGGTGCGTCCCACCTTGCGCGGGAAGATCCCGGATAGCCTCGACCCTGGCCTGCGGGCCAGGCCTCGGCTTCCTGGAACGCAGACGGAGAGGTTGCGCACTGCCGTCAGATTTCGTCGCCTCGAACATCGGTCCAGCGAGTACGCGCTTCTCGGGCGGCGACGGACGCAAGGGTCGATGCAGTGCTGCCGCCGGACGCGGGGTCGCGCAAAGTGGTGCGGTTGAGCAGGGCATCGGTGCACAGAGCCGAATGCGAGTGATGTCGCGGCGGCGTTCTCGCTGCCCGTCGCCGTGACGCGACCGAGCATCGCCGTGCGGACTGGCACCGGTTCACGAACCGAGTGGCCGTGCTGAATGCTCAGCCAGCACCGCGAACGGGCGTCTCAAGCGCTGTAGCTCTTTCAAGCTGGAAGAGATGAAGACCCGCCACATCGCCGATGGAACCGTGCGTCAGATGCCGCTTCGATTCTTATGGATGATGGCGGCGAGAATGAGCACGAAGGTGACCAACCTGGCCAGATAGAAAAGCGGTTCCTGTTCGCTGCCCACGCTATCGAGCCCAAGCGCAATTCGCGTCAAGGCGTCGACGGCAAAGGCCAGCGCGAACAGCAGGAAGAGTGTATCGTGCGTCCTGCGCCAGAAGCGAAGAAAGAACAGCGCCGCGATCGACGAGGCCATCGCGACTGCGCCGAGGATCAGGGCATTCACCGCCTCACTCCGCTTCCCAGACCAACCCGTAGAGCAGTATGCACATCGCTACCAGCGCAACCGCCGACCGCCAGCCATACCGATAGATCGACGTCCGGCAACACCAGTTTGTCGAGCACCAGGAGCAGATTGTTGATTGCAAGGCCCGCAAAGCACACTCCGCTCCAGAACAGCAGGCGATACTTGCTCCGCGCATACGACTGAAGCAGGAGAACCGCGGACAACGTCGCCGTAAGCGCACATAGTGAGTAGACGATCCAGCCCACGGCTCAGTCCTTCTTCAGCTTGAACGCGTCGGCGAACTGCTGGATTCGCCGCGGCTTGGCGTGAATGAGGTTTGTGATCGGGATGAGATGAGTCCTGTAGCGTTCCGAGAGAAGAGAAACGCCACGAATCAGCTCATCGGATTGCGGATCAAACCGATATCCGCTCCCATCACGCCTAATCAGCTGATGGACGGTTAGATGGCCAGCACGCCGAGCGCTTCGTGTTCCCCGATGTAAAGTCGCTTGGCCGCCGCTCGCGGGTCCCATACGACGCCTGGGGTGCCTGCCAACAGCAGAAGCGCCTCAAGCTGCGCGATCGATTCGATGTGATTCTCCAGGAACGCCTGCAGCTCTGCGGGAAGCACATGATTCTGCATTTCGTGATTGTTCGCGAATCGCCTTCGAGGAGCCTATGCTCAAACGGGTAGCGACGCGTCTCTGCATTCTCTCGTACGGGTGAGCAAGGCTTGTGCCACGGTTTCGCCCGATCAGTCGGATTGATGACACAACGATCTGTAAGCCTCGTGGCACCAGCAAGGAAGCGATAATCAACAGTATGTCAGCGGCACTCCGCAACGGGCTCCGCCACCTGCGCAACCCGATCTTTTTCTATGCGAGCTTGGCCTTGGCCGGAACCGGCCTGATCATAGGCGCCGTGGTGCCGTTCACTTCGACCGTCGTGCAACGCTGGTCGCAGCGCGATGTCGAGCTCAGATCAAGGCTGATCTTCAACTCTGTCCGCGATCAGGTCGCTTCCGGCCTCGCTACGGCGAACAGCGGTTCTCTCGTGCCTTTTTTCGAGCGCATCGCCGAGGACGAGAGGGTCCTCGGACTCGGCTACTGCACCGAAGCTGGCGATCTCGAATTTCCCACCAAGCGGATGCCTGGCAGCATCAATTGCAAAAGCGTGCCACGCACGAAGACGGACACGTTCGCGCGGGCATTCGATGCCTCCCATCCTCTGCTCGTGGGCGCTTTCCCGCTGACCTCCGGTGCCAACCGCGGGCATCTGATCATTCTCCACGATCTCAGCTTCGTGAGCGAACGCGCATCCAGAGCCCGTCTCTATGCGGCAGCCGCACTCCTTGGTGTCATCTTAGGGATTGGTCTGCTAGCTACTGCGGCCGTGCTTGGCATCCTGCGCGGCTGGTCGAGACTTGTCCGTTCCGCGGTAGCTGATGCGGCAAAAGGCATACAGTCACCGACACGTCGTGTCGACGACATGCTCATTCCCGCCCAGATGCGCTTGCTCCTGCGCGAGTTCCGGCCGGACCGCAGAGAGGGCGACGGGCTGCAAGTGCAATGGTCGCCCGAGACCCTGCGCCGGCTGCTGGAGGAGCGCCTCCCAGGGGCCGAGGTGATCGCCGTATCCAACCGCGAGCCCTACATTCACAATCGCAGCAATGGCTCGATTGCGCTGCAAATTCCGGCAAGTGGTCTTGTAGCGGCACTCGAGCCGGTGATGCGGGCTTGCGGAGGCAAATGGATCGCGCATGGGAGCGGCACGGCAGATCGCGAGACCGTGGACGCGCATGACCGCATCCGTGTCCCCCCAGGCGATCCCGCCTACACCCTGCGTCGCATCTGGCTCACCGAGGACGAGCAGGAGGGCTACTATTACGGATTTGCCAACGAGGGACTATGGCCGCTCTGCCATATCGCGTTCGTGCGCCCCAGCTTCCGGCTCGAGGACTGGCAACAGTACGTGACGATCAACCAGCGCTTCGCCGACGCCGTCGTGAAGGAGGCGACCTCCGCAGATCCCGTTGTGCTCGTCCACGACTATCACTTCGCGCTCCTGCCCGCCATGATCCGCGAACGACTGCCCAATGCCACCATCGTCACTTTCTGGCACATCCCTTGGCCCAATGCCGAAACGTTCGGGATTTGCCCATGGCGCAAGGAGATCATCCATGGGCTGCTCGGGAGCACGATCCTTGGCTTCCACACGCAGTTCCATTGCAACAATTTCCTCGAGGCGACTGATCGCTTCGTCGAGAGCCGGATCGACCGCGAGAGCAGCTCGGTGACGGTCGAAGGGGTGGAGACGATGATCCGCCCATACCCCATCTCGATCGAGTGGCCGCCAATAGCGCTCGCGAACCAGGCGCCGGTTGAGCGCTGCCGAGAGGTTGTGCGAGAGCGATTCGGCTTGCCGCAGGAGGTCCACATCGCCGTCGGCATCGAGCGCTTCGATTACACGAAGGGCATCCTGGACCGCATGAACGCGGTCGATGAGCTTCTCAACCGCCGTCCATCCTGGAAGGGTCAACTTGCCTTCATCCAAGCGGCCGCACCGACACGCAGCAAGCTCGCCGCCTACACCACCCTCCAGAAACAAGCCGAGGCGCTGGCGGAGGACATCAACGCTCGCCATGGATACGGTGCTTACAAACCCATCATCCTGGTGATCCGCCACCACGAACCCCACGAGGTCTTCGAGCTGTTCCGCGCCGCGGACGTGTGCATCGTCTCGAGCTTGCACGACGGCATGAACCTGGTGGCCAAGGAGTTCGTCGCGTCCCGCGATGACGAACAGGGCGTTCTTGTCCTTTCGACCTTCGCCGGCGCATCGCGCGAGCTGTCGGAAACTGTGTTGGTCAACCCTTACGACATGTACGCCATGGGCGAGGCACTCGAGCGCGCATTGGTCATGTCACCCGCCGAACAGCGAGAGCGGATGCGTTTGATGCGCGAGCTTTTGCGCGTGCGGAACGTGTACCGCTGGGCAGGGCAAATGCTCATCGACGCCGCACGCCTCAGGAGCCAGCAGCGGATTGCGGCCACCACGATCCTGCACAAGTACCCACATTGACAGGTAGGCAATGATGCCCAAGAGCGCCGAGTAGGTGTGGTGATCCATGTTCTAGTGCAGGTGTTGCATCATACCGCGCCGATGCCGCGTAGCATCAGGATGCACCCGCCAACCAGCCAGATCAGGAGGAGGCTGGGCCAGAAGGCGAAGCCAATTGAAGAAAGGGGCTTGGCCTCGTTCAGGCGCCGAAGCAAACGCAGCGCCAGCCACCATGCCACTAAGACGACCAGTCCGACGATGACTTGGCCGCCGCCCAGCATGTAACTCATTTCACCATCCCCCTACCGTTGTTATCGGCAAGCATAGTCACTTGGCCCGGCGCAGCATATGACCCAAGGGACCCAAAGGCCAGAAGCGCCCCGCCGACGTGATCGGCAACGCCGTCAAGGTCATGCACATCGCCCAGTGGAATGCAAATGAGGTCGCTGGGCGTCGGACGCGGCCACCGAGATCACCGGCCTCGATCTGGCAGCGCCGCTCGACGAGGGAACGTTCGCCGAGATCGAGGCGACGTTCGACCGAAGCGGTGTCACTGTGATCCGTGACCGGCGCATCACCGCCCAGCAGCTCGCCTTCGATCGCCGCTTCAGCGAGATCGACAGCACTCCGGGCAGCACTGGACCTTGCGGGACTGTTTATCGGAGACTGTGACAGCAATCGCGCTCATGACATTTTGGCGCCCGTTCTGGAGACTTATCGTGAGCATCGCGAGGGCGCAGACTGCCATGCTGCATTAGCGCTCTTGAATAGGATCTCGACCCTCCAAGCCTGAGACTATTGCCAGCAGATGTTGCGCATCTGCTCAGATGCTATGGGGCGAGCGGCGATGACATCGCGTCCATCCGGAGATAATTATTCAAGCGATGGCTCCATCGGCGCGGATAGCAACCAGCCGATGGAGCCCATCAATGCGTAAGCCGAAGAAGCAAAAGCCGCTCAACGACCTGAGCCGTTCGCTTACACCGTTCGAACCTAACCAAACTTTAATCGCCGTGGTCGAGAACGCGTCGTCATACTGCGCACCTTCCTACGTGATTAGAACTCCAGGCTTTTTTGGTCGGGATTCGATGTTAGCGCACGGCGCCGCCCTATCATCGATCGATCCAGAGCAGCAAGAGCTGACGCTTTGATGACCCATGGGGCACCCTTGCATGCTTGCCGAGCTTCGAGGGTCCCTTTCCGAATCAATCGTAATACGGTCATGTGACACGTGCCGAGCGTCGCCGCAGCTTCTAGCAAATTCAACTCACCGCGCTCTGCACGCTCACCCTCCCGATAAACCGGGATACCGTGATCGCTGCGGAACGCGCGCACACGGGATTCTGTCCAGGTATTATCTCTTCCCGTG